>CAZBPC010000082.1:0-15323 GCA_964493715.1 uncultured archaeon
TTCAGAGCTTTTTTGATTTGAATGGAATGCAGTGGCAATTTAATGTTGTATCAACTGATACTTTAAAAGATGCAATGGTCAATCCAGTAAATTATAGATGGTTATTAGTCAGAGTTTCGGGCTATAATGCATATTTTACAAAATTAAATAAAAATATGCAATTAGAAATAATTGAGCGACATGAATATCAACCAAAATAATTTAATTCTTTTTTTATTTTTATAGCTGTAAGTAATGATAGATAAAACATTAGTAGTCGATATCAAAAGAAACGCATTAGATGATGGTCCGGGAATAAGAACCTTAATATTTTTTAAAGGATGTCCTCTTTCATGTGTGTGGTGTCAAAATCCCGAAGCAAAATCTCCTTCTTTAGAATTAATGTTTGATAAACAGATTTGTTCGGAATGTGGGAATTGTATAGCATCTTGTGATCAAGAAGCTATTGATTTTGAGTATGAATTTCGCATTGATCGAAGTAAATGTACGTTATGTGGTAATTGTGTGAAAATCTGTCCAAATATGGCTTTGAAATTGATAGGTAAAGAATATACTATACATGATCTTGTGAAAACAATACTGAAGGATAAAGTGTTTTATGAAAACTCAGGTGGGGGGGTAACACTCTCAGGAGGAGAACCACTTTATCATATAAATTATATTAGTGAATTAGTAAAAGAACTCCAAAAAGAAGAAATTCATATATGTATAGAAACCAGTGGATATTACAATCGAGAAAAATTTTATGAATTGATTTTACCTTATATTGACCTTATTTATTTTGACTTGAAAATTTACGATTCTAAATTACACGCTAAATATTGTAAAGTATCAAACGAGAGAATATTAGAAAATTTTGAAGATATCCTTAAAAATAAATCAATAGAACTCTTACCCCGGATTCCTCTCATTCCGGGTATAACAGACACGAATGAAAACTTGTCAAATTTAGCTAATTATCTAAAATCCTTAAATTCGAAAAAAATAGGATTATTACCTTATAATCCCCTCTGGCTTGCAAAACCAGAAAAAATAGGAATTAAAGCATCTTATAACTATTCTGAATGGTTAAATAATAAAAATAAGGAGAGAATTAAATCAATTTTCTCCGATTTTGAATTTAATGAGTTTTAACAAAATAAATTAATTTTGTATCTATCACTAATTTTATTTCATTAATATAACATAAACATAACATTTAAATAGATAAATTTGTATAAATATAACATAAACATATCTTTTTATCTTAAAAATGATATACATATAACAATTAAATTTTAAACAAGTGATAATGTATGACTACTATTGCAGAAAAAATAATAAATGAATTAAAAACAAAAGCTTTAACTACTCTTCAATTAAGTGAAATAACAGAGATTGAAGAAGCTAAGATAAGGACTACAATAAATAGATTAAAAGAAAAAGCCATAGTACAAGAGACGGGAATGTTTTTAGATAGATATAAAATATATAAACTTTCAGATAAATTGTTTAATGCATCTTTCATACTGAGAATGATAAAGAAGCTTGATGGTGTAAAAGCTGTCATTCTTATAAGTAGTGTTGACGGTGCACCAATAAGTAGTATACTTCCAGAAGGATTAAATGAATCTCGTTATGCTGCTATGACTATAGCCCTGTTTAGTTTGATGGAAAGAGCGTGTAAAGACATCAACAAAGGAAGATTTAAATTTTGTTATATTGAAGGAGAAGATGGAAAAATACTGCTAATTTCTTTCAATGAGGGATTAATTCTATCGATTTCATTTGATTCTACTGTAAATAATGACTTGATGTTTGCATCCTATATGAAAATCATTGATTTAATAGGAAGTTCTTTATCAGATCTAATTCAATAATTTTTTTTTTCTTTTTTAAGGACATTATATCGGTATTCCTTGAGCATTCCAGCCTCTAATTTGATAATATTTTTTCAATAAACCTTCCAATGGAGGAATATTTTGCTTAGATCCACCTTTTCCGAGGGGTGTATAAAATCGCTTCCCAAAATTATCATCGACTTTGCTAATTCCACACTTTACATTAAAATCTCTTTTCATTCTTACAATTTTTTGTCCCGCTTTCATGAAATCTTCAACAGTATAAGATCTACCAGTGATTCCATTAAGACCATTTATCCAAGGTGTGAGTTTATGGATGAACCAGAATCCAAATATACACCCCCCACATGCTGAATATGCCTCACTGCCATCTTGAATTTTTACAACAGCTTCAGCAACATCATCTCCCGTTCCAAAGCGATCTACTTGTTCGGTTAAACCAATTTCTTCTTTTTGATTCATGTAGGAGGAAAGATGCATCGGTTCATAGCAATGATATGCTCCTCGGGGTGTTGTAGCGTAATCTAATGCCGTCATATTATTTGCTCGTGGTTCATGAGCTGGAATCTCAAGTCCTTTTCCGTGCATTGAAAGTTCTTCTGGTAATCCCTTTATTTCACAAAAAGATCTTACTCCTTCAGCTAATTCATCACCAATTCCTTCTCGATAAGCAATTTTTGTAAAAAGCTTTTCTATCGGCTCAACTTCGCCCCAAATGTTATCTTCAGTAAACTTAAATTCATTTACGTCAAAATCAATCAGTTTTTTTTCTATAGATTCAAGAAAACATCCAATTACTGCTCCTAGACTGATTGAATCTAATCCTAAATCGTTTACTATTAGATTCCATTTAATTAACACTTCTAAGTCATCAACCATTAAATTAGATCCTAGCATTCCAAGAGTTTCATATTCTGGACGAGTTACCCATTTTCCTTGATACTCTAAGAAACCCCGGCAAGCTGTTGGGCAATTAAAACAACCATGCATTTTTACTTCTCCTCTGGCTTGCATTGCTTTTGCTCCAAGTTTTTTAATCCCTATCCATCTTCCTTCTGTATAATTCTTGATAATTACATCTCCTACACTATACATAGAATCTATATGAATAGGGGTCCCCGAGTCAGCCATTACCATTCCTAATGCCGATTTTTTTAATAATTCTCTAAGTTCTTTAGCCGCATCATTTACTTTATCTTTATCTTGAATGTGTACTTTACCCGTGCCCTGAATTGCAATCGCTTTTAAGTTCTTGCTACCCATTACAGCTCCCATTCCACAACGTCCAGCAGCATGATGCTTATCATTGATAATACACGCATATTTAACCAAGTTTTCTCCCGCAGGTCCAATCGTAGCTATTTTTATTTTATCGTTTCCAAGTAGATCTTTTAATTTTTCGTCAGTTTCTTGAGTTCCTTTACCCCACAATTCAGAAGCGTCTTTTATTTCTGCTACTCCGTCATTTATCCATAGATATACTGGAGTTTTGCTTTTTCCCTTAATGATGACAAGATCAAATCCTGCTGATTTTAACTCCTTACCAAAGAACCCTCCTGAAGATGCTTCCCCGAGAATTTTTGTTAGCGGTGATTTTGCTGTAATAAAGTATCTACCACAGAAAGGAATAGCTGTACCGCAAAATGGACCCACTGAGAAGATCAAAAGATTATTCCCATTAAACGGATCAATTTCGGGATCCACTTCTCGAGTGAAGATGGCAGTTGCTAAACCCATTCCACCAATATATTTTGCTTCATCTTTATTATGATAATATTCTTGGACAATTTTTTGTGTTCCTAAATCTATTCTTAAAATTTTTACGATTACTAACACCTATTTTTATTTTAATTGTAATTAGTTCCATCTACATGCTATTTATAGGTTTTCTTCCAGATTATAATGAGTTATAATTATAGGTCTACTGCATTTACTCTTTTTTTTAATAAAAATCAGAAATCAGGGTATTTTCAAATTTTATGGAACACTAATACTGTTCCTTAATTTTCTTTTAGAATCAAGGTGCTCGGGGTACAACAATTTTTAGATTAGAGAGAGGATATGAAGAGCATGGATGGAAGTAATTACGTAATATATCAGCAGATCTTCTTTTATCATCTAAAGGCCTCACGAATATGTCACCAGATATCAACGCAGAACGACAGAAACCACAAGATCCAGATCTACATTTAGAAGGGGGTGCTAATTTTGCTCTCTCTAATGCTGTTAAGACCGATTCAGTTGCTAATGCAGGAATTTCTGTTATTAAAGATCCTATCTCGACTTCAATTGAAAAGGTTTTACCAATGGATTCCTTAGGATAATTTGGAATAGATTCTATGTTTTTTATTTCACCAAATAATTCCTTACGAATTTTCTTATGTTGTAGATTAAATCTTGTTAATTCCTTCTCAACAAATTCATACATAATTTGAGGACCGCATATGAAGAATGAACATTCCTCCACATCCACATAGTTCTTTATTTTTTCAGCAGTAATGAATCCTTGTTCGCAACCTTCTAAACTAATTTCCTCACAGCTTAATACATGTATGATTTTTATTTGTTTGGGAAAGTTCTTTTCAAACTCTTTGAATTTATCATAAAAAATGATGTCATCCTCTTCACTGCTTCCATAAAATACTGTTAATTTTGCGTTAATTGTTCCATTTATGATAGATTTTGCAATTGAACTGAATGGCGTGATACCTGAACCCCCTGCTATTCCTACTATGTGATTTGAATCCCTTAGTGGTTCAAAATAAAAATTACCCTCGGGACCAGAGCTTTCTATTTTGGTACCAATTTTCCAATTTTCCCATATATATTGAGTTAAAAACCCATCTTCTGCTTTTTTAATCGTAATTTCATAAAAACCATAAAGACTATCTAAGGGAGATGAGGAAATCGAATAGGGTCGTGTTATATCTATTCCGTTTACCTGCACTTTTAGACTCAAGTACTGTCCTGCTCTAAAATAAGCTAATTTTATATGTTCTGATTCTGAAATAAGGCGATATGTTTTAGTTGATTTAGTTTCCTCTCTTATTTCACTTATGACTAATGATTGCTTTTGAGGATGTAAGGTTCTAGAAAGATTTTTAATTGGATCACCCTTTGGGAGGTTTGAGGCTTTTTGAATCAATTTACTTCTTTTGGAGATCAAATTTTTAAATGCAAGTAAATCTCGAATATTACCTTTAATACTGAGATTGAATTCTTTTTCGTTCTCGTTCATTTTTCCCACCCTCTAATTTTTTGCAAAGTTAAAAATGCTGATATTTGTCCGGAAATTAAAGAGTTTGTATAACTTACTCCTTGAGAAGAATACCCTCCACATATCTCTAAACCATCAATATATTTTTCATTATTCATTGCCATTAATCGTGGGATAAACGAATCCCAGGGATCACTTTCATATCCATATGCAGAACCTTGATATGCACCTGTATATCTCGAAAGAGTTTGGGGTGTAGCAATTTCAATCTCTTCAATATTATCTTTAATTGATATATTTAGTGCTTTCTCAAAAGAGCTAATTAAATTATATGCAATTTTTGACTTTAAATTGAAGTAATCCTTTGGGTTTACATTATCCCATACCCCTGGTAAGAAAAATGTCGTCATCATTAACATTGAAGTGTTTGGAGGAGTACAATCATGTATAATATTATTTAGACAAGTCGTTGCTTGCACCATAGGCGGATTTAAAGTATTAAAAGAATTATAAACTTTTTCTGTATCCATTGAATCAAAAATGTGATAACTATAATTTCTAATTCCTAATTGCTCAGCCGAAGCATTCAAACCTAAATAAACAGAAAAACAACTAATTGCGTGTTTTCGGGCATTAACAAATTTATAGGCGATATCTGGGACTTCCTCCTTAGGATAAATTAAATCGTTAAATAATATTGTTGGAGAAGCATTTGAAATAACATGATTTGTTTGTATTTTATCCCCTTTAGAAGTGTGAACTCCAATAATTTTACCGTCATCCACTAAAATTTTTTCCACTCTCGTATTATATTCAACCTTCCCCCCTTTTTCTCGAATTTTAGATTCTAAAGCTGTTGAAAAATCGTGTGTTCTATATTTCGGGAAATAAGCCTTCCGAGTGAGGAAGTAGTAATGCATGGCTGAATAAAAAGTAAAATTAACCCTATTAGTTGGAATCCCAATATAGATCCAATATGCATCTAAGATTTTTTGTGCTTTTTCAGGGATTTTTAACGCATTATTGACTTCATCTAAACTATAGGGAACTGACTTTAAAAAATTCTTATATTTTTTTAATAGGATGTCCTTCTCTGGATTTCCTTTTGATTCTGTAAGATATGTAATAGCTAGATTAATCTCTTCAGATAGCTTTAAATAATTCAATAGAGGCTCTTTGCTGCCAACAGCAACAGTATCTATTGCGGTAACAAAATCTTCAAGACCAAAAGGGACAATTATATCAATCGGATCATTTTTGTCAGTACATATTAGTCTAAATGCCTCTGGTATTTCTATAAATTCTACCTGTAAATCTAAATCATTTTCAAATAACCTTCTAATCGAACCTTTGTTATCTTCTGGACCATAATCACATAATTCATGAAGAGTACCTTCAAATTCAAATCTCCCCCTCACAAAACTAGTAGCAAATCCTCCTGGTAAATTATGTTGCTCGAAAAGAATCACTTTTATTCCTTCTATTGCGAGTTGAGTAGCAGCAATTAAACCCCCATTACCTGCTCCTATTATAACAACATCATAAACATCATTAAACTCTTGACTATTCATGAATAGACCCCTTTATTTAATTCTTCTCATTTCTTTATTTTTGATTTTTAGTTAAATTCATATGAAAAAATTGGTTGGTTAAACGATTTATAGTTAATAATATCACGAGCATCAAACGAATACTTAATTATCTCCATTTTAGTAGGAAACATATAAAAAAGAAAAATGATTATTGATTTTTTAAAAATATTTTTTCAATAAATTTTGGTAGCATCAATCCAATGTAAAACTCCAGAGTACTTGTAAATAATATTATTCGAGCTATGACATAGATTAAAGTCATTGGAATAGCAAAGTCTAATACCGTCCCAATTGTAAACGATAAAAACGCAACAAGTAGAAATTTTCCTTTTAAACTTATCACTTCATCTTGCTCTTTTATAGAACTTATTGAAAATGAAAGTCCAACATATAAAAAGAACAATAGACTTACTATAAAATAAATTTGACTTGGTACAGACCATTTAATCATGAAAGTCGACGTTCCAGGTTCTGCAATCATTGAAATATCAGTAAATACGAAAATAAAGAAAAATATCTCATAAAATATATTAATTGAAAGATTTAAGATCAGTATTATAGTTTTTGTCCTTTTCTTCATAGGTAAGACTTTTAAGAATGCAATGAGACCTAATACGATAGTTATAGGTAAGAAGGCTATACCGAATACGATAAACGCTTCAATACTCACAGGTGCAGTTGTGAATAAAGTCATTATAAAAATTATTATGGTTGGCCACCAAGGAGTTGTAAGACCAATCCAGAATAATCCAAAAAGAAGGAATTGGCTTTTTCTAAGTTTAAAGTACTTTGAAATAATAATTGCTCCTGTTATGATGGATATTATTACAAATATTAACGTAAAGATACCATGAGTCATATCCAATAATTCGATTGCTATTTTATATCACCTAATAATTTAATATTAAAAGTATAGGAATATATTTAAAAAAAGCTTTTCTTTAATTTTTTTTCTAAAACAAAAGTTATGACTAATCACCTACCTATTTCGATAATTCTTAACATAAATATTTAGCCACATAATAATAATTTTGGGATAAGCATAAAAATTAATAAAAAAAAAGATTTGTTTAATTTTTGAATTATTCTGGAGGTTTGAGCCCTAAAATATCCATTGCTTCAACAATTGAAGACATCGTTTCAACCTCATATTTGTAACCTTCGACTTGTTGTGCTACATAAATTAGGGATTTATGCAATTGGGCATTGTATTCTTTAAGTTTGCCTTCTTTAACTTCAGATGCGCTTATTACCTTGTAACCTTCTTTGGTTGCAGAAACAGCATTATTTAGGAGCTGTTTAGAAAGCGATTTATCTCCTGGAAACTTTTTTGAAGTCTCAATAAAAATTTTCCCTGCTTCAGAGGCTTTAGCATGAGGAAACCATGCCGTAATCATAACTATTACCATTTATTTCACCTTAAATAATTTATATTATATTAAATCCACATCATTTTTTGACAAAAATGACAATTTCATTAAATTAACCTTCTATAAAAATTCTACTGAAATCTAATCCTTTGCTGGTGAAGCATAACAATAATCACAATTATGTTTACATCTAAAAATCCCCATATAACTTCCAATATCTCTTGACTTTGTACAACCACATTCTTTTCTCTGTCCTGTATCTTTAGCTTTTGAAATAGGTTCTCCAATGATTTTTTCTATTCTTTTTCCATCAATACAATGTGCTTGTTTTATCCCTTTAAAATCGAGTAAATCAGGTTGACAACAAGCCTTCATTAAAATACCATTTTTATCGCATATCTGGATTAATTTTTCGAGAATTTCTTTTTTTTTTCTAAAATTAGGATCGATTGGAATATAGTTCCTTGCTCTCATCCTTTTTTCTACTTTAGAATACATCGTTGCGAAGGAAAAAATCATTTCCTTTAATCCAAGTGAAGAAACCCTTTCAATTATATATTCAAATTTGTCTAGATTATTCTTAATTTTATCTGAATTTTTTGACTTATAAATTATAATAGGATCATATCTATAGTTTACCGCTAAAGTGCCAAATTCCTCTACAAGCCATTTCAATTGATGCAACCTGTCATCCAATGAGATTGTTACATTTTTTTCTAATTCTGATGGTGAATTAATCGTAAATTGAAAACAATGTCCCTTGTAAATATTAAAAATTTCAGGTTGATTCTGGTATAATTCAATCCAAATCTTAAAATTTTTTGACCACCACATCCAGCATTTGACATCTTCTGGTTTTAATGAGATTCTGGATACTTGAGAAGGATAAAATGGATTAGCAACATCCACATATCTACTTTTTATTTTTTCTATTACCCAATCCATCAAAAAAGCAGGAATATCAGTGCGACGAGAACATGAAATTATAGGAGATTTTACAATCGGTAGGGTTTTACTCATAATTTTTCATTAAATTCTTTTTTTAAATCCTTAATATTCTTCAATTCTAATAGGTTCTCATTTAATTTACTAAATCTTTTCTTTCTTCCCTTATTTATGAGATATAAATCTTCATTGCTTCAACAAAAAGATTTTTCTGATCAGCCAGCGTAAGATTCTGATCGATTCTGTTTAAATCTTGCTCGTTTGAAATTAAATTTTTAAATCTATTTAGTTGTAATTCTCGAAAAATAGTTAAATGTGGATTAATAAAAGCTTTTTCTTGGTCTATTTCTTTTCTAAGGAGTTCTCTGAATTCTGGTTCAAGCCAGATCTTGAAAGGACCGGGACTGTGTTCTGCTTTATGTCTAATGTTGAATTGATTTTTTAAAGTATGTATAACTTCATAAACAGTTTCGCATATGGCTTGAATTTTATCTCTATTCTCTCTATAAAAATAATTTATTGGGACAGGGAGGCGAACGTGTAATAATAATCCCATTCCCTGCCTAAAATTAATATGACCGTAACCAAATATAATTTTTTGGAAACCATTTCTTTCAAAAATATTATTAATTGATGATAAAATTTCTGGTAAGTTTTTAGGAGGACTTAAAACATCTTCAAATCCTGGAAATGCAATAAAGTCAGATGATTTATCAGAAGATTGAATTAATAGAGCAAATGTAGATCTTTCTTGTAGAAAATCATCAAATTCATTACCATTTAACCATTTATATGAACAATTTGTTAGATTTTCCATAACTTTAACAAATGATTCAACTTCCTCAAATGATCCTTGTATAAGAGTTGCCCATTTTATGGTATCACTTAAATTTGCAAATGCTCCTGGTAGTTTAAATGGAGAAATCACAAATTCACTAACTAATGGGAAAACTTTTTTATCTAATACTTGTTGTAGCCCATTAAATGCTGAATCTAGATCGTCTCCGAAGATAATTGCTTGTTTAAGATTCGCTTCTGGTTGATATAATTTAAAAACGGCATTTAGTACAATACCAAAATAACCGTTTCCTCTAACTATCTTAGTAAAATAAGGATCTCCCTTGTTTATATTAACTATTTTTCCTGTGGGGGTTAACACTCGAATACTTATTAACCAATTTGAAACTGAACCAAGCTTTCCAGAGGTTACACCACTTGCTTCGGTTGAAATAATCCCTCCAATCCGTACTGGTAATTTAAAAGAACTTGCAGGTTGTATTGGAAAAATATATTTGCCTTTACTAACATTAGGGATGATTTTAATTAAATCGGAAACTAAAACACTTTGCTCCACATTGATTAATCCATTTTCCAAATCTACTTGAAATTTTTCCTTATTTGAATGAAGATCAGCAAGATCAACGATAATTCCAAAATTAGCATAAGCTCCTGATAATCCTGTTTTACCCCCTGCAAAAGTTATTGGAATCTCATATTTTCTTGAGACATTTACAATATGACATAACTGATATTCAGTTATTGGTCGAAATATGATGTAAGGATTTATATGTAGTAAAGATGTATCTCTAATAGCACCTCCTTCGATTACATTATTAACCAACATAATATTTCCAGAATTAAGTGATTTTTGTTGATTATTTAATTTACGCTTCAAGAAACCGAGCTTTTCCATTTCATCAATAAAGTCAATCCAATGAATTTTCTTACTTAGTTTTAAAATCAACTCGCCACGATTCATCATATTTTCTATATAAAAATAAGTATTTACTATTAAAAACAATTTTTAAATAGTGTTACCTTACATATTCTATGATTCCAACGATTGAATGGACTGAGGATAATAAAGTCAAGATGATCGATCAAACGATTTTACCTCATGAATTAAAATTTTTAGAATTCACGGATTATAGAGACGTAGCCACCTCTATTAAAGTCATGAATATACGTGGTGCTCCCGCTATAGGTGTAGCCGCCGCATTTGGAATGGCTTTAGCCACGATTGAATTTAAATCTTTATCAAAAGATAAATTTCTCTTATATATGAAAGAAGCAGCGGAGATCATTAAAAATACAAGACCAACCGCTTCAAATTTATTTTGGGCAGTAGATAGAGTATGGAAAATAATCACAGAATTCCCTGATAATCCCCAAATATTATCAGATTTAGTGGTAGAAGAAGCAAAAATTATGGCGCAAGAAGATATTACTGTCAATAAAAACATAGGAAAAAATGGTGCAACATTATTGAATGATGGAGATGTGGTTTTAACGCATTGTAATGCAGGCTCATTAGCTACTGTTCAATATGGAACTGCCTTAGCTCCCATAAGAGCAGCTATTGAAGATGGCAAGAAAATAAGCGTAATTGCTGATGAAACTAGACCAAGATTGCAAGGTGCAAGGCTAACTGCGTATGAACTGAAATATGATAATATTCCCGTGAAAGTTATCTCTGACACTTCCTCGGGGTTATTAATGCGTCTTGGAAAAATTGATAAAGTAATTGTAGGGACAGATAGAGTAACATCTGATGCTGTATTTAACAAAATTGGCACTTATTTAGTTGCTTTAGCTGCGAAAGATAATGATATTCCTTTCTATGTTGCAGCTCCTACTTCAACACTTTCTCTTCAAGATACTGTGGATGATGTAAAGATTGAACAACGCGATACTACTGAGGTAAGTTATGTGCTTGGTAAAGTTCGAATCGTCCCCGAAGGAGTAGAATGCTTAAATTATGCTTTTGATATCACTCCCTTTCGCTTGGTCAGTAGAATTATCACTGAAGATGGGGTATTCACCCCAGAAGAAATCTTATCAAAATATAAAAAATAATTTAAAGAACTGTAACTTTTAATCTTTATTGATTTTTATTAGTTAGAAACGATGTGAGCAGATTAGCAAGTCATAAATCGACAAAGAAACAAATTTTATTTAAAATTTTTCTTTATGGAATGATTGAGGTTATTTGCTTCAATTTATATATTATTATTTCTGGATCAGAGGGAAATTTTAACTGGACTGTTGAAAGGTTGACATCAACTCCAGCTGGAATGGTAATTCAAGCTATTTTTTTAATTGCTACTATTATTGGTTTTATTTTTGTTATTCAACTCATTGTTTATATTCTTCTAATTTTTACGACTTCAGATTAAAAATTATAAACTTGAATAACTTCTTTAAAAAAGCACCTTAATTGTTCCATATTTTTAGCCCGTGATAAGTTTCTTCTTATACCTGTCGAATCTTTTATATATTTCGTTAACCATATCGAATTCCTATACATTTCTGTAAACTTAAATTTTTCCTTTTGATATTCAATGGGATTTTCTATGTCTAAATAATCATCAATACATTCTTCATAAAGTTTAACATAATTCTCCCATTTTATAATATTATTTTCAATTGATATTTCAGTACCATTTTTAAGAAATTTATCAATTTGGGTGAATATTTCTGGATTCCCAATGCTACCACGTCCAATCATTAATCCATCCACACTCGTGGATTCTAAAAAATTTTTTGCTGAAACGGTGTCAATAATTTCACCATTTCCAATAACGGGAATGGACAAGTTTTTCTTTATCTTTTTAATTGTATCTAAATCAATTTTAGTTTTATAAAATCTATCTTTTACTGTTCTGCCGTGAATAGTAATAAATTCTAAACCAAGATTATCAATCATTGATGTAAATTCATTAACATCTACTGGTTTTTCAAATCCAGTTCTAATTTTTAATGATACTGGACGAGATGAAAATTTTAGGGCAGATTGAATTAGTCGACCTAAAGTTTCCAAATCGTTCATTAAATACCCTCCTTCATTTGCGTGTAATGCTCTTTTTGAGGGGCAACCAGCGTTTATATCGAGCAAATCAAATTCATAGCTCTCTAAGAATTCAATAGATTTTTTTAAGGCATCTATATTTGATCCAATTAATTGGACACCAATGGGTCGTTCTTCATTAATCTGGTACAACTCTAATTCAACAGAGGAAGGATTTTTTTCGAGTCGTTTAGTGTATAACATTGGTACAATAACTAATCCCACTTTATCAGAAACTTTGCGACAAAATCTACGATATGGAGCAGAACTGACATTTAGCATGGGGGCAAGAATTAAACGACTGTTTAATGCTATCCTACCTAACTTCATTTTTGCTTTACTCACATAAGCCTTCTTGTTAATAAACTATAAAGTATAAAGAAGAAATTTTAATAAAAACTGCCTTTTAGTTTAATTAAATACAATTATTATTCTAAAATTGTACAACAGAGAAAAAATTTATCATGACAAATTATCTTGAAGAATTTGAATTAAATCAAGTTAAAGTTTCATATAATGAAGGTAGACCACTGGAACTCAATAATGATTTTAATTTCTTTCATAATAAAAACAAATTTAGAAAGGAACTAAATAAGCTTCAATATTTATTTCGAAATTATACAGGAGATTCATTAGTGGCTTCGGGGATAAGAGATTCTTATCTCAAGGAAGAGATTTCAGAAGAATTTTTAATTATTTTCTTTGCAACTAATGATACGGTAAAAAATGCTAATGAATTTATTGAACCTAAGAAAAATTTAGTACTTGAAGCGGGTCATTATTATTTAGAATCTACAACAAATTATATTCTCTTATTGAGTAAAGATATGATTGGTTTAGTTGCGGGTATCGATACTTTAAATTCTATATTCACCCAAGTTTTCGAACATTATTTAAAAGCTAATACCCCCGAAGATTACGTGAAAATAAGACCATTTGAAATTTATAGCAATTAGAAAATATCTTTTCTTTAGGTTCTGATAAATATAATAAGAAAAATTTTAAAAACCAAAATTTAAGACACGTATTTCCATGGTTTCTGCCTTCTTAATCGATACGCTTTTTCGGCGTATTCTTCAACCATGCGATGAGTATTAAAATAAGCGGCTAATGAAATTGCTTGTTTATTTCTTAATAACCATTCATCATGATTCATATATGTGGGAATAATTTGATTCTCTAAAATCTCATAGATCGCATTTGAATCAATGGTCCAACTATTAGAAACTCCCGGATCTTTGGGATTAGAGTCATCTGGACCAATTGCCCATCCTGCCATGGGGTTCTTGTGATATCCCTCAAGCCACCACCCATCGAGCACGCTTAAATTTAACCCTCCATTCAATGCCGCTTTCATGCCACTGGTTCCACTTGCTTCTCGATAACGTTCTGGTGTATTCAACCACACGTCAACACCTGACACTAGCATGTGGGCTAAATCCATATTGTAATTTTCCATCATAACTACCTTGACTTTAAAATTTTCATATAGATATTCTGCGGATTCAAAGATTTTTTTTATGTATTCCTTCCCTATTGTATCTTTTGGGTGTGCTTTACCTGCAAAAATAAATTGAATCTTTCCTTGACAGATTTTACCTAATCTGTCGATATCTTGAAAGATCAGTGTCGCTCTTTTGTAAGTTGCAAACCGTCTCGCAAAACCAATGGTTATAAGTTCTTCATCTAAAAGATTCCAAGAATGACCTTTCTGATAATTTATTAAATTGAATTTATTTTCAATACGAGCGTCAAAAAGTTCCAAATCATCTAATTCAATTGCATTTTGGAGCAAGAGTGGGTTTGATTTCCAATTTGGCCACTTTCGATCGAATATTTTCCTTATTGGTTTCGACACCCAAAAAGGTAGGTGAATTCCGTTCGTTATATAATCAATGTTTATATTAGGGAACATTTTTCGAGAGATTTCCCCATGCTTTTTTGATACAGCATTTTGATAATGAGAAGCATTCATTCCTAAGAAAGTCATGTTGAGAGATCCATTATCATCAGCAAGTTTTCTTAATTCAGAGGGAAATCTTTTTTCAAAAACCTTTTCTACTAATTTTTGTTCAAACTTATCATGTCCTGCCGGAACCGGAGTATGAGTCGTAAATACTACCTTTTCTTTTACTTTTTCCAAGTCTCCTATGTCCTTATAAAGTTCTATTATAGAAAAGGAACCATGTCCCTCGTTAAGATGAAAAACTTTAATATTTTTATAATCTTGGGATTTTAACAGTTTAACTGCTCCAATACCTAAAATTTGCTCTTGGACTATTCGATTCCATTTTGAGGTAGAATCATATAAAGAGCCGGTCATTTTTTTCATCCAATCTTCATTTCCTTCAACATCTGTTGTAAGGAGATAAATAGGAATAATATGACCTGATTGGCCAATCACTTTATAAAGCCAAGCAGTTACTAACACTTCTTTGTCTTCAATCTTTATAGTGATTGGTTCTGATATTTTTTCAAATTCGTAAAAGTAATTCCATTCGATTTCTTTTT
>CAZBPC010000083.1:0-4168 GCA_964493715.1 uncultured archaeon
TCAAATTTTTTTGAATATTAATTGGGGGTCCGTGAGTGAATAAGAATACATTATCAATCTCTTTAATCTTATTATTTATGATATATTCCAGAAACTTTATCTGTCTTGTAGAAACCCCAGTCACCGAAGGATGCCCACTGACAAAATCTCGTAAATTTTTAAAAGAATCTGGACCAGTATTTAGAAATATAAAAACGTTATTACCCAATCTTAATGAATAATCCAAGGAACAATTAAATTCAGAAAAATAACCTTTTAGAGCTCGGAAACTTCTTGTTATAGAACTTATGGGATTGGCAGCTAACTGATCATTAAGAGCAATTGCTTCATTTGCGTTTAGCCCAATCTTCTTATACAAATTTCCCCATCGAATATCATAATGATAGGGACGAAAATCATGATTTCCTGTGATTGTAAAGATCGGACATAATAGCTCTTCTCCTTCAATCATTCCCCTTCTTATCTTTTGTTCAGAATCTAATATAAGTTCCTTAAAAATTTTCCAATTACTATGATCATAGTCGAAATCAATCAGTTTCTTTAAATCTTTTGATAATTTAGATAAAATGGTGAAGTCTATTAAATCTCCCGTTAAAACTATGAAATCCAATTGATTTTGCAGAACTTTCTTGTTCATTAATCTGATAAATTTTTTAAAATTATTATTAGGGTTAATGAATCGCTTACGGAGGGGTTCAATTTTTGGTGGAGATTGAGGTTTTGTTTCTTTTTTATTTAAACTTTTTTTAAAAAAAGATACCTTCTTAACACTTTTCTGAGCAAATTCGAATATATTTCCCTGTAATCCTAACCAATTTTTAACAATTTCATAGATTCTATCATTCCTTTCAGCTAAATGTAAATCTGTTGCATGAATGAAGTTAATATTATCCCATTCGTTTTTAGAAACAACTAGGGCATGGTTATTGACTTGAACCTCATCATTCTCTAATTTTTGAATTATATCAAACATAATAAATGTAAAATCTTTCAACCATGCAATTACTTCTTGAGTAAATGTAATCTCTAGTGCAACACGATAAAATTTACTGCCAAAATCAAAAATATTATGTTTTAACAGATATTCATGAGGATTAAGGATTTCTAAATTTCCACTTTCCACAACTTCATGTGGAGAGAATTCATTTACACGGAGTAAAATTCCTTCTATGGGATCTCCTCGATAAGTGCGTGTCTTTATTCTTCTAAAATCTTGAATTTTCTCTTGCTGTTCTCTTCGTTTCTTTTTTGAGGTAAAAAGTGATTTTATTTTTCTCCAAAATAGATTTTTTTTTTCTTCCTTAATTTTATGTAATTTCCATCTATATTCAAATATAGGAATAAAATGAATTTTATTTCTTACAAATTTCTCAAATTCTTTGATCTGGGGAACATTGCTAATGAAAAGTAATTCTAATTCAAAGGAAATCTTCTTAATTTTCTGATCAGTATTTAAAATTAAAGGATGACCCAAGTTAGGATTAATTAACTTAACTCTACCACCTGATTGAATAGTGTTTGCGTTCACATTCAATTTCTCTAACACTGCCTTATTTGTAATAAGTTAAGGTTAGAATTTAACAAAAATAAAATTTTGTTATTTCTATAATAATATTTATTAATAGGGCATTGTATTAATTTTAACCTTCTTCTCTTAAAGAGAATTTTGAGTTAAAATCAATTTAGATTTTTATTCAGAATAAATTTTAAAAAAATTTATTCAACCAGAATCGTATAATCGGCATATTAGCTCCGAGCTAATTCTCCGAGCTCAAGCATACAAAAATTACATTGTCCCCACGTACAACTACATTTCCAAGATCTTCATGTTCTTCCCGGATGTTCCCATCCTCATCCTGATACTCAAAAAGTTGACTCGTTCCTTCAAGATAAAGGTTCAAATGTTCGTCAAACCCACCAAGCCGACCCCTAAAAAGTCTGTTTCTTTTAACCTTAATTAATATAATTTCATTTACAGAATTTTTCAAATAATCAATAGGTCGTTGAGGTCTATTTTTCTGGTCATTCCTTCTTTCCATTTTTCAAAACACAAAATCAAGTAATTAAAAAATCTAGTAGTAATAATATGAATTAAAACTGAGAATTAAAACCTTATGATTATTTTGCGTTATTTAGATATAAACAACACAAATTTTAAATATCATTAATGGAGAGGTTCATAAATCATCCTAAAATGTATTTGAAAGTGATCTTTAAATTTTTATGCTATCTTTCTTTTTTATGTGTAACATCTTCTTTTATGCATAGGCCCGTGGCGAAGACTGGATATCGCGGCAGCCTCCTATTATCTCACTGGAGAAAGCTGAAGATCGGGGGTTCAAATCAAGAAAAACTTCTTTTCAAGAGAATATATCCCCCCGGGCCTGTATATCAAATCAAAAAATTGAAAAGTTGAGAGATTTTCACTCTATATTAGGAGAATTGAAATATTTCATCAGATTATCTTATTCTCTCGTTTGGTTTAAAGAAACATGACGAGGATTTATATTTTATATCATCCAATTATACATGTTTAATTAATTGAAGTGAAAATGAATGCCAAAAAGAATTTTAAGAGTGAATATGGACAATCTTGAAGTGAAATTTGAGGATTTTCCCGCCGATTTTGCTGCTTTAGGCGGACGTGGTCTTACTTCAACCATTGTCGAAAAAGAGGTTGATCCACTTTGTCATCCTTTGGGAGCAAATAACAAACTTGTCTTAGCCCCGGGATTAGTTACAGGTACAATTGCACCAAGTTCAGGTCGAATCTCTGTTGGATGCAAATCACCTTTGACAGGAGGAATTAAAGAAGCAAATGCAGGAACACCATTTTCTCAACAATTAGCAAGAATGAGGATTGCTGCTATAATAGTTGAAGGAAAACATAAAGGACCCGAATATTATACATTAAAAGTATCCATGGATAAAGCAGAATTTTCAAGCGCTAATAAATGGGTTGGAAAGGGTCTATATGACACGTATAAAAGCTTATTCAAAGAATATGGAAAAAATGTTGGAATATGTGGAGTTGGTATTGCTGCAGAACTTTTAGGAGCGTCTTCAGGAATCTGTTTTAATGATCCCGAAGGTTTACCCAGTCGATATGCAGGAAGAGGTGGTGTAGGAGCTGTAATGGCTTCAAAGGGATTGAAATTTATCATAGTGGACGACACTGGTGCTCCAGGAGTAGAAATTTTAAATGAGGAAGCATTTAAGGAAGGAACTCGAAAATTGAGGGATGCCTTAAATTCTCATGATGTCACAAAGCCTGGAGGTGCACTCAACTCATATGGTACAAGTGTACTTGTTAATATCATTAATGAAGCAGGAGGATTACCACAACGTAATTTTTCAGCTGGTCAAGATGATCAATCAGAAAAGGTTTCTGGAGAGGTAAAAGCTGCAGAGATCAAAAAACGCGGAGGAAAGCGACCTCATTTCTGCAATCCAGGATGCATTATTCAATGTTCAGAAGTATGGTGTAAACCGGGTGGAAAAGATCCCGTAGGATGCCTGGAATATGAAAGCGTTTGGTCTCTTGGTCCTAATTGTGGAATTTATAATTTGGATGAAGTCGGGGAATTAAATCGAGCTTGTAATGATTTAGGGCTAGATACGATTGAAGCGGGAGGTATGATGGGTGTTGCAATGGAAGGAGGTTTAGCGGAATTCGGAGATGGTAAAAAAGCTTTAAAATTAATGGACGAGATAAGGGATAAAACACCATTAGGTCGAATCTTAGCGAATGGGACAGCTTTTACAGCCCAAGCTATGGGAGTTACAAGAGTACCCGTAGTAAAAGGACAAAGCTTACCAGCTTATGATCCTCGTGCAATAAAAGGAATTGGTGTCACTTACGCAACCACTCCTCAAGGTGCGGATCATACCGCGGGTTATGCAATAGCTACTGAGATAATGGGCGTAGGTGGAACAGCAGATCCTATGGATACGAGTAAAGCGGATTTATCACGGAATTTACAAATAGCTACAGCAGCAGTTGATGCTACTGGTTATTGTCTTTTCATAGCATTTGCAATATTAGATATACCTGAAGGTTTGGAAGGCGTTGTTGATACATTAAATGGAGTTTTGGGATCTAATCTAACAGTGGCAGATGTTCCAGGATATGGACAATCAATTATCGATGTTGAAAGGAAATTTAATA
>CAZBPC010000083.1:4268-15089 GCA_964493715.1 uncultured archaeon
GCAGATGTTCCAGGATATGGACAATCAATTATCGATGTTGAAAGGAAATTTAATAAAGCTGCTGGATTTACTAAATTAGATGACAGATTACCAGAATTTTTCTTGAAGGAAAAGTTAGCACCACATAACACTGTTTTCGAAGTAACTGATGCAGAGTTAGATAAAGTTTGGGGATCCTAAACATTTAAACATGACAATACTAGTTAAAATCTTTGGAAATTTGCGAAACAAAATTAAGGATGTGGAATCCGATGGGGCTCTACCACTCACTTTACAGGTCAATTCTGAAAAGATTGAACGTATCTCTGATATACTACAAAAGTTTTCAATTGAAAAAAACGAAACAAGCCATATTTTTGTGAATGGAGTTTATGCGGGATTCAATAAAAAAGTAAAAGATGGAGATAGAGTGGGATTATTTTCTAAAAATCAAGCTCTTTTATATAAATGGTATTTCAAGAGAGAAGAAGATGACTGAAAATAATTCAATCACAGTAACAATAAAACTATTCGCAAATTTAAGGGAACTGGGTCCAGCCAAGTCTATCGAAAAATTTCAAAAAGATACGAAAGTTCAAGTTATACTAGATAAATATCACTTACCGTTCAATGAAATGAAATTAATCATTCTCATCAATGGTAAACCGCACATTACTCCCGATCACATCCTAAATGATGGAGATGTTCTAGCGATATTCCCTCCTATGGCAGGAGGATAATTATATAAACTTTTTTTTTTTATTATTGGCTAATTTTTTAATTTCCAAAAGGTTTGGTTATTGTAAATTACTTTTTTAATCTTGTTTTGTGATACTAGGATGTTCAATTGAAGTAATATATCTTGTTCATTTAAGTTCTCAGAACAAAATGTTTCAAAAATTTGTTTTTGATTCATTGGATGTCTTTCAATTAAGTTTTTTAATTCCGTTTCAAAGTTTGAACTAAAAACACTAAAAATTCCTTGCTCAGGAAAATTAATATTATTAAATTCTTCGAAAACATCATTTAAGATCGGAAGAACGTTTTTATCCGGAATTTGTACCCAACTTTCAGTAGGAGGTCTTATTGGAACGTTAATGTCAATTCTATCAGGATTGATTAAATCGAGCTTATCTTTTATTTTTAATAATTCTTCTTTAGAATCATTAATTCCCTTCATTAACATTATTTCTATCCAGAATTTTCCTTTGAATTCTTTCCTAAAATCAATATATCCTTGAATCATCGTTTCAAACTTTATGGAGGGATGAGGACGATTTATTTTTATGAATAATTTTTCATCGCCCGCATCTAAAGTAGGTAATACAACATCACAAATCATTAATGCTTGTTGAACTTCCTTATTGTATAATAAACTTCCATTAGTGATTACACAAATTGGTTTTTTAGAGATATTTTTAGCAGAGTTTATTAAATCTTTAATGCTTTTATAAAGAGTTGGTTCTCCACTACCAACAAATGTTATGTAATCAGTTTTTTCTTCATTTAATTGGATAAATTTTTTCATCTCATTTATGATATCAGCTTTTGGAAAAAAATTTTGCCTTGTATTATTAAAATGAGTTGTTTTCCCTAATTGACAATATATACATTGATAATTACATGTTTTTGAAGGTAATATATCTATTCCTATTGATCGTCCTAATCTTCTGCTTGGAACGGGGCCATAACAAAATTTCGACATCACATTTTCACTGTTGAAAAAAAATTATACTAAATTTATGATTTCCTTTAGTACGTCTTCACTAGTAATCCCTACCATTATCCCTTTTTTTATAAAGGGAAACTCATAAATTTCAATATCTTTATTTAGAAGAGAGCCATCTTTAAAAAAAAATAAGGCGGGAATTGTTCTGATATCTAAAATTTGGCTGATTGAGGGATTTTCATCGATGTTAATCTTAAAAAAATTTATTAATCCCTCATCTCTGAATTTTTGGAGAATGAGAGTTAATTCTTTGCAAGAATTACACCATTTTGACGTAATAACTACGATCGAAATACCTTCTTCTGAATTGTCAATTCCAAAGTTCTTTAAAAGTTCAATATTCGTAAAATCACCATTTTGCACTAAAGAATTATAGTCTATCACATTATATGAATAATTATTCATATTAAAATTTTAATTATTACTAATATTATTATTCATATTATGGCAGATGTTAAAATAGAAGTGAATGATAAAGAAATTAAATTAAACGAAATAATGAGTAAAGTAATAGTTAACATCGTTGATGGTTTTCTTGACGCATTACACGACATACCAGAAGTAAGGAAAAAGATAAATTTAGAAATAACGGATTAATGATTCGTAGGATTTTAGAGGATAGAATTTTCCATAAAGAAGTTACTGGATATGAAAAATATGCACAGTAAATTAAAAAGTGGTTAATTCCAATAATTTGGTAGATGGTAATTTATAGCCCTTAATGTTTTTGGTGTTTATATTTTTTAATAGCTTTCCTTAGAGTCCTGACAGATAATTCTGCGCAATGTTTATGATTATCGGGTAATCCTCTTAAGGCTTTATCCACTTCTTCAGGGCTCAAGTTCTCAGCATATTTCAAAGTTTTTCCTTCAATTAACATCGTTGTTTGACTGGCAGTTGCAACAGAAGCACCACATCCATCGGTAATAAATTTTGCATTAGTAATGATATCATTTTCGATTTTTAAAAAAAAATTCATTGTATCACCACAAGATCCAGTGTAAGTCTGCGAAACAGTTATATCATTTTCAGATGGTTTTCCCCAATTTTTAGGATTATGGAATAATTCAACAATATATTCATTATATTCTTCCTTTTCTTTCTCAATTATTTCTTTTTGGAGATTTTCTACAAAATCATCAAAATTATCTGAAGGCATGGTAGGTTCAGAACTTAATTATTAGTAAAGAATAATGTTTAACACATATTATAAAGAATATAATTCACTTTTTAATGAATAATTATTCATAATATTTATATTTTACAACTGATTACTATTCTTCAATAGAAAAATAAGATAAATAGGTTAAAGAAAAATTGAAAATTGCAATAAGTACAGATTCGGGTCAAGTATGTCCTCATTTTGGTCGTGCGCCAGAATTTACCTTCATAACTATTGAGAATAGTGAAATAATTGGGAAAGAAGTTCTCCCAAATCCCGGGCATACAGTAGGAAGCATTCCAAAATTCTTGAGCGAACAGGGAGCTAACTACATCATTTCGGGTGGAATGGGTAGTAGAGCAGTCCAATTCTTCAATCAGTATAACATAGAAGTTATAACGGGGGTTGAAGGTAGTATTGATAGTGTAATAAAAGAATTCATAAATGGAACATTAGAAGGTACAGATGGTATTTGCACTCCTGGAGCGGGTAAAGGATATGGAATCGAAAAAATCCATACTGAAGCTGATGATGATCAAGAACAACACCATCATTAAATACAACTTTAATGAGTATTATTAAATTATTATTATTATTAATACACTTGAAATCTTGACAGATACTGGTAAAGACGGGATTAGATTGAAGTTTTATGAAAATTTATTATTTATCAACATAATTCTTTTAATCATAAGTATTTCTCTATTCGTCTTTAAACTCGTGTTTAGTATGCTTACTAATAGCATAGCACTCCAAGCGGATGCTTTTGATAGCATGACTGATATCGTTATCTATCTATCTGGTATAATTGGGTTTGTTTTTGCTAATAAGAAACCAAATGAAAAATTTCCATATGGGTATTATAAAATAGAGAACATAATAAGTCTCATTATCTCTCTATTCATTTTTTTGACAGCTTATAACATTATAGTTCAAGGATTTAAAGATATAATCAATTATTTCAATGGAATTCCAAAATTAACTTTTTTTTTAAATGATGTGTTTATTTTCTTAGTGATCTCATTAACTTTATCACTATCAATAACAATTTACTTGAAATACGTGTCCAAGAGAACTAATTCACCAATTCTTAAATCTGAAGCAAATGAAAAAATGTCGGATATATTTATTTCTTTATCAGTTTTAATAGGTTTTATTGGAATTTTGTTTAATTTCAACCTTTTAGATTCCATTTTTGGTTTAATCATTGTTATTTTCATCATCAAGGCTGGATACGATATTTTTATCGTGTCCATAAGAACATTACTCGATGCAGTCATAGACTTTGAAAATCGGTCAGAACTCTATAAAATGATCGAAAACGCTCCAAAAATTAAAAAAATTAAAAAGTTAGATGTTAGAGCTTATGGTAGGTTTATATTTTTAGAATTAGAGCTCATTCTAAATAAAAATTTTCCATTATCTCAAATCAATTCTCTAAAAAACAAGTTAAGAATGGAGATCACACAAAAATTCCCCCTAATTCTCAAAATTATAATCATCATTGATAATGCTGAAAAATATGAAACGAAAATTGCTGTGCCTTTAAGAGATTCGCAAGGGTTAAATTCAAAAATCTCTGATCATTTTGGAGAAAGTCCATTTTTTGGATTTTTGGAATTTCAAGAAGGTAATTTTTTAAAATTAGAGATTGTGAAAAATGAATTTATCAATCAAGCAAAAAGAAAAGGAATTCTAATATCAGATTGGCTCAGTACACAAAAAGTTGATAAAGTATATGTTAAAAATGAATTAAAAAAAGGACCTTCTCTAATATTTGAAAATAATTTTGTAGAAATAATAATAATTGATTTTGAAACATTAAACAACATATTACAAATCGAAAAGGACAAATAAACAATTGATTTTAGCTTCCCAAAAATTTAATGATTAATACCAAAAAAAAGAATTGATTTAAATTATCTATAAAAGTCACTTGGTGTGTCTTTAATCTGATCTTTATAAGACTTTTTAGCCTTATCAGCGCCTAGCTTGATCTTATCGATCGCTACTTCGAATTCATCTTGGGAAATAAAAACAGTTTTATAAGATTCAGGATCTAAGATGTTGATATTTTTATCTTTAACGGCTCTTCGAATTGCTAATAATGTTGCTTCTTCACATATTGCTTTGATGTCAGCACCCGTATAGCCTTCTAATAATTCTGCAAGTTTTTCAACATCAATATTTTGATTTACAGGTCGATTCGAAAGATGGATTTTGAAGATTTCAATTCTTGATGTCTTATTTGGCAATGGAACCTCTATATGTCTTCCAAAACGTCCTGAGCGCAGTAACGCAGGATCTAATAAATCAGGTCGGTTTGTTGCAGCAATGAGTACAACATTGTGTAATTCTTCTAAACCATCCATTTCTGTTAATAATTGTGCAACTACTTGTTCAACAACATGAGAGCCAGATCCTTCTGATCTTTTTACCGCAATAGCATCAATCTCATCAAAAAAAATGATACAAGGTGCTGCAGCTCGTGCTTTTCTAAATGTTTCTCTTACGGCTTTTGCACTATCTCCAACCCATTTTGATAAAAATTCCGGACCCTTAATCGAGATGAAATTTATTTCTGTTTCATGAGCGAGTGCTTTAACCATCAATGTTTTTCCCGCCCCTGGAACTCCAAATAGCAAAATTCCATTAGGTGGTTTGGATTTCATATGATCATAAAATCCCGGATAGATAAATGGCCATTCAATAGTTTCTCTTAATTGTTGCTTGGCTTCTTCTAATCCTCCAATTTCATCCCATGTTTCGTTTGGTTGAGTAATCATTACTTCTCTTAATGCTGAGGGCTCAATTGAATTTAGAGCTTCAATTAGATGATTCATTTTGATATTAAGTTTATTTAAGATTGTCTCAGGTATTGGTTTATCCAAATCAATTTCGGGAATTATTTCTCGAATTGCTAATAAAGCAGCTTCTTTACATAAAGATTTGATATCAGCACCAACAAATCCATGAGTTTTTTCAGCGATTATTTTTAAATCGACGTCATTTTTTAAAGGCATTCCGCGAGTATGAATCTGCAAAATTTCATAACGTCCTTTCGTATCCGGGACTTTTATTTCAATTTCTCTATCGAATCGACCAGGTCTTCTTAGGGCAACATCAATGTTATTGATTTTATTTGTGGCAGCTATGACGATGATTTCACCTCTATTATTTAACCCATCCATAAGAGAAAGTAATTGAGCTACAACTCGAGATTCTACTTGATTTTTTCCATCTTCCCTTTTTGGAGCAATTGAATCGAGTTCATCAAGAAAAATTATGGAGGGCGCGTTCATTATCCCCTCTTCAAAAATTCTTCTTAAATTTTCTTCACTCTGTCCAAAAAACTTACTCATAATTTCAGGTCCGCTAATACTGATGAAATGGGCATCAGTTTCATAAGCAACTGCTTTTGCTAATAATGTTTTCCCCGTACCTGGTGGTCCATGAAGCAAAACTCCTTTAGGAGCTTCGATTCCAATTCTTTCAAATAATTCAGGATGACGAAGAGGTAATTCAATTATCTCGCGAATTTTTTGAATTGAAAGTGCTAATCCTCCAATATCTTCATAAGTAATATCTTCATAATTAATTTTTTGTAGTTTTTCTTCCAATACACCTCTCCCAGCTGTTCTGATAGATGGACGTCTTAACTCAGTATAAGCTACATTAGATTTTTCACTAAATAATATTTTAGTGTTAAAATTTATTTTCACAGCGTCTAATTCTGGTTTAAAATCTAAAACAACCAAATCAATCCTACGTGCCATTGCATAAAAGCTTAAAATGTCCCCTTTAGTGACAACCCTTTTCTCAAGTTTTCGTGCTAATGCTTGGGGATCTCTTGGTATTAACGAAAGTCCACTAAAAGTTATACTTTCAGCTTCACTTGCTTCAATTTTCTTAATTTCAACAAGATCATCAATTGAAGCTCCCAGATTCTTACGTAACGATGGATCCAATCTAACTATATTCGTTTCTTTATCTTCATTTTTTCCTGTATGTAGTACTGCTACTGTATTTTTATTAGTAAAAGGATGCACGATTTTAATTATATCCCCAACTTTAAAATTCAGTTCATTGGTTACATGCGGATCAATTCGGATTATACCTCTTCCTGCATCTTCTTTAAAAGCATCTTTTATTCGTACTTTTCTAGGATTTTCTTGATACAATTTAATCCCAACCATTCTCATCCCTCTATTTTGTAATAATTTGTAATAATTTGTAATAAAAAATAAAAAAATTAAAAGTAATGAGTTACTCTCTTTCTAATAACGTTTTGGCTACATTAAAAGCGTAATTATAGTCATATATTTTTAAACCCTTGGACTCGACAGCTTCTTTAAGAATTTGTCCTTCTACATTGGCTTTAAGGCGTCCTAACGCTAAAGCTCCAATTCCAAAAATTCCTGGATAAATCTCATCATTATCGTGCTTTGGTTTTATTCCTTCAATACCATATGGTGGGACTAAATTAATATCAACCACAATTTTCTTTTGATCATTTGAGATTCTTTCCATTAAGTCCCTAGATAAAATCTCTACACCAGCTGCAGCTAATGACCAGATTACATCAGCATCTTTAGCTATTTGATATCTTTCTTCTGGATCTGGAGCAAATATTCCCTTAATTTGAATTGCTTCCTCTCCTGCCTCTTCATTTAATTCCTCTATAAATTTCTTTAAAAATTCTTTATTTGATTTATCCCATGTTTCGACTAAGAAAACTTGACCTCCAATTTTAGCTCCCAATATTGCTGCTATTCTTGCTACTGGCCCTGCTCCAAATATGACAATTTTTTTGTTTTTGATCGATTCATTTCCATATTTCTCTTGCATATCATGATTAGTTTTCGCTACAACAGCAGATGCCGTTGTATGTGAACCCCGTGGATCAATAATTACAGGACATTCAAAGGGAGGAACTAATGATTTTATTACTTCTTTGGCAATTTTTTCTCCTTCCTTTACATTTGAACCACCTATAAAAAAGGTTGTTGGTGCTTTTGGTTTACGGGAGAAAATTGCATCCTGAACCAGTTTAGGAACTTGATCAACTGTCATTTTACTTATAGGAACTACAATATCAAATCCAGCATCATATGCCATATTAATATCGAAAGGTGAAGCAATGTCGTCCGTGTCAAAGAAGAAACAAATCTTATCCGATAAATCTGCTTTTTTAATTTTAATTGGTGTCAATTCCAATATGGTTTTTTTTCCCAAAATACTCTCTATTTGACGATTTAACTCTTTTTCTTGTGTAATTTTACTCATCTCCTACATATTTTATAAGTTTAATATGGTAAATTAAAAAAATTAATTATTTTGAAATTTCGATTTCCTCTTCTATCACTTCATCAATCTCTTCAGTCTTAATGGATCTTTTTATTTGAATTTGTTCAGTTTCAATTCCTAAATCTGAAGCAAGTTTCTCCAATCCATTAAAGTGCCTTAAATCGCAAAGGAACAACCCTTTTAGTTTTTTGCCATCAATTGTTTTAGCGGTATTTAATACATTCATCATCATCCAAGCTTCTCTTACCTTGTATCTTATTTCATCTTCTTGTGAATTATAATCAGTTTGCAAATACTCTTTCCACATGATTAAGCGTTGAAAAAGTTCATCTTTTTCAGGGATCCCTCCACTTTTTTCAATAATTTCTTTAATTTTTGTTTCAAGAGATTTAAGCATATTTCTGTGCTCATCTAAGGATGCTGACAAATAGAATTCAGCATTTTCAGAGATATCAGCATGTTTGAAAGGAATATTTTTCTGTTCAAATAGATTTTTTAGAGGATCTTCACCTGAATTTAAAGGACCAACCCAGAAATTTGGTTTTTCCTCTAAAGCCATATCCGGTTTATATTTTTCTATCAATGATTCAATTAATTCTAAATATTCCTTGCTAATTAGATGCAAATTCCAAATAAGATCCTCCTTCTTCTCTGCAGGCACCTCAAACCACCAATCAATTGGAAATTCTGACTCGATCATTATGAGTTTAAGATGTTTTTCTTTTAAAGGTTTTAATTCTAATACTTCTGGCATTTTTTTTATCCCTCTTTTTTTTTAAAAAATTACATTTTGAATTAGATGTTTTTTGTTATAAGAAATTACTTTTGTATTTAATTCTCTTAAAAGTTGCACGACTTGTGGACAGATATCTTCACAAATATCTTCCTGTACAAAATGTACGAAAGAAATTGTGTTTGTATCAACTTTTCTAGCCAAGTCTAGCATCTTTTTTACAATCCATTGTGGTCTTAACTTCAAACTCAAAAAATTCTCTCGATCCTGGATTTCTTCGCGAAGCATATCTATCCAATTTTTTAGACTCTGCCCTTTATATGACTCCTTATCGTCCATTTTCTCAAATTCTTCAAATAACTCATTTAAAAACTCTTGTTTTGATGAGATTTCTTCATATAAATATCCCATTGCATATTCAGGGATATCTAATTGATAATATGGTATTTCCAATTTATCTAATGTTTTAGCAAAAGGAGTCTTACTAAATTCTTCCATATCCACCTGAAAGTCAACAGTAACAAAATTGATCTCTTTCTTTTTTAGAAATTCTTCGAGTTTGGATTTATCCTCACTTTGAAAATATTCTGCATCTTCTTTAGAGGACATATATGAGATTACTTTCTTATTTTTTTTTACCGGTTTTAATTCTAATACTTCCACTTTAAGCTACACCTCTTAATTCTTTACTTGAAATGATATTTTATTTCTAAGTAAAAAATCATTTAACTCTAATTTAAAAGATTTGACAAGAAGAATTTTATTCTGTTTGATAATTTAGTTTGTCAATTGTTTAAAGTTAATAAATCGCATAATCATGAGAAATCGTCAATCAAATGTTGAAAGTCAACATATAGATGATCGAATTCTTACATAGATTTATAAATTTAGATCACTTCTAATGTCATGATGAAAAATTTATTTGTCAAAAAATAATAATAAACAAAAAAAAAAAATTGGGTGAATGTAGTATGGACGCTTATTCCATTTTATCTCATCCATTTAGGCGTAAAATTTTATATCTCTTAGAAAGAGAGGGTTATATTCAATATTCAGAAATAATGGAAAGACTTGGTTTAGAATTAACCGGGCAACTAAATTTTCATTTAAAAAAACTTGGTTCATTAATTGGAAAAGAAAGAAAATCGTATTATTTAACTGAGGATGGTAAAAGAATCCTTAATATGATGAATTTAAATAAACGCATCTTAGATGGAGAAGAAATTGAACATTTAATCTCAAAAGGTAGTAACTTAAACAGAATTGGTATTATCGTGTGTAATTGCAATGGGGAAATCTCAAATAATATAAACGTGAATAATCTTATAAATGAACTAAATAATTTGAAAAACGTTGTTTCAATAAGAGTTTTTGAAAACTTATGCCAAGAAATAAATTTAGAAAAAGTTACAAATTGGGTCAAAGAAAACTTCTTAAATAAAATTGTAATCGCTGCTTGTTCTCCAAAGAGTCATAAACATATAATTGAACAGATGTTTGAAGATATTATTGATTATGCAAACATCGAATTTGCTAATATTAGGGAACAATGTTGTTGGGCGCATCAAAACCACAAAAGCCAGATAAGTCCTCTAATTATCTCTCGAAAAGCATTTTTAATAATAGAAGCAGCAGTAGAAAGAGTGATTCTTCAAGGACCCATTAAAATTAAAAAGGTAGAAGTCGAGAATTCCTGTGCTATCTTTGGTGGAGGCATAGCAGGAATGAATTTAGCATTAAATTTAGCACGTGCAGGAATTAAAGTGTACTTAATTGAAAAATCACCCACACTTGGGGGAAAAATAGCTCGTTGGCATCGTATATCCAATATGGGGGATTGTTCGATTTGTTTCGTATCTGAATTAATTGGAGAAATTGTCAAACGTGATGAGATCGAAATTCATACAAATA
>CAZBPC010000084.1:0-14905 GCA_964493715.1 uncultured archaeon
AAAAAAAAAAGAGAGATTTATTTATTAATTATTTTAACGTGATTCTGTTCCAGTATTTTAAGCAACGGTTCATAATCAGAAACGTTATATAATGAGAAATAATTGCCTAAAAGTCGTTGAGGGAGTTTTACTCCCTGTTCTTTGAAAAATTGAAACCTCCATTCAAAATCACCATTAGAATTGAAGTCAGGGAAGATTCTTATTATGGCAACCTTATCTTTTAGAAATAGCACTGGTTTGATCTCAATTCTATCGATCTTTGAATACTCAAATGTATAATATTCATCATATTCCTTGTTTTCACGTTTTTCTGCAATTTTGTTATTGGTTGCAAAATATGATCTAGGTTCGATCTTTATAAATGACCATATTACAATTGGATATAAAATACCCATTAGTGGAACACCTGTAATCAACAAGATAATTAATATTAATATAACAAGAAGAAAAATCTCAATACTGATATTGGGAGTCCTGACAATATTGAGGATAAAACCATCAATTATAATACCAATTACAAGAACCACTAACCAAATAAGAAGGATTATGAAGTTGAATTTCAAATTGATTTTTGACTGCCAAAGAATTTCCTCATCTTTTTCCATCATATCTATTGACATATTTCACACTCCTTTAAAAATTTATGTTCAAGCAAAAGCACTTAATAGGAAGAAAAGACCAAATCCCATTAACCATACCATAGTACCTAAGGATATCATTTTAGTTGTATCTTCTGCCCCAGCATTAAGACTTCCAAAAATTAATTCACCAGAAAACCAACAAGCTAAGATTAACAAGGTAAACTGAATTGACATTTCAGCCACTGCCAACATCAATAATTCAGAATTATCAATATCAAACAACGTGGTGATTGAACCAAAAATTGATTTCGTCAATGCACCACCTACGATGACCATAACTTTCAGAAATGTTATTAAAGATTTTTCAGATGCCTTGAAATTCGGTCCCCATTTAGAACCTACTGCAAACAGAATTGCTGAAATCCCAAAACCTATAGCACATCCTAGAGCCCAATATGGAGTAAGTGGATCATCACTAATAAAACAAGCTCCTAAAATTATGGAACCCACTAATATGAATGCCGCGTATATAATTATAGCTGCCAAGCTTTCATATTCTGCTTTAGGGATCGCGGTAGCAGCTCCTAAAGCTCCTATTACAGCCGCAGCTATTACCATGGAAGTAGCTACTCCTCCTATAATACTAGTCAGAATTTCTTCAAACGATAAATCCTCAATACTTAGTTGATATTGGTCAGTTTCGATCAAATCCGTAGGAGTTTCGACCTCGAAATAGAAATAATAAATTCCAATTTTATCATATGAAAGTTCAAGGAAGTATTCTTTTCCATCTGCATAATTCGTATCACTTGGATTAGATTGTTGCATTGTGTAAGATCTTTTATCTTCTACCCAATTCTCATTGCTGACATGTAACTTGGGGAATCCTGATTTTGGAGCCCTCCCAAGAGTATCCGTGTAAGTAATTGTGAATGCAAAAACCGTCTGGGTGTCCCCGCCATTAGGACTTACGTTTATATCACTGAGTGTGCTATAGCCATCTGATGAAGTGTATACATCTGAAGAATCACTCATATCTGGATATCCATAATCATACTCTATAGACAATCCGATTCCTAAGGTTTCTTCTTTTCTAGATACTAATGTATTATCCATTGATTCATCCCGGATCACTAAGGGAAGATCGATATCGAAGTAATCAACATAGTTCGTGGTGACGGTCGTTTCTGTTTTTATTGGTAGATCATTTAGAATATACTCAAATGACATTACACCATAATATGCTTCTCCGCCAAACATTAAAATGAAAGGGATCATGGCAAGGTACATGATATATTCCAAAAGAATGTTGATGATCATAATTGCCAATAAAACATATGCAAAAACATAGATCGCAGAACGAATCAATGTCCAAACCAGATCTCCCACGGCAGTCAGGACGTTCATGAACACGTTTTCGCAGTAGTCCTTGAGGTAAGCGAAGATTTCGATGCCGGTCATTGAGACGAGTAGCGCAATGGCGTTGTTGAGAATTGGATTTGTCATGCACAGCAACCACAAGATCAAGTTAAACCCTCCGTCAGGTTGCGGTTCCGGTCCCATCTTCGAGCTCTGGTAGGTGTTAAACCACGGGATGTATCCGAGCACGGAGTAGGGCAGGTTCATTTCCGTTGCCTTGGTGCCGTTCAGCTTGGTGGAAACGTAGTCGTTGATCCATCCGATCTGGTATATCGTGTTGTTGCTCTCATCGACCGATTCGTTTACCAAGCCCTTGAGCACCAGTTCCAGGACTTCCATCGCATCCTCGGGCGAGATGTTGCGTCGCATGAAGAAGAAATCCACGTCAGAGTTAGCTTCATCAATGGTTCCATCTCGATCATTTGACACGAATTCAAACACGTACCTATCAGGATGGTAAAGTGCCGTATCCTCCAAGGTACCGGTTTCTAAGTGTCGGTGCAAAAGGGTTTCAGTAAAACGCTCGGTTGGAATGACGATGACATTCACGCCATGCTCGAAGGGGGTCCCATCGCAATCATAAGTATTTAGGTTATCTCCCACGTTCACGAGGTATTAAAAAAACAACATATGAGAATATAACAATTGGCACTATTACGAAAAATAATTATGAGGGATACTAATATCTTTAAATAAACATCCTGCAGAACCTTTATTATAAACCTGTTGAATTCTTGAAGAATAAATTTTGATACCAAAACTATTGTAACTTCATACTATGAAGTACGAAAAATAAATTTTTCGTAGGTCGATGTTTAGCTCGGGAAATATAAGAAGAGTGAATAGAAACAAAAAAATATTTCATTTCCAAATTTTGCTATGCTTTGAATGATCAAAGCTTCTTTGGTATTGGATCAATTATCTCAATATTAGGTATCTTAGTAAATGCCTTGTCATGGGTACATAGTTTCGTAATATTCTGCTCTTTCATGAAACTTAAAATAGTGGCATCTCTTCCGCCAATTCCTGTATGTGAAAATTTAGAGAAGACATCAAAAATCGAATCTAATTGTTCGAATTCAAGATTTCCAATAATAATATCCATTGAAGAGAACACTTGCCATTTTTCTTTCGCAACAGTCGGCCCTAATCGCTTAACTAAATAATGCATCACTTCAATCATAACAACAGTATTTAAAGCTAATGAAGCAGAATCATATAAATCTTTAAAATGATCAACAATATAATCATGTTCATCGCATGTTTTATCGAAGAGATAAATCCAATAATTAGAATCGATAAAAATTACGGATTTTGTTTCCATATGCTTTTTATCATCTCCGGTGTAACCTTTTCTTCAATAGGAGTAGTTATACAGCCTACTAACTCTTTGAAAATCTGTCCTTTTGTAGGGCTTTTCTTAATCGTAATAGAATTATCCCCGTTAACCTTAATCGATAATTTATCCCCGGGTTTTATAAGCAATTTTTCTCGAATTTTTGATGGTAAAGTTAGTCTCCCACGATCGTCAATTTCAATTTTTCCCATTTAAGCACCCATACCCATATAATTGCCCATCATATTTATATTTATTCACTCTTCAGTACAATTATTAATTATTTTGGATATGGGGAGGAATATCTTTCAATCTGATAAACCAATAGGAATGATTAAAGCTGTTAGAGCTATTGTTCAAGATGGTGCTGGCGTTGATGAAGCCTTTGAAATTTATGAAAATGGTCCAGTAGGATTATAATTTTTTTATGTCATACATCTTTTTCTTTATTTAATATTAATAAATAATTTACCCCAAATTCTCAAGAAATATATGGGTTTTTTCTTTTTCTAAAATAGAATGGATAATTTAGATATATCAACTATTGATGGTCTAAGAATTTTAAAAATTGATGATGAAGTTTTACTTGCTCATCAAATTAAACCCCCTTATTATTTTTCATGCTCTGACGGACTTATCCTTTTGCCACGAAAGAGGGGAAATCAAAAAACCGTAATCTTAGATTTAAATATTGAACCCCATCTAATTAATCAGATTAATGAGCTTTATGGTCCGATAAGTGATTATGTTTGTACTCATGGTCATATGGATCACATAGCTCACGTTTATCAATGGGAAGCCATAGGTGCTGAAATACATGCGCCAATTCCAGAACACACATACTTACAAGATGTTCATAATTTTTATAAAGGTTTTCAATTCAATGAAGGGTTGGATTTTTCGATTATACAGAAGTTTGCTGATTTGAATGGATATAAAAATTGCAAGGAAATTCACCCTTTTGAACCAGGGAAATCTTTCTTTTTTGATGATTTTGTAATTAATACTATTCCTTTTAAAGGGCATTCAAAAGCTCATATAGGATTTTTAATTCCTCAAGAAAAGATAATTCATATTAGCTGTCTAGGTTTTGATCAAGTAAGACCAGATGTTGATGGTTTCGGACCATGGTATGGATTTAAAGAATGTTCCATTAATCAATATCTGAAAGATATTGACTTGGCTCAGTCTATATTCCTTGAAAAAGCTGAAATTCTAACATCAAGCCATTCATACATTATCAAGAATCCGGATATTACTCCATTTCTCTACATGAGAGAAAAAATTGAGAAAAACCAGAGAATTGTAGATGAAGCAATATTATCCTTGAAACTTGTACGTACATCTGAAGTATCTATTATAGATTTTCTTGATATGGACCTATTTTTTCCTAAAAAGAAAATGGACAAGTTTAGATACGAAATATATAACTTCTGGGAATCTGGAATAATTAGTAAACATATTGAGAGGAGTAAATATCTTAAATAAATAATAAGGTTTAAGAATCAAATTCAATTATCACTTTTAAAGATTCTTTCGCTTCACATACAACTTTAAAAGCCTCTCCCGTACGTTCTATTGGAAATCTGTGAGTAATAAGATCTTTTACCTTGATACTCTTTGCAAGGATCCATGTATATGATTCTTGTAGATCTTCCGGAGCTGCACCATAAGATGTCATGATTTTTATTTCTTCTCGCCAATAACGATTGATTGGAACTTCTAACATCACCCCTGGTTCTGGAACTGCAAAAAATATGATGGTACCTCCAGGAGATACGCATTCTATAGCTTGCTTTGCTGCAGATAAAGCTCCAGTACAAACGATAATGATATCAGCTAATTTATTATTGTTTTTTTCTCTAATTTCAGCAGGTATGTTTTCCTTTGCATTAAAAACTACATCAGCTCCAAATTTTTTTGCCATTTCTAATCTATAATCATTGATATCCGTAGCAAAAATTTTTTCAGCACCCCTCAATTTAGCAAGTTGAATATGGAGAATTCCTGAAACACCACATCCTAATACGAGAACAATTAATCCTTTTTTAACATTTGCAAGTCTTTGAGCTCTGCAAACACAGCCTAAAGGTTCAATAAATACCCCCTCTTCATATGAAACGAATTTATCTAAAACAATTACTCCGCGTTTGTCAATATTAATTGCAGGTATCCGTATATATTCCGCGAATCCCCCCGGGTCATAATTTGTATTATGGAGCAGATCACACGCAGTATGATGTCCTTGTTGGCAAAAATGGCATTCAAAACAAGGAACATGATGTGAAACGAATACGCGATCTCCTACTTTAAACCTTTTTACATTTTCTCCGACTTCAACAATATCTCCTGCGATTTCGTGACCTAATACTAAATTATCTACCCCCAATTTCTTCATTTTAGCAAAACGATAGTATTCTAATATATCAGAACCACAAATACCTGATTTATTTACCTTTACTAAAAGTTCCCCAGCACCAATTTCGGGTTTATCCATCTCATCTATTCGTATATCATTATTATTATAATATCTCGCAACTTTCATTGTAACACCTAATTGAAATCGGTTTTTATGATAATAATCATCTTTATTTATTCATAAATTTAATTTTTATTTCATCATAAAATAATACATTTAATTAATAAAAAAAACGAAATTGATATTATATGGTCGAAGTAAAGAAAGAGCTTCTAGCTCCTTGTGGTTTGTATTGTGGGGTATGTTCTATATATATAGCACATAAGGACGATAATCAGAAGTTTAAACAAGTATTAATGAAAGTTTATAAACCTTTCGTGAAAAATGTCAACGATATAGCTTGCACTGGCTGTTTATCTGATGGTATCGTGTTTCCGGTTTGCCAAGTATGTTCTATTAAAAAATGCTGCCGGGAGAAAAATATTGAAGGTTGTTATCAATGTGATGATTTTCCCTGCAAATTCATTAATAACTTCCCAATAGCCGTGGGGAAAAAAGTAATAATGAGAACTGTACCTGCTTGGCGGGAATTAGGGACTGAAAAATTCGTGGAAGAGGAGGAAAAAAGATATCACTGTCCGAGTTGTGGAAATCAACTCTTTCGAGGAGCAAAACGTTGTAACAAGTGTAACAAGGAAGTTAACGTCGATTAAATCAAATAATAAATAAAAAAGAAAGGATTAGGATTTTTTAATGCTCCTTAAAAGCATTCGAAAGCTCTCATCTTCAAGATTATTAAACATTGTTAATTCTTCTGCTAAAAAGTCTCTCAAAGCAATTCGAATAGCTTCGCTTCTTGAGGGATAAACCCCCATATCATTTAACGTTTGAATTGCGGATAAATATTTTCCAGGTAAGTTAATTGTTATAATTTTCACGCGTATTAACCCTTAATGAATATTATCAACGGAAACTTGTTGATTATTAATATTATTTTGTCGGATTATATTTAAAACAAGGATATTAATGACTTAATTCTATTAATCTATTAATTGCTAACGAATAAATGATCTTATATATGTTATTAAAATTGAAAGGAAAAGAAAGTTTTGAATTCTCTAGGGAGAATCAAAAGATTTTATATGTACCACTAGGGAAAAAAATGATTTATATAGGTCAGAATGACTTATTTCTTTTATATCTTTTAGAAAAGTTAAACTATAGTCTTCTTCACGTTTTATGTAAGTAATTCCTTTTGTTTTGTGTTCCCTATCGAGGTACGTGTCTATTTTAAGGACGTTTTCATTAGGTTTGCCGGGAAATTGGGGCATCATATTAAAAGTGAATATTAAATCCGCGTTACTATCATCTTTGGCATCAATAACAAACATAACATTTGGTTGTGAATAAGATATAAATGACTGCAAATTATGAAACATATCATCTATTTTAATTGTGATTTTTGAATCATTTAATGCCCCACAATCACTCACTTGAGGGAGTAAAAATTTCTCTTTTCCTCTGAAAGCCAAAGATTGCTCATTTTGATTTAAGTATTTCTTAAAAATTGGTTCGTCTTTTTCTAATAAAAAATTCTCAGAGATAATTTCATTTCGAGCATAAATTATGAGTGCCCCCGATGAAATAAGGTTTATTTTTTGAAAGTATATTTTTTTCAATGGATCATATGGAAGGTTTATGATTTCTCGATTGCCACCAAAACCTAATTGAGCCATAATATTTGTTGGATCTTGACTTGTTAGAGTAAATAAAAGAAGTTGCCGAAAATCATTTAATTCTATGTAATTTGTAAAGTTCGTAAATTTTTCTTTTATTTTTGCAATATTATCTTTAATAGTTTTAGACATAATGATCAATTAGAAATAATTTAGATAATTCTAAGAAAACACGGCTATAATTAAAATTAATCTTGATATTTTGTAAGAAATTTTTCTAATGATTTTTTGACTTTTGGGGTTATATGATGTTCAATCTGGCATGTTACTTGTTCTATGATACTTTCATCCTCGATTTTTAATACGTTACTAAAAAAAATTCTTAGAAGAGAATGAATCTCATTTAACTGTATCGCATAAAATTTACCCTTATCAGTCAACCGTATCGCTCGTCTTGGTTCCCATTTTATTAAATCAGCTTTTCTTAACTTTTCAAGCATTCCAGATACGGAAGCAGGTTCTACGTTTAGATTTTCGGCGATCTCCTTATTTGAAACCCAACCACCACGTTTATTTTTAGAAATTTCATGGATCACATCTAAATACCTCTGGTAACTCTCAGGAATCTCAGAGATCTCGCCTTCCTCTATTTTTTTTTTCTCTGCCATTATTATTCTAAATCTATAAAATAAATGATAGGTGTTTAATATAGCTCTAATGGTTATTTAATTTTTTTCTTCATAATCACTAATGTAAGCTAAATTTAAAAGTGTAATTATCCATATTTCTCATGATTTTTATAATAATTATCCAAAAATATTTAAAAACTATCAGAACAAAATTTAAATACCAAAATCAAAAATGAAAATTATGAATAAGGAATTAAAAAAGGGTATTATATTAATTATAATTGGATTAACACCCGTTATCCTCTTTGCTTCAACTTACTCTGTAGAAATTTGGTCTGATAGTCATTGGTCTGCTGTTACTGAAGATCAAGAAGATTTTACAGTTCCTCCATCCAATTTTTTATTAGGAGATAGATACACTTTGATAGCGGGAAATTATTATACCTCATTTTCCTGGTTTGTTGAAGGTAATGTAACCATTTTAAATAAAGCTACAGGGCAAAATCAAACGTATAATATATTTATTGATGCCACAACCAATTATGTGTCATGGTCTTCAGATCACATTGAGTTAATATTATCACCAGGCGAATACACTATTTTCTGGCACACTGATTATGCTATACGCTATTATCTTTTCAGTCATGGATGGTTCATGACTGATCTTGATGATCCTAAACAAGCTAATGATGCGCAGAATTTGTTTACTATGGTTGCAGGAATATATGGAGGAATTGTGACATTAGCTGGAATTTGCTTTGTCTCAGGAAACATAAATATAAGATCAGAAAAACAAAAGGAGTCGAAACGAAATAAGCAGTTAGCAAAAGATGAAATTAGAATGGAAAAATTACGTCAAAAAATGCAAAAAAAAATGGATAAGAGAGCCAATTAATCATTTTTTGCATTACTTTTTTTTTACAAACATCATTTTGAAATAGGAAAGGAGATTAAATAATCTAGCTATGCGGTTAGAAAAAGGAAATCAGAAAAAAAATTATCCTGGAAGTTTAATTTTAGTCGTTGGTAATTCTGGATCCGGTAAAGATTCGATAATGAAAGGGGTAAAAAATAAATTTGCTTCTGATAAAAGATCTCTATATCTTTCTCAAAGATATATAACGAGACCTTCTTCAAATACAGAAGATAATATTGCTATATCCCCCGAAGAATTCAGAAAAATATCTTTAAAAGGAATGTTTGCATTAGAATGGCACATTTATGGACTTGATTATGGGATTCCAATTGAAATTGATGATTGGTTAGAAAAAGGGGACATAGTTTTAGTTAATGTGAGCAGATCCATTGTAAAAGAAGCGCGTGATATTTATCAAAACATAAAAGTGGTTTTTGTTGAAGTCCCGTTCGATATAACTCTTAAAAGAATTAAGGAACGCGCAAGAGAAAGCGGAGAAGGATTAGAAATGAGAATTCAAAGAGCAAAAAAAAATCAAACTTTTCCTGATGCCGACTTTATCGTTGATAATTCTGGAGATTTAGAAGATGCAATTAATAAATTATTAGACTATATTCTTACTACTATTCAAACCAAAAAAAAAAATAATAAAACACATAAAATTCTAGTTAAAGGTAGTAATTGAGTTTTATTTCTGAATATTAGTAATGTTTTTATCTATATTTTCTTAAATATTATAGTTTCAATTCTTCCTTTTTTGAGATAATAAAATTGTAAATTTGAAATAAGATGGCTGAGTTTAGTAATAATTGGAATACTGATAAGGAAATTATTAAACCGGTTAAAAAGAAGAATAATGTTAAGATAGAGGTTAAAAATTCTGAAATTGTAAATGGCCACCTCCTTGATTTTAAAGAGATTGAAGATCCATTTGAAGAATATAACGATTTTAATCCTTCTGAAGATAGTAATAAAATTTTGAAAGAATTCAATGAATTTAGTCCAACTGAAGCAGTTACAGAGCTTTCACCTCGTAAAACAAAATGCAAAGAAATAAATTATAATTTAAAAATTAAATCTTTACCAAAGAAAGCCAGAAATATAATTTGTGAAGAAATCTATAAAAAATTAAATGAGAATAGTACTGTTTCAAATTCCATAATTGTAAAAACAATAATCCAAGATATAAGAAATATTAAAAAACAACCGAATTGGATAAGTAAAATACAGAATACTGAATTGAAAGAAGTAAGGATTAAACTGTCTAAGATCAGTGTAAAGAATGATATTGAAAATAGTTTTGTAAAATATTTTTATGATCTTGCTAATTTGGTTGAACATATGAGAAATTTAATTAAGAAAGACCAACCTATTAATTTTTCAAAACTCAGTCGTAATTTAATAGAACAAGGTAAAGGTTTAAATTTAACTAAAAGAGGTTTAGAAGAAATTATTTCAGGAGTTTATACATATTTTAAACAAAATCTAGAAGATTTCAAACTTGAACGGGCTAAAAGAAAACCGATCTCAGGAACTGAATCAGAGAAGGAATCAATAAGATGTTTACGAAAAGAATATAAATTGTTAATTGAGATATATAATGGTCAAATTGCTGGAAAATGCTCAATTTCAAATTGCAATACTGATTTCACGCGATTACCTGCATTCGACTTTCATCATGAAGATTTGAATATTAAAACTATTTCTTGGAATGAAATAATGCACAAAAAATATTATGAAATAAAAAAAACCTTAGAGGCTCAAAAAGTAAAACCTATTTGTAAAAATTGCCATTTACCTAAAAATGCCAAAATTTTCAATGATTTTAAATCTATAATATTGAAGAAAGACTTATTTTCTTTTTCAAGTAAAAATATTGATAAACTTATAAATTTGGAAGTAGATAATTATAAAATTAACGATGATACAAACTACACGGCTGCGTCACTAAAGATTGAAGTAAAGAGATGGATAAAAAAAAGGGCTGTTATTGAACAAGTTTTCAATGGAAAGTGTGTTTCTTGCGGAGAAAATCGCCTTCCATCTTTACAAACACACCATACTAATCAAGATCTTAAAGTTCATAGATGGGGTGATATTTCTCGTAAATGGAGTATTAAAGAATTAATCAATAATTATATTATCAAAGAAGAATGTGTGTGTTTATGCGGAAATTGCCACGCTATGATAAATACAAAAAATTTTGAAAACAACGTGGATAAAGTACTTGGGGATAAATATGTTCAAGAAGTTAAAGAAGATTATTATAAGATTAAATCCGCTATTATGAAGGATGTGAACAGAATTAAAAAAATCAAAAATGGCATATGTAACCTAACAGTTAAGGATTATTTAAAATAAGAATAATTTTATTGATTTAATTTGATGATCTTGAAGAAAAGAAGAAATTTTTTTTAATAATCTTAAATTAGATTTAATTAGTTAATTTTTTAAAAATGGCCCGGTTCGTATAGTGGTTAGAATATAAATCTGGAGAATTTTCAGATCCCAGAACTTATATAACCAATATTGGGGACTGTGAATCCCTAGAAGTATAAGTAATTCCTTAATACTGGGGAAAGGCGAGTTCAATTCTCGCATCGGGCCCTATTTTATTTTCAATTCAATCCATTTACTTTAGAATGTTTTTTTCTGAGTTATAAAGTAGAAAATTAATATTTTTTGATATATTTTCAATTATAATTTAAAGATGATCTTCAGGATTACAATATGGTCGATTTAGATTTAGACAAACTTCGAGATTTACCTGGATGGAAAGGGGCCCCAATCCATATTTGCATGGATGCAGATTATCGTGGATTGACTTTTTGTTGCAAACCAGGATATTCCTTGACATTTGGTTATAAATGTAAGAGAGACGAAACTCTAAGTGAAATAGGACTTTCTCCTGAAGAATTTATTCGAGTTAAGGAAGATTTTTCTAAAGAAAATAACTGGGATTCTGATGTTGTTTGCTTTGGTTCAATGTCATATTGTTGCATGCGTCGTGGAGGGTGTCCAAGGAGAGATTTAGCACTTTTCGATAGATATCCAAATAAAACGAAAGAAGAAATCATGGAAATTTACTATAAAAAAAAACGAGAATTAGCTATTAGGATCTTAAAAGCTGTTGATAACCCTAAAGGCAAGGAAAAAGTTATGCCTTACATTATCCTCTTAGAGAATGATAATAATTTATAGGAGTTTATTGTTTTATGATTGTTTCACTTACACATGAACATGATCTTGATGGATTAGGTTCCCAAGCGATAATTAAACGTTATTTTGATTTGAATAATAAACGTGATTCAAAAAATTTAATGCTTCTTTATGCACAATATATTGATTTTAGTGATAAGATTAAATTTATCTTGAACTTTGATAAGCTCCCAAAGGAATTGATTATTTCAGATATAGGTTTTAATGAAGAGTTTATGGAGATTTTTCCGCTAATTAAAAAAGCATATACCCTTAGTTGTAAAATTTCTTGGTTTGATCATCACATTGTTGATCCCAGAGTCAAAGAAAAAATAAGATCGATGTCATCTATCTATTTAAATGATGAAAATAGGTGCGCTGCTGAAATCGTTCAGAATTATTTTTTACCAAATGATGATATAGCAATTCGCATCGCAGAATTGGCTCGAGATTCTGACTTTAAAACAAAAAAATTCCAGTTCGCGACAAATCTTCAATCTATTATTGGTTATAATAGAGGAGAAGAAAAATTACTTGAAAGGAGGTACTTGGTCGATTTGCTCTCAAAAGGGGAGTTTTCTCATCCGTGGTTTGATTCCCAATTAAACGAAATACAGTACTGGATTGAAGAACAATCTAATTTAGCTTTGAATACAGCAACAAAATATAAACTGGATAAAGATAAGGAGTTCATTATTTCTTTTTCTGGAATTGGGGGAGGTAAAATAAATGATATTGTACGAGAAAAGTATCCCCAAATATTTGCGTATATTGGAATAGATATACGCTATGGTGAAATCATAATCCATAGTGAACATATAAATTGTCGTGATTTTGCAATTTCGTTTGGTGGTGGTGGTCATGAAGAAAGAGCGGGTTTTAAATATATGCACATTCAATTAGATGATGGTAAACTAAATCCTCAGTTTATTCAAGATATGAAATCAAAATTAATTAATCAATTAAAGGATTAATATCAAGATATGGTTCCAGATATTATCAAGAGAGGAATAAATTTACGTGAAATTGGCGTTTCACGATGAAGTGACAATTGATATCATCAATTGGATCAAGGGTATTTTTTACATTCAATAACGATAAATAAAGCAATAAATCTTTACCTGTTCAAACTCATGTATTATTTACACAAACTCGATTAAAATTTGAAGAAATGCAAGGAATTAAATCATATCTTTTTATAGATTAATATTTTTAAAACAATTTATTTAAATATAGTTCTTTATTAGAAAGGATATAAAGAGAATTGGTTTCTCGAAATATTATGACTTTTAAATGATGAGAGTAAAATTGATTGAGAATCCAATGTTTGAATGTATGGTAGGGTAAAAAAACTATGAAAATAGCAAGAATTAAAGGAATTGATATTGTACTTCATTTGAGTACTTTAGTGATTGTGGCTTTAGTAGGATTTTTTGCTGCAGAATATTATTTTGGACTTGATTCACATGCAACAATAATAGAATTGATTTTAGTTGGGTTGCTTAATGGTATTATTATTTTAATCTCTATTTTATTACATGAACTGACTCACTCATTAATTGCGAAAGCATATGGTTTAAAGGTGTCTCAAATCGAATTATATCTATTTGGAGGGGTCTCTGAGATAGAACAAGAGCCTCAGACACCTAAGAGTGAATTTGTTATTTCTTTATTTGGTCCCGTATCAAGTTTAATCATAGGAGTTCTATTTCTTCTTCCACTTTGGTTAATTCATATTAATTTATCAGCATTTCTTTTTGTTACTCTTTTCTATTCTGGATATACTAACATAGTATTAGGTGTTTTTAACATGCTACCTGCTTATCCCATGGATGGTGGAAGAGTTCTAAGAGCTGCTCTTTGGTCAAAGAGACATGATATATTGTCAGCAACAAAGACAGCTTCTAGAGCAGGAAGTTTCATAGCTTATGGCTTGATATCGTTTGGTTTTTTTTATATTCTGTTTTTTGATTTTTTTACCGGTTTATGGTTGATTATCATCGGCTTTTTTTTGAACAATCAATCTCGGAGATCTTATGTCCAAACTTTACATGAAATAACATTATCAAAAATAGAAGTAAGAAATATGATAACTCCCATAAAAATAGAAATCCCATTTGACATGAAAATAATTGATGCAATAAAGAATTATTTTATGGTTTACAGGAAATCTTATTTTCCAGTTGTTCAAAATGATAAGATTGTTGGATTAATTCATGTTGAAGATATTAAAAGAATTCCTATTGATTTAAGAGATAACCATCTTGTTGGACATGCTATGAAGGATTTATCAAACTTTCCAACTGTTTCTTTGGATGAAAATGGGAAAGATGCATTATATAAACTAATGAAGAGTAAAACAAAACAACATATTTTAGTTGTACTTGATGTTAATAATAAAATAGTGGGCTTTATTGGAGAAGATGAATTAGTTTCAACAATCAGATTTTCAAAACAACAGATATAGTGGAACTTCGTATATTTCTATAAACTACACTAAAGTATTGATTTTTTCTCTATTTATTATTTATTCACCTTATAAGGTGATTTAGTAACGTAGATGGAGCATATGGCTTTTTAAACCCCAAATTGCTAAAAAAAAATTCAGCAGAAAAGCATTGTCATTTTTACCATACGTGTAATAAAAACACTTGTTATTTCTTGATATTTGATGTGTTGGAAATTCAGTCATTATATTAAGCCCAAATCTTAGGATCGTTAGCAGAAAAAA
>CAZBPC010000085.1:0-14742 GCA_964493715.1 uncultured archaeon
CTTCAATATATATAGCTATTGCTTTCCCAATCGCGCACTTTAACTTTAATTTTTCGTCATTATAGATGTCTGATAACTCCTCTGTAAAATTATATTGAAGTATGGCCTCCTTATAGAGTCCGTGAAATAGTAAAATTAAAGCTTTCAAGTAATTCAAAGTCAAACAAGTGTGAAAATTTTGAATAATGGTCGAAAATAAAGCAGCTCTTTCAAGAGCATCAATTGCATTGTTGATACGACCAAGAGTAACTAATAAGAATGCTCGTAAAAACTCCATTTTTGAAATTTCAGAGCATATTAATTGCTGCACGATTTCAAAATCTTTCAAGGTAGTTAATTTACCTGCTGCTAGTTGTAAAAGAGAAACCAAAAAACCATTACCTTTCTTCAAGAATGAAACCGCATCTTTACTTTCATTTTTAATTATTGCTTCCCTTGCTTTATTTACATATTCCCGAGATATTTTTAAATTTTCAAGGAAATACATAATACTTGTTACTAATTCTTCTTTACTAGCTGTTAAATTTTGGTTTTCAATATATTTCTCAGCAATTTCAATTTCTTCAATATGTTTTGATCTACCTATCTTAAATTTAACAGCATCATCTTTTGCGAGAATTGAATCTTCAGTAACGGATACTGCTCTTTCAATTAGCCATTGAATCTTTTGTTCAGCAGGATAAATTTTAGAACGTTCAATCATGTAAGAGAGAGTATAGTTCAGACTTTTTTTCCATATATTTTTAAAATAGGCTCTTAATACATTGTCAGGTATGGTTCTTTGAACTTTCAGTAAAAAACTTGAAAGAGAGAGAATATTTAATTTATTTTTAAACAAAAGAGAGGCATTTTTCGCCAATTTAAAATCATCCGTAACCAAATGGGTTGTTATCCCTTCATTATCATCCATTAACCTTTCACTTAAAACCAATAATGAGAGATCAGGGTCTTGTGCTGGAAATTTTACATTAAATTCACTCAAATTATTTTTAACCATACTAATTTCTGAATGTAAAACAGGTTCAACATTGACAAATCGAGAAATTTTATCCCTGTATGTATGCGGTCCTTTCACTTCCCCGAAGACAACTTCACTCATGTAGTAATCCAGATCTAAGACTTTACTTGCTTTTTCTAAGTTCTTTAATACATCTTTAGCCCGAATAGACAACATACAAATAAAAAAATTCGCGTCGAATACGATGTTTTCTTTTGGCATGATAGGTGAGTTACCTTAAAAATTTTTTAATTAAATAATTAATTGTAATGTATATATTATTTTAGCATTACATAAAGCATCTTAGAGAATTTTTTCTACAAATAAAGGTGAAGAATTTTAAAGTAATTTGCATTATTGGTTATTCTGGGAGCGGAAAAACATATCTTATCGAAAGTGTAATAGAAAAATTAAAAATTAGATTTCTTTTTGATATTGGAGTAATTAAAAATGTCCATGAGCATCCAGTGGATTCTGAAGGGAAAGATTCATCTCGATATATTAAAGCTGGGGCTGATTTATCCATTATCAGAAATAAATTCCATGAAGTAGCTTTTTTTTTTAGAAAAGAGATGGATATACAATTATTTATCAATTGGATTGCTGAAGGTCCTTTTAAATTAGATCTTCTATTTATTGAAGGATTTAGAAAATTATCTTATCCTTCCATTCTGTGTGTAAAAGATACCAAGAATATTCAAACTCAATTATCACAAAATGTAAAGATGATTTCAGGACTCATTACAGCTCAGAATAAACCATTAGATCACTATGTTGAAATTCCAGTTATTGATATCAATAAAAATTTTGAGGTTTTTGTTAAAATATTTGATTTATTATAATCTTCAATCTTCAAGTCAGCCAGATTGGAATTAATTGATTACAAGCAAATCTAAATTCCTCAATAATTGTTTCATTTTCAGGTGAAATATCAATTAGAAAGAAGTCGTTTAGAGATTTTTGAACTTCCTCCTTCTTTTTTAAATCTTTGATTGATTTTTGAATCATTAAAATAAACTCATTTAGAGGAGCAATGATTTGATTAACTAAAAATTCTTCAAGTAAAATCGTATCAGAATATGATTGAAAATTATAGGTAATAACAAATCTAAGAATATCTTCTACATTATAGAAATGCCTATCTGGAATATTCACTCCGAACGATTTTAACTCACCTCTTAATTCATCCTTGTTCATACTGATGACATAATCTGGCCATACATCGTCAGAAACATTTAAATCCTGGAAAATAAATAATTCCAATACTCTTAACGCAATATTTTTTCCAATATAACGACTTCTGGGGTCAATGAAGTTTTTCGATGCTTGGTTTGGACTTTTTCTAATAAAAATTTGATCTATTAAGGTATAAAGCATTCGGCATATATGATCAACAACATCTTTAAATGTGAAAGGCTCATCATCAAATTTCTCACTTATAGTTTTATTCTCGCTTTCAATTAGTGTAGATAATTTTAAATTTAGACTGTGTAAAAAAGTCTTGAAAAAGCTATAATTCATGCTTGTCAAATGTTTATTAAATATTTTCTCAAAAAGAATATCAACATTATTAATACTTGAAAGAATTGAAGCATTGTCAATGAATTTCTGGACTCTTGTGAATGCAACATTATCAATTTTGTTCTCATGGTTTTCATTATACTGATTTAATGCTAATTTGAACTTTTCGGGTAAAAACAGCATGCTCTTTTCTACAAATGCTTTCAAACTACTACCTCCAAAATATACTTTCATGTAGAGTAAGAATAAATTAAATTGAGCTTTTGAACTTGGAAGGTTATTAGATTGGAATGTACTATACAGCGTGGATTTCTGGTCTAAAAAATTAAAAATTTTTATTATAGAATCTTTTTTTCCTTCTGAATAATTAAAATTTACGAGAAACTGTTCTTTAATTACATCTATTTTAGAGTAAACTGAATCTTCTACACGAGCACAGACGAAATTGATAAAATCTAGGAGAGGAGAAAAGTTATGCAAAAGGTTGCATTTTTTGTAAAAATAATACAGTAGATCTACTAATTTCTCTTTAGCCAAAGGATAATTCTTAATTGCCAGATTGTATAATTTTTCTCTACCTAATAATAATTTTCCGTAATAATCTTCAGGAATTCCCTTGAAATGTCTCAGGAAGTAATACAAAAACATGTAATAATAATATTCAAAAAGATTATCCTTACTATCCTTGATAACAATTAAGAAATTTAGAATATTATTGTTTTCTTCTTCTCGTAAAACAGCTCCATCTAAAATCACATAAAAAGCTTCCTTCATGAGTTTCCTTAAGATTACGCCAAGGATAGATACTACAATGTATAGATACCCAGTTGGTGTTGTTATTCCATTTATTAAATTTCCATAATTCTGACCAAATTCCTTGAAACTTCTTTTTTCCTCACTTGACATTACATAATTATATTCTAAAAAAAGATTATCTTCTGAGACTTTTTCTTTAATAATCAATTTTAATGATTTGCTATCAAATCCACAGAATCTTTCAAGGAAATTTTGAAAAAAATCATTAAAGTATAAATAAAAAAATGTGGTATACGTTTTTTGTATGACTCTGGTTTTATTTTGAAGTTTAAAGGCTTCCCATTTAAATTGTATTTCGTTTTGAAATACTTCCAATTCATGATCTTTATTCCTTAAAATGTTAAAAAATGAGCTAGAATTTAATTTTAGGGAAACACCTTCATCCTTCATTCTGTCTCCCATTGTTTCAAGTATTTTATTTAGTCCTATGCTCGACAATTTGTATCAAAGAATAATTTAATTAGAAATGAAATCTGATTGTATTAACCCTAATATTATATAATATTAAATTATATTTCAGAAATAAAAATATTGGCTTATCAAAATGAGCACTTAATAATATTAAAAAATTTTCAAAATTTCGTCTATTTCAGAATAGATCATTGGCTCTATCTTATCATCAAGTTTTTTTATTCTCAAATCTTTTTCCTTTTCTGTAAAATGACCAATAATTTGTGCTTCAATGCCATCATCTCTCAATAGATCTACTAATTTATCAGAATTTATTTCCTCTAAAGCAATTAATAGTGATCCGGAAGAAATTGTACCGAGTGGATCCAAGCTAAAGATTTCACTTAATATTTTGGGTTCTGGTAATATGTTTATCTTTTTTTCATCAATTAACACGCCTAGATTTGAAGCAATTGCCAACTCCGCAATGCCAGTGGTTAAACCTCCTTCTGTTGGATCGTGCATGGCGTGAATATCAAATTTGCTGTTCGCTAAGAGAGCTTCCTTCATAATACTTATTCCTGGATGATGAAGATAACTTTTGCATTTTTCAATAAAAACATCACTGAATCCTTTTTTTCTTAATACTGCTTCTTTTTCTCTTCCAATTATTGAGGTTCCTTCTATAAATATTCCCTTTGTTAGAATTAAAGCATCACCTTGACAAACTCCAGAAGACTTAACCAATTTTTCTTTTGTTACTTCTCCTAATAATGATCCTACAATAATGGGGCGAACAAGCCCTGAAGTTACTTCAGTATGACCCCCTATAATTGTAATATTTAAGGAACGACACGTATCGTGTATATCCTTGAATATAGATTCTATTAAATCAGTTGAAGTATGTTTTTCAGGTAAAAGAATAGTAGATTGAAACCATTTTGGAGTTGCTCCAGTGCACACCACGTCATTAACGTTAATATGAACTGCATAGAAACCAATTTCGTCAGTAGCGAATGTAATGGGATCAGTTTTGGCAACTAGGTAATTATGACCCATATCAATTACTGCTGCGTCTTCTCCTAATTTAGAACCCACGATAACTCTCTCATCCTTAATTTCAAGGTCAGAAACATAGGTATTTAGGATTTTGTTCAGAAACTCGTGTTTTAATTTGCCCAACCCGAGTTTTTTATTAGATATCTCACTCATGAGCCAATCAATATTAGTAATGGTATATTATTTAAATCTCAAATTATTTTTTTTTTCCAAAATCTTCAATTTTGAAACTGGTAAAATTGGTCTAATATAAATTTATATAGCTTATGTATGATTATGATTATATAATTAACAAAATATAATGAGTTAGTGAAAATGGGATTCGGAAAATCATTCGGCTTTAGCTTACTCACGTATATTGGGCTAAATTTCCTTTTTGTAATTATTGTTGAGACAATAAGTGGTGATTTAAACACCACATTCAGTGTAATATCAGCTGATCCCTTTATAATAATTCTAATCTTGTTTGGACCTATTACTAATACCCCAGGAATGGTTTTTAATGGGATAATATTGCAATTAACAGGTATATTAGGCTTAGATGTACTAATTGGATTCATCGGTAACATAGTTTCGCTTTTTATAGCTGCCATTGTTGCTGGTAGGGTAGGTGAAAATAAGGGAGCAAGCTTTGGAGGCTTTTTGCTCACTGCATTTGTTAGTGTACTAGCAATAAGCGCTTTAGTTTATTTAAGCCCAGCAACTTTAACGGCTTATAGTTTACCTCCTAATATGACAACTATTGCCTTAGCATCAGTTGGTGGGATAACCAATGGCATCTTTTATGGAGCTTTTGCCCTGCTATTTACAAAAACTGAAATGTATTAATAAAAATTTTTAGTGAAGTAGGCATTTTTCTTTTTTTTTATTTAATATGCAAAATAGAATAAAAAAAGTATGTTTTTAACGTTTATTCTTCGATTTTATTATATTTATGGGCAAAAATGGAATGCATTCCAAACAAGAAGGTAAAAAACAAAAAGATGATAAAAATCCCCCATTGTTGTAAAAGAACGAATTCCTCTGTGACTACTCTGGAAATTAATTTAGAAATTTGTACATATAATTTCATAGTTATTAAAAACAATGCAATTGTGTCTACCTTGAAATAGCTTAATTTCTTCTTAATATATTCAATTCTATCATAGACCGTCCCTAAAATGTATAGTAACAAGACCACATCCATGAAGAATGATAGCATTATGTAGAATATATCAGTGGATTCATTGCTGAAAAATCGTCCATAGATGAAATCAAATATAAGATATAATATGTAAAAAGTCGTAAGAAGAAAGAACAGAGTGATATAGGCAGCAAATTTTTTAGCTATTAAAAGTCTTAAAAATACAATTCCCATTAAGATCAAATTAATCCACAGAATTATCCTTAATATTGAACCAGCTGCTTGCTGTAATGGTGTTAAATATTTGGTAAAAAAATTTACTGTAATTTGTAACACCCACCAATCCAATATTCCGAAAAAAATGAATGTAATTATTCTTAAGGATAATCTTGATTTTTTACCTTTATACAGATAATCATCGACTTTAGTAGCTGAATCCATGCATAATTTAAACCCAAAGAATGCGGTAAAGAATAAATTTGCATTCAACATTATAATGAAAAAGATACCAGAGGTGGGAGAGAAGATTGTTCCCCATAAATAAACTGCCATCCCCATAGACATAACAAAAATAATAACTGAAATGAACCATTTTACCTTTTCAATTGGTTTGAATAGTAATATTATTATAAAAATAATTTCAAAAAATAATAATCCTCCCCCAAAGGTAATGATTATTTGAAATAAAAAGGGTAATGGAAAGAAATTCAATATCAAAATAAGCAACCAAAGCAAAATAAAAGAGGCAATGATGAATATATAAAATGGTTTTTTAAATAGTTCCTTGAGACCCGTTATGAATGACATTTTTTATTCAGATATAAGAATTAAGGTATATCCAATTAATCTCTTTAATTCATTTTAAATTTGCTCTTGTTCTATAGATTATTAATGCATTAATATGTCTCACAAACTAAGTTTAATAAAAAGAGAATAATAGTATATGTAAAATCGAAATATTAGCGTTAATATCTCCATATCTTGAAAAAGCAGCTTAACGTAGTCATAAATACCGACAAAAAAGGAATTAATCATTGGTTTTGGGGCAATTTTGACAAATTTATTAAAATGAAATTGTTAAGAGGTCCCTCAATTTGAGTTCTGGAAAATTAAAAATAGCCAAGGATTCATTAGGGGGAGACTATCTCCTTGACCAGAAATTGTCTATCAAAGCTCCAAATAATTCCCTCTTTAAAAGAGAAAATTTAACTCAAATCATGCTTATTTCTGAAGAATTTAGTCAAAATTTCAAATATGTCAATTTACAACCACTTGATGAGGATCTATATGATATACTTCACAAAGTCATGGAAATACATCTTTCATTATCAAATAATAAAGATAAATTGTTAAGTAACAATCAAATTATTGATTATTGCATGCTTGAAAGGTATTTCATGAGGAAATATTTGAAAAAAGTAATAAAAAAGATTACATAATTACTAACGTGATTGCAAGTATTCAGAGTAATCACATAATAAGGACAAGCTTCTGGCTGCTTCACTCAGGGAGAAAAAGTATAAAATTCTTTGCTTATGCAATATTTTTTGAACATTAGAAAACTTCTTGGCACTATCTAAAGAATCTGAAATACTTGGTAAACTAAACGCAAAAGGTTTCCCACTTTTTTTTAACGTTTTGATCATTTTGGTAAACACGTAACTATATAAAAAGTGAGGCCATAATGGGGCTAGTAAAATGTCGATAAGAGGATCTTTAGCAACTACTTCAATACATTTAATGAAGATATCTACCACAAATCCAAGAGCACCAAGATCAATTGGATTCCTTATATTAACATTTTCTTTTGGTAAGATTTCGGAGATCTCTTTTTGTGATCCTAATGTCAGTTCTGGTACTTTCAATCCGTTTACCGCAAGTAAATCCGTTGCATTTACGGAAGAACCACCTCCAGGGGTGATTATTCCCACATTTCTTCCCTTTGGTAATAATTGTGGTACTAACAATTCAAATGTTTTAATAGCATTCCAAAATTCTTCTTCATCATGTACGATTACAGCTCCGGTTTGCTTAGCAAGCATATTCCATAATTTCATTTCGCTTGCCATGGCACCCGTGTGAGAAAATGCTGCACGCGAGCCATCTTTAGTGTAACCCCCTTTCCAAATTATTACTGGTTTACTTTTTGTGGTTTCTTTCAATTCTAAATAAAAATCATTCCCGTTTCCAGATCCAAATGACTCGAGATAGGCTGCAATGAGCTTTGTTTTATTATCGCTGTGGTAAAATCGTAAAAAATCAATAGCATTTAAATCAATTTGGTTTCCAAAACTTACTCCATATCGATATCTAAAATCACGCTTAATTCCAATATCTAATAGTTGAGTAAGATGCCCTCCAGATTGAGACATAAAGGATATTCCTCCAGGAATCCCTTTATGGGATGAAAACGAGAAAGCCATCCCAGTCTCTCCGTTAAATGGCCCTAAACAATTTGGACCTATAACATGTGTAGTGGAGCCCTTGATGATCTCTTTTATTTGATTTTCTAGTATAATTCCCTCTTTATCTCCAGTTTCAGAGAAGCCCGATGAAAAAATAATTACCCAGGGTATTTTTTTCTCTACACATTCAATTAGCACGCTTGGGATGATCTTGGTCTTAACAGAGATGTAAGCTGTATCAATAGGGAATGGAATGTCTAAAACGGAAGCATAACATTTCCAATCCATTAGTTTTTCATATCGTGGGTTGACTGGATAAAACTTGGATGTCCATTGAGACTCCTTAAATGCTGTTAGATATAACATCGATCCGAAAGCACTCTTCTCCGAAGCCCCAATGAAAGCAATATGTTCGGGATGAAAAAGACTCTGATCGATTTTGATCAAACGATGTTGATTTTCCATTATTTGATAAAATAATTAAAATGTTATATTTGTTATGAAATATGGTTCTAAACTTACATCTTTATATAAAGTAACCGAAGGCAAAAATATGAAATTATATTTGGTAGGGAGTTTTTATAGTTCTCATTTAATTTATTCTTAGAATGGAAAAAAAAATCTGTAGAACAATTTGGATTTCGCCCTCTTTAGCTTGTTTTATATAATATCCTATGGATTTTAATTTCCTTTTCTCTTTTTAATTCTGAGTCATGAGTAAAGTTTATATGGAAAATAGGTCAAATTTTATAGGATGATTTATTGAGATAATATATAACTCAAACTGGATTAAGGGATAATGGGATTAGGTATTGATTTAAATTTATTAGATTCGTTCTCAAAAGGGACTAATCTCGAAAAAGTGCAAGACATATTTAATTCAATAATGTTGAATATCGAAGAGAATTTGGGTAGTAAACCATATGAAACTAATGTTAGGATTATCATTTTAGATACAGAAAAAATAGAATTAAATTTAGAAGATCCTTTTGAATTTGGTGTAAAACGTTCTCTTGATGATTATTTAAAAATTCAAATCTCATTCAAGTGTATAAAATTTATTCCTCAAATTTTGTTAAGAGAATGCTATAAATTGTTCATTATTCCTAAAAATCGAAAGAGTATTCAAGTTCAATTTATAGTCTACATGATAATAGAATCGGAACTCGAAACTTTGAATAACATGATAGATTGGAAGAAAACTATCAGAGGATATGAGAATTTTCAGCAGTATTTCACAGATAATGGTGATATGTTGGTAAAATTCTTAAAATTAGAAGATCCGGATACGAAAGAAAACATCATCCCGATTCTTTTTCAGCTGATTAACTCTCTCGAGCCAGATTTTCTCAATGATACTATTTTTGAGATCATTGTAATTGAATTCATGAATCGGATCAGGCTATATCTTCAAGATGATGATATTTTAGAAACCATAAAAGTGCTTAAAGAAATATTTTTTTCTGTTAAAAACTACCGAGCTTTACTTGAGTATCAAGATTACTTCAAGCAATTTAAAGAAAGTGGTTCAATAACAACTAACTTAAGTCTCCGCAAATTTACATCTAACGTGAGATGGCTAAATAAACATTCATTTTGTGCCCCTGATTACCATTTGGATTGGTTTACGATTAACATGGCGATCTATATCATCTATATTCGGTTCCATCCCTGTTGCAGGTGGAGAAATGTTAAAATGTTTATGAAGAACTTGCCATTTTCCTTATGGCCGCAACTTACTGCAATTGGTTATGCTCAGGAATTTTTTGGGTATATCATCATTCCTAATTCATACATAAAGGATCTGAAACAATCTCTTGAGTTTTTCAAAGGTACTGGTTTCTTTCAAGAAATTAAAATTTATGAACCCGAGACATTGCACTACTTCCTAAATCTTAATTATTACGGAAATCTTACTAAAATGGGCAAGTTCTTGCATGCTAAGCGAAAAGGATATCGCAAGGACTTCGAGCTCATTTTCAAGACAAAATACCAGAAAAAAGTAGTTCTGAAGGAACTTTCTTTACTTGATTTTATAATATTAGATAGAGTAAGAAATTTATCTTTTACAGGATTTGGATTTGAAAGAAGAGAATCTACTTTGAAAGATTTAAAATCAGATTTATTAAAAGAGATCTCCTATCAGAAAAATGTCATAGTTCAATTAAGAAACGTGATTGATCGGTTTTCTAAATCACCAGATCTAAAAAATATGTTTTTAGATTTACTTCAAAACAATAAAAGATATAGCTTCTTTACATTCACCGAATATATGAAACAAATTGTTGATTCTATTAGATTATCCATGGAAATTTTAGAAAAAAATTCATCTTTAACTAATCCTATTTCTTTTAATGAGTACATTAATAAGAAAGGAATCTCAATGGCACTCCATAAAAATTTTAATCTTAATAATCAACGAGTACGAGATTTACTGGTAAATAAACTCATTCCACTTTATTTCCGCAATAGAAATCTCTTTAATGAAGAATATCAAGCATTTTTACTGTTTTTTGAATATTTATTTATTTGCAGTGAACTAAAAATATATGATTTAAATTCATTGAAAAACATTCTTGAGAATCCAGATGCTTCAACAAGGATTTATTCTGCAAAAGAAGAAAAATTAGATTTGATATATAAGGAGTCCCAATTGAGAAATATAACAAGTACGGAAGTGGAGAATCGGCTTGAAGATTTTTCAACTTCAGTTCCCCCAATTATATCTCCAAAAATGCTGGATTCAATGATAACTGCTTTATATTCTACAATTTCATTCATTCTTCTGGCCAAAAATACAAGCAGAGTATTAAGTTTCCTAGAAAAATTAGCACACACTGTTCCACATTATACTTATTATGAATTGAAAGACATCAAGGATGATCAAAATTTTATTTTTTGTCGATTTGGAGTTCAAGGAATAGATACTAAAGGAAAATATGAATTCTTTTCAATCGTACATAATCATTTAAAAGAGGATTTAATAATTCTTGCTCGTTTCATCCACCAAGGTTTCTATTCTACCTTTTCCCGGAGGAATTATTATGATTTCATCGATGGTACGTTCTTTTATACTCCCAATCTTTATTCAGAATTCAAAAAATCGATTGCAGATCAATTTGGGAAAAATTTGACTCCTATCTATATTCAGGCACCTATCAATCCTGATAATTTTTGGATTAGTAAAATTCACTTAGAATCCTTTGTAGATGCATTAAACCAAAGTAGAATTATGGAACCTCAACATTTTGACTTGAATCAATTAGATCAATTGTTAAATTTTAATAGAAGATTAGAATATTATTTGCTGAATTCAAAAGCATATCAAGATTTAAGAGAAAAAGAATTCTTCCAATTTATAAATTCTATTCGAATCAAACCAATCCTTCCAGAATTTGGTTTACAGAAATATTACTTGTATTTTCAAGCAATAGATTTCAATGCAATCATACCTGAATTACTTCTTATAAATACTTTCACGTCTGTAAGATTTAATTCACCTAGATTTGATACATATTCCTTTTTGGTTAAATATATATTTCCATATAATACTCCAAATAAAGCATATTTAAACTGGCAATTATTCTCCAAGAAAAACTTCAATGAATATTGTTTATTCACCATCAAAAAAACTCATAAAATTTTTGATTTCTCCAAAAACATCACGCGGGATGGATATAGAATTGATTATAATCAATTCATTCAATATGTTCAAAAAATTTTATTTGATCCGTCATATAATCCCTATCATCCTAACTCCAGAACTTTGAATTTTGAAAAAACTAATTTTGATTCATATATATCACCTACAAATCCTAAATTTAAGGATCTATTGAAAATATTCAAGAGAAAATCTAATATCAAGAGTTTCTGGGCTACTAAAAAAGGAACACAATTAGAACAGGTTATTGTCAGGCTTCTAAAAAATAAATTAATCTATCCATCACTGACATTTAAGAATCTAAAGCTAAGAGAATGTCTATACTTCATCATACCTGACCTTAATGAGGAGCAAGTTAAAATTCTTATAAAATTATTCCAGTTTTTTAATGTTGTATCCATTAATGAGATATCAGGTGAATTTTTTGTTAATTCTTTTGATGAAATGATCACATTCAGCAATGGGTTGTTTATAAAATTAAAATTACCTGAAATGGAAATAAGCCCCTATGTGGATACGTGGTTTGAAGTATTTGATCATCTAAATATCAAACATTATATTTTTTTCTCCGAGTTATTCAAGACAAAGAAATGGTTACGTGAGATTTTCAAGGATTTTGATTTAAAACATAACTATCATCCCTTACTAAACCTACAATGGAATGATATTGACAAAATTTACAAAAATCATAAATTATTTGGCGAAAATTTCACACCACAATATCCGAAATTAAATCCAGAATAGTAAAAAGAACATAAGAATAGATACGGGTTTCTTCAAATAAAATTTTTTATTAATAGTCATACGATATAAAAAAAAGATTTGTATATACTTCTTTCTTTTTCTCTACTTCTAAAACATAAAAAATTAGATAGTAGGAGTTTAATTTATTATTTCTAAAAAATCGAAGTTTATATACAAGGTTCTAGAGAGATCAATACACCAAATAAGGTGTGAGGTAATATAGAAATGGATAAAAATAAAATTTTTATTGCGATTTTGTCAGCTTTAAGTGTGATTTCTCTTGGAATCGCTTTAAGTTCAACTTCATACGCCGTAGGCTCCTTTTTTCCAGGCGGTGGAGTTCCTTAATTAATCCACGTTGAGGAGTATGGATACATACTTTTATTTTCTTTTTTTTTTTTGAACAAGAACTTCTTACTCGATATTATGGGATTAGATTAATTGAAATTCAATACTTCTATATTGAAATAATTACTATCAATGATGAACTCAAAAATGACAGAAAGAAAAATTTATCTAAATAATAATGTAAAAACGTTGATTAGAATTGCTAAAACTTATAATATAGATGGGAAAATGACTTTATCAGATTTTAAAAAATATGCTGAAGAAGAAGAGATAATTGAAAAGAAATTTTATGCCCATTTTAATCAAGCTTGCTACTTAGGATACCTTAAAAGAGCTGACAATGAAGTGATCTTCATAAGAGATTACGATTAACTTAAAAAAAGAATAGAATAAAATAACATCCTATCAAAATCCAATTTTAACTTCCTTCCTATTTGTGAAATAGAATAAGAAAAATGCTATTAACTTCAAAAAAACAAGAATTAAAATTGGGATTGGATTTTCTCTACTAAGTTAGAAGATATGATCTCATCTTCTCTCAGAGACCGAATTTCTTGCAGAAATAGAGTTCTCAAACATAACGTTAAAGATTTCATTCGCTCTTTGTTCGATTAGCTCTCTTCTTTGAGCCTGACCTTTCTCAGACTTTTGGTATCTCTCCATCGCGATTTTACGCCATTTCTTTTCCCAGGATGGGAAACCAGTTTTAACATAGCGTTCCCGATTTGGAAAATCTTGGCAAATCCAATTAAACATAACAAAATATCTCTGAAAACCCGCCTCTGTCGTAAGCTTGCTCGATTTTATTCCTAATTTTCTTAGATGTTGAATAAATCTACCTTCCACGGCGTCTTGAAGGACTCCTTCTACAACTGCTGGCTCGTAGTATATCCCATTCTCTTCAAAATATTCTCTTACAAGATCAAAGCAATTACCACGACATAGAAGTATCCTATCACTGTCGTTATGATTAAGAATTCTAAGAGCTTTTATAACTACTTTTAGAATGTGCTTCTTCGGTTCAAGAATGTGTTTGTTGTTATCCTCGTCGTCTTTATAGAGGTCAACAGGAACCGATTGAAATATAATTTTTTCCGTGCTCGTATCACGGAGGCCAATAAAGGCATTTCCGAGAAGATCACCAGTCCCAGCGTCATCAATTTCTATTGTTCTTCCCTTCCACTCGCTGGGGTTAATAGTGGATTGGCACGACTCTCGCTCTTCATTATTTGAGACTCGGTCGTCTTTTTTTGTTTCTGTCTTCATTTTTTGTTTCTATGTTTTTAAATGTTTAAAAACATAAATACATTTCGATTTACTTTAGCTCAAGTAATATAGAAAAACACTTCAATCTGAATTCATGGAAAATGATCTGTTTTTTCGTTGATTTTTCTTAATGTAAACTTAAATTTCACGTTTATCTTTTTATAGATTATATATAAAATTTGAAGGATAATGATGGTGGATAAATTAAATAGAAAATTATTTTTCCAAAATCCAATGAATGGGATTTTAAATTGAACTATTCCTAGAATAGCTTCTTGAGGAATGTATATGATATTAGATTTATTGTATTCAAATAATAAATAGCCAGGACTTGATAATAATGTTCTATACATGCCATCAAATTCATATCCACTATTACCTCCTTTCGTCATAAAATACCAGCTTCCATTTA
>CAZBPC010000086.1:0-14550 GCA_964493715.1 uncultured archaeon
TTGAATCATGCCCAAGTATGCTTATTGTGATATATGCAAAAAAGAAATAAGCGATCCAACACGCAAACCCATGGAAACGTTTACAAAAGTAATTTGGGTCCTTCTAATTATTGCCTCTTTAGGAATTCTTACTATAGTTTTCATAATAATATATGCTAACAAGCCAAAACATTTTTGTCCTACCTGTTTTTCCAAGTTAAGATTTACGAGTGAACCGATTAAATCTGAAAAGGAAGAAGAGAAAGAACTCATGGCTAATTTATCATCTAAAGAGAAAATCCTGAGAAAAACAGAAAAAGCCCAAGCTAAGAGGAGATCGGGGGAAAAAGTAGCATTAAAGCAAGATGATGATGACGATGTTGAAGGGGATACTTATTGCGAGTTTTGCGGGGAAGCCATCTCGTTTTCCGATACGAGATGTCCCTATTGTCATTCAAAACTATAATTCACTTTTTATTAACTCCTATTTTATTAATATATCAACTACATAAATATTTAAAGAGCAAAAACATTCAAATAATCTAAAATGGATAGAATTATTATATTTCAAATTCTTATCTTATTTTAATTACTAATTCAAGAGGATATATTATGGCAAGAAAAGCTAGACGAGCACCAAAAAAACCAGTTGACCCATTAGCAGAATATAGCACTTGGGACCTTAGGATTGCGAAATCGATATATTATGGAGTCATCCTTGCTTCAATCATTACAGTCTTGGGAATCTGGCTAACTATTATGGGTTGGTTAGTAGAAACGAAGAGAATTGATGAAATTTTAAGTTTAGGACCGGGTATAATGGCATTGATTATCATAGGTATCATAGCCGGTCATATGTTCTTACTTGTCCTTTTTTACACCTTATTCCGAGGAGGAATACTCAAATTGTGCAGAAGAATCTTTAAGGATAGATTGATTGCGAAAAAATATGAAGATTATTCTACGCTCAGGCTACTTCTAGCAGTTACCTTGATAGTTGTCTATATGTTCGTGATCACCTTGATCGTCTATATTTTACCATCATTTTTCTGGAGTATCGTTGCAAATTTTTGGCTTTATGTAATCTATAACTTTAACCCCGGTGAATGGGTGTTATTTGTAGGGGTGGTGATGTTTATCATCATTCTATTAATTTACCTTGGATTCGTCATATGGAACCATGGAGTGTATGCCGTTCTCAAACGCGTGAAGAGAATTGAAGAAGAACAAGAGATTGACGAAGTTATCAAAATTGAAGGGTTAAAAGAGGCCGATGAAGAAACTCTCATGGAAACGTATGAAAAACAAACTGGAAAGCATGCTCTTTATCGAGGTAAAGAGACGAATGGGTATTTAAATTGGAAAAAGAAAGTATTAGGATAAAAATTAAAAATAAAAAGATTTTTCATAATTTTTTTTTATTATATTACCGACGCATCATTCGGGGGTTTCTAAAAAGCATTAGTTCAGTTCTTGGAATGACATAATCACTAGTTCCACTGGATTTCATCTTCCTATACAAGCGTTTGATTAACTTTTGGCTATCATCCATGAAGTTGCAAGCGATTCCAAAAAGGATCATGTAATTCTTAAAAACTTTATCTTTCGCATAATCCTTGTCGTAAATCTCAATCGCATATTCTTTTTGTATTGGATGACCGTCAATGCGTGCAATCAAAACATTACCGATATAAATCTTATAATTTCTCCCCGGTCCCACTACTCCTTTCGCCATTACCATTTGAAGTTTGTCATCCTTCTCTTCAGGTAAAAGGGGAAAAGACCATCGAGAACCTATGAGTCTCCATCCCCGACAACATCGTATCAAATTAATGACACCTGGTACTTGGAAGAAAAATACGGGAGCAGCGTGCCTTATTTCATAACTTTGAATTAAACTATGAGCTATACTTAATTCTACGCCTCCCTTAAAATTGCCTCCCTTAGGTAGAGAATCCATTGATTCCTCCATGATAGTAAAAAATCGACAGACAAACCTCTTTTCTTCAAGAGGTTTTTCTTCCCAATCTTCTTTATTGAATGCAATAACGTATTTCTTCTCGCCATCAACCTCAATAAGACCTTCCATATCGAAATTCTTGGAATACCATCTAGTCTTCGCTTGGTACTTAAGTTGTTGATGGATACCTAATTCTTCGTCATGGAGTCTTGTTCTCCAGAAGTTTACTAACATTTTTAAATGTACGATTTTAGAGGCATCAGCTTCTGGTTCTGCTCCAGCAGCTGCTTTTTTTGGCTTTTGTTTTCCTGAAGGTTTTGCACGAGCTTTTTCTCTAGGTTTTTTAGGTTTCTTTTCTTCAATTTCTTCTATTGGATCTTCTTCAGTCATATTTTTCACATATTCTTATTCTTTTTTTAGACAATCTTAAAATTAAATTCTCCAGATTGTTTTTAATTTTTTCTTAAAATATTGTTTAACTATAAACAAATAATTACAAATTTAAATTTATAATCTTTTATCTTTGATATTATAAATAGAAGAAAATAGAAATGTGTTAATTTCGAGTTTTACCTAAAATTTGACCTCACACTTATCGCTATCACAATATCTTTCTCCTATTGCACGATCACGTGTATCTCCAAGGAATAAGGGTTGAATTATTGAGATCATTTCTTCATATCGTTCTTTCGAGATTTCTTCATAGGGGGCTTGTTTATATCCATGATCTTTATTGGGTAAAAAGCTAACACTTTTTAGCTTGTCTTCAAAACATTCTAAGACGTGCTTGATTTGACCAGCTTCTTCTGGTTTGAATGTTATCGTGATCGATACTTGATTATCGGACCAAAACTTTTGATAATCTGCGGCGTTCTGGGCTTGTTCCCAAATGGAAACATCATTTTTGGATCTATCGAAATATTTTTCATGAATGGGAAATTCAGCAACAACTGTATTTGGAGAATAAGCATCTTCTTCTACAACATAACCCGCCTTTTTTATTGGTTCGATTAGATCTGAATTTTTAGAAAGACGAATCCTTCGAATGTAATATTCTGAATGAGGATAATGAATTCCTGGAGTAACTCCAGGTAATAAACTCACACTTCCACTTGGTTTAACTGTTGTTAGTTTAATTGAATGAGGAATGCAAAGCCAATTCGAGTATTCTTCGTCCAGGTCCTTTAAAAAATCATAAGCTTTATCGCACCACTCAATCATTGTTCTCCTTCCATGCTTTACGAACGCTTCGATTATCCCAGTTTGAGAAATGCCCATTCTTCGATTTTTCAACATTACGGCGTTAGTCTCCTGCCATTGCGTATTTATGAGAGTTACGCTCTTCGCATATAAATAGGCATACTTTAAAGTTTCTTGAAATTCCTCGTATGAATTGTGTCTCGATGGAAACGTTTCTACAAGGCAACAAAGTTCAAAGGATTCTAGAGTTTGTTCTCCACATGGATTTACTCCCGCAGCTTTCTTATCCTTATAATCTGGTTTATCCTTCATCCTGGAATAAGCTCGTGCGTTCTCTAACCAAAAAATCCCTGGCTCTCCATTCACTTCAATCTGTTTACTAATAAAGGAGTAATCCAAACCTTTTACAGCAAACACGGAATTATTGCTGGCCCAACGATGTGAGTATAATTTGTCTTGATCTTGCTTGCAAGTGACAAAATCATAATCGGTGGGATCTCCTAAAGCGATTTCAGCGGAACGACGAACGTTACCGGCCACAACACATTTCCCAATTAAATTCATGATATCAACAATATCAACTGAAGTTATTGGCTCACTGATTCTAACTGTTAAAATTTTCTGAATTTCGTTTAACATATCTTTTAGTGGGTCTGGGCCACTAGCGATTCCTCCAAATCCTCTAATTGGTTTACCTGCTGGTCTGATTTGAGAAAAATCATACGTAGGGATTTGTTTACCTAGAAAATAGGCTTCTAGGGTTAATTTAAGAGCTTCTACCCATCCTTCTCTACTATCAGGAATTTGAAAATCAAAATGACCGACTGCAGGTTTTTTAATCGTAATCTTTCCCGCTCCTTTCGTGTCAAATCCCACTCCTACCCCTAACATTAGGGCATCCATTACGAATTCGAAAGCTTTTGATACTTTTAAGTTAATGTCTTTCGTAGATGCGAATCCACAATTGTTAAGAGACATGGATCCGTTCTTTAAGACAAATTCCGTGCCTGACATCCACAGACCCCTGCCTGGAGGCAAGAATTTAAAATTCCACATTTTAGAGAACATTATTTTGGCAGATTTCTGGGCTTTTTCGTCACTCCATGGTAAACTCAATTTAATGCAATGTTCTTTCTGAATTGAATAACACCCTTCAACAACACGTCTCACAGTTTCCCAAAATTCCTCTTTTCGGTTTTCTTCTTCAATTAATCGGGCATATGTTCTCTTGTAAGTGACATAACCTAACGGACCCCAATTTGGTTGAGCATCCTTGTAATTTTTTAAAAAGTCTTCATCTAATTTAAACGAGATATTTTCCAAGTTTATGGCGCGTGCAAAGAGATTACGATATTTATTCATTCCTCTTTGCGTGAGTTCAACACATACAAGCTCTCTAATATAATTCGTCGAGATCTCATCTACTCCCAAACCGATTATTTTTCGAATGACATCTTCTGATACTTCGGTTGCGAATCTCATATCAAGTCCCGTTTCTTTATTTAAGATCTTGGCAATATTCATTTCATCAAATTTTTTTTTCTCTCCTTTTGAATTTATTACGAATTTTGGGAAGAGATCAGTTAATGAAAACGAGTTATCCGTCATATTTTTCCGCTCTAGACACAATATATGATTTTTTATTTGCGCGTTATTGCAAATTTTAAAATGCTAAATTAAAATGCCTTAACCTACCTTATATTTAATGTTCAGTTGTAATATAAATTTATGGTTCACTTTTATTAGCACATTGATGAATCTCTGAAATTCTTGCTTGCTTGTTATTAATATAATCCATAATTTATATTGAAATTCTGATTTTAATATTTAACCATTTTGTTTTATTGATTGTTCATAAATTAATGTCGTATTAATGTCGAAATAACGACATGATTCAAATTATATATATAAAACAAGATATTTAAAGAACAAACGGATAGTGGATTTTTGAAAATCTTGAAGTTTGAAATTTTATAAATAATAAAACTAATTCTAAATTAATTCATCAAATTGCAAACAATAAATTATAGAATAATGAGTAAAAAATCATGAAGGCTGCTTTATTCGATGGTAAACATCTTAAAATTGAAGAAATTGAAGAGCCACTCATGACAGAAACTCAAGTATTAGTAAAAGTTAAAGCAGTCGGAATATGTGGTACAGATATTGCTATATATAAAGGTCATTTGCCAACTCCTACTCCTATAATACTCGGACATGAATTTTCCGGAGAAATCGTCAAGATTGGTAAAAAAGTAGATTCTTTCTGGCTCAATAAGCGAGTGACGGCAGAAATCAATGCTAATATTGATTTTACTTGTTTTTACTGCCAAAGAGCCATGTACACCCAATGCATTTCTCGGAAAGCACTAGGTATTGATATCAATGGTGCTTTAGCTGAATATATTGCGCTCGATTCCTATTTAATTCACGAAATTCCTGACAAAATATCATTTGAAGAGGCTACGTTTATCGAACCTTTAGCAGCTGCGTTTCAAACTTTTGTCATGATGCCGGTAGATAAGGATGATAAAGTAATTGCCATATTCGGATTAGGCAAGTTAGGACTCCTATTAGCCCAAGTTGCTTTACTAAAGGGATTAGAAGTGATTGTAATCGATGGCTCAGATAAAAAACTCAACATGACAAAAAAATGGGGGGCTCATCATTTGATTAATCGCTTTAAATGTAAAGAAATCCCTGAAGAAATTAAAAAATTAACTAAAAATTTAGGAGCAGACATCGTAGTCGATACGTCGGGGAATCCAGATTCATTACATAATGTTGTTAAGTCTTGTAGAACCAGAGGAAAGATCCACATCAAAAGCACTCATGGTCTCGAGGTACTCATGAACTTGACTGATATAGTTGTAAGGGAAATAACGATATACAGTAGTCGTTGTGGTCCATTTGAATTAGCAATCCAAGGACTTGAGTCTGGAAAGATTCAAGTTAAATCTTTAATCTCAAATGTCACTAAAATTTCTGAAGTTGAAGAAGTATTTAATTCCTATAATAAAAATAAAGATCAAATAAAAACAATTATCAGATTTTAATTTTAATTACAATTTCCTTGGGAGTTTTAAGCTCAAGAAAGGATTATAAATAAATCATTAACGAAATTATTATAGATTAGATTTTATTTTTATTCATAATAACTATCTAGAGAGATAAAAATTGACACTCGAAGAGGATAATAACAGTACAATATTTGATGTAAATGTTCCCGACGATAGTCCCATAAACAAGGAACATATAAATCTGCAATATCATTGGTATCTCAGTATTTTTTTTGTTATTTACTACATATCATACGTGATCCCTGGAATTGTATTCATGTACTATATCATACTGTTTTTTATTCCGAATTTCTTAAGAATAGACAGCCTTATCACGGTTTTTACGAATATGGAGTATTTATTTTCCTTTTTAATGCTTCCCATCGTACTTTTAGCTAGTTATTTATTCCACTTGCTTCTTGTAGGATTGATCACACGTGTTTTTTGGAGAATTACTGAAAAAATCAGTCCTTCCAAGGATGGGATCATTCCACGAAATATTGCATCTAAAACAGCTAATTTATACCATATTCGATCCTTTATGATTAAGTACGGAAAGAATGCATTCATGAAGGGAATTTTACCATGGTTATCAAATTGGTTTTTTAATTTTGTTGGAGCAAGTATCATAGAAAAGGGATCTACACTTGAAGAATCTGTTGTTAACGATAGAAATTCGATTGTGGGGAAAAATTGCTATGTTGGAGTGAATTCCGCACTATCTAGTCATTTTGTAGAAGGGATCTTCGGTAATATTGTTTATTTTAAAATAAGATTAGGAGATAATGTAACACTAGGAGGTTTTAACAATATCGCTCCCGGTTGTGAAATCAGTGATAATTCCTACTTATTGCCCATGGCAGCTGCTACTAAACACAATACTACAAAAGGAGATAATTATTATTTCGGGATGCCTTTACGCAGAATCTTCAAAAAAAAAATAATGGAATATTTACAAGTGACAGAAGAAGATTTAGATCGTGCAGAAGAACTTCGAATGAAACAAGAAGAGTTAAAATCTAAAATAAGCAATGAAGATAAATTGGAAGAGTGAAAAGATATGGAAAACGATAATTTAGATGATAATATAAATCCCGAAGAACAAAATATTAAAGATAACGAAGATGATTTTTCTATTGATTTTACAACAAGTTCTGCAATAAGTAGTGTTGGAATCAAGTTTCTTATCCTATATATACCAATTTTTTGGTTCAGTGGGCTTGTAGTTGCGACTTTTTGGTATGGATATGCTGCTGGAACGACGAATTGGATAATAAAGCTGTTATATCTACCTTTGTTTTTGTTATCTCTGATGTTTCTTTTCATTTTCACGAGTTTCTTCTTTTGTAAACTGTTGTTAATTTTAATAAATTTGATGTGTGTTCCAAAAGAAGGTATTTTTCGGATTGATACTAAAGATCCAAATTTCGAATTCTGGAAATTGAGAATCGAATTGAAAAAAATTGTGTTATGGTTCTTACGAAATTGGCCTTTACCATGGCTAGATGTGCTAGCTTTTCGCTTTTTTGGGGTAAAAATAGACTTTTCAAGCCACCTTAATGATGCATGGGTAGATTGTGAATTCATCGAATTCGGTAAGAATATAACTGTAGGTCAAGGGGCCGTTTTGATGAGTTCCATGGTAGTTGGCAATTATTTAATTATAAAAAAGATAACTCTGGATGATTTTTCCTTAATTGGAGGTCAAAGCACGATCGCTCCAGGAACTCACTTTGGAAAAGACACCGTTTTAGGAGCGGTATCTGTCACCACGCTAAACCAAATTTTAGAAGATGGATGGATTTATGGGAGTATTCCAGCTCGCAAGTTGAAGCTTAATAAATATGCCGAAGAACGCACGGCTTCTATCCATAAAGTAGATGTTGATGGAGAAGAGAAGGTTGAGGTTGAACATGATATTAATATTGATGAAGATAAAAGAAAATTTCTAAGGAGGAGTTCTAAAGAATGAGTGTACCAAATTCTATGCGCGTGGGTCCATTTTGTGCTTCTGTTTTGGTAAAAAGGAAATATTTAATCTTGTACATCTTCTTGATATGGGTAACCATACTTCCGGGATTATTAGAACTATGGGCATATTGGCAAGTATTATGGAATGATGTAAGACCACTCCATTTTTATGTATATTTACCTCTCTTATTAATTGCGATTTATATTACAACTGTATTTGCGGCGATCATTTCTACAAAAATAGCATTAATGTTTATAAACATCTTACATAAACCAAAAGAAGGAGTATTTCTAAGAGATCGTTCAGATAGAGATTATAGATATTGGAGCCTCAGAAATACAATAAAAAAATGGCCTACGTGGCTTTCTCATAAATTCCCCTTCCCTTTTTTAGACAATCTCTGTTTTAAAGCATTTGGTGTACGAACTACCTTTTCAAATTCCTTATTCGAGGGCTGGGTTGATACGGAATTTGTTACATTTGGCAAGAACGTGGTTTGCGGGCAAGGTGCAATCATTCAATCCAGTGTCATAATTGGCAATTTTTTGATAATAAGAAAAACCGTAATTGAGGATAATGTCCGGATAGGAGCACATGTAATAATTATGCCGGGCACTCACATTGGGAAAAATTCCATCTTGAATACATGGTCCTCTACGATGGTAGGACAAGAATTAGAAGAAGGATGGATATATAATGGGGGTCCTGCTAAAAAATTTAAAAAAAACAGGTTTTTCGAAGACATTCCGATCGAAAAGCTTACTCGTGAAGTAGGAGATTATGAAGGATTATTGAAAAAATATGATGAGCAATACGTTAAACGGGAAGTGAAAAAACGTCATCTATTAGAAAAAACCATAAAACCCCCTCTCCACTTAAGAGATAGATTACATTTAGGAAAAGATAAAGATAATGATACTGATGATGAAAATTGAAATATTTACCCTTAATATTCAAATATCTATTTTAAATTGATCTTTCAGGTATTTCATAATTTCTAAGCAGGTTTTTTTGATTTTACTTTTGTCAGGGTATATTAGATATGGTTTTGGGCAGTCTCCATCAAACATACATTCATTTTCTTTCAAGTCATAAATTAAGGGATAAAATTTGCATCCTTGAGGCCTATTTTCATAAATATTGCACTTTTTGGTAGTCTCATCATAAAAATAGCAATGATGTTCCTTATTTCTTAATTGTATATAACCGTCTCTTCCAATATAACAAAAATCTCCTTGTTTTAAATCTCCCTTGAACTCTTTTATAATTCGTTGTATATCTTCTTGAGATAGTATCATTTCCGTTTCTAAGCAGCATTTTCCGCAATCAAAACAAACTTTAGTCATGATGATGGATAAATTAACTTATTATTTGCTAAATATTTTCTTTTTTTTATTTTATTATTATTTTCTAAGTAGATATATTTTAAAAACTTAAAACTTTAAGACTAAATATTAGAAACCATTAGTGAAATTATAGAAATGCTGGAAGATTCCCAAGAAAATGATTCAATCGTGATGGACGTTCCTAAAGATGAAGTATTAAAAGAGGAAATTAACATGCCATTTGGATGGTATACTCTCATTTTCATTATAAATTATTATTTATCTTGGTTATTAGCTGGTTTCATTTTTCTGTCATATTTCCTTATTGAATTTATGCCTAATGTTCTCCAAGTCACCTCTTTTATCACTCTTTTCACAAATCCAAAATCAATAGTACCATTATTATTAATGCCGTTAATAGTAATAGCTTGTTACGTGATTAGATTGATATTTGTTGGCATTACAACTCGGATTTTGTGGAGAATTTCCGAAAGAATTTCTCCAAGTAAAGATGGAGTGATTCCAAGAAATATTAAATCTAAGGCAGCAGATTATTACCATCTTCGATCCTTCATGCTAAAGTACGGTAAAAACCTTTTTACCAAGGGAATGTTCCCATGGCTATCAAACTGGTTCTTTAATTTCGTTGGATCTTCAAAAATTGGTAAAGGAACGACATTAGAAGAGTCTGTTGCGTCAGATAAGTTTGTAACTGTTGGAAGAAACACGTATATGGGCGTTAATGCAACGTTAGCAAGCCATCTCGTTCAAGGAATCTTTGGGAACATCCAATATTTCAGAATGCATGTCGGAGATAATGTAACAATGGCCGCGATGAATCAGATTGGACCTGGGAGTGAGATTATGGATGGTTCATATCTTTTACCTCTTGCATCAACGAATAGACACAGCGTTTTAAAGGGAGGGCATAATTACTATTTTGGTATTCCTCTTAGAAAAATATTCACGAAGAAGACAATGAATTATTTAGGAATTACAGAAGAAGATTTGGAAAAAAATGAGAATATGGAAGAGTATTTAAAAAAAATCAAATTAAATCCTCCTAAAAAACAGAAAAAGGACAAAATAATCGAATCCACTAAAATCGTCACTACAGAGGTAACAGAAGAACCACAAAAAGAAAAGATAGATGTAGAAAAACTCTCAAAGGAAGATCTCGCCATCGATTTTACAACTTCGAGTGCAATTAGCAGGATCAATATTAAGTTTCTTATAGTGTACGTCCCAATTTTGTGGTTAGCGGGTTTAATCATCTCAATCTTTTGGTATGAATATACAAAAGGAGCGTGGGATTTTTCAAATCAAACGAATTTGATCAATTCCATTTTTAAAAATATCAGTACTATTCTCTTTCTACCCGTTGCAATCTTTATCATGATATATCTCTTCATCTTAGGGGTATTGGTTTTTAGCAAACTACTGTTAATACTCATCAACATGATCCATTTACCAAAAGAAGGTATCTTTTTAGCGGAAGTAGGGAACGTAGATTATGATTTTTGGATGTTTCGCACTGAATTAAAGAAAATAGCTTTATGGTTTTTAAGAAATAGCCCTCTACCGTGGGCCGATTTTATTGCTTTGAAGTGGTTTGGCGTCAATATGGATAGCTCGAGTCATTTATATGATGCATGGTGTGATGTGGATTTTGTTTCTATTGGGAGAAAAGTTCTTATCGGGCAAGGGGCCACAATCATGTCATCCATGGTGATTGGAAAATATTTGATCATTAAGCGCGTGGTATTTGATGACTATGTCATGGTGGGTGGTCATACTACTATAGCACCAGGTACAATCATGGGGCATGATTCTGTCATAGGTGCAATCAGTTCCACTACTTATAAGCGCATTCTTGATCCAAATTATATATACTTTGGAATTCCTGCCATTCCCTTGAAAGAAAATAAATATGCTGAAGAACGCAGGGATATCGTGGTAAAAAGACTTGTAGATGAATCAAAAAAAGCAGAAGAAACCCATGAAGTTAATATTGATGAAGATAAAAGGAAATTTATTAAAACCGGAGATGATGAGTGAATAATCATGTCAATTCCAAATTCCATGAGGGTTGGCCCTTTTCTCCCTACAGTTTTAGTAAAAAAAAGATATTTGATTTTTTACATCTTAATAGTGTGGTTAAGTGCAATTCCACTATTTGTTGAATTTTGGGTTTATTATAGATTTGTTTGGAGTCCGGTTAGACCAATTTTCTTCTTCATATATCTACCCTTATTATTATTACCAATGTATTTGACTTTAGCATTTTTTGGGATGTTCTGGGCTAAAATTTTCCTAATTATCGTTAATTGGATACATTCTCCACGCGAAGGAGTATTTCTAAGGGATCCTTCTGATCGGGACTATAGATTTTGGTCATTGAGAAATACAATAAAGCGATGGCCTTTTTGGGTTTGCCATAGATTTCCTTTCCCTTTTCTTGATAATATATGCTTTAAAGTTTTCAATGTCAAAACTAAGTTCTCTAATAGCTTGTTCGAAGGATGGGTGGATACGGAATTCATTACATTTGGTAAGAACGTGGTTTGCGGTCAAGGTGCAATTATTCAATCAAGCGTAATAATAGGTAATCTCTTAATAATTAGAAAAACCATTATAGGAGATGATGTTCGCATTGGATCACATGCAATTGTCATGCCTGGAACTCAGATTGGAAATAGAAGTGTGCTGGCAGCAAATTCGGTAACCACTGTAGGACAAGTTTTAAAAGATGATTGGATCTACGTGGGCATTCCCTGCAAGGAATTTAAACAAAATTGGTTTTTTGAAGATAATTTAGAAGATAAATTAGGTGTAGCTGAAGATGTTAGTGCATTATTAGGAAAATATGAAAAAATTATTACTAAGGTTAGATGGACAGAAAATCTTACTTTAAAAGAACGCAAAGCGATAAAAAGGCAACAAAAAGAAGAAGAAGAACGTCGTTGGGAGCTGAGTAAAGAAATGGATGATGAAAAACAAGAAGATATATTCTAATTATTTATCTCATTAATAGTACAAATAGAGAATTAAAAGAATAAAAAAAGAAATAATAAAGAAAAAAGAATTTATCGTTTAACGAGATGATACGCGTACACATTGGTCAGATCCATGAACGTTTACTAGTTCCATTCCATTTTTTGTCATGTGTTCTTCGATATATGCGAGAGCACTTGCGTAAAAATCTTTTTTATCGTACTTTATTGTTGAGGCACCTGATGAAGTCGCGTGACTTAAAGAATGACCGAGTAAATTCAGCACAATGATTTCTACTTTCATTTTTAGTAACCGATCCTTTTTGGTGTTTGAATTTTATATGGTAGTTTCAACGATGTCAAATTCTTATATAAATCTATCATTCGAGCAAATGACCTAATGATGAAGTTAATTCTGAAACGGATCTTGGGAAAAATTATTAAATTCGAGTAATTTTACTTTATAACAAAATACATTCTTCGGTTTTTTGCGCCTTTATTGACTGTTTTGGTCAACTCAATTGTTCCAATTTCTTTTAAATGGCTTACATGAGTTCCCCCATCAACTTGTTCATCAATATCTCCAATTTTTACTATTCGAAATTCTTGAAGGTCTTTAGGTAAACCGGCAGCTAAACGAGCAAGCTCTGGTTTCTCCATGACATCCTCAGGAGTCATGTAATCAACAGTTACCGGCAAATCTTGTTGAATGATTTTGTTAGCTTCATCAACAAAAGCTTGAAGTTTCTCGGGAGAATAATCATCCATTGAAAAATCCATTCTACTTTTATCCAATTCGATTTGATTACCCGTAATTTTAGCTTTCGCTTTTCTATACAAGATGTTACTGATCAGATGACAAGCTGTATGATATCTCATGAAAGTAAATCTTCGCTCCCAATTTATTTCACAAGATACAAAATCTTCTTCATTCAAGCCTGGTTTATCGACTTCATGGCTTATTTCTCCCGAAAATTTACCAACATATACGACCTTGAACTTTTCTCCATTTTTAGTAATGAATCCCTCATCGCAGGGCTGACCTCCTGATTTTGGATAAAAAGCGGTTTTATCGAGGATTAAGAATTTCCCTTCAGTTACTTTAAGCACTTTCGCATTCCATTGTTTCAAATAAGAATCATTCATGTATAACGCATTGGTCATAGTTTAAACAAAGAATGATTTTTTTAAATTGTTATTATATTATCCATATTTTTTATTTAATAGGGATCTACCTAGGTTATGAGGCACTAATTATTGATTTGATATATTCAACTTAAATTTAGTTTAGACAAAATTGTAATTTTGATTAGTCAAATTTAATACATTTTCTATCTATATATCTCATTATATTATATAAAACAATGAAACTTGATTATCATGAATCTAAAAACAAAATTTAGCTTTACTTTCTCAATAGTTTTACTCCTATTACCGCTCATATCGAATTTTATGATTCCTACTAATATTACTACTAGAATCGCTCAGTTCAATGTGAATGATAATCTAAAGTCATCTAGTTATTGGATTATAAGTCCAATTTATATCAATGGATCAGCTATAGGAGTTGATGCTCATAATTGGACCTGGGCAGAAAGCCAACCTTGGTGCACTGGTAATGGTACATTAATAAACCCTTATCTTCTTGAAAATATTACAATCGATTGTGGAGGTGGAAGTGGGATATTCATAGAGAATTCAGTAAATGTGTATTTCATTGTAAAAAACTGTACAATAATGAGTGCTGGAACAAATGGAGGCATTAGACTTATAGAGGTTCAAAATGGTACTATTTTTAATAATAATATTAGTAATAATTATGTGGGAATGTATCTTGATCAATGCGAAGGTATCAACATAACAAAAAACATAGTATACGATAATATTGGCCAAGGTATTATCTTGCTCCTTAGTATGTATAATCTCATTATTAATAACACACAAAAAGGTAGTCGATACTACGGTTTGTTCTTACAAGGTCAAAGTAATAATAACACAATAATTGGCAATAATTTTACAGAAAACACTCATTCAGTCTATGATGGAGATGGGATTAAAATTA
>CAZBPC010000087.1:0-14345 GCA_964493715.1 uncultured archaeon
ATATGTTTTTTTGAATCAGATACTCACCTTTTTATTCATTTCTTTTAAAACGTGAGTATCTGATTCAAAAAAACATATAGCTAATTCATCCTTTCTCAATCCGTATACCAACATTGTCGCACATATTGTCATATAAGCCAATTTTTCTCCAGACATCGAACCACTAATATCTAATTCAAAACATGCTGATCTCATCCCTTTAGCAGTTTCAAACACGTAAAAATCATCATATTCGATATGATCTAATTCTTTCCCTTTTTCTAGTAAATTATAGATTGTCTCCTCTAAATCAATATTTTCAAAATCATCACCAATTGTGTATGGTCTGACTATATTTATGGGTATGGGTCCAGTGTTAGCACTCCCTAACCTAGCTCTTGAATAATAGATTCCTAAATCAATTAACATCTTTTTAGCTAATTCCTTAATTTTCGCTTTAGGGCCACTTGATAATTTACCTCGATGGATAAACCATTGCTTCAGTAGATTTTCTCCACTTCCCGCCGATAAACAAGAAATCATTTTTTCTTGCCCTTCTTTTCCACCAACTTGATTAGAGGCTTTTACTGCTTCGTTTAAGTCGAAATGTCCGAGTGCACCAAGAGCATCCCGATTGTTACTTGCTAGAGCACTACTCATTAATTCTTTTAATCTATCAGGATTTAGTTGATCCTGAATTTGGTTCATTAAATTTGAAATTCTTTGGAAATCTGCTTTATTTTTCTCGATCATTTTTTTTAAAAGTTGATAATTAGGTTCAATGAGTTCATGGATTTCTTCTTCAAGCATATTCAACTTTTCCCCAGCTTTTCTAATATCGTCTGAATTAGGGTTTAATCCAAGTTTTCTTAAGAATTCTGTAGCATTTCTTAATTGTTCTGCATATTCACACTCTTCTAGTGTTTTTTTAACGAGATCAGGAATAGCTTGGTTGATTTTTTGACTGCAATGTGGATTTGCACAACTATTCATTAATTGTTGAAGTTGATGTGTTAATGATTTCAAAGCTTCAAATTTAATATTTTGGTTTAAAGCATCGTTTACCTCGGATTCTAAAGCTTGATTAAAAAGAGAATTCCAAGCTTTATTCGTAAACGGATTTTTTGCTAGTGTTTCTAAGGAAAGGTTAACCGGTGAGTTACCTTGTTGTTCTTGAAATTTATTTAGAAGCTTTGATCTAATATCAGTTCCAAAATACTGATCTAAGGAATTAGCGAGATTAAAATTGTGTTCAAAAGACCCATTTTTTAATGAATTATTAAGAATTTCATTTAAGTCAACTTGAGGAGAATTTCCTAATGTCTTAGCAGCATTAAATAATTGATCTAAATTTTCTATTTGATTTTGAAGTTGATTTTTCATATTCTCCAATTGATTTTTTATATTAACTTCTTTTGAAGCACTATCCATGAATTTCATTGTTTGCAATAGGTCGTCAAGTTTTCCTGAATTAAGTAATTTGTTCAAGTCATCAGTCACATCTTCCCCTTTTAATGCCTTACTCGTGATTTTTTCCCATTCTCGCAAAGAATTTTGTTGGATTAGATCTTCTAATCCTAAATTTACTGCTGCTTCTATGTCTTCTGGATCTAAGGAGTTAATCTTTTGATTTAACCGTTTCCGCGCTTCTTCAATAAGTTTTTCTAAGGAGGAAATTTCTTCCTTATATATCTCAGAATCATCATTCAGAAATTGAAGTGCTGATTTATAAGGTTCTTCTTCCCTATTTTGATTTAATTCATTCATAAAATCTTCTAGTTCTTGAATAGCGTCTGAATCAATTGAACTAGACAATTCAATCTCGTCTATCATCTCTTGAATTTGATCTAATTCTGATTGAATATCTTGATCCAATTTTTCTTGATTTTTCTTTTCTCTTGATTCTAGATCACTATCAAAGAAGGAATCAATCATGTTCTTTTTGTAATTAGGAAATAAAATCTCAAACGCTAGATCTTTTGCTAACTCTTGGTTATCTGGAAATGATGTGACCATGCTGATTTCAATATAATCATTTGGTGTAATAATCCCATTTCGATAATACCGCGATAGAATTAATTTTGGAATAGAAAGAACTTGGCGTGAAGATGGTATTTGGACTATATCTGGATGTTTTCTCATTTTTCTAATGAAATCAACGGCAAATTCACAAGGATTTTCAGGGAAGACACCCATTAAAAGTTACCTCCTATGCACCTAAGGTTTTATGTATGATATTTTCAATGATATTCTCAGCTTTAACACCTGGTTTCGGTTTAATGCTCCCTAAAAGTACATTTCTGCTAATATCAGAAAGGTATTCGTAAATACTTTTTTTCTCTTTAATTTCACCACTTTTTTCTAAAGAGCGTTTCCTAGCTAATAATTTTGTCATGGCAATACCTGCTCTAATGGAAGCGGGAATCTCGATATCAATTTTATTTCTTCGAGTTTCATTAATGATTGAATAAATTAGTTCTAATTCAGATTCTTCTACGGTAAAATGCTCCGGTAAGTTAATTCTAATTATATCCAATTCAGTTGCTTTTTCAGGATATGTCAATTTGATCCAAACCTTAATCCTATCTTTTAAAGCTTCTGAAAGTCTATGAGTTCCGGAAAGTTCTTCAGGATTCATAGCAGAGATAAAAAAGAAATCCTCATCAGCTTTAATCCTTCCTAAATGAGGTATTCCTATCGAAGATTCTTCTAATGGCTCCAAAAGCGTATTTTGAGAATATTCTGTTGCTCTATTAATTTCATTGGCTAAAAAAGTACCTCCTTCTAGCATCGCACTTAATAAGGGTCCTGAATTAAATGCTTCTAAAGTAAAACCTTTCTTTAATGTAATTGCTGGATCAAAGCTCCCGATAAAATGTGATGGTTTAATGGACTCATCCATAGTCAACCAATAAAATGATTTATTTTTATTTTCTTTTGCTCTCAGACTTGCAAAATATCTACATAGGATTGTTTTTCCCACTCCTGGAGGGCCAACTAAGGCAGGAAATAGTCCTGTTGACTCAGCATCTCGCAATAATTCCAAAGCTTTTCCATATTGACCTGTAAGGACAATATCGATATTTTCTTCAGTAATATCTTTAATGAGATGTTTATTGAATAATTCTTCAAATCTCTCTTTACTTGACATTTTTCAAACCTCATTTAGAATTTATGTTTCTATGAAATAATACTATTAATAATAAAAATTTGATAATTTAAAACTTTAAACTTAATAAAATAAAGGTACTATATCTTATTAAGAAAGGATGCTGATGATAAACCCTTATTTTAAAGCAAAAGATTTTGTATTATTCCATGGAGATGCTATTGAAATCTTAAATCAATTTGATGATGAATATTTTGATTTGATCTTCGCAGATCCTCCCTATTTTCTGTCTAACGATGGTATCACCTGCCAGTCAGGAAAGATGGTGTCAGTGAATAAGGGAAAATGGGATAAATCACAAGGTTTTGAAGAAGATGTGAAATTCATTGATAATTGGTTGAAAGCTTGTAAAAGGGTTTTAAAAAAAGATGGAAGCATTTGGATCTCAGGAACTTTACATATAATTTACAAGATCGGTTATTTACTGGAGCAAAATGGCTATGAGATTATAAATGATGTTATATGGTATAAACCTAATGCTCCTCCAAATCTATCATGTAAGTATTTTACACATAGTCATGAAATCGTTTTATGGGCAAGAAAATCAAATGATTCAAATCATACGTTCAATTATAAGAAAATGAAAATGTGGAATAATCCTAAAGATAAATTAAAGAACACAAATAAGCAGATGAGGAGTGTTTGGGCAATCCCATTGCTCTCAAAATCTGAAAAAGAACATGGAAAACATCCTACCCAGAAACCCTTGGAATTATTAAATCGAATTATATCAGCATCATCAAATGAAAATGATCTAGTTTTAGATCCTTTTGTTGGATCAGGATCAACTGGCATAGTCTGTAAAGCTCTCGGAAGAAGATTTATAGGAATTGATAATAATAAAGATTATCTTGATTTAGCTATCAAAAGATTTAATGATAAGAAAACTGCATCAATACTATTTTCTGCACGTTCTGAGTGAATTTTGATATAATACTCAAAATTTTTATAAGCAGTAATACTATAATTTCGTTAACCTATTTATCACTCTCAAATAAAAACTACTCCGTGATTTACCATGCAGTTAGAGGCAATTACCTTTTCCGATTATGAAGAACGTATTGAAAAAATGAGAATTAAAATTATCAATCAACCACATGAAATCTGTGTGGAAAGAGCGAAACTATTTACTGAATCTTATCAAAAAACGAGGGGAGAACCATCCTCCTTGAGATTTGCGAAAGCAATGAGTTATTTCTTGAAAAACATGTCAATTAAGATATGGGATGATGAATTTCTTGTCGGTACTCGAACAACTAAGTTAGTTGGAACACCATTATATCCCGAAGTGAGAATAGACACGCTTGAATTGGATCTTGAGCTATATAATACTCGTGAAGTCCAAAGTTTCATACTTTCAGAGGATGATAAAAAATTATTGAGAGATGTGATTATCCCATACTGGAAAAATGAGGAAGAGACTGTAAAATCAAGATTTAATTCTTATTTAAGTCCTGAATTAACTGAACTCATGCTCAATCTACTATATGTTGTCGATACTCATATTACGAATGGAGTAGGTCATTTCTTTCCAGGACATCCAAATGTATTGGAAGGAGGATTTGATGGTTTACTTTCAAAAACAAAACAAAAAATGGAAGATTTCAAGGATGATAAAGATAAATTAGCATTTCTAAACACGGTTATTATTATCTTAGAGGGAGTTAAACATTATATCTTAAGGTTTTCAGATCTAGCTAAAAAAATGGCATTAGAAGAATCGAATACAAAAAGAAGGGCAGAACTCTCTGAGATCTCAGAAATTTGCCGTAATATATCAAGTAAGCCCCCAAAAAACTTTAAAGAAGCTCTTCAATTGATATTATTCTCCCATATTATTGCAGGACTAGAAGATGGAGGGTTTGCTATAAGTTTAGGAAGATTGGATCAAGTATTGTATCCCTACTATCTTAATGACATCAGTAAAGGGATTATGAAACGAGAAGAGGCTAAATTTTTCATAGAATGTTTTTATCTTAAATTAATCACGTTATGGAATTATGTCTTACATAAAGGCATTATTGCTGCTGAAGGACCCCCAATTGCCTCTAATTTAACTATTGGGGGAATTGACGCATATGGGAATGATTTGACCAACGAGTTATCTTACATCTTCTTAGAAGCATATCAAAAACTGAAAACCGTACAACCAACTTTCTCCGTGCGAGTGAGTCTAAACACTCCTAATGAATTGATTGTAAAAACTGGTGAAGCTATAAAGGAAGGCGCTAGCATTGCCTTATTTAATGACGAAGTCATGATTCCTGGATTACAAGCTCTTGGATATTCTTTAGAGGATGCCCGAGAATATGCACCTATTGGTTGCGTGGAACCTTCGCATCCTTGTAAGACATTTGGGTGTACAAATGCAACTGAATTAAATATAGTGAAATGTTTAGAACTCACCTTGAACAATGGAGCCGACATGTTCACCAGAAAAAAGTATGGGATCGAAAATTCTAAACCAATAACGTCTTATGAAGATTTGTGGAATGAATTTATTTTACAACTCAAACATTTCATAAATCCCCTGGTTGAAACTATGAATTACCTCGATCAAGCAATAGCAGAATTAAATCCACAACCCTTTTTATCTGCAACAATAGATGATTGTGTGGAGCGTGGATTAGATATAACGAGAGGAGGTGCTTATTACGACTTTACCACCACCCAATTAATTGGATTAGCTACGGTGGGAGATAGTCTTGCGGTTATAAAAAAGATGGTTTTCGAGGAAAAACTCCTTTCCTATGAAGAGATGGTGAACATGCTTATAAAGAACTATCGAGGAACATATCAAGGAAAGAAGGGAGAAACGTGGCGAGAAACATTTATCAATAAAGTACCTAAATTTGGTAATGATGATGATTATGTTGATTCTATCGTGAGAGATGTAGTACGTGCTTTTTGTGAGGAACTAATAAAACATAAAAATTTCCGGGGGGGTCTCTACAATCCTGGTTTTTATACCACATCATTTCATATTGCTTTTGGTGTATTTACCGCAGCCTCAGCAGATGGTAGAAAATCCAGGGATGTTTTATCCAATGGAGTTGGTCCAACAAATGGTAGAGATAAAAATGGACCAACAGCCATATTAAATTCCGTGATGAAGCTAAACAACGAGCTAATGACGAATGGAAATTCCGTGATTTTATCTTTTCATCCAAATTCGTTAAACACTAATACTTTTTTGCCATTAATTAGAACCTATTTCAAAAAAGAGGGAGGATATCACGTTCAATTTAACGTCGTTGGTAAAGAAATCCTGTGCGATGCTCAAAAGACTCCTGATCAATATCGTGGTTTAGTCGTGAGAATTGCGGGGTATTCTGTATTATTTACTGAATTATCAAAAACAGCTCAAGATGATATCATCGCTCGAACGCAATATTAAATGATTTTAGTTATATTAAAACATAAAAATTATTAGGCACTAACTTTTTTATTTCCTAGTATTTGAATCATAAAAATGGGCCTGTAGACTAGTCGCAGATCGCAAATAATGTTGTCTCAACATGTTGGTAAATTGGTTCGCAATCAAGAGGCCGCGGGTTCAATAAGTTTAATCAATTCGGTTATGCTGGATACTCCCGCCAGGTCCACCAACAATTCTTTTTAAATTTTTAAAAATGTTTTATTATTGTATCTGATAAGTCTATATTGAATGATAATGTCCAAGAAAAAATTATACATCCTTATTCCAGCATACAATGAGGAAAAGTCAATCACTTCTGTTATTAGTAGTATTCCAATGTATTCAAACGTGCAGAAATTTGTCATTGTCATTGATGATGGAAGCACCGATAATACGATCGTGAAAGCAAAAAACGCTGGAGCAACTGTTTTAGCTAATAAGCAAAATTTAGGATTAGGAGCTACTTTCAAGAAAGGTTTAAAGAATGCTATTAAAAATAATGCAGATATTATCGTGATATTAGATGGTGATGGTCAATATAAATCGACTCATTTATCAGAACTCGTATTCCCCTTGATAAATAATAACGTGGATATGATCATTGGTAATAGATATTATTATGGTTATCGTTCAAGCATCCTAAAAGAAGTAGTAAATAAAGTTATATCAATATTTATAAGCCGAATATTATTAGGATCTGAAATATTATATGACGTTCAATCCTCGTACAGAGGGTTTAATAGAAAATTAGCATTATTTTTATTAAAGGAATTGAAAGGTAGTTACAATTATTCTCAAGAGATGTTCATGCTTGCTTACATCAATAAATTCAAAATTAAACAAGTACCAGTTGAATGCTTTAAAAGATTGAATGGATCATCGAGATTAATAAGAAATCCATTTATCCATATCTTTAAAATAATCAAAATCAGTTTAATTACCTATTTTCAACAAAAATATATGAAGGAATTTTAATTAGAGGGTTCTTCAGACATTTGGCCCGATGGATCTACCCCTAATTGTTGTATCATGACTTTCTTTAATTCTGTAATGTTTTTTGGTAATCCAAACATTTCGGAGTATTTGTCAGTTGTAGTCAATTCAAAAGATCTCCCCTTCTTGACCGCATTAATAAATTCATTATCAATTAAGTACTTAATGTGTTCATAAGCTCCGCTTCCCCGTATCTTTATAACGACTGATTTTAAGATGGGCTGTTTTAATGCGATTATTGTTAATGTTCGTAAGTAACGCTCAGCAATTGCTCCCCCCTTTACAAATTTAGCAATACTTTCCGTGTATTCTGGTCTAAGTTGCATTTGATATCGTTCTCCTACTTGAGCAATAATTAGTGCAGTAATACGCTCTAGATATTCCATGGCTAATTCATTAACTAAAGTTTCCGTCAATTTTTTAGGGATTTCTAACTTCGTAGCTAATTCTTCAATATCTAATGGACGACCAGCGGCATAGAGAGCACCTTCAATTAAATTCTTTTGAATATCCCTAATTTCCAATTCTTTTTCTTTTTCTATTAATTTTGTATCACTATCGTTCTCAGGAATCATCGAGTCAGGCTCTTCAACTTTCTCGATAACGGGTAATGCTTCCTCGCCGTTTAACTTATCAACATCTTCTTTAATTTCTTCACTATCTTCATTAGTATTGTCTGTTTCTTTTTCCTCTCTCTCTTCAGGAATTATTTGTTCCTCTTCTTCCAGATTTCTTTCTTCTTCAGAATCGTTCATGAACATTAACTCAGTTTTCTTATTCGTTATTTCTTTAAGCCAATTGCAAAATCTTCAAAATCTTCATTTTGTGATAAAGTTAATTTATTGCCTGTTGATAGGAACATTAAAGCCAAAAAAAGTCTGACAAATGCAAATCTTCGGCCAATCTCGCTCTCTTCCTCATCAATAATAATCTTCGCGATCTCATAAAAAGAAGTTTCTTTTTGGTCAAATTCTACTTTCGCCTTTATTCTATTAAACCAAGATTCATGTAATTCTTCTACAGAATGTTCCCTTCCAGTTATATGTTTCAGGAGTTCCTTGGGTAATTGAGCTTTTGAACGTACCAAGAGCTTGTTTTGTTTTAATTCTTCACGACGCATGCGTCTCCTTTTTAACTTCTCTTTATTTTGCATGGTCTCAATGATGGCAGATCTCATTGCATCAAACAATTCCTCCTTTGTAGAAATTAACATTTTTGGCTGAATGGGTTGGGGTAATGTCTTAGGTATGGATCTTCCATGTTTTTCACGGAATAATTCAAGCTCTTCTTTCTTTTGTATATCCTCTTCTTCTCTTATTATACTTGATATTTTATAATGATGTAAAAGCGCAGAAGTTTTTAGCGCAATCCCAGATATCTTGTAATTAATCAGATCTTCTGATAACATGTTACTAAAAAATTTATCTACTAATGCTGATAAATCATAAAACGCAACGTTAGAGTCTTTCGCTAACTCAGGATCCAGAAGGCTTGAAAAGGGCGGTTTTTGCCAAAATTTTAGTTCTAATTTATCCTTTTGAGATAAAGCGGGATCATATTCCTCACCAGCAATCAATTCTTCTTCCAATTCTTCATCAGGAATCGCATCATGAGTTCTGTCAACAAACTCGGGGTGATTCGCTATTGGTTCCAAGATCTTAATAAGATCAGCTTTCTTCGATTTCGTGGGTATCTTTATGTTATTTTTAGTAGCAAATTCTCTCAGTTGCTTAACATTCCATTCACTAAAATTATAAATCGTTTTAGTTTCTTCTGGTTCTGGGATTTATGAACACCTTTATTAATTGAAAATATTATGATTAATACTAGCTTTTATATCAATCAATTAAATTATCAAATTTTAAACTTTTTGCCTATGAGCATTAAATTAGTAAAGTTTTCTAAAATTATAGATTAAAATCACCAAAAATCTATTTCGTACAAATATCAATTCGAAATCAAATGTTCTTTTTAATATCTGCAAGATTTCAATTTAAACTTTAACTATTTTTGACAAAAAATCACAGATCTGCCACTAATTTAATCTTTAAAAATTAATGGTGATGTTCAGAATTAAATTCAAAATATAGATAATTTCTAATTTAATATTAGAACACGGCTCGTTAATGATTAAACCCATACTTGATAGTTTTAAAAATGCTGAAATGAAAACTATCTTAACAAATTAAGATCATAAAAAGGAATAATTTGACAATGAAAAATCGATGTCCAAGATGTAGGGGATCTAAAATTTTAGATTATAATTTTTATATTAGATGTATAGATTGTAATTTAGATTTTAATAAGAGGGACGTAAATAATTTCGATGAGGAAGATGTTCTGGCACTATCAGAAAAACAAGGAATCTTTAGGGTGTTGCAGGAACAATTCAATGAAAAATGAACATGTTTTATTTTCCACGACCCTTGTTCATTTTACTTTTGGGTCGTGGTTTTCATTTTCTTTATTTTCTGAGTCCCATCGATTAGGTTAATTAGAAGTAGATAATCGTTAATATTCAAATCTTCAAATAGCAAATCAATATGCTGTACAAAATTACTAATTATACATTTATGTAATTTTATTTTGATGAATAATCCCTCATCAAATCGATTAACACCTTCTTGTCCCGAGATCTTATAAGCACCTTCGATTTCATAAATAAATCCATAATTGAAAAAACTGAAAATTCTTTTCAATTTTATTAAATCTTTCTTTTTGATATTTGGTATGATAAAATAAATAGAATCTCTAAATCCTGCATTTTTTACAGAGATATATGGTATTATCAACGCCCTACCAATTAAATCTTTGATTATTTCGATTGTTTTTATCTTTTTAGTCAATAAAAAGGATTTTATGTCAATGGGTTCCAAATCATAGATTTTTAAAAGAGTTCTATATTCTTTAGAGTCTATACTATAAAAATGAGAACTATTATTGTTATAGAGATCATAATTATGTATCCTATGATCGGAATTTAAATCTTGGTCCGAAAGAACTTTCTTGATATGGCGTTTAAAGAAATCTTCATTATAATCCCATCCGCTATCTGTGATATTTGCTTGAAAATCAAATAAAAAACTCACTGTTTTTACTTGAAAGCTACAAAATTCTTGAATCTCCTCCATTTCAGCTATTTCCAAATAAATATCATTACATGACTCTAAATTTTGGAGATAGCTTAATAGGAAATGAGGGTTATTCTCAATACTACTTGAATATTTTAACCTGAGAAATGATTTGTTAAATTTTACTATGAGCTTTTCCATGTTCAAATTTGAGTTTTTGAAATATATAAAATTTAGAGTTAATTTAAAGGAGTGGAAAATTGGAATAAAATAGAGATGATTAACATAGTTCGAAAAGAATTCCTTATTTTTAGTGGCTTTATACTCGGAATCATCAGGTAAGAATTCTATTCAGATCTTTATGAAAATTCATTAATTCCTCAAATGATTTTAAATCTATTTTATTACTTTTTTTTTGATTTTTACTATTTACAAAATTCGTTATTTTTGAAAAATCATCAATTTCAGAAAACAAATATCCGTCAATTTGATAATTATTTCTCAAAGATCTTTTATTTATTTCTCCTAAAGTCTTCTGTACATATAAAAAGTATTGTTTAAACAAATCAGGAGTATAAAAAAATTGCTCTTTTTCAAAGTCATAGAAACTTTTACTAGTAAATGCGATTGTCATGCCAGTCCATATGTAAAATCTCGCTTTAATCAAGCTATCGTGAAAAAGTGTATAAAAATATGAAAGAAGTGCTTTCTTTTCTTTATTACTTAGATAAGGTACTGAAAGTTCAACCAAGAGATATTTCTTTTCATTATAAAAGTCCTTAGTTTCAAGGATTATAGTTCTTGGAAAAAAAAATTTAAATTCTCCTAATTTCAATCGCGTTTCTTTTGACTCGATTAAATTAATTTCCAAAAATTGATGAACATATTTATCAGCAGTAATAGTATTTATAACAATTGGTTTTATTAGTTGAGGTTTATAAGATAAGTATTTTCTAATTTTCTCGTCTACCAAGTTTCCAGTCACTCTATATAGTTTAAATTTTTCATAATCTGCTTTGAGTTTCTTCTCTTTAGATTCAAAAAGTGATTCTAATATTTCTTCTTTTAAAATAACACTTTTAATAGCGTTTAGATCAAATATTTTCAGATTATAAAAAGAATTAAATAATTTTGTAAACTTAATGAAATCATTTTTAGATTGTAAATATATTTCTTTTGCCCTAAAAAAAAAGGGGATTAATTCTTGAATAACATTTCTTTCAATATACTTTAGTTTTAGTATTTTTTTTTCAAATAAATCAAACTCATTAATTTTTTTTTTGAATTCCTCTTTAAATTTCGAAAAAGAGCGTATCTCCACATTCCTTTTGATAAACGATTCAACAATTTCAATTGCTTTATTATAATTCTCGATTTTTTTCTTGATGTAAAAAAAACCATCTTTTCTATTCTTTTCTATGATTTGGAACAATCTATTTTTTAAATTTGTAGATGAATGGAATAATTGCAAAGTTTCTTTCAGTTCTTTAATTATTGCTCGTTGAGTAATTATATCATTTAGTAGATCTGATTTGAGCGCTCTTAGTGTTTTAGCTCTTTTTTCGAAACCAAAACTAAAATAAGAAAAGGATCTTAATCGATCAAAAATTAAAAAATCAAGAAGTTCCAATTTCCTTTCTGTTAATACATTACCATAATTAGTCTCAAATTTTATTTCATAATCTTTTTTGTATTTTTGAGCCTTTACATCAATAAATTTTCGATTGCGAATTGAATCTCTAAAATAGTTCAGGTTTATAAGGTGTTCCCCATGACAGATGTCTAAACAACTGAAATCAGTAATATAATTCGTACTCTTTAATTTTTGGAGTAATGTTAAAAAATCACTTAGATAATATTTTGGTAAAACCATATAACCATAAATACTTAAACCAAATCCATCATAGTAATATTTTGGAGTATTAAAAAATGGTAATCCTTTGAGTGATTCAATTATTTTTTCTTTGTTTAATGAGTGGTTAAACTCCATAAATAATGAAATTACAAGCAAATTGATGGCCTTATATTCTAATTGGTATGATGGAGCAATCATACTATGATGATGAATCCAATTTAATTGTTTTTCGAATTTTCTTAGTGAAAGGGATGTGATTAAAAGCTTTTTTTCTTTAAAATCTTGGAATAATTCCTTAAAAATATGGATGTTCTCAAATATCTGCTGATTATAAAAAATGAATATCAAGCATCTTAATGTTTCAACCATCTCTTCATTGCTTTCTGGTTTGAACTCAAATTCAAGAATTTTATAGAGAAAGATATTAATTATACGGGAATGATTTTCAAATTTTGTTTTTTGTAAATAATTAAAAAAGAATTTCACAATATTCAATGAATCATCTAATTGAGACATCTGAAAAAACTTCTCTAATCGATCGTAAGAGATTAAATAATTGAATCCTGTCACTATAGAATGATATTGCTTAAGATTACCCCTTATTAACTTTCTCCAATCATGTTGATTTTTAAAGTGTGATAAATAAGTTATAATAATTTGATTTATAATGAGCTGTATGGATTCACTCTTTTCGATTTCTCTTGGAATAAATAGGTTAAATAATTCTCTTAATACTATGAATGGAACGAATTTTCTGTACTCTTTATCGAGAATAATTTTTACTTTTCCATCTTCAATTTTTCGATTCACCCCTATGCTAAAGGTTTCATTAAGATCAGATTTTCTAATTTCATCAAAATAAATTCAATTTTGTTATATTTTGGGTGCAACTCGATAAGATTTTTTAACTCTTCTAATATTAATTCAATTTTTTTATTGAATTCCTCACTATTATGGATAAAGTCCCCCAAAATCTCGAATTTTTTTAAATCTATCATCTCAATATCTCCTTTTTTCACAAAAAAGAAATCTTAAATTTGAATTTCCTTAATTATTAACCGATTTATCAAGTAAAACCCTTAAGATTCCTTGTTTTTCGGATATTGCTAAAATATTTTCCTCATCAAACTTATCAAAATCACTTTTATCAAAGTCTAGACCACAATAAACACAACTTATCACCTTATTATAATCCATAATTTCACCCCTCATACACCTAGGACACCTATAATTCTTTTCATTCAATAAAACTACCTTTATTGCATTAATTCCTTGAATTTAAAGGAATCTTTTTGATCTATTTCCTTTGATTTTATAATTCCTAATTATTTTCAATTATTTTTAAAGAAAAAGAAGAAAATAAAAATATTTCTGTACAATTGAGCTTGTTGAAATGTGAGATTCTCACAAAATTTTTTAACTATTTAATATTTATTTAGCATAATTTTCTGTTTTAAGCAAAATAAATCTTAGTAGACCTCGGGAGAGTGGCTTAGCCTGGTATAGCGCACGGCTGATAACCGTGAGGTCGGGGGTTCGAAGCCCCCCTTTCCCATTTATTACTTTATACCACTCTTCATGACAAAAAAATAAAATCCATTTATCTATTATTAGATATTATAAAGTTCAATCAACCAATTAATCCAGAAAAATGAAAGTTGTAATATTTTCAGGGACGCCCGGCACAGGAAAGACCGTAATCACGAGGAAAGTATCGGAAAAAATTGGTGCTAAAGTAATTTCATTAAGTGAATTTGCCGTGAAGAATAATTTAATTCTCTCGTTTGATTCTAAGAGAGATACCTATGTGATTGATGAGGATAAAATTGTTCCTGAAATCATAAATTTAATCGAAAAGAG
>CAZBPC010000088.1:0-14008 GCA_964493715.1 uncultured archaeon
GGTCCAGTAGAGCCATAACATTTTCTATTTAAAAGAGCATTCCATATGTCTTGTTTTGTCAGCGATTTTGCCCATACTGCCATAATTCCTAGTGGGTATAACCCATTATCAGGGTCAATGGATCCTGAAGGATACACTCCGAAGTGATCATCCCCACCAGCGGTGAAACCTAATTTGTAACCTTTTTTAAGAGCATCTTGCACGAATGATCCTCTCTTCTCTAATATGGCTCCTCTCTTTCTTGCATTCGGACCATACCCAAAAAATTTATATCTAGGAGGGAGTGGATTTCCATCTTTAGAGGAATATTCTTGATTACCCCAAGTCGAATAAATCTCCACTAATCTTTCTAATGAATTGTCAAAAGTATCCCAATTGCGATATCCAGATCGAAGGGCAGTATGATGTCCAATCATTAAAATCTTACCAGCAAATGGTTTTAGATTCCTTATTAATTTCGCTGTTGAATTAAACTTGTTCGTGTCAGATCTTAAAATCGGAACGGTATCATCATAATGATAAATGCAGATGTCCCCATAGCCCGTATACCAATAACCCCATTCATAACCAAAGAAGGACACAAATTTACCATCCTTGTGTATCTCTTTTACTTTTTGTTTGATTTCGATAAAATCCTCATCTAAAGTTTCCCTTTCATGATCGTGTTCGGTTGTGGTACCAAAATCTAGCCCAGCGTTCAGTAGGTTATGAAAGAAATCATTAATATCCAGCATGCCATCACTTTTATTCGTATGAGCATGAATAAATCCCCAGTATAATTTTTCATCAGGAGGTTTTTCTTCACATACAATGGGATTGGAACGATATTCTTTCCCTTTAAACATTCCAATGATAGCATAAATTCCCTCTCTTGAAAGAGAATTGCTCGTAATTTTTAAAATTCCTTCGCTATTTTGAGGAAACTTATGAGAAGGAATAGGAGATTGTTTACTTGATTGATCATATATATATAAATTGATTTCTGAGTCAAAATTATTAATTAAGTTTTTATATCTATCCTCTGCTCTAATTAATATTTCGAAATCTTGATTCACAGAAATAGTCGAGGGGCATATAATGGTTAAATGGTGAAATTTATTGTGAATAATGTCTATAGTTGGTGGATTTTGGATATTTATGGGCTTTTTGTTAGGAAATTCTACTAAAATCTCGATCTTCTTTGATTTTTCAACGAGAGACTGAACTAAAGTATCTTGCAATTCAATATTAAATCGTGTTCCGGCTTTTATGCCATTTTCATCAACTATAATATATTTAATTCCTAATTCTTTACCATTAAACAGGAGGGGAATCATTTTTAACTGGGGATTGGTTCTAAGATCAAAATACCCATCGAGGTTCGGATCAAAAGATTGAAGGCAATACCAGTCATTTTTATTGTTTCGTCCTCCTCGAAATCGGAAGTAGATGCTTGAATCACGTGGAAGATCGAATTCTATTATAAAAGTGATTAATAAATCACATTTGGTACGTACAACGGCACAGTTAGGTTCTACAATCACATTTTTTAAGGTATATTCATTTTTCATAAAAATAGGTCACTCATTTAATCATTTTTTATTACTGTAATAAGAAGTGCAATAAAAATTATAGAAGCTCCTATTAATCCAAATACAGTAAGCAGTTCATTACCAAATAGAAAGCCAAAGAAAGCCGCAAAGACTGGTTCTAAAGTAAAGATAATCGCTGTTTTAGCAGGAGTTAAATATTGTTGCCCATAATTTTGGAATAGAAAGGTCAAGGTTGTAACTACTAAACCCATATAAAACATGATCAACCAAAAATCTAAAGTGTTTGAAGTGATATTCCAATTTTCACGTAATATAAAAGATGAACCTAAACTTAATAATGATAAAGTGGCTAACTGAATAACGGAAAAAAGATAAATATCAACTTTTCTTACATAATTATCATTTGCTACTATAAATATGGCATATAACACGGCACAAACTAGAACTAGCATATCTCCAAAAAATACTCCTGATTCTCCTTCTAATAACAAAAAACCCATACCAACAACTGATAAAACCACAGCAATCCATACCCGATATTTAACTCTTTTTTTATAAGCAAACCACGTTATAAAAGGAACCAAGACTGTACCTAATCCTGTGATAAATCCCGCTTTTCCTGCAGTAGTTGTCTGAAGACCGTAAGTTTGAAAGGCAATAGATATAAAGTATAAAATGCCCGTGATTATTCCGCCGTATAATATTTTTTTATTAAAACCCTTTAAGCGGTACAGTATTGGGATGATTCCTATCATAGCGATGCCATACCTTAAAGTTAAATACATAAAAATTGGCAATTCCTTTGTTACTATTTTAGTGATAATGAACGAGGTTCCCCAAAATATTGTTGTAACAATTAAAGCAGCTAAAGCAAGACCTGTTTTTTTTGGAGAAACTGAATCTTCCATTAGAATTCTATTCCATAAAGCAATTAAAAAATAAAGGTTCACTTGAAATTAATAATTTATCATTAATTTATGCTTAAATCGTTGGCATTTAACAATATGCGTTAAATGCACGTTTTATTCATGTGCAGCATTTTTTTATGCCTTATTATTTATAAAGGATATATTTCTTTATTACTCAACAATTACCTCAAATCATACATAATTAATGAAGAGAAGAAAAGAAGAAGAATTGAATTATGCCAAAATCTTATAGCGAAATTAACCAAAAAATAAAAAGTGGAGATGTTGTAGTTGTTACTGCTGAAGAAATGATCAAGATTGTAGAGACTGATGGTGAGCAGGTAGCTGCTGAAGAAATAGATGTGGTGACTACTGGGACATTTGGTCCAATGTGTTCAAGTGGTGCTTTTCTTAATTTTGGTCACTCAGATCCTCCCATTAAATTAGAGCATGTATGGTTAAATGAAGTTCATGCATATCACGGAAATGCTGCTGTAGATTGTTATATTGGAGTCACAAGAACGGCAGACATTAAACCATTTGATTATGGAGGGGGAAACGTCATTGAAGATCTGGTATCAGGAAAACGAATAAGATTAAGGGGTACTTCGTATACGACTGACTGTTATCCTTTAGAGGAGATTGTTACATATTTTACCATAGGTGATCTAAATCAAGCAATATTGTGCAATCCTCGAAATGCATATCAAAAATACGTGTGTGCTGTAAATAGCACTGATAAAACACTCTATACCTATATGGGTAAACTTTTACCAAACTTAGGAAACGCCCATTATGCGGGAGCAGGTTGTTTAAATCCCTTATGTAATGATCCAGACTATGAAACGATTGGAATAGGTACTCGAATTTTTCTAGGAGGAGGGATCGGATATGTCATGGGAGAAGGAACGCAACACGATCCAACAAATGGATTCGGAACTCTATTTCTAAAAGGAGATCTCAAGCAAATGAAACCAGAATATTTGCGAGGAGTTAATTTTGAAAAATATGGACCTTCAATGTCAGTGGGTGTAGGGATACCTATCCCGATTCTAAATGAAAAACTTGCACGCAAAACTGCAATAAAAGATGAAGATATTGAAACTGATGTTGTAGATTATGGTATACCCAGAAGAAGTCGTCCTGTATTAAGAAAAGTTAATTATAAAGAATTAAAGTCGGGTAAAATAGAGATTAACGGTAAAGAAGTCAAAGTTTCATCATTATCCTCGTTATTTTATTCTAGAAAAATTGCAAATGAGTTAAAAACTTGGATTGAGGAAGGTTTATTTTTCCTGAATCCACCAGCAGAAAAATTGCCAACAGACACAACCTACAACCCAATGAAACAAATTACTGAGTTAAAATTTGTTAAAGATTTGAAAAAATCAGCAATTACTTGTTTTGATGATTGTGATATTAAAATTGTTGCAGAAAAAATAATTGAAGAAAACACAAATCATATTGTAATTATTGATAAGGATAAGCATTTGATTGGCATTGTGACTAGTTTTGATATTACAAAAGCAATCGCTAAAAACAAGTCTCATATAAGAGATATAATAACTAAAAAAGTAATCACAGCAACTGATAACGAACCGATCGAGGTGGCAGCAAGGAGAATGAAAATGAATGATATATCTGCTTTACCAATAATAAACGATGAGAAACAAGTTATAGGAATCATAACATCTGAGGAGTTGATGTAAGATAACAATAATCAATTGCACGCTTCCTTTTGGGATTATTAGAGATATTGATGATTACTCAAAAATTATAAATGAAATCTTGAAATATAACATCACCTTTAATATTTTAAAATTTACCACTGGATCGAGTGGAGTTAATTTATTACTGGATATACCGGAAGATAAGATTAAAATGATAACGGATGCATTAACTCAAAATAAAGTTGTAGTAAATAAAAAAGGAAGGGTTATCATTGATGATGATAAATGTATAGATTGTGGAGCCTGTCTTTCATTATGCCCAACCGATGCCCTATACTTTGATGAATCATTAAGACTTAAATTTTCGTACGAGATATGTATCGGGTGCCTTCTTTGCTTAGATTCGTGTCCAAGAAGAGCTATTGAAGAAATGTAATTAAATTTAATCATTTGTAATTATTTCAAATATTTCTTCTAAGCGAGGAGTAGTTCTTCGCAGAGTTATGCACCTTTCTTGTTCACACCCGAGTAATATTGCGATGAGTTCATTAAGATGAATTGTTGGAATTTCGAGTTTATCGCCAAACCATTTATTCATTTTTTCCCTATATTCTGGTTTACTTAGTGTATATAAACACGTTGGACAAGGCATGAGAAGAAAATCCGCCCCAACGTTTTCTGCACTTTTTAATTTATCGTGCGTTATTTTTAATGCTTCTCGAGGGTTAATTAAAATCTGTGATGCCCCCCATCCACAACAGCTATCTTTTTCTTGATAGTCCAGAGAAGTTCCACCAAAAAGTTCAACTAATTCATCTAATTTAGTTTTATCTTTTAAATATCCTTCTACGCTATTTTTATCTCTAGATAAATTAAGGTAGTGACATCCATAATGGACAGCTACTTTCAAGTTTTTTAAATTATATTTTAAGGAATTAAGAACATCCTTACGAATCAAATAAAGAAAATCTAAGTCATGAATGAATCGTAAACTCGGATTTTCAAGAATTTTATATTTTTGATTGTTTTCCTTTTTTCCCATTTGTACTTTTAGATCATCCAATATTTTTGCAGTTTTTTGAAATACTTCAGGAGCTTTTAAGAAATCACGTCCTCTCATGAGAGAATTATAACAACCATTGCATGAAAACAAAACAATATCTGATTGAGAATTGAGTTCATACAAATTTCTCTCATTAATCGCTGCAAATTGGGCTCTAGTTATTAAATTTCGCTGGAAAAATGTACCACTGCAACAAGATTGACCCTCACAAACGCTTACTTCCAAATTGAGTTCATTAGCAAGATCTAAAATGCCATATCTCACACCAGGAAAATACTTTTCAAGGCAAGCCTTAAATACACATAATCTTTTATCTTTAAAGAAATCAAGAGGGGACTCTGGGTAATTCTTTTCTATTTCCTCCAAATTTAGAGCAAGTTGACTAAACTCCATGATGAAATCTTATCTTTTTTTAGGTTTATTCTTATTCTTAGCTTTGCTAGCTTTAAAAACATAGTTTATTCGAGCGAAATTACAAATAACATTTAATTCTTTAATTCTTTCAGCTGGGAGCGGTTCTCCTAATGATTTTTCAACAACTACTCCAGAATTAAGAAAGCGTTCAGACATTTCAACAAATTTTCTTAAATCATTATATTTCGGACCAAATCCTTTCTTGAATGATTCATTCCTTAAATTAATGATAAGCAAAGGAATATTTATTCCATCTCTTGGACAAACTCGTCTGCATTTTTCACATAAATAACAGTACCAAATATCTGAATCTTTTAATACACTCTTATCTCCACGTAAAACTTTAGTTATAATTTTTCTAATGTTGAAATTTGAGATTTTTGCTGCGGGACAATCACCCACGCATTTGCCACAAGAGATGCAATCTATAATATTTTTATTTTCTTCTATATCCTCCACCAATTCTTTAAAAAAGTCCCAATTCCAATCAGAATCTGAGTATTGATCCATTTTTTTTCGTGTTATTTTTGTATGATTTTTTTGTTCCTTGAAAATTTCAAGTTCTAAAAGAGGATCAGAATACATGCTAAAAAAATAATTCTGTTCATTTGAAAAATTAAATTGAAGGTTAAGTTAATAATTTAATATATCAAATATTTAATATAGGGTAATGTATAATAATGTAAGCTACAGAAAAGCTTATTATTTATACTTTATTAACTATAGTAGGTCTACTAAAAAGGACTAAAGTTGCTAAGGTGAAATATTAGTGGTTTTAACAAAAGATGGAAGTGTTTATATCAAAATAGTGTATTGGGGCATGGCAGGTTCAGGAAAGACAACAATTTTGGAGACACTTTATAAAATCACGAAAGAGTCCAAGAAGGATATTGAACCAGTTGAAGAGCTTAAAAAAATAGAAAAAGAAAGTGGTGCAACATTATATTTCGATAGAGGATTGTTCCAATCTACAAAACAAAAGAAAATTTTTTATAGAGTATTTACTGTAGCAGGTCAATCGAGCTTTAGCCCTCTAAGATCCAAAATATTTCAAGGGACGGATGCTGTAATTATAGTTGTAGACTCGCAATCTAAATATCTCGAAGACAATGTGGAATCTCTATTGGAATTAAAGAATATTGCACAAGATAAATTAATTAAAGAAATACCGGTTATAGTCATGTTGAATAAACAAGACCTTGAAGAAACAATTGGTGTAGAGGATTATGAACATGTATTAGAGAAAGAAAGATTATGGCTTGATCCTAAGGATAATCTTTATAATTGGAATCCTATAATTTATGATACTTGTGCGCTTTATGATAAAGAAAAAAATATTTATCGAAGTTTCTATGAATGCGCTAGAAGAACTGTCTTATATCAGATTTATGGAAATGGTAAAGCTCCGAAGGAAGGAGATTTTTCGGATAAAGGCAGCATCGATAAAATTTAAACTTCTAAAGTATAAGAAGAGATCTCTTTTTAAAAGTTAAAGTTAAAAAAAATAAAAAAAATTGTATTATTCTTGTTTATCTTTCTTTATAAAAATTGCATGCATCCATTTGGGTAAAATAAAGCCACCGTAGAATTCCAAAGCACTGGATATTAACAACAATCTTACCACAACCACCATAATGGCCAGTAAAGGATCAGTTGGATTTCCAAAAAGAGTACCAAGTAATGAATCCAAAATAGCAGCAATAGTGAATGTTATGAAAGCAGCCCTTAACAGCTTTCCTTTGAGTCTAACATCTTTTTCTTTTGATCTGATAGATTTTTGCGCGAATTTAACTCCTGTTATAAGAAGTATTAAAATAACTAACAGCAAATAGATCGTAATAAATAACCCAAATTCAACCGTAAATGGTCGTGAAGGGACAATAACACCTATTTGTGTTATATCAGTGAAGAAAAAGAAAAAGAATGCAATCTCAAATAATATACTGAATATAATAGTCAAGGCCACTACTAAGGGTTGTCGTTTTTTATTAATCATATCCGTGTAAGCGATAAGCCAGCATAATAAAGCAAGAGGTATGAACACATTTCCTATTATCAGATACCATTCAACAGGTAATGATTGTTGAAAGAGCATATTCATTACAAAACTTATTGAATCTGGAAAATACGGGTTAGCTATCCCAATCCATGAGAGACCTACTAAGATATAAAGTCTTGATTTATGTTGCGAATATTTTGAGAGGATTGTAATTCCAATAATTAAAGAAATAACCACAAAAATCAAGCTAAAACTTCCTTGTAAGATATCAACTAATTCTAAAGTCATAATTATTATTACACGTTTTGAAGTGATTGTTACTAATTTTGAGTTTGAGCTTAAAAAGTTTTATTTATTTTGCAAGGATGATATATAATTGATTGAAATAACTCAATCATTAAATTATACAATAATTATCAATAGAAGATTTATCTAAAAGAAGTTTTAAATGAGTATGATATTGATCAAGTGAGATATTTTGGTCGTGATATCTTTTATTGAGGTTATTTATAATGTAAAATGGAGTGAATTTGACAAAACGAATATCTGAAAACAAAAAGCAAAAACCTTTTGCTTCAAAAATGATTTTTTTTTTCAATAACTCAGCAAACAAATCTTCTTTATTATTTAAAGAATTTAGGCATTCATTTACTGTAAAAGATCTATGCCGTAATTCCTTTATCAGATTATAAATATCTTTATCAATTAAAAAACCAGTAAGATATTTATCTTGGATTTCTTTTGCGAATTCGTAATTGGAAAAGAACTGAATTAATTCTTGTTTGTATCTTTTTAAAATTTGATCATCTTTAATAATTTCGGGAAGCTTTTCAGGCGGAATTCTGGCATATGTAAGATCTTGAATTAAAAAATAACATTCTTTAAAACCTGGAACGATCTTTTTAACAATTAAATTTTCTGTTAAGAAGGAAATTAGTAGAAGATCGATATTAACAGTTGAAAAACCGTATTCTTGCCTTAGCTTATTTGTTAAATTTGACTTAGATATTACCCCTTCTTCGAGGATCTGTAATATTGTAAATTTAATTTTGTCCTGAAAGAAGTTGATTAGGTTCTCACTTTCGTGCTTTGAATAATTATTAATTGTATTAAACGCTTCTGATATGGCTCTTGTAATTTTATTTGTATTCATCAATTCTAGTAAATTTCGCCCGATTATGGCTAAGATATCTGGTGATATGACTTCCTCTTCTTTTTGTTCATAAATTAAAATTAAAAAATAAATTTCATTTTCATATTCTTGAAGGATTGAGACGTACTTTCTAAATACCTCATTTTCAGCTGAAACTTGAAGTTCAATCATGGTATTATCAACTAATTCATGTTGAGCCCAAATTTTTAATAATAAATCTTTTGTGATAAGATTCTTATCTGGTGGATAATTAATAATGGATTCTGGACCCGTTGACTTGTTCCAATGACTTAAAAGAAGGCTTTTCATAAAGGCTCATTCTATCCATTTTCGATGCATTTCTAATATTATAAAAAAAGTAAGTTTTATTTTTAATGCTATCAGATTTAGGTGATTAGTCCAGGGTAACATTTTACTATTGCTTCGATTGATTTACTTAATAAATCAACAGTTTTATCATCTAAAGTACCACTATAATGATTAATCACACAATCGATAATCTGATTAGCGATTTCAATATCTTTTTGAGATAAGCGGTCTTTCTTGAATCGGAATAAATAATCAAATTCCTCACGCAACCACTCTAATTCGTGAATCACGTTGGTTTCTATAATATCCTCAAAATCTCCCATGACTTTCATGATACTATATATCAATATATGTAATGTTTTTTCTGGATAGAATTCTAGTATGATACATCAATTTATATTTTAGCATAAAAAATTTAAATTCCACATAATTAATTAAGATTGACTTAAAGGTTGAGTATTTTATTAAATTATTACATATTTCAAACCGAAGAGAAAATTATCAGTTAAATGATCGTGTATTAATCAAATTAAACTTTATTCATTTTCTTCAGAAAATTGGTATCGCGTGATCATTTTTGAAAGTTCCCATATCGATTTCGTGTTATTTTCAATTATTGCATCAGAGAGATCCTCATACATATGAGATAATTTGTCTGTGCTTTTTTTAAAACTTACATATCCATGAATTTGATTAGAATCATCCATAATATCTTATTTTTTACAATAAATAATAAAACTCAATATGATCTTGGTAATATGAATAAAACAAAATGAAAAAAAATTGATTTAATAACATCTAATGTTATTCCCATTTCATGCCAAGAAGACGATAACTGTCAGAAACGCCCATCAACGGCTCAACTAAATATCTAAATCCCTCAATATTAAGAAAGGGCATGAAATATTTCATTACCTCTGTTTCTGCTTCTTCTAACTTACCTTTTTCAGTATATAATAGATGATATTGTTTTATACCATCTAATCCTCCTGATGTGTTAAAAACTCTCCATTTAGTGACGAATTTGATATCCTTGGATTGTTTAACATAGAGTTTTGCCATTTCAGGGGCCTTATGAGGAGGATACCACACAGTTACCATGTAAATTCCCATCTGTTTTTCACCTTTTAAATTTTGAATTTCAGGGTAATGAAAAATTGATCTGATTATTATTTAAATTTTGACATTTTTATCAAAATTAGATAAAAGTGAAATTAAGATGATTGCTGTGATATATACAGAAATCGCTCTAAATAATAAACCCAAACTTGTGAGAAACTATTCCCTACAATAAGGTCACTCGCATGAGCTGCAAATGGAAAAGTCAGGAGCAAGCAATTAATTCCATTATTATTTAAAGCTGATTTTATCGTTTCTGCATTATCTAATGAAACTAAATCATCTCTCAATCCTTGAAATATTAAAGCAGGAGGATCCCCGGCATCTGCTAAATTACTCGGTGTAAATTTAGCATAAGCGGTTGGATTTGAGAGAGGATCCCCAGGAATGAGGCGTGTAAGGGGTTCATCATCAAAATAACGAGCTGCAAAATTAGGAGGGTAAATTGGAACAATTCCCTTAATATTTAAAGCATTACTAAAATTTCCTGCAAAATAAGGATCATTATATCCTAAACCACACACAGCTGTTAAATGTCCTCCAGCACTTCCACCCATTATAAAAACTGAATTCAAGTTTGCTTTGTATATTGGAGCATATTCATTTTCAAGTCTTTTCGTGAAATTCCCTATTTGGTAAATCATATCTGAAAGAGTAACATTTCCTCTCACATAATCTGGAGTAGGTATAAAAGAAGATCCTCCAGCGTCTAATAGTCCATATTGAATATCAAAGACAACATATCCTTGAGCTGCTAGATATTTATTAAGAACTAATACATTTCCTAAGCTTTTATCCCCATATTGCCAACTTCCACCATGAATTTTTATGATTACACTATTATTCCCAGGCAGTTTTGATCCATCCCCTTTTGGATAATACGCATCGAAATATAACCGGAGTCCATCATTTTCATAGTATAAAACATCAACATCTACATTACAATCTTTAATAGGAAAACCCAAAAAGTATCCATATAAATTGAATTGAGTGGGTGACATGTATGACTCTACTTGATTTGGAATCGTTGATCGCCAATCAGATCCATATGCCAAATTGAATTCATTTTCGGCATTTTGAATTGAAAAGGGAGTAGATATTAATGGTAGTGAGTTAAGGAGGGCAAGAGAAAAGCCAAAAATTAAAACTATTTTAGAAATCCACGTTTTTTTTTTATATCTTGTGGATAGCAATTTTAAAAGTAAAATTGTGGTGAGTATGTATAGAATAGTTAAAAATCCTGAGATTTGACTAAGAAAATATGATAGTGTTATAGCCAAACTAGTTGGAATTTTAAAAAGCACGATGGCGGTAAAATAGATACCTACAATAAACGTTAAGATACAGATATTAATCAAGATTACCTTGAGGATATTTATTTTTTTGAATTTAGTCAAAATTCCATCCCTCCTTGATATCATTATTTGAAAAGATTAACAAGGAATAATAAATTCCATAGATAGCTATTATGAAAAATCCAGAAATGATCATTAATGAACCTAAAATAGCAAGAAAACCACTTATAATGAAATTGGTAAAAATAATGCCAAAAACAATCATTATAATGCAAAATATAAAGCTCATAATGAAAAAATATGAGTGTCGATTGATTTTTTTACCAATGATTGATGATTTGTTCAAAAATTTATCGATTGTAAATAGGATTAATAGATCCGATGACCATGTGAATATCATAAATATTCCAAAAATATCATAAAGTATAGAAGGTGATGGCATTATTAGATAAAGAATACCTAAAGAAGACGTGATTATGTTTAGAAATATGGATATCTTACTTACTTGCTTCACAATAGTCTGCGGTTTTTTAATAATCATGATAGTATCCCTTATTTTTCAGACTCTGCTTTTCTACTATAATATCTGCTCGTAATATAATAGGCTACAAACATGACAACTAGTATTGCCAGTATTATTAACAAGACATTATTAAAAAACGCAGATTGTGCTTCAATTTCTTTTAATGGTAGAGTTGCCCAATCAACAGGAGGAGTGATCCCTAATATTGAACCTAACCAAGAATAAAAAAAAGCTCGAGGGATTGAACCAATTAAAGTACCAATACTGTATTTTTTAACATCCATATCGACCAATCCAGAAGCATAGCTTATAGGATCAAAAGCTATAAAGGGCAAGAACCTAGCAACTATAATTGCACCCATGCCATATTTATGAATAAAATTGTCTGCTAAATCTATAACTTTATCTCCTACAAATTTTTTAACTAACGGGCGACCTCCTTTTTTACTGATGTAGAAACATAGTAAAGCTGCTGCCATAGACCCTATGATTCCCATCACGCCACCACCAAATACACCCCATATTATTCCGGTTGCAAGTAGAACGATTTCAGAAGGTATTGGAACTATAAGTCCTTGGATAGCCATTACAGCTATAAATATTAGAATACCCACAAATCCTAAATAATAAATTGGATTTACAAACCAATCTACAACAAGTCGATATAGTATTGTGCCATCCACGAAATAAATATAATAAAGTAAAAAAAGTGAAAGTAAAATTAGTACTATAAAGACAATAATGTACAAAATTGTTTTCTTATCGTAATGAGAGAAATCTAAAAGATTTTTAATATAACCCTTAAATTTGCTCAGGAATGATTCTTTTTCATCTGAGGGAGTTTCGTTTTCACTCATATTTTTCAAATCTCCTTTTTTCTTGCATTGTGATATTGTAAATTTAAATTTCTTTAAAAATTATAGTTTTCAATTTTCTGTACTACAAAATCTCAAGAATCGCTTATCATGAAGCATCCTTACATTTTTGCGCATAGAGGAGGAATGGGTTTATGCATCGAAAACACCCTTCCTTGCTTTCTTAAGGCTTTAAATTATAACGTTGGAATAGAAACCGATGTTCAGTTCACGGGAGATAAAGAGTTAATCTGTTTTCATGATTATGTTTTTAAATTAAATTCCAAAACATATTCTGTTGCCAATTTAACATATAATGAGCTCCAAAAGTTAGAATTCCCCAATAATAGAAAAATACCAACCGCTCATGATTTATTTAAGATGATATTAAACGAACATGAAGTCCGCATAAGTTTTGATATTCGGGGAATAAATGCCGGTAAAGCTCTCATTACTATTGCCAAGCAATATGGGTTATTAAACAATATTGAAATTTCTGATAGAAGAATGATAGTCCTTTCACAGTTAAGAAAATTTGAGAATAATGTAAAACTGATTTATACACTTTCAGAAGATATAGTGAAGATTAATGATGCTAACGTAAACTTTAAAAAGCTACACAAATTAAATGTGAACACAATTAATCTCAAATCATCTAGAGCAAACATGAAAAACTTTAATGAAATTGTCAATCATGATCTTAAATGCTACGTTTGGGATGTTAATAATAAATCTCGGCTAAAAAAAATCATGCAAATAGAAAATGAGAAAGTTTCAGCTATTTATACTGATTACCCAAATATCGCAATCGCAATTAGGAATGAAATCGAAGAATCAATTAACTCACTTAATAATGATTAGTCAAATTTTTATTTTGAAATACTAATAATATAATTATTCAAATTATTAATTGGAATGTTAGGAATCATGAAATTATCAAGAATAAATCTTTTACTTATTTATGTAATCTTGGTTTGGATGATTTTAGCGATTATCTTTGGAGTCTACGATTTACAAATATCTATTGCAGTTGTAGATAAAAACTCAGTTTGGGGTAATTTTGGTGCAGATTATGGAGAAATTCCCGGATATGCATTAATTGCTGTTGCTCTAACCACATATCTTGGAGGGTATATTAAAAATACGAAAAAGCAGAAAATTTTGGGTTA
>CAZBPC010000089.1:0-13273 GCA_964493715.1 uncultured archaeon
AGAAAAAATCAAATATCTAATCTTTTTTTTATTTTTACATAATTTTTATAGATTCGAATTAATTTGTTCACTCTATGAGAAAGGAAAGTTTGAAATCAGTTGAAGTCACGCCAGATAATGAATTAATATTTTATAATTATATTAAAGATAATTTTTCAGAGTACTTATTTTTCCACGTTGATTATGCTCAATATTCAGAAGATACTAAAATTTATATGGTTCTGGATAATAAGGCCAAGATTCATGGAATGTTGCTGAACTGGAAAGATCGAAGAATTCAATTGAGAGGTTCCTTCGAGAGTCTTGAGCTTTTATTAAAGGATAATAATTTCAAGCCCATATCAATAACTGGATTTGAAGAACATAAGGGAATAATAACAAATTATTTTCCAGAATATACTAAGGAAACTGGGTTGTATCGCATGGGTATGAAAAAAGGGGAACAAAAGAATTTTGAGATGTATTCTTACAATATTTTATCAGATGCCAATAGAGAAGAGATCGCATCATTCATGAATATATGTGATCCAGAATATTGGGGTTCTGTTAAAACTGAAGACGTCTTGATTGATGATACTAATATTCCAATTGCTATAATTCATAACAATCAACTAATTTGTTTGACTCGGATTTGGAATTATGAAAATATCGGCTATTTCATGGTAGTAGGAACTCATCCAGATTATAGAAATAAAGGTTACGCCAGTTCCTTAATTTCCTCAGTATTAAATGGACTTCTGGTTGATAAAAAAGAATGTCTTATCACGGTTAGGGTTAATAATCCACCAGCAATACATACATATGAGAAGTTGGGTTTTTCAATCCGCAATACTCAATATTCATATGAAAGACCTACCTAAATATCAAACTCTAGCTTCATATGAGAAAAATTGCTAATTTTATTGCCATTAGTGTAAAAATAATCATACAAAATATTTATTTAACAAAAAATTGAATATGATTAATTACCATTTCAATTAAAAAAAGTGGGATTTTAAATGAGTAAAAAAGAATCTAGTACGGGTAAAAAAGCTTTGTTTTATAGTTTTGGCCAGATAAGTGATATCACTGCATATCAGTCATTTATATTACTAACATTCACTTTTTATTTTGCGATAGTGGGAATTGAAACATGGTTAATGGTTCTTGGCTTTATACTGTGGTCGATATGGAATGCATTCAACGATCCGATAATGGGTTATCTATCCGATAGAACACACACGAAATGGGGCCGACGAATGCCATATATCATCGGTGCATTTATTCCTTTGGCAATAGTGATGCCATTAATATATACACCCCCCATTTCATACGGAATAACTGGTCAAATCGCGAATTTTTCCTATTTTTTAATAATAATTGTACTATTTGAGCTATTTTATACCATCTTTAGCTTGAATTTAACTTCACTCTTCCCTGAAGTTTTCATGACTGAAAAAGAACGGACACAAGCTAACAATATTCGTCAAGTTTTTACAATTATTGGATTAATCGTTGCATTTATATTACCAGGATTAATAATTTCATCCTATACTAAACCAAGTTCCTTACCACAATTCCAGCTGTTTGGTATTATTGCAGGAATCATCATAGTTTGCATGTTCTCTCATATTTTTAATCTTTGGTCCAAAGGAAAGAACTGAATTTCAGCAAGATTACATGAATGCTTTCAGCTTGTTCAAAACAATAAAAAATTGCTTTAAAAGTAAATCATTTCGATGGTATATCATCGCTGAGACGTGCGTGTGGTTCGTATATGGCATGCTTCCTACGATCGTGCCATTATATGCGCAAAATGTACTGCATGTGGAATCAGGAATCTTAACTTCTGTGCTACTAGCAACTACATTTTTATCTGCGACGCTATTCATTACCTTTCTATGGAAACCTTTAGTGCGAAAAATTGGGAATAGAAAGGCCTGGATTATATCTTTTATAATCTGGATTTTCGCTCTTTCCGGAACTATGTTTATAAGCGAATTTATTGGAGGGTTAATTGTCTTCTTTTTGATCGGAATCGGTTTATCGGGATCACTTTTTATTATCGATCTAGTGGTTGCTGATATTGTTGATGAAGATGAGATTGCTACAGGCATGAGACGAGAAGCAGGATATTATGGCGTCAATGCGTTCGTTCTTCGATTTTCAAATGTTTTAGTCATTTTAGCTATTGGATTTGTTTTCTCAGGAACTGATTGGAGTGGAGGATATGTACCCAACCCTGGGATAGACGTGGAAATAGGGTTAAAAATACTAATGTTTGCCCTTCCCGCCATTGCATTAGTAATTGCGGCATTAGCAATATATAAATATCCATTACATGGAGAAAAACTTCTTAAAGTAAAAGAAAAACGCGAAATAATACATGATCAAAAAAAATCACGAATATAATGTGATATTTTTTTCTCTTTTTTTCTATTTTCTTTATTAAGCTTAGCCGTTCAAGACCTTGGTGAGAGCAAGTAAAAGAATAAAAAGAAATTAACAAAAAAAATTAGTTTTTACATATTAAATACGTTAAAATTCATATCCACACTTTTTACAAACGTGCTTCTTAAAAAAATCGAGCAGAATTAAGCCAAATTTCACAATCACAATGACCACCATAGTATCGGCAAAATCTCAGAAATTGATCTTGAATTTCTGGGCTTATCCCCATTTTTGTTAGAATTGCTCTAGAAAGAGGGTAAGAGTCGCCACCACATTTGATGCCCGAACGCGTTAATCGAGTGATTCCAATGCCCTCACCTCCTTTCAATCGGTTGAAAAATTCTTCAATTTCACTCTTATTCATCTGAAGTTCATTTCTTAGTTTATCATAATACACGATTTCAGAATTACATTCAATACAGAGCCATTGTCTCATATCAGGACGATATATCATATCTTTATCTCTATGACCGCAATGAAGACAGAGACAAATGGACAATTCCTCAAATAGACATAATTCGGATCTATTTCTTAGAATTATTGTAGATCGATCATCATCCCAATTATGTTTCTCTATTTGTTCGGTTAAAGAACTCCAAATATCATCAATCCACAATTGTAGTATGTTTCTTAATTCATTCCGAATTCTTCTCAGTCGGGGATTCTTAATGATAATTGCTCTCTCTTTTTTCATGGTATTAATCTTTTAAAAATTTTGCAATCTTTTTTCATCAATATTCAATTTCAATTCTAATACTCTCTTAATATTATCAATACTTAATTAAGACTCTCTATAGTAAGTTTAATCAACTTTGATTAAGATTTTTAATAAAAATAGAAAAAAAAACAGATTATTATTCTTTCAAAACTCGTAACCGCATTTTTTGCATACGTGCTTTTTGGCATACAGTTCCCAAAATATTAGAAATTAATAGATTTTTGGAATATGCCCCACGTAACTCAAAACTTTGCCTTTATCTTCAATTTGTTTAATATCATGGCCTACAGCACCACACATGGGGCACGTGGTCCTCTCATCGCTAGCAAAGCCACCCGAACCAATATCAGGGGGTTTTAATTCACTTAGTTCGGTTTCAACTTCTTCAATGAGAGAAGTCTGGGCTTCAATCAGTTTTTCTTTCTCACCAATAGAACCCGATAAATTCTGAATTTCTCCATTTTTTTGTATCAATAAATCATTAAATTCTTGCAGTTGGGATTGAAGATTTGCATTCTCTGATTGAGCAGATTCAAGTTTGCTTGTTAATTCTTGGATTTTATTTGAAAGTTGACTAACTTGCTCTTGAGATTCTGAACCAAGACTCATGGCGTTATTTAATTCACTTTTCAAATCATCCAAATCAGCAGTTAGACTAGCATTTTTTTCATTTAAAGCGGATACTTCGCTCTCTTTTGCTGCATAATTTGTTTCCAATTCACTTATTTTCGAATTTGCTCCAGTCAGATTTGTTTGTAACCCATCCATTTCTGCCGTAATTCTAGCAATCGTTTGCGTTTTACTCTCGATATCTTTCATACTTTGTTCGAGAGAGGATTTAACTGATGCCAATTCAGTTTTAACGCCATCCAAAGTAGATTTGGTTGAATTATGCTCGTTAGTTTCCTTATCTAAATTTTTTGTAGTATCTTGGAGCGTTTTTTGTGTTTGAGTAAGCTCTTTTCGGTGTTCACTTACTTGTTGTTCAAGATCATTAACTTTAGCCCTCAGATCCAGCAAGAATCTGCCTTCAACCTTCTGAGTTTTGTCTGGTTTGGCTTCTGCGGCGGCCCAATCAATCGACATATTTTTCACACTCGTAATAGAATATTGTTGATTCTAATTTGATCATTTTGATTAAATAAACAATAATTGGATATATATTTAATTTTAATGAAAAAAAAAATTCTGGAGCTTCTTTTTCAAGATAATTTTTATTAGAACTTTAAAAACATAAATTTTGAATAAAACAATAAGGCTCTAAAAAAAGATAATTCGCTAATGATAAATCTACAAGCAAATTTTGAAAAAGCATTACAAAAATTACAGAGGATTTTTAAAAATTCGTTTTATTCCGCTCACATTATTGATGTTGACGCCTTACCAATCGCTAATTGCATATCTGACGGAACTAAAATCGATCCTGATGAAATATGTGCAAAAGCTTGCTCAATAATTTCGGAACTCGATAATATTAATGATAAATTAGTGGGAAAAACGTATGACTCATCATTGATCAAAAATCGAGATTTTATATATCTTCTTTCACAAATTCCTGCCGATTTACGGCTTCTCATAATTTTAAGAAACAATGAAAATGATTTTACATTGAACAATGTCAATAAGATAGCGAAAGAATTAGGAGGAATGGTGGACAGCATAATCCTTGATGAAAATGCTATTTCAGACATTTTTTCTGATTTTGATTTTCTTCCAAAAGATAACCTTCACATATTGAATTCAGAGGATATACTTATTAGAAAAATCATTATTGAATTAAAAAGCATTTTAACGCCCTCTAGTTATAAAACCCGATTTATCAAGGAATTTCAAACAAATTCTATTAATATCAACAGCAATAACGAGAATTTGCGTTTTATATTACGAATGATGAAGCTTTTAAAAAATAATTACAATTTTCATCTGAGATAGCTCATTCCTCATAGTTTTCTAATTTTTAGTTTTATTTCCATAAAGGTATAAAAGATATATATTAAGGGCTGATCATATATTGATATATTGAAGAATAGAGGCATGAAACAAGTTTTTTATCATGGAAAGCGAGATTTTAGATAAGAAAGTTCAAATAATATCTACCTCAGGAGTGTATAAAACACCCTTCACGCTGATAATAATATTACAATTATATATAGGATTGTTAATTACCATTTTTGCGAATTTATGGTATTGGAATAATTTGTATTATTATTTTACGAATCAGATTATATTTCCATTTCCGATAAATGATTCATTAATAGAGCGCATATTGTTTATTTGCCTCATACCATTTAATATTTACGGATGTGTCTTTTTATTTGCTTTTTCAATTATTCTCTTCTCGGTTGTCATATTTAAGATTTTAAATAAATTATCTCCATCAAAGGAAGGAAATTTCTTGCGAGATAGTAAGGAATGGAAATATGTACATAGGAAATTTTGGACTGCGTATTTTCCTATTTGGTTAGCAAGAGCATTACCCCTACCGTGGGCCGATATTTTTGCGTATAGATTTTTTGGCTTACGTATCGGCAAAAATGTAGTCTTATACGAAGGATATGTAGATCCTTACTTTATTGAAATAGGAGATTTTACAATGACTTCGTTAAATATATGCATATTTTCTCATTTGATATATCAAGATAGATTGTTTATCCAAAAAGTCAAAATTGGTGAAGCATGCGTAGTAGGACCTCAAACAATTGTTGCTCCTGGCACGCAAATGGAAGATAGAGCAATACTAGGCGCAAATAGTTACACTTCGATTGGTCAAAAATTGGAGAGTGATCTTATACATGTTGGGATCCCAGTTAATATTAAATTACCTTTACAATCAGTTGAAGACTCCCAACAGAAGGTCTCAAAGATAAAGGATACATCAAAGAAAATGGAGGACTGACACATGTTCCAACCTGCCAGCTTGAAAGGTGATTCCCCTACACCAATAGATGAAAATGTTAGAAAGAAGTTTATCCCTATATATTTACTAATAATAATTCTAAGTTTTATCCCAGTATCAATTATGGAATATTATTTCATCCTCTTTTTATGGCGTACACCATTTTATCTTATATTTGTGTTTCTTTTTCCTTTTAATTTAGTGCTTATGATTTATCTTCTTCAATTTGGTGCAATTTTAGTTTCATTTCTATTCTTAAAAATAGCAAATTTAATTCTTACTCCAACGGAAGGCATTTTTGAACGTAATCTAAAAGACAAGAATTATTTCTTCTGGAACTTGAGAAATATTATTAAAAAATGGCCCTTATTCATTATGGCATCAAATCCTTTACCTTGGTTTAAAAACCGATTTACATTGAGATTCTTTGGTGTAAAAATTGGAAAAAATAGCTTGTGTGATAATACTTGGATTTCTTCGGAATTTGTTAAAATAGGTAAGAATGTCATTTTAGGCATGAATTCAACAATTTTGACATTTGGTATCGAACAAGACAAATTTATCTTAAAGAGGATTGTTATCGAAGATGATGCTCTTATTGGTGCTAAATGCGTGCTTCTTCCAGGAACAATTATAAAAAAAAAAGTCCAATTAGGAGCACACTCTTATAGTGATTATAATTCTATTCTTGAAGAAGATAGGTTATATAGAGGACATCCTGCAAAATTAATAGATTAAACAATTATTATGACAACAGATAAGATTTTACGCTTTAATAATTCAGAAAAGATTATTCCAAAGAAGAAATTTGTCACAATATCAGATACACACTTTAGTCGTTCTGGTGGTGCTTTTAATTTACATGCGTATAATGTGGGCATTGACCAGATAAATAAAATTAAGGATGTTTCTTTATATCTTCACTTAGGAGATATTACCCATACAGGAACATTATTGGAATATGAATTTAGTTTAGAGCAATTAGCAAAATTCAATCCCCGTTCTAAGGCACCAATAATGATGCTTATTGGAAATCACGATGCGATGAATGTGGGTTACTTATTATTTGAAGAAATGATTGGCAGGCGTCATTATGAATATGAAGATGATGATATATACGTAATTGGAATTGACAGCACTAAACCGGATCTTCCAGGAGGGATAATTCATCATAGTATTATCGATACTGTTCGCAAAGAATTAGAAATTCCCGAACGTGAAGATAAATTTAAAGTTGTATGTTTTCATCATCAACTCATTCCCATTCCAAACACGGGAAAAGAGCGCTCAGCAATTGATGATTCAGGAGATATGCTTCAAATGCTTTTAGATGCGAAAGCTGATCTTGTTTTAAATGGTCATAGACACATTTCTAATCTATACACAGTTAGCAGTAGTGAGAAAGATTTACTTATTTTTAATGCTGGTACTTTTTCCTGTAATAAGACAAGATACCGAGAATTATTTACGTATTCAATAATAGAAATTGAGGGAGGGAATGTTAGTTTCAAAATAATACCCGTTTTAGATTCAACATCCCAGATACAAATTCATAGAGAAGTTAATTATTATATTCCTTTAGATTTAAAAATTAATAAGAGACCTATTTGCAGAATTATTCAAATTTCAAATTCATTAGTTTCTGATATCCCAAATAATACAAACACATCATTTCCTCTAGCTATAGACAAGATTAATCATATTTCCGATGTAGATTTGATAGTACATTCTGGAAATTTGACTAGAAATAGTTTTAAAGAGGAATTTGTTATTTCTAAGGAAATGTTGAACCGATTTAAATATCCTTATATAGTAGTCCCAGGTCCTCAAGATTCTATCCCTCCTGCATGGGATTACTGGAAACGGTATATAGGTGAATATAATCCTCTCTATAATAGTGATAAATTATATTTTCAAGGGATTAATTCAACCACTCCAGACTCAAAAGAAGGTTTTATAGGGAGAAAAAAGTTAAATAATCTTATAGAACAAGTACTTTCATTGAGCCATAAAAAAATTTTTGGAGTATCATGTTTTCATGGTTTAATTCCTACTCCTCTAAGTGTATGGAGAACAGAGCTATTAGACTCAGGAGATGCATTATCACAGTTTGCGCGATCACAAATTGATTTAGTATTAAATAGTTCTCCGAGTATTTCATTCAATGTAAAGATTGAAAATACGATATTTTCAAACGGTGGAAATTTAGATGGGAGAAGATTTGACGAAGCATTTATTGAGATAGAAATCTTTGAGAAAGGACTCGTCTTGCTCAAAGAACATAATTTAAAAACCGGAAAATCTAGAATTATTGGAAATTATTATATTAACATTTTAATTTAGCCCAAAAGTTAATATTATTTTCATTTAACAAATTACATATTATAATCATATCTGGAATCAATTAGCATGGAAAAACTTCATTTATTGAAACAATATAATTTAGTAATCATCCGATACTCCGAAATATGGTTAAAATCTCAAAAGGTAAAGATACGCATGTTAAAAATCTTGATGGAAAATATCAAGAACGCTCTTAATCGAAATGGTATTCCATTCAATAAGTATCAACTGAGTAAAGATTCATCGAGAATTTTCTTTTTTTTTAAAAATGATGATTTACGGGATGCAATTAATGTACTAAAAAAGGTATTTGGGATTTTCTCAATAAGTCCAACCATAAGAACTTCAAATAAAATTAATAATATTAGTGAAAGAGTTATTGAAATAGCTAAGGAAATACTAAAAAAAGGAGACACGTTTGCACTAAGAGTAAGAAGATCTGGCACGCATGATTATTCCTCTATTGATGTTGCTCGAATTGTAGGAGGAAGAATAGTCGAGGAATTACCTGATTACGATTTGAAAGTTAACTTATCAAATCCGAATAAGAAAATCTTTATCGAAATTCGCGATGAGTTTTCATATGTATTTTCTCAAATAATAAAAACCCCCTGGGTAGGTCTCCCCATCGAATCACCAAAAAAAATGTTCGTAATGGATGTTGGGAGAATATATGATTTGATTGCAGGCTTTATGTTGATGAAGCGAGGCAGTAATATTTTTCCTATCCTATTTTGCATGACAAATAATCTTGAAAATCAAAATATTTGGGAATCTAATTGGAGAGAATTATTAACTTATACACCTTATTCTCAATTTACGCTTATTAAAATCAATTTGTTACAATTATTAGAAAAAATTGTCCTAAAAATTAATAATCCTGAACTAATATGTGGAATTTGTCGATTGACCAGATTTAAGTTAATTGGAAAGTTAAATTCCGAGCTTGAAGCAAAACGTTATGACAATATCAGAGCTTTTACAGATGGACTTACTCTAACAAATACCTCATATTGCGATGATAATGTTGATTTAGAATCAATTGCATTAAGTTATTTATTTTCAGATTATCCGATTTTTACCTCTTTAATTGGGTTCGATGCTAAAGAAATACACAATTTAAGAGAAAAAATATCTAAAAATTTGAAAATTTTTGAGTATTGTAAATTAAAACCACAAAATCAAAATTACAATCAAGAAGAAATTTTGAAGATCTTTAACAATTTAAATATTGATCCACTAATTGATGAGGCGTTGAAAAATATGACTAAAATAAATATTTCCTTATCATAATCTAAAGAATCGATCATTTGAACCTTTTTCTTAGATTTAAAATAGCATGAAGTTTTAAAAAGATGAGACATTTAAAAACATGAAAAATAATGGTTAAAATAGAATTAAATTTGCTTAATATTTTTGCTCTTAGAACAAACAAAAGCAAGATAGAATATGATGGAATGACAGTCGGTGATATTATTACTCAATTTTTAAATGATTATCGAGATAATCTTGATGAGAATATTTTGAGTAAAAATAAGAAGAAGTTAAATCCTATTATGATTGTATTATTAAATGGAAGAAACATTACTTATCTAAAGAATTATAAGACCAAATTAAAAGAAGGTGATAAGCTTTATTTATCTTTTCCGATTTCAGGAGGATAGAGCTATCATATATCTTCTTAAAAATTGAGATGAAATAGATTTTTTTGATTATACCATTTCAGGCATATTTTTCAATAATTTTCAAATTAATCTGCAATTAATCTATTTTACGACAAATTTTTAAATCCTAAGATGATGATATTCTTATAGAAGAACTGCAACCAACGATGTAAGAAAATGCGAAAATTGGGATTTTTAGGCTTAGATAATGCGGGTAAAACCAGTATAATTACAGCTATAACTAAACGGTTTGGTTTTGAACAAGAAGTACTAAAATTGATGCCTACAAGAAGAATAGCTCGAGATGCTTTTAAATTCTTAGGAATTGAATTTATAAGGATGGATTTTGGAGGTCAAACTCAATATAGAGAAGAATATCTAAAAAGTCCAACGAGACACCTTTCTGGCATTGATCTAATTTATTATGTAATTGATGCACAGGATTATGATCGCTATGTACAAACCATAGATTATTTAGATGAAATTCTGCTTCATTTTAAAGAAGAACAGGAATATCCCCCCATATGTATATTATTTCATAAATTTGATCCCGAAATTAATAGAGACTTAGAACTCAATCAGCGTATTTTAACAATAAAACAAGCTTTGATGAGATATAGCATGGATTTTGATATATTTTTCTTTGAGACTTCAATATATGATATAAAATCAATCATGGATGCATTTTCAAGCGGGTTATCATTATTGTTTGAAAAAATGGAGATGGTTTCTCAATTATTTGCTGAAATAAGTAATAATTATGATTCAGTTTTAATTGCTTTATTTGATTCAAGAGGGTTCACGATTGGAGAATATTATCGTCCCCATTTACAATTACAAGAAAAGGTCCGAATATATGAAAAATATCTCGAAGCACAGAAAAAAATCTTGTCTGAAAATCACTCAATGTATGAATTTTCAGATAAGTATGAAAATGGTGAAAGATATTCCGGGCTAATCGAAGTACTTAAATTTGGGAATTTAGAATTTTACTTGCTCTTTATCGTCGAGGAAGATGTTGAAAATCTTGAAAGGACCGTAGAAATCTTAAATAAAATAGAGTCTGCAAAACCTCAAATGGAAAATATCATATTCCAAATTATTCAGTAAAATCATCTGTTCAATTCTTTTTATCAAATTGCCTAATAAAATCATCGAGTTCTGCTTTTGATGGGGATAACTGCTTAGTTATCTTGTATAAAGAAGCCATTGTGCCAAATCTCATTGAATCTTTTAGTATATCTTCAAATTCTTTAATTCGTTCTATTTTCATGAATTCCTGAAAGTGCAATTTATCTTCAAATAATTCATAAATTTTAGATAAAAATCCTGCTGCATAAGAATCACCAGCTCCTGTTAAATCAATTGTATCTTTCAATTTAATACTTGGATGCTGAATATGAAAATTATTAGTAAAGAGATAAGATCCATTTTCTCCATCAGTATAGACTCTTACTTTCGCAAATTGGCTTAATTTTTCATCAATTTTATCTAAAATAAGATCTTCTTTTAAAATAAATTTCGCATCATTAAGTTTTACAAAAAAAATATCTTTTGTTTCTCCAATTATAGTTGATAATTGATCAAGAGAATGAATTTTCTGTGCTTCTATAGTAAATGCGGTAATTAATCCTAAAGACTCACCCATTTCGAATAAAAACTTGTATTTAGATGAAATAGGTGTCGTAAATATTATTTTAGCATTTTCAAATGCTTCTTTAGTAATTTCTATACCATTAAAAATCATTTTCTGTTTAAGATTTGGAGCTATATAAATTTTGGTTGTAAAAGTCGATTTAATTATTGTACTGATTGGTGTTAAGGCATCTTGCTGAAAAATATAATCCACATTAATGCCATTTTCTTTGAGTTCTGAAATCATCCATTCACAATCTCGACCTATTACTGTGATTAGTCTCGTTGGAATTTCCAATCGTGAGATATAATCTGCGGAATTATTACCATTCCCTCCTCTTTTGATATAGCCTTGAGCTTCAATCTTCTTGGGGATTTCTCCAAAAGCTTGTGTTATTAGTTTATGGACAATTCGAGAATTAAGATCATCAGGATTATGATGTAAGAAATTAAGTAAGTTAGTCGTGATTTTTTCGACTAATTTATCATAAAAGTCACTTTCATAATAAAGATCTTGATGTAATTCTCCCAACACGATAAATTCTTTGGTCATTACAATACTACTCATATTAGTGAAAGATTGAACGCAGATGGAGGGATTCGAACCCCCGAGCGCTTTCACGCACCAGCTTTCTCCGTCACTTTTTATGCTCTCGAAGCTAGCGTCTTACCAACTAGGCTACATCTGCATCTAGATAAATTCTTCAATTAGGTATAGTTTAGTTGAATATAAATTTTTTTCTAAATTTACTGGTACTTTTTGAATGCTAGAGGTGATTTAGGAAGAAGGAACATAAATTTTTAAATTAAGAGAAGGATCAAGAAGCTTGATTACACCTTGTTGTTCCATCTGTTTGAGTAAGAGTTTTACTGTAGAAATTCGGATATCATATTTTAATGCAATATCGGGAGCTAGTATAGACTTTTTCTTCAAGATAGATTCCTTAATTTCCTCCTCTAAGGAATTAGGAATAAAAGCATCTCTTTCTACTATGGTAATTTGTTTGGTTCTGCCGTATTTTCTCCTTAAATTTAATGTTGCTTTTCTTACAAGAACTCTTTCTTCTTTTTCAGACATGATATTCACTTAATTCTGTGTGGACCTGTTTTAACTTTTTAATTTTATGAAAATTTAATACTTGACAACTGATTTATTAAATATTTAAATTTTAATAAAATTTTTGATTTATACTTGAATCTTAAATATTAGATCAGTAAAAATAAATGTCAAGGCAAAATTTCTGTGAATGATGATTACAAATTCGAAATAAAGCGTGTAAGACCTGAAGATAAATATTCAAACGTCAAAGTGTATTATGATAAAGAGAATATTGAAAAATATGCAAATTCAAAGTCTCTAATGAGAATTCAAGAAAAAATTACAATTAGAACTTTGGAATTATTGGATTTACCTGTACATGATTCTCTTATATTAGATTTAGGGTGTGGAGCAGGATTTGTTGGAATGTATTTAACTGAAGTGGGTTACAAGACAATAGCGATAGATATCATATCTGAATTTCTTAGATATTATGATATTAAGGAATTAAATCCTATCTTAGCAGATATGTGTACTCTTCCATTTAA
>CAZBPC010000090.1:0-13120 GCA_964493715.1 uncultured archaeon
CGATTTATGCCAGAATGGGGGGATACGAACCTCAATCGATCATTTTCACAATTCAAATAATACAAATAGAAACCGGGTTGGAATTATACTTAGATGCAAATAACACTAGGTATATAGAAGTAATAATAGGGGATTTTATTAACTTAACCGTTATTTACAAGGAGTATACGGGTTCTTTTATTAATAACGCAACCATAAAAATTGTAGGTGAAGGGTTAAGTGCAGACACATATTTAACCAAAAATGCATTTTATAATCAATACGAAGTTTCTATTAACACATTAGATTTAAACTTTGGAATAAACTTACTTACTTTGTATGCAGAAAAACCAAATTATGAACCTCAAACTGTCCAAATTACAATAGAAATAATTGAAAAAGAAACAGATTTATACATTTTCCTCAACGGATTGAATAAAACAATTGATAGAACATTAACGCTCCCTATTCGGAGCTTATTAAATGTAACAGTAAAATATCTAGAATTTGATAACGGTTTAGGAATTTCTGGAGCTACGATTCAATTAGTAGGAGAAGGTTTATCCTTATATCTTACCGAGAATCCTTCACTACACCAATATTCAATCTCTATTGATACAACAACCCAATTGGACATTGGAGTTAGATTTCTAACAATTTATGCTCAACGTGCTAATTATCAATCATATTCTGCACTTCTTCGAATACAAGTGGACAGAATCCGAACAAATATCACCACAGTTTCAGGTGAAACTGTTATCAATCGTCAACCCGGACAAGATTATAAACTAGAGATAAAACTCTTTGACTTAGATTTCCCCACAAATGTTATAAATGCAACAGTTACATATACTTGGGCCTATGGTCAAGGGACTCTTACCGATCCTGAAAATGACGGAATTTATGAAGGAACCTTGTCAAATCTGAGAGCAGGAACATTTGTCATTACCATCTCCGTCTATGCTGGTGATGACTATGAATTCGAGCGATTCACGGTTACTCTAAACGTCGTGCGACCACCCGAGGACGTTCTGTTATTCCAGATTTTAACCATCCTTGGTATAAGCGCCGCATTAGGTTTAGGAGGTTACTTATTTGCATATCAAAAGGTACTTAAATATCCTAAACAAGTTAGAAAGATTCGAAAATATAAGAGCAAGCTCAAGAAGCCAAAATCTACCGGGATTGAAGTTCGTTCAAGAGAGAAATTAATCGAAGACAATTATGCAGAAAAGATGCGTCCTTTAGAAAAGCAATTAAAGAGTAAGATTTCACCTAAAACAGGAAAAAATTTGATTCAAAAAGAATCACTCGAGGAATCTGAAGGCAATCAAAATACTTAGTTCTTTTTTAACTTTTTTTTTTATTTAATAATTTATCTTTATTTCATTTAAATTCTCTAACTTGAATGATAAGGATCACATTTATGACACATGCAACCTCCTAAAGTAAGTTGATACTCTTTTTTTTTATAATTTTTTCCTTTAATTCATGGGATAAAAAGGAAAAAGTCTTTAATTATCTCATAATAACAGCTTTTAGTTGATTTACTCTAAAATTTTGCTGAATCGGTAATTTAGATTGAAAATATTTAAATATGAATATTGTTATCTTTATTGTTGAATTATTTTTTACAATAATGGATAAAGAATATAATTCAAATTAACATGGTTAAGGATATAGTTTTGTGTTAAATGGGCAAATTTGTATCATAAATTCAATAGGATAGACATAACAATCAATCGTAATAGCTTAAAATAGATAGAATGGAAATGAGTAGCGCTATTTTTAAGGTGGTAATTTTTGGTGATGCAGGCTGTGGGAAAAGCACCCTAGCGAAGCGTTTTATGACTAATGCTTTTATTCCAGATAGACGCATGACTATTGGAGTTGATTTTGAATATAAGTCGGTAAGGGTTGATAGTAGGTGTGTAAAATTAATGATATGGGACTTTGCTGGAGAAGAAAGGTTTCGATTCATATTTCCACATTATATAGCGGGCGCAAAAGGAGGTATATTGATGTATGACATTACGGATCACTCATCTTTTTTGCATATAGTAGATTGGTTATCGATCGTAAATGGAGCTAAAAAAACTTTTCCTATTTTATTACTAGGAGCTAAGTCAGATTTAGGGCTTCTAAGAAAGGTTTCTCCTGAAGAGGGACAAAAAATCGCTAAAGCAATGAATTTAAATCTTTTTATTGAATGTTCCAGTAAAACGGGAGAAAATGTAGAAAAATCTTTTGAAAAATTAACCAAACTCATGCTAAATAGAGCTTAACTTTATTATTCATTTAATTACTGCTTTTTAGAAGCTCCCAAACTTATCTTTAGCAATCCTTTTACTAGAAATATATTAAAAATTATTACTATTTTTCCTGTTTAATTCAAATTTTTGTCTAAAATGGTTAATAACTACCTTCTTTTAAATTCTATGATATAGATTATATATCTATAATCTATTACCAATTTAATTTTAATATCATATAGCATAATGTCTATCATGGAAAAAAAAACCAAAGAACAACTCCTGAAGAAAGCAAAAATACCTGGAATAAATGCGATTAAAATGCATAAATTCTACAGAGGAAAGATTCAAATTATTCCTCGTTGCCAAGTTCGGAATTATGATGATTTTGGAATTTGGTATTCTCCAGGAGTAGCTGCACCTTCTTCTGAAATATTTCAGGATAAAGAAAAGGTATATGATTATACGAGTAAGTGGAATTTTGTTGCTGTCGTTAGTGACGGAAGTAGGGTGTTAGGTCTTGGTAATATTGGTCCTGAAGCTGCTTTGCCCGTAATGGAAGGTAAAGCTCTCCTTTTTAAATATTTAGGCGGAGTTGATGCGTTTCCACTATGTATTGGTCAAAAAGATTTTTGTGAAGCTGAAGATATTATAGAATTTGTAAAGATGATTCAACCTACATTTGGAGGGATCAATTTAGAAGATATAAGTAACCCAAAATGCTTTACAGTTTTGGATAAATTACGTGGTGACCCAGAAGTCAATATTCCTGTTTGGCATGATGATCAACAGGGAACGGCTTGTGTCACTCTTGCGGGATTAATGAATTCACTGCGGATAGTTGGGAAAAAAAAAGAACAAGTAAAAATCGTTTTTAATGGAATAGGTGCTGCTAATTTTGGGATTTATCGCTTATTAAAAGCTGATGGATTTAATATAGCTACCTCAATATTTGTTGATAGTAATGGAATATTATACAAAGAGCGCCCTGATCTACAATGTCCACAAGATTATAAATGTGAAGTCGCTAAAATAAGCAATCAAGAACAAGTTAGAGGAGATTGTGGTAAAGCTTTAGAAGGTGCGGATATTCTCATCTCGTCAAGCGTTCCGGGACCAAATATTATCAAAAAGGAATGGATTTCAAAAATGTCGGATGATGCAATAGTATTTGCACTAGCTAATCCCATTCCAGAGATTTTTCCATGGGATGCTAAAGAAGCGGGAGCTAGAATTGTCGCAACCGGTCGCTCGGATTTTCCTAACCAAGTAAATAATTCACTTTGTTTTCCAGGAATATTTAGGGGAACCTTGGATGTACGTGCTACTACCATAACTGATGAAATGTGCATTGCTGCATCACATGCTCTTGCACAATTAGTAGATGAGATTAAAGGTTGTCTCGTGGATAATTGTATTCTCCCCAATATGACATATGAAAATGCGTTTGTTAAGCAAGCTTCTGCCGTAGGATTGAAAGCAATAGAGCAAGGAATTGCTAAGATACATCTCTCTGAAGAGGAACTCCTTTCAAAATCTAAGAAAATAATTGAAAATTCTCAAGGGCAATTTAACTTGTTAATGAAAAAGGGTTTTATTCCTCAATTCACAGATTATGAGAAATGAGATAGTAGTTTAATTTTCAAAATTCTCTGAATACTTAAAAAAAACGGATCCATCTCTTAATTAAAAATTAAATAAAACTCTTTTTTTTTTATAATTTTACAGTTAATAAGTATAAATAAAAATAGATTATTCTAATGTAGGTCAAAAAATCAATATAATGAGTTTTAATTGATTATTTATAAACGCAAACGTTATAAACTCATGGATAATATATATCTAAAACTGGAATAATAAAAGAGGTGTATAAAAACGTTTAAGAAATTTATGGATAATATAACAAATGCTTTAGGAATTACGAGCAATAAAATTAGTGAGTTAATTAAAGAAAGTAATCAATATATTAATGCAGAAGAAAATGTGACAAAGGAAATCAAAAAGACTGTTACGGCGTTAAAAGCTTATGCTGAAACGGAGACCCCTTCCTTAGGACAAGCAGTGAGTTCATTAGCTTCTACATTTGAAACTATCGAAAAAGAAAACGAGGAGAAAGTTAAAAGACTTCGGGAAGAATACATAACACCACTAAATGATCTTTTAATTGGTCTACAAAAACTCCAAACTGAACAGAATGAAGGCGAAAAAGCAACAAGAGAATTAGAGAAAGCTGAAAAGCATCTAAGTAAAGTACAAAGCAAGCCAAAAGAAAAATTAAAACCAAATGAAATGCAAACTGCTGAAACAGGATTAAAAACTGCAAAAGATAATGCTTCTAAAGAACAAAGCAATGTAAAAGTAGCAACCGAGGAATTTAATAAGATGAAATTAGAAAAAATGCAGATTCTTCTTAAAAATATGGTAGATATTCAAACTATTCATCATAAAAAGATTCTTGATTCTGTAGCAACAGTAAAAGTAAAAGCTGATGCGATTAAAGTTGAAGAAGAATCAAAAATTTAAACCTATTTTCTTATTTTATCATTTTGATTTTTTTTTATACAAATTTACTTCGATTCCTATTTAATTTTACAATATTTGTGTTTTCTATTTTATACTTAATGATTTCCATGGGATTTTGAATAAATTATGCTCCTCAGAGGATTTTGGCTGAAATAAGGAAGACATTTGAATTATTAATGATAATTTTAATAATGATTGTGTTCTAAAAATTCTAAGAACCTTTTATATTGAAATTAAATCTTTAAGAAGAAGAAAATCATGAAAGAAGAAATTGAAAAAATTCCTAATTCTTTCGTAATGAGAGATGAGATGGATTTTAAATATTATATATCAGGTACTTGGAAAAAGTCATCTTCGGGAAAAAAAATAACTATTAAAAACCCTTTTAATGAAAAAGTAATCGGAACTGTGCAAGCATGTTCCATTGAAGAAGCTAATCAGGTCATAACCATTGCAAAAGATAATTTGGAATGTTGGGCAGAAAAGACTCAGAGAGAACGAGCGGATATATTAATGAAAGCTGCTAATCTAATGAGAGAATGGGCTAATTCCTTAGGTTATGTCATAATGAAAGAGATAGGTAAACCTATAAAAAGTGCGATCTCTGAAATAATCCGAACTTCCGAATTATTTGAAGCCACAGCTGAAGCTGGATTACAACAAGAAGGAGAAGCAATTTATGGAGATGTGTTTAAAGGGTTTACCAAAAATAAGATGTCAATGACATATCGAGTTCCTTTAGGAGTAATTCTATGCATCGGTCCCTTTAATTATCCGTTTAATCTCACGGGATCTAAAATCGCTCCGGCATTAATGGCTGGAAATACCGTTGTAGTCAAACCTCCTTCTCAAGGTCCCATAAGTCCTTTATTCTTCGGATTAATTTTAGAAAAAGCGGGAGTTCCCCCAGGAGTTTTTAATATAATCACCGGCAAGGGATCTGAAATCGGGGACTATTTAGTACAACACCCTTTGGTTAATATGGTGAGCTTTACCGGATCTTCTGAAACAGGTAAACATCTTGCAACTGTTGTCGGAATGAAACCTCTTTTATTAGAATTAGGTGGAAAGGATGCCGCCATCGTACTAAACGATGCAAATTTAGAATTGACGGCAAATGCAATTGTTTCGGGAGCATTTTCATACAGTGGGCAAAGATGTACTGCTGTAAAAAGAGTTCTTCCAATGCCCGGAATCGCTGATAAATTAATAGAATTAGTAAAAAAGAAAACAATGAATTTGTCTATTGGAGATCCCGAAAAAAATGCTACTATTGGGCCCCTCATAAGTTCAAAACAGTGTGATTTCGTTCAAGGGTTGATAGACGATGCTTTAGAAAAAGGCGGTACCTTGTTATGCGGAAATAAAAGAGAAGGCAACATCATGTGGCCAACATTAATAGACAATGTTACGACTGATATGAGAATTGCCTGGGTAGAACCTTTTGGTCCTGTTTTACCTTTTATACGAACTCATAGCGCTGAAGAAGCAATAGAAATATCAAACAAGTCAGAATACGGACTTCAAGGCATGATTTTCACAGAGAACATAGATTTAGCGTTTAATATTGCACAGGAGTTAGAAGTGGGAACAGTTCAAATAAATGGAAAGAGTGAGAGAGGTCCAGATCATTTTCCATTCTTGGGAACCAAATCTTCAGGTCTAGGAACGCAAGGAATAAAATATTCGATTGAAGCAATGACTAGACCGAAAGTCATCGCATTAAACTTATCGGAGAAAGGTAAATTAGTAAAACTATGTAAATATGATTAGAGTGGCTATCATCTTTTTAAAGAGATAATTTTTAAAAAAATAATTCGTAATAAAAACCTCGTGAGCATATTGGAGATAGATGTACACGGCCATGATTTATGGGGTGCTATTGACGAGGTATTAAGCACTTTGGAAGAATGTAAATTAAATGGCGATGTGGAAATCAATATCATCCATGGACATAAGCACGGGCAAGTACTTAAGAATTATTTTAGATCAAAAAAATTTTTAGGAGCAATGGCTCATGAAGGATTCCAATTAAAAATAAATGCCATTTCTGATCCTGCTATATCTTCTTTTGTAATTTTATAAATTTTGTCTTCACCTTGATAGGAACTCTATTTACAGAAATGTGAAATTTATATTTTTGAAAGTAATTATTATTATCAAGAAGAGAAAAAATTACGGGTATTAAGCAAATTTTTAAGAGAGAAGGAGGTGGATATAAGGTTTATGGAAAAAAAATTTGATGATATTATGAAAAAACTATTTAAATCAAATCCTGAAATTATCGCAGCAGCAATAATCTCAGCTGAAGGACTTCCCATTGCATCCGTGCTTCCCAATGGTGTCGATGATACGAAAATCTCAGCAATGACTGCAACTTTACTCTCCTTATCTGAAAGGGCAACAATAGAGATGAAGAAGGGAAATTTTGAGCAATTATTTATAAAAGGAAGTGAAGGTTATCTTATTGTCATGCAAGCGGGCTTAAGCGCGGTGTTGACAATATCTACTACTAACGATGTTAGGCTCGGGTTAATCTTGTTAGATTGTAAAAGGGCATGTAAAAAAATCGCAAAATCATTTTCAAATGATGATGATGAATAACTCATAGACGATCGAGGAAATTTCAATATTTTTTGAATGAAACTTTTAGAGGTTTGAATTGGGCAACGAAGGAATCAAAAATATTCAACAAAATATGAAAAATCTGTTTGAAAAGTTGTATAAAAAACCGAAAAGTGAATCCTTCCGAGACATATTTCGAGAGGTATATGGAAAGGAATATCCTGAAGAAGCTAATCCTGACGGTTTTGTCTCAAATACAGATTTACAAAACATTGTTGATCATCTCAATGTCGGTCCCGGTGATAGAATCATTGATCTTGGCTGTGGGAGAGGAGGACCTGGTCTATGGATCGCGCGAAAAACAGAAGCTATTTATTTAGGGATTGATCTCTCTGAAAGTGCCGTTAACCAAGCTATTGAACGTGCTAAGACTTTTGGAATTAAAAGTGATGTAAAATTTGAATCTGAGATATTTTTTCATTAAATTTCCCCGATAATTCTTTTAACGGAGCTATCAGCATCGACACCTTGAGCTTTGTACCTGACTTACAAAAAGCATTCTTAGAAATTTCGAGAATACTTCGACCGAAATCAAATCTAGTATTTACAACATGGGAGAAAAAAAAAATACCTAAACTTAAGGATTATCGACAGTATCTTTTAAATTCTGGATTTGATATAAAAAAATATGAGGAAATTGAGGGCTGGGAAAGACGTCAACGTGAAGTAGGTGAGAAGACGCTTGAATTAAAGAAAGTTTTAATTAAGGATATGGGGAGAGATGGGGCTTTTGCCTGGATTTTAGATGCAAAAACGTTTTTACCAGGGCTAAAAGATTCGAGGCGTATTTTTGTGGTTGCGACCCAAAAATAAATTATTTAATAATATAATATTTAACGAATTTATTAAGTCAAAAAAACGGTCTTTAATATCACTCAGTGGATTTACTTGAAGTGCCTTGAGGAAAACGCGCGATTCATTATTCATTTTTTCTCTTTTGTCTCTTTCGAACGAATATAACTGCTGCACAAACAAGAGTAATTACCACTATTATGCTTGTAGTTAAAACAATTAGTTCAGGGGTGTTAAAAATAATATTATCAACAAATTGAATACCCACACTGTCAACTTGCTCTATTGTTCCTTTATTATTTATGATGGTATTTCTAACAATGTTAATATTATTTGAAGAAACCAACTTCAGTGGACAGTTATTATTGTTGATAATCGTATTTTCCATTATTCGATTACTATCACTTAAAAGGAGATAGATTCCATTTTCATTATTATTAATCATGTTTCCCCAGATGTCTATATCAATGCTTTCTTTAAGACAAATCCCATACCACTCATTCTGGCTTATTGTATTAAATTGTATATCAATTCGATAACAATCAACACATATTATTCCATCTAGATAACTACTAGTGATAGTATTATCCCACATCCAAATATAGGAACCGCCTGCAACTCCAATTCCTTCATAATTTCTATTGATAAGGTTGTGATCAATACTTATCGTTTGACTAATGTCTTCAATATCAATTCCCGTATACTTGTTATTTTCAATTAAATTATAGGATACATTACTTGCGTAGCAGTGACTTATTTTAATTCCATAGAATCTATTTTCACTAATATTATTTGAAAGGATGTTCATATTTGTACAGTTTTCTATATAGATTCCCGTAGCTAATTCTGAGGAAGCTCCTGTAATATTATTTGAAAAAATCCTCCCATATTTAGAATTGTTCAGGAAAATATTTGTGGCAAATTTACCTGAGGCACTATTTCCGGCATTAAAAAGATTACAATATTCTATTGTAAAGTATAATGAATCGGAATTTCTTATTTCAATGCAATTATTACTCCCCATTCCATCAATGTTTAAATATGAAATCCGAAAAGGATCTTGTTGTGTTCCTGAACCATTACACCAGGACTGAGAAACAGCCCATGTCCAATTATGAGCGTCTGTTCCTTGAGCTTTAGCATCGATGAATATAGGATTTTCATCGAGATTTGCGGTCATGGGATACTCATTGTGCGAGATTCTGGGATTGAATGATACGTTTTTATTGATCTCATTAATGACTATAGTAGATAGACTTACTGAAAGTATCATCATTACAATAATGATTTTTAAAGATTTTAGAAATACTTTACTCTTCATTGAATAGGCCTCATTTAAGATTATTATGCATATATAAAATTACCTATTTAAATGTAAGCAATGCCATTCATTCAATTCTTATATTGAAATTAAAAAAAATTATTGAAACATTCTGCATTTTCTGATTTAGATGAATTTATTATTAAGGGTGGTAATATAATGTTCATACGATATGGTTTTGATAAATATGTCAAAAAAAGATATTAATATACCTACCAACATAGAAGATTTGATGCAAATCTACGCCAACTATGAAAATAGTCAAAAACATAAGGGCCCTTTCGACTCGCCCGACATCCTGCAAAATTCCGCGTACGGCTCAGATCCAATGACGCCCTTTCACAAGAAATATTATTATTCAAAGTATCGAGCCGTGCATTATTGGATAATGCTCTCGTGTTTATTTTTGAGCATCATATTGTTTATAGTGTATTTCATTGGATTTTATGTGGTGCTCAATTTTACAGGGTTCGATGTGTGGACGAGTTTCGTCTCAAGAAATATCATATTTTTTGTTGCTTTCTTGTATTCTGTTTTTATATCAGTCCTCATTCCAAGGTTCGCACTCAACAGGTGGAATTGGAAATACCCTTCGATATTAATTCCACTAAGCATCGGGATAATTTTCGCGGTCTTGTCGTTTCTTGGTATTGACACAGAATCTACAGAATCGCTTGTGGCAGCACTTTTTACAATGTGTGGAATTTCTTTGGGTCCAGCTTGTTTGATGATTTATCTTTCTTACAGGAATTATAGTTACATTACGGATTATGGGGGAATCCACTTGCATTTGGGATGGATATATCGGATAGCTCAGACAAATGGAAATTTAAAAGTATTAAACATATCTATCGCGCGTTTAATTGAAGATTTAGATATATGGCTAATTGACACTTCAAAAATCACGTTAAAGAACAAGCAACAGATTCTCCAAGGCTTTTATCTCAAGATAATTTCTGACAAGAATTATTTGGCGGAATTTAATCAAAGTTATAAGAATGATTTTGAGAGAATTTTTAAGGGATTGCTAGTCGAAGAAGTGTTGCATTCAGACGCCTTTTCACACGTGAAGGATAAAAGTATTCCGAAATTGAGTCGTACTGACTTGGAGTACCTCCGATATAGGTTAGCTCTTACTCAGCTCCCAGGAATCATAGAACTAATAGAAAAATTGACTTCAACAAAAGTAAAAATTAAGATCTACTCCACCATTGACAAAATTAAGAAAATCTGGTCGAAAATCCTTGCTGCATTCATATTCTTGGTCTCAACCTTAATACCCCTGATTTTATCTTTAGTTATATCTTGATTCATCACAAAAAGAAACATTAATTAGAATTATTATTAGTATTATTTTCTAACGTAATTTCTTTTTTTTTTATGTATTTTTCATAATACTAAGGTTTAATACATTTGGAACTATATCTTACTTGCTTGAACAGAAGCATTTCAAGTATAAAATTAAAATTTGGTGAAACAATGTCTAATAGAAATTATGGCAATAGAACGATGCACAAAGCCACGTGTGCCGACTGTGGGAACGAGTGCGAGGTTCCATTTCAGCCCAAAGAAGGCAGACCCGTCTATTGTCGAGATTGTTATAAAAAACATAAACGATAATTTATTCTAATTTTTCTAAGTTGTGATTACTCCCTAATACTTATTCTTTAACTTATCGAGTAATGATTTATTTTTTTTTAGATCCTAATTCTATTAATTTCTCACAAAAAAGATTAATACCTTGAAAAATGAAATAAATTAATTTTTTTTACATTTTTTTTTGAATCAAATAAATGAATATTGCAATCGTTTATTTCTCCGCAACGGGAATAACTAAAAAAATTTCAAGTCAAATTGCTACGGTTTTAGAATCAGAAGGAAACTCTGTAGACCTGACAAACATAATTAAACCTGATAAAAGGAAATCTCAAATTGATTTCTCTGAATTTGATGCTTGCATCTTTGGATTCCCAGTTTTCGGAGGAAGACCTCCCGTAGTCGTTGAAGAGTGGTTAAGTACACTTGATGGTAAGAACCTAAAATGCTCCATGTTTTTTACCTATGGTGCACGAGCTTTAGAATGGGCACATCAAATTACTTACTATTTATTAACAAGAGCAAATTTTCAAGTAGTCTTATCGGCAGAATTCATCGGAAGACATTCATTTAATATCGCAGAAGGATGGTCACTTGCAGAAGATCGCCCTAATGCCTTAGATTTAAATGTAGCTACAGAATTCGCACGACAATCAATTATTCGATTTCAAAAGCCCATTGAGTTCAAAATTGACTTAACAGCATTTACTTATAAACCTTTAGAAGTCAGTGAAACTACTGGATCCTGGGCTAAATTCTATCCTTCAAGAGAGGAGGAAGAATGTAGCATGTGCTATTTATGCGAAAAAGAGTGTCCAACAGGATCTTTTGATGCAAAGGAAGGGAAATCTAACAGAAAATCTTGCATTACGTGCATGCATTGCGTTATCATCTGTCCAGATCAAGTAATCAAGATAGGGAACGTATCTAAATTATATAAAAGATTTATGAAACACTTTCGGTTAACTGAAGAAATTGTTAAACAAAAAAGAAGTAAGATAATATTTTAGTTATTTTTTATCACCACGCATAATACCGAACTATTGAAATGCTTTTTTACACGCATATTGATTGATTGGATCGTAGAGCTATTGCATCAAAGATACCTGTGGCTTGATCTGATGAATACGTATAGGGACATACATCTCCAAGCAACTTTTCAACCATGTAATGTAGATGCGAGTAGTAACCTGAATATAATAAGGTTGCGATCCGCGTTCCAACTTCTAATCGTTGAAATATTGAAACTCCAATCGATTCCCTTTGTAGCGTATTATTATAAATGTCGTCTCCGGGAAAATTTGGCTCTAAAACTAACTTCACGTTCCAACCCCAATTTATTTGAATTTGAATATCAAAAAGAATATTTTTAATTACTGAATTCTCATTTTGGTGCTCGGTTATTGCAACAACCGTTCCCTTAACCGGTGATATAATTGTAACTGATGTGTTTATGACCAAGTCAATACCATTATGATGAGTACCTGGACCGCTCCAATCTTCAATACCATAGGCACTCATTGAAAATATATTATCTTCTTCAAGAATTGGAAAATCTAATAAGGGCTGGCTGAATGTTGGTGGAACACCTAAAATTAAAGCATATGTTAGGGTTCCTCCTCCTATTATTACGAGGATCAAACCAATAATCTTCTGTTTCTTTGAAAACTTCATCTGATTATTATTTATTTACCTGCTCAATTTTAAACTTTTTTAGCTTATTTATTTACCAAATAAATTTTATTTACTTATCTAAATTTTCCTTTACTCTATACGCTACGATCTTTCTCACTAGATCATGAGGAATCGGCTTATCTATCGGAAACTTGACGGTACCCTTTGAGGTTTCATACGGAGCCAATTCTTTTTTAAATACGTCAATTCCAGAGGGAGTTGGATAAAAACCAACGTGATTTTTATATGCTGCGAAGTGCACCAAGTTGCCATTAAGCTTGAACGTGGGCATTTGATAACTGATCGCTTCTTTAGCCTCGGGGGCTGCCTCTCTAATCGTTTGCCTCATTTTTTCTAA
>CAZBPC010000091.1:0-12951 GCA_964493715.1 uncultured archaeon
ATCATGGCTCCTGGATGGGTACCCTAGAAATTTAAAACAAGCAGAATTTTTAGACCAAATTACTAATGTAGATTTGTTCCTTCTGTTAGATGTGAGTAGAGATATCATCACCAAAAGAATTTTGGGGAGATATTCTTGTAAAAGTTGTGGAGATATCTATAACAAGTATACGCTTCCTCCAAAGAAGGAAGGAATCTGTGATAAATGTGGTGCAGAAATTAAATTTGAACAAAGAAGCGATGATAATGAAGAAACGCTTAAAAATCGCTTGGATGCATATGAAAAAAATGCTAAACCAATTATTAAATACTATAAAAAGAAGAAATTACTCAAAAAAGTAAATGCAGAGAATACTCTAGAACTTACAGGGGATCAGATTAAATCTATTCTAGAAATTTAAATTTTTTCCAAAAAATTAATTTTTTTTTATGAAATCATGAAATCAAATTCTTTTAATATATGTTTAGCACTCCCAGTTAAATCAAATGATCATCAAGATTTAGAATTATCCATAAAAGAAAGTATAAGATCTGGTTCAAATTTCATTGAATTTCGGTTTGATTACCTTAAAAATGAAGATCTCATAACAACTAATTTTTTAATAGATTTAAAAAAGTTAATTCCAACTAATATATCTTCAATATTTACTTTAAGACATCATTCTGAGGGTGGAAAATTAAAAATCAATGATTTCAAGAGGAAGGAAATAATTCAGCGTTTTATTGAAGCTAAACCAGATTTCATTGATGTAGAAATGAATTCCAATAAGGATCTTTTGAAGAATATTAAAGATGTTATAGAAAATAACAATATAAAGCTGATTTTTTCATATCACGATTTTATAAAAACACCAGATTTTAATTACTCAAAATCCATAATTGATAAATTTGAGCACTTATTATTAGATGACCTTAATTTTAACATTAAGACCCTCAATAATAGCGTTTATAAAATGATTTTTACAGCCCAAGAATTTAAAGACAATTTTATACCCATCAAAATATGCAATTTCTATTCTAAGTTAAATAGGAATATTATTTCCTTTTGTATGGGTGATTTGGGAATTATATCACGAATATACTCTTTGAAAAGCGGAGCTTTCTTAACCTACGGATCCTTCATGGAAGAAACAGCTCCAGGTCAGATTAACTCTAAGGAAATTAAAGATTGGTTAGATTTAGATAATTAAATAAGGTAATTATATTCATAATCCTTATCTATTTTAGCGAATATTCAAAAAGGAAGAAATTTAAGCTTTATCGAATAAAAGTCCACAGTTCCCACATTTGATTTTTGTCTTATATACAGGAGCACCTTGCATTGAATAATATAGCACTTGGGTTTTATCGGGCTCTTCATGTAGTTTACGAGGGTTCTCTTCGTTACACTTTGGGCATTTAAATCGTTTATAAGTTTCAGTCATAATATCATCTTATATTTAATAGTTTAAATGAAAAATATGTTCAATAAATTTAAATCTAGTTTTTAAGATAATATCACATTATGACAATTAAGTATAACAATTTTGAAATTACATTAGATTGAAATAAATCCCAAGTGTGATACTTTGGTGGAAAAAAAAGTGAAAAATCTGGACTCGTTCGTAATCAATATTTGTCATTTTAAATCTTAGTTTTGTCAATGTTTTTAAATGATATGAATCGATTAAGAGTTAAAAATAGTTTTAAAATGGAATTGATGTTACGTAAATTTTTTTAATTTTTCTATGTCGTTGGTTAAGATTCCATCTACACCAATCCTAATTAATTTCTTCATTTTTCTCTTGGAATTAACAGTCCAAGGAAATATTTTAAGATCCTTTTGATGCGCAAAATTAACAATTTTTTTATTTACTAATGGAAAAAATAGGTTTATAGAAAAAAAATGTTTTTCACTAAAAGATGAGATGAGTTTTTTTTTAAAAAACCAGTTTGTAATCCATCCAACACCTGCAGGTATTATTGCTCCTAATTTTAGATCGGGATAAAGATTATGAGCTTTTAAGATTTCTTTATGTTTAAATGAAATTAAAATAGTTGAATTTAGAACATTATATTTATTCAAAATTTTAAGTACATCTTCAAATATGTTTCTCACTTTAATCTCACACATGTAATTAATTTTTCCTTTAGTTACTTGAAGTAGTTCTTCTAAAAGAGGAAAATTTTCACCTTCCCCTGCATCAAATGATTTTATTTTTTCTAAAGTAAGCCTTTTTATAAATCCTAAATTATGAGTGATTCGAAATACTGAAGGATCATGTATTATTATGATCTCCTCATCTTTCGTTTTTCTAACATCAAATTCTATAAAATCTGCCCCTAACTCAACAGCCTGTACAAATGCTTTTAAGGTATTTTCAGGTGCTACCTTGCTTGCGCCGCGATGTGCGATTACTAATTTCATAATTTTAAAATTCATATTTTTTTATTATCTAATGAATTAAAATGAACATTAAATCATTATTAGACTTATTTCTATCCTTAAAAATTTTTCATTGTAGAGAGATTTGTCTAAACATGAGTATAATCTAAGTTACTGTAATACCATAATCTCTAATAATTTGAATTTATTCATTATCAGCAAATAAATTTTTTTTTATTTTTTTTCCAGTTTTGGTTGCTGCTATCCCACCTTTTCCAGTTTCCTTAAGTTCATATGCCATCTTTCGTCCAACTTTCATCATTGCACCTATGATTTCATCCGCGGGAATAATTGATGTGACACCTGATAATGCCATTTCAGCAGCTAAAAATGCATTAACTACACCTATTGCATTTCGTTTGATACAAGGCGATATCACTAATCCTGCAACGGGGTCACATACAAGTCCAAGTACATTTTTCAATGTTAGGGCAATTGCATGAGATATTTGATCATTGTCCCCTCCCGCCATGTATGTTATTGCAGCTGCCGCCATGGCAGATGCTACTCCAATTTCTGCTTGACAACCCCCTTCACTCCCAGATAGCATGGCTTGATTTCCTATTATTGCTCCCACCTCACCTGCTACTATTAGAGCATTTAAAAGATCATCATCTGACTTTTTTAGTATTTCTTTAGCTTTGAAAAGAACTGCAGGTAAAACCCCCGAAGATCCAGCAGTTGGACAAGCAACAATTAATCCCATCCCACTGTTATATTCTCCTATTGCCATGGCCCAAGCAGTAGCATCTTTAACATTGGTATTTAGAAAGATTCCTGGTGAAAGCATTTTTTTTGCTTGGTGGCTCGCTTCCTTTATTGGTAATTCGATATCTGAAATAAGTGCTTTTTCTAATGATTGTCTCATTATTAATAATGATCTTTTCAAGCGCTCAGTTATGAGAGATTGATTAACATGGCTTTGTTCGCTTTCATCTTTTAAAACTAATTCATGCAAGGGGATGTTTTGTTCTTTAGATTCATTTAACAATTGAGAAATTGATTCAAACATTTATTATCCTCACCCATATGATTTCTGGATGCGTATTTAATGCATCAATTAAATCTTCAGGAATAATTGAATCTGCTTCTAGCCACGTTAAAGCTATCTTCTTTCTTAAATTTCTTGATATTTTCATTGATCCAATATTCAAATTAAAAGATTTAAGCGTATTTGCAATATTAACCAGGGCTGTTATTTTATCTTGATTTAAAATAACTAAAGTATTTGGTTCACCACCAAAACCGGCTTCCAATCCATTAACTTCTTTAATAATAATATTTCCCCCTCCAATCGAAGAGCCTATTACTGTCATTTTATCCTTGCCATCACTCATCTCAATGGATACCGAGTTAGGATGATATTCTTGCCCTAAATCCACGAGTTCAAAAACATAAGATAGGTTTTCATTTTTGGCGATTTCAAAAGCATTTTTTATTCTTTCATCCTCTGGACTAAATCCTAATAATCCGCCCAATATTGCAATATCTGTACCATGCCCTTTGTAAGTCTCTGCAAAAGAACCATGGAGACCAATCTTTACAATTTTGGGCTTTTTCCCGAATAAAATTTGAGAAACATAAGCAATTTGACATGCCCCAGCAGTATGGCTTGAACTTGGTCCGACCATAATGTGGCCTATAACATCAAATATCGAAGTGTATTTCACAATTAATTCAAATTTTCTTTAATATTAATGTTTTTTACATCCGACAAAAACTACAAAAAAAAGATTAAATATTTCCGGTATCAAACATTATTGTTATATAAATAAGAATATTTGAGGTTGTTTTTTATTAGTGAACAGTTAAATAAAATAAAATACCCAAAAGAATGTTTTGGCAAAATATTTGTGCTAAATGAGGATTATAAAGATTATTTTAAAGGCTGGATCCTTATTGAGGGGAATCTGCATCAATTTCTTAAAAGTTTACAAGAAGAAATCGATTATGAATGGGAGTATAAGAAGTCATTTATAGAAAACTTTTTGGTTTATTTCATTGACACAACAACTAATAAATTGGTTGAACTAAAAGATAACAAGACACTGAATTTGATTCGCAGAAAAGATAAGATTTTTATCGTTCTAATTGATAAATCCCATCTTTTGTCTGATATTGAAGATAATAAACCACTATATAATTGGTATATTGAAGGTTTAAATAATTATGACTCATGATTTCTTTTATTTAATTAATCAATAATCTCAGCGATAATAATATCTAAAAAACAATCAATTAAATGGTTTAATTATCTAGTTTGAGTTTTTCGATAATTTCATCGACGATTATGGATTTATCTTTATTTTCCGCATCAATTATAATGTCTGCGACTGAACGGTATAGTGGATTTCTTAAGTGGTATAAATTCTTTATGTCATTTATTGGGTCCTCCTTATCAATAACAGGTCTTATCTGAATCCCTTCTTTTAAAATTCGATTAACGATTGTTTCTATTGAAGTCTCAAGCAAAATAAAAATACAGCTTTTTTTTAGATTTTCAACGTTAATTTTATTTAATACAGACCCCCCGCCACAAGATATAACGAATTTCTTAAAAGTTGATACTTTCTGACAAACTTTTATTTCAAGTTTCCTAAAGGAATCTTCTCCATTTTGAGAAAAGATCTCTGGAATAGATTTTCCAGCCATTTGCTCAATTAATTGATCCATCTCAATAAATTGGTATTCTCCTCCTAACTTTTTAACTAACAGGGTTCCAATTGTAGTTTTTCCGACCCCCATAAATCCAATGAGTGCTATTGATGATTTCGGCATGATCACTTCAATGAGAAGCCATGTGATTCTAAGATTCCTGACTTCAATCCAATATAATTTCCGGATAAATATGCGAAAGTATCTAATCTATCAGGATCTATTGAATTATTCTTAAGATATTTTTTCTCGCAATGAACAGCAAGTACTTTTCCAAAAAAGCATACATGAGATCCTAACTCTAATTTATTAATCACCTTACATTCCATGTTCCAAGGAAACTCTTTCACCAAAGGAACTTGAACAAATTTTCCTTTCTCTTTAGTGAGTCCTAACTGTTCCCACTTATTGACATTCCTACCAGATCTCGTTCCACAATAGTCCATCTCTTTTAGTTGATCTCTCATTGGGTAATTTAGTACGAATTCATCATGATTGTTTATCAACTTAAAAGAGTGACGTTTAGTGTTTATACCAATAGCGATTATAGGTGGATCTAAGCATACTTTTCCAACATAAGCTAGAGTGATTAGATTCGCATCATCTCCTACACCTACTGATATGACAGCAGCGGGCATAGGGAAGGTCGTTGTTCCCTTACTTAATGTCTCTTTTGTCATTCTTAATTATAACCTCCTTAAATTTCTTGTTTGAACTTAATAAATATAAATTAATTTATGATTAATCATATTAATTTAATTTAATTTAATTTCTCTACCATAATGTTTAATCACCTTAAAAATTCAACTCGAACAAATATCATATGCCTTTTTGGTCACCCAATCGAACATAGTATGAGCTCTATAATGCAAAATGTCGCATTCAAAGATTTAGGATTAGATTATGTATACATAGCTATTGATATTGCTCCTAATAATCTTAAACAAGCATTTGATGTCGTTAGAGCTCTTGATATCAAGGGTGCAAACATTACAGTACCACATAAGGAGACAACATTAAAATTTGTTGATGAAATTTCCCCTTTAGCACGTAGAATTGGAGCCATAAATACTATTAAAAACGAAAACGGAAGATTGATAGGTAGGAATACGGATGCATCGGGTGCTAAAAAAGCTCTCAAAGAAGCGAATATAGATCTTATTGGAAAAAATGTTTTGATTCTTGGTGCGGGAGGCGCAGCAAGAGCTTTAGCTCATTCATTTATCAAAGATACAAATGATTTGGTGATAGTTAATAGAACATCTAATCGAGGAAAAACTTTAGCATCTGAATTAACTAAGGAATACCACAAAAAGGTTTTATATATGAAATTTGAAAATAAAGTATTTGAGGAGAAGTTACCTTCGATTGATATTTTAGTCAATACAACAACCATCGGGATGTTTCCAGATATACACATAAGTCCAATACCTAAGAATTCTCTACATGAAGATCTGACTGTATTCGATATTATTTATAATCCCTTAGAGACCCAACTGATGAAAAATGCCTCTGAGAAAGGATGTAGAGTGCTTGGTGGATTGAATATGCTAATATATCAAGGTGCATTATCATTTGAGTGGTGGACAAATAAATCACCAAATATAGAATTAATGAAAAGAACAATACTAAATGAACTTGTGGTGAAATAATGATAGGAAAGAGAATGACGATAATTGGTGGTTCAGGTGGAATGGGAAAAGTTTTTGGAAGATTATTTCAAAATTATGGATTTGAAATTACACTTTTTGCACGAGATAAAGAAAAATTAACTCAAGCTGCTCTTGAGCTTAATATGGAGTATTCGTTGGATCTTGAGGAATGCGTAAAAAAAGCAGATATAATAATGATATCCATACCAATTACATCGACAGCTCAAATGATTAAGAAAATTGGCCCCATGATGAAAAGAGATGCAATTTTATTCGATATTACCTCTCTTAAAACAATGGTGTTTAATATACTTCAAGATATGTGCTCTAAATATCCCATTAATTGTATATCACTACATCCCATGTTTGGACCAGGTATAAAAGATATGAAAAACTACAATATGATTGCCTTAAAGGTAGGAGGGACGAGCAACTATAACTTGCTGATTGAAGAATTATTATCAATTTTCCAATCGGAAGGACTAATAATCATTACAACTACTCCCGAAGAACATGATAGGACTATGGCCTTAACCTTAGCCGTTCCACATATGGTAAACATTGTCTATTTAACCCTACTTAAAAAATCGGGAATACCTTTAAATGAATTGACAAGATTTACAGGTACAACCTTTCTACTTCAAAAAGTGTTCGCAGAAAGCATCATTCAAAGAGAAATGGAAATGTTTGGAGAAATACAAATGGAAAATGTGGAATTTTATAAAATCCTAGATCTTTTCGAAGAAGTTATAAGTAAATATAAAAAGATAATACAAAGTAAAGATAAAAGCAAATTTTATGAGATTTTTCAAGAAGGATTGGCATATTCTCGTGAGGATAACCATTTTAAAAATTCTTATAAGTACTTCTATGAGTTCATGAAAATCTTGAAAAATTAAGAAGATTAATTCATGATAAATCTGGTTATATCGCAAATTGTCTCGGGGAAACTCATTTTACTTGATGATAAAGCGTGAGTAAAACGAGATTGTTGATTTAGAAATCGGTCAAGTTATTTATTTAATAATCATTTATTTAAGAGATAAAAAACATTATTTTTATTATAGTATTAGATTAATGAATGAAAAAAATGAATAAGAAATCTTTTTTCATAGTTTTGGATGGAATTGATGGATCGGGAACAACCACACATAGTAGCATGTTAGTAAGTTATTTAGAAATGCTTGGTCTAAAAACTCATTTAACTCAAGAGCCCTCAAAAAATGAAATTGGTCTTTTAGTACGCCAATATCTAAAAAACAAAGAAATTCCTGCAAGTACCGATGCCTTACTATTTGCTGCTGATAGAGATTTACATTATAAAAAAGAAATTAAACCAAAATTAGATCAAGGATTCATTGTTGTTTCTGATAGATATATAGAATCGTCGATAATCTACCAATCGGTTCAATCCGATGAAATTTCTATTGAATGGATAAAACAGATTAATAAGTTTGCACAAATCCCCGATTTAACGATAATTTTAGATATAGATCCAAAACTATCATTAGCACGTAAATCTCAAGAGATTTTGGAAAAATTTGAAGATACAAAATTCTTAGATAAAGTAAGAACTCTATATTTAGACCGAGCTAAAGAGGAAGGATATTATATCGTTAATACAAATGAGATAATTGAAATTGTACAACAAAATATTCAAACTATTGTTATTAAAAAATTAAAGGAAAAAGGATTTTAGAATACTAAAAAATAAATTTTTATTTTAATTTTAGAAATCTGATTAGATTTTCAATTACACTATAAATTTTACTCAAATTGGAGTCTTATAAAAATTCTGAACAACTGCATCGTGAACTACCTAATTTTAAAAAAGAAACATTATTTGAATATATAACTAAATTCAGTTTTCCTCGGCTAGCAGGAACAGAAGGGGAAAAAAAAGCAGTCAAATTAACAATAGAGACCTTTAAAGAGATCGGTTTTAAGGATTTTCAAATAAAGAGGAGAAATTTCGAATTTTCTGATTTTTATTCTACTACTTTAATTATTTTATTGATGAGCTTGAATCTAATCTTTAACTTGATACTGGTATTATTTGCTTATATTCAAGCACTATTAAGCTTAATGTTTACCCTTTTTATGGTAATAATAGTGTTATTAATTATAAAAGGGTTAAAACATCCAGAAGAACCTGGATTTTGGGGAGAATATTTTGGAGAAACTCTCAGTGCGACAAATGTCTTCACAAAAATCCCCGCGAAATTACTTCCTGAAGATGAAGCAGGAAATATTATAATTTCGGCTCATTTAGATTCAAAATCACAAACTTATAAGACTTATTGGAGAGTCTTTTTCTACAAAATCTGGGTTTTTGGAGGAATGTCTTTAGGCATCTTTTATGGATTATTCTTAATTATGATATTTGGAAACATACATTTTGATTACAGAATTACAATATCAGGTGTTTGGACCACAATTGTCTTGGTTTCTACAGCTAACATATTTTTAATGTTTCTTAGTACGCACAATAAATCCCCTGGTGCTTTAGATAACGCATCAGGAATGGCCATCGTGTTTGGGTTAAGTAGTCATTATTTAAATAACCCTCTTGATCATTTCAATTTATGGTTTTGCCAGTTTTCTGCTGAAGAATTAGGAACAATGGGATCTCGCATTTTTGTTGATGATCATGAGAATTTCTTTAAAAAAGGAAGAATATATACAATAAATAATGATATGGTCTCTTGTGGTTGTCATAAAAAGAATAGAATAGAATATTTCAAATCATATGGTGCTATAATACGGAAACTGAATGCACCATTGTTAAGTAAATATCTTGAAATTGCAGCAGGAGAAGAAAATTTGCATATAAAAGGATTTCATTTAAGTACTGGAGCACATACTGATGCTGTTCCTTTTCATTTAAGGGGTTGGGACGCAATTGATATTACTACTAAAGCTGCAGCACGTTATACTCATACCATTCACGATACACCTGATAAAGTTGATCCTCAAATATTAAAAGAAACATGCCATGTTATAAATAAAGCAATAAATCTGATTGATCAAGATTATGAAAAATTATGTAATAATAATGAATTAAACTGTGAGGCATAATGAGTTTAACAATTACAGAGAAAATATTTAAAAAGCATTGTCAAGTCAAAAACATTTCACCGGGAAATTTTATTGAAGCTGATATTGATTTAATTATGGTACATGAACAATTAGGAGGAAGAATTAATAAAGAATATGAAAAACTCGGAATAGACTATGTCTGGGATCCTAATAAAATCTTCTTTATCCTCGATCATTGGGTGCCTGCTCCAACTATTAACGCAGCACGAATGCACCAAGATTGTATTAAATTTGCAGAAAAATATAATTTTGTTCATAATATGGGGATTAATAAAGGAATCTGTCATCAAGTTCTACCAGAATTAGGATTTTCAAGACCAGGGATGTTGATAGTTGGTTCTGATAGTCACACAACAACTTATGGTGCTTTCAATTGTCTTTCGACAGGTATAGGTGCTACTGACGTTTCTGTTGTATTTGCTACTGGAAAATTATGGTTTTTAGTTCCTGAATCTATTAAAGTTGAATTAACAGGTAGATTAAATAAAGGTGTTATGTCTAAGGATTTCATCTTAACTATGATTGGAGAAATCTCGACCAAAGGTGCTTTATATAAAGCGCTAGAATTTCATGGAACTGGTTCTTCTTGGTTATCAATTGATTCTCGGATGACAATCGCAAATATGGTTGTAGAAGCGGGTGCTAAATTTGGAATTTTTCTACCCGATGAAAAACTCAAATTATGGTTAAGAAATAGGACCTCTCAAACTTATGAATTTGTAAAACCAGATGAAAAAGCGGAATACGAGAATGACTTAAATTATGATTTATCAAGTATAACCCCAGTAGTAGCTAAACCATCGAATCCCGGAAATTTAGCGTCTATAGAAGAAGTTCAAGGTGAGGAAATAGATCAAGCATTCTTAGGAAGTTGCACTAATGGAAGAATGGAGGATTTACGCATTGCCGCTAGAATATTGAAAGGGAAAAAAATACATCCAAAAACAAGATTAATAATCACTCCCGCATCACGAGAAATATTTATGAACGCTATGGCAGAAGGGCTAATTGAAATCTTTTTGAATGCTGGTGCTGTTGTTACGCATTCTACTTGTGGGGCATGCATAGGTGGTCACTTAGGTGTGTTAGGACCCGATGAAAGATGTATTAGTAGCACAAATCGAAATTTTATTGGAAGGATGGGGGATCCCACATCTGAAATTTTCTTAGCATCACCAGCAACCGTAGCTGCATCAGCTTTAAAGGGAAAAATATCTGATCCTCGGGAGGTGCTATAATAATGGAAAATATTGAGGGTACGATTTATATTTTAGGGGACGACATTAATACTGATGATATCGTACCTAGCTATACATTGACAATGAGAGATCCTAATGAAATGACCAAACATGTTTTAGAATTTATTGATCCTGACTTTACGCAAAAAATTGCTCAGAGATCCATAATTATAGGCGGATATAATTTTGGGACTGGAAGTTCCCGAGAAGAAGCGGTAAATGTATTTAAAATTCTCGGGATAAAGGCCATCATTGCAAAATCGTTTTCAAGGATATACTTTCGAAATCTTATTAATAATGGAATTGCTGCAATCAAATGTGATTGGGATGAAGCACTATTTTCGGATGGAGATCAAGTAAAAATCTCGATTGAAAATGGGATAATTTTCAATAAATCAAAAAATCTTAATATTCAGTACAAAAAGTTACCTCAATTTTTGAAAGAAATACTGGAATCTGGTGGAATATTAAATCAGCTAAAACAAAAATTACAATCAAATTAATCAAGCATTTTCATCTTAGATTTCTCTTCTGAGTTTTACCCTTTTTCATATATTATTCCTGTTCCGCCTGATGGATAATGAAATTTAATGGCATCAGCTTCACAAACTTGATAACATGCTGCGCATTCTAAACATTTCTCTTTATAATCTTCTGAAATAGAAATAATATTATCAATCTTACGCCATAAATTAACCACACAAACTAGAATGCATTGCCCGCATCTGTTACATCTATTTTGATCAATGAATATAAAATCCCCTGTGCCAGGTATATGTTTTGTTAAACCATTGGTTTTCACGTATCATCCCTCATTAATTTTTTTTTCTTGGGAATTAAATCCATTAACTTGGGAAGTGCAGATATTAATTTCTGAGGGTCCATTATTTTATCCAGATCGTCCTCAAAAATTTTAGCTACAAGTGGAAAGACATATCTCATTATGAAAGGTAGAGCTTTAGGCATGTATGATTTAATTTGTGATGCTATCTGTCGAACTCGTTTTGCATGTGGTTGAGACCAATCATAAATTCCTCCCATTACCTCCATAAACATTGGAACAAACCAAGTCATTGTTTCTTGTGGACTGAAAGGGAGTGCTTTCCAAATATTATATAATTCTTCTCCAGCTTCGAATTCTTCACCGATAGATGTATGTTTCCATACTTTGTCATATTTTGAGAGAAAGTCTTTTGAAAAATCTTCAGAGGTGATTGCCTCTGCTGCCACTTCTGCTGCAGCTTTCCCAGTTACCATTGCGGGATATATCCCTTCTGCTTCAAGTGGACAAGGAAATCCTCCTGCATCGCCCACTAAGATAATTCCATCAGTGTGCGTGCTATATGGATATTTTAACCATGGAAGAAGGTGAGATTGAAGTTCTCTTGGTTTGGCATTCAATATTCTTAATAATCTTTGATAATACTTGAGGTTTATTACGCGATTTAGATAAAATAGAGGATTCTTATCCCATTTATTTAACCAATTGCCAAGACCTTGATGAAAACCATCATGAAAGAACACTTGATAAGAAGCTGGAAAAATGGCAGACCACCATACTGCTAGAGTTTCATCCCCCATGATATCATCAATATTATTAGGGCTTGCTTGAAAATCATATTGGGGTACCACTGTAATTTGATCCTGTGCCCATTTAGTCCTTAATCCACTTTGTTTTGCAATCATCGAAACTGCTCCGTCAGCTCCAATAACGATAGGTGCTTGATACTTATCATTGTGTTCATCAATTACACCACACACTTTTCCATCTTTTTTCAAGAGATCAGTAATTAATGTTGATGTTTTTAGTTCAGCACCTGCATTCACAGCAAACTCTGCAATCCAAGGATCAAACTCACTTCGGTAACAATTCATCGTAATCC
>CAZBPC010000092.1:0-12945 GCA_964493715.1 uncultured archaeon
CTTTTAGCTATTGAAGCGGAAGCCCTTCCATCTTTAGAAGATCAGTTACCCCCTTTAGGCACGCCAAATGTACTTTTGGGTGTTGAAGACGCAGCACTTACTTCCTTAGAATCACAACTGCCCGTTCTGACAACTCCTGTTGTCTTAGATGGTCTCAAAGAAGAGGCAGTAGCAGCATTACCGGCGATAATCAACGGTTCAGGAGCAGCTATAGCAATAAATCAAACAATAGATGGTATTGCTGGTTACATTGGTTATCCTGCTGCTAAGGAACAATTCTTTAATAGCCCTTCGTTTCAAGCAGATTTTGGATATGTTACGCCCCAAGGGGTTTCAGACTATTATGATACGCTAATGGGTGATCTTGATACGATAAATCTTGGATATACCGTCACAGCTCAAAATAATTTATTGTATGGCGTGGGTCCTTTACCAGGATTAATAACCGATCTTGATTTAGGGATGGGTCTTTTGGGTTACATGCAAATCTACGTTGAAGTGGTATTAGGTGACCAGTCGCTTAATGCAACCATGCAATCCCTTTACAATGCTACATGGACTCAACTTGAATATCTTGCGGGTTATATAAATAACTATCTATGGGATGCCGTGGTTAAATCAACTTATTCACCGCCATTTACCATAGAACAGTATGCTGAATTAGTATTTTACTCTCAATGGGCTAATGGCACGATTGTGGATGATGGAATTGATTTAAGTCTCTTCAAGGATACACTACCAGCAGATACTAAAGGTCTTGAAGCTGGTGTTCCAAATCCCACGAACATTACGGTACCCATATGCATGAATCTTTGGGATGTCTCAAATCCATTATCATTTGTAAATGATAGTGGGATTTTAGTATGGGTTGGTGCAATGCAAGGAAATGCAACCCTCCAAGGTTATTTAATCGGAGCATTTTCACTCAATGGAGCTCAATTAACCATACTACTTGGTTGGCTTGGGAATTTTTTAACTAATCTCGTGCCACTTTTACTATTTGACGAAACAGGGTATACTGTACCAGAATTAGCACAACTCGCATTCTATGAACAATGGGCTAATGGGACAATACAAGGAGCAGCTATTTTACCTGATGGATTTTTAAATGAACTTAGTTCTTCCTTTGCGGGTGCTCCATATTTCGAAGTTGGGTTACCAAGTGCTAGTGGACTTTCACTTGTTGAAACTATGAATTTATGGAATGAAGCGAATGCTTACGCTTTTGTTAATATGGATGGTATTTTAGTCTGGCTTGGAGCACTTTCAAACACTACTCTTCAAAGTTTATTAATATCAACATTTGGCATATCTGCAGGTGAATTAACAATGCTTCTGACCTGGTTGGGTTCTTTTCTCACAGTGCGAGTTCCACAACTTATTGAGTATGAAACAGGATATACTGTACCAGAACTTGCTCAAATTTCATTTTATGAACAATGGGCTAACGGCACTATTCAGGGCCTAAGTATATTACCTGATGGATTTTTAAGTCAACGTGATCCACCTATTTTAGGGCCTCCCTACTTCGAAGTAAGCTTAACAACAGGTTCAACAGGATTAACAGTTTCACAATGTGACGCACTTTGGAACGAAGCAAGCGAGTATTCACTCGTAAGTGCAAGTGGAATAAATAAGTGGTATAAAGCATCTTCATCCACTACTACGTATGAAGATTTAAGAACCCAAAATGGTGGTCTTTCTCCAATGCAAATGACCCATATTCTTGTTTGGTTAACCCCATTCAGGGATGATATCGTAAATACGTTAGCAAAAGAGGAATTATCTTTACCAATGGAGCCATATGCTCTCGGAAATGCACTCCTTATCGGTCTAGGTGCGGGAGGAGGAACATTAGCAGCTTTAGGCATAATAGTATTAATATTATCTAGGAGAAAATAAAATTTCCAAAATATAATCTACATTCTAAATTTAATTTTTTCTTTTCTTTTTTGTATTCAAGTATTTTATTTTTTTCTATAATCCCTTAATAAGTATAGACTATTTTATATTTAATGAAAATATTAAACCAATTATTTCTAAGGGAATTTAAGTGATGGTTATATTGGCAGATATTGTGGTAAATGAAATTTTTTCCTTGATTTTGCTTCCGGCATTAATTTTTTGCGCAAGAGTGATGGATGTAACGCTTGGAACATTAAGGATAGTATTTATATCTCAAGGGAGAAAAAAATTGGCTCCAATAGTAGGATTTTTTGAAATATTAATCTGGTTAGTAGCAATGGGTCAAATTTTTTCTAATTTAACCAATTTCATTTATTATCTCGCCTATGCGGGAGGGTTTGCTATGGGAAATTACGTTGGTTTGATTGTTGAGGGAAAAATCTCATTAGGATTATTGAGCTTGCAGCTAATATTAAGAGAAAATCCTGAAAAATTAATCAATATTTTGAAGGAGCAAGGATATAGTATTACGACACAAACTGCTGAAGGACCAAATGGATTAGTCAAGATAGTACTTATAGTAATAAAGCGAAAAAACCTACGTACTATTCTAGAAGTTATTCGATCTAACAATCCTAAAGCTTTCATATCAGTAGAACAAGTAAAATCAGTAAGTGGGGGTAATTTTCCAGCGACGAAAAGATGGGATTTATTGAAAAGAAAAAAAATAAAATAAAATCATATAAAAAGATCAGATTTATTCTGTTCGCTTTTATCTTGATTTGAAATCTTTTTAATGGCATCAAAGAAATCTTGATTTGTAATTGTATCTGAATTTCTTCTAATTGCAAGCATTCCTGCTTCAGTACAAATCCCTTTTATACTTGAGCCTGCCCCTCCTTCAGTTAGTTTGATAAAACTTTTTATATCTAAGTCTTCTTCGATATTTAGATTTCTCACATGTATTTTAAAGATTGCTTCTCTTGCAATTTCATTAGGTAAAGGAAACTCAATTAATCGATCAAATCTTCCAGGTCTTAAAATTGCAGGATCGAGAGTGTCTATTCTGTTTGTAGCTCCAATAAATTTTACATCTCCTCGATTATCGAAACCATCTAGTTCACTCAACAGTTGCATTAACGTTCTATTTACCTCTCGATCTCCAGATGTCGCATCTTCGATTCTATTTGTACCAATAGCATCTAATTCATCAATGAATATAATTGATGGAGCCTTGCTTTTTGCTAAACTAAAAATATCTCTTATAATACGTGCCCCTTCTCCAATAAACTTCTGGACTAATTCCGAACCAATCACTCGGATAAAAGTTGATTTTGTTTCATGAGCAACAGCTTTTGCTAATAAGGTTTTTCCCGTACCGGGGGGACCATAAAATAATGCACCTTTTGGGGGATCGATACCAATTTTTTTAAACAATTCTGGTTTCAATAGAGGTAATTCTACAGCTTCTCTAATTTCTTGAATTTGATTATCTAATCCTCCCACATCTTCATAAGATATATCTGGGGGAGTCTCCAAGAGTTCCATTCCTTTAACATAAGGATCGATATTCGTTGGTAAAATATCAACAATAGTGAATGAACGTTGATTTAAAGCGACACTAGTTCCAGAAAATATCGAATCTCTTCTTACTTTTTGCATTGTCTTAGCAACATATTCCACATTAGTAGATGCTTTTACGATAACCCTTTCTGCGTTCTCATCCAAAACATCAATAATGGTTCCCAATAATAGGGGATTTTCAACAAGACTCTCTATTTCCTTCTTAAGTGCTCGCAGATCATCATTTATTTTTGAGATTTCAACTCTTTTAAGCTGATTATCGGTTTCGACACCTTTAATCAGATTTTCAAGATGACGAATGTATGAAGTGAGATATTCAATATTATCATCATCTTTTATCTTCCTTTCTTCATCTTCAGCAGATTGTATTTAAGTGCACCTTTCTTTTAAATTAAAATCAATGCAATCCAAGCCGCTTTTCAGCGGTATTAAGAATTTTTTCTAACATTTCTTGATAACTGAGCCCCCCTATTTTAGCCATTTTTGCGAGATGGCCGTCCCAACACCAACCAGGATTAGGATTTACTTCAAGAAGTTTTGGATTTCCTTCCTTATCTAATCTCCAATCAAATCTAACGTAATCTCGACATCCTAACCTTTCGAATAATCTAATAGAACAACTTTCTATCGTTTGTGTAACATGATCGGGAAGTTCTGCTCTAATTGATGTTATATTCCAATAGGGTGAATCAGGTTGCCACTTTGCTTCATAACCACATATTTTAGGTAAATCTGGAGGGAGATTAGAATAATCTTCTTCGAGTATTGGCAGGACAAGGTAATTTTCTGGAGAATCACCAATAATTCCAATCGTTAAATCCTTCCCGGTCAAGAATTGCTCGACCAATATAGGTTTATCGTATCCGAATTTTTCTCTGATTTCTCTGATTGCATTAAGTAATTGTTCACCATCATTCACAACACTTCTTTGGGTTATTCCAAAGCTTGAATCTCCTAAGTTTGGCTTTACAATAGCAGGAAAGTAAAGTGGTAGATCAATCACGTTATCTTCTGGTTTGATAAAAAGGGCTTCTGCCACTGGAATATCCAATTCTTTCGCAATGCCTCGTATTAACGATTTATCATAACAAAAAGCCAGACTTTGAGGACCAGAACCAGTATAAGGTATTTTAAGAATGTCTAATAATGCTGGAACATGTAACTCTTTATTTGCCTCATTGAAATACCCTTCATCGCATAGATTCAAAACAAAATGAGTATCATTTTTAAGACCCATCAGATCCTGAACTAAAGTATCGTGATTATTCAAATATATAAAATTATATCCTTCAATATTTCTCAACGCAGCTTTTAATTGATCAATAGTGTAAAAATCATCATCATCAAATTTTCTGAAGGGTTTTAATATATCAGGTTTATTAGGGTCACCAAAGATAACAACAACTTTCTTTGTTGTTGGTTTCGGCTTCGTTTTCACTTCTGTCCATTCTTTTTTTACGTTTGCACTTACGATAATTCTTCTTTCCATCATACCTAAATCTTGGGCGCGTTTTGAATCTGGTTCAATCGTTCCGTGAATGGTGATATCACTAAAACCTGCGTTTTTTAACAAATCAGAAATCATTTCTTCAGAATACAAACGCTCAGCATAGAATTGATCAACAAGTACACCTTTATTGGTGTGATTTATTACTTCTCGAGAAATTAATCGCTGTTTATCTAAAGATAATGACCTTTCACGACAAACAAATAGCGTTTTATCAATCCATTCCCATGATCGTGGTTGAAAGTGAGTTTTTATATATTCACCATCAGCTAAATCGATAAATACTTTTCCCCAAGGCTTTAAAGTCCGATGTATTTCTTTTAAAACCTTTAAATCATCGGAAATGGATTCAAAATAGCCAAAACTATTACCTAAGATTAACACATAATTAAAAGTATCTGGTTTATAAGGTAAACTTCTTGCATCTCCTTCTCGAAAGCGACAGATAACTCCTTTTTTCCTTGATGCTAATCGTGATTTCTTAATTAAATATCGTGATCTATCTAAACCTTCAATATTTGTAAATCCTCTACTCGCCAATTCTATTGTGTGACGACCCTGACCACAGCATAAATCTAAAATAGAATCATCAAGTTTAATATCTAATAACTTCAAAAAATATTCGATTTCACTTGATGTAATTCTATCATCTTCAACAACATCACCATCTGTTTTTAAATAATATGCATTAAAAATTTTGTTCCACCAATCTTCTTTTACATACTCTTCTAAATTTGAGATTGGGCCGATGCAAATAGGTTTAGTGTTAGTCTTTTCCTCAATATTTAAATTTTTATTACTCATCTTTTAATAATCAATTTGTATTGATCTTTATTTTATTTCTATAATTAAAATTATGTATTCATAAAAAGCTTGCATTAGCGATAACTTTTTTATGGTTTTTTTTCATAGTTAAGAATTTTATTTAGTAATAATAATTAATATTATTGATGTATAAATCTATTTGAATAATTAATAAGCTTTTTTATTTACTTATGTAAAGCTAAAGGAAATTAAACCAATATTTAAAAATTAATAGTTTTTCGTTTCTCATATATTTAACATCAATAATTTAACTATTAATGATTAATTATTAGAGGTTTGTTTTAACAAAATAATTTTTAAAAATAAAATATCAAGTTTTAATTTAGGTACTTCCCTGTGATTGATTTTACATCGCTAATTATTTCTTGAGGTGTACCCATAGCAATGATGAATCCACCTTTTGGACCTCCCTCTGGTCCCATTTCTATGATATAATCGCAAAATGAGAGAATTTCTGGATCATGTTCGATAATTAAAATGCTATTACCGTCTTGTTTTAATCGTTCGAGTAATTCGATTAATTTAATTGCATCGTAGAAAGATAAACCAACAGTAGGTTCATCTAAAATGTATAGAGTATTACCTTTTCGAATTTTTCCAAGTTCTTTTGCTAATTTTATCCTCTGAGCTTCACCTCCGCTCAAAGTTGGTGCGGGTTGCCCAAGCGTAATATATCCCATCCCAATCTCATCTAAAATTTTAAGTACACTTGAGATGTTATCTTGTGATTTGAATAATTCTAAAGCTTCACTAACTGTCATATTGAGTATTTCCGATATGTTTTTGCCTTTATACTTTATCTCAAGGATTTCTGATTGATATCGCATTCCTTTGCATTCTCTACATGGAATAGTAAAACTTGTAAGAAAAGATATCTGTAGATCCTGTACGCCTTGTCCCTTGCAAGCTATACAACGGCCTTTATCAGAATTATAAGAAAAATGTCCGGGAGTATATTTTCGCTTATTCGCTTCGGAAGTCTTGGAAAATAATTCCCTTATCTTATCCCATATTCCTATAAATGAACTCGGCGTGGACGTTCGGACTCGTGAGATAGGTTTTTGGTTAACAACCACTACTTCATCTAAGTTTTCCCATCCCTCAATCGCTCCTGAATATTCTTCGAAATCATTTTCTCCTTCTTCTTCCTCTCCATTTTCTCCATTTCTATTTTTAGGTTTAAGGTTTTTTTCTCTACGCTTAAAATAAGGCTTGAGTAAGGGTACTAATGTATCAGAAATCAGAGAACTTTTGCCAGAACCTGAAACCCCTGCGATACCTACCATCATTCCAAGAGGGATTTTTACTGTTAAATTCTTAAGATTATTTGTAGAAGCATTTCGAAGGATTAGAAATGGTGTTTCTTTACAAATTTGCTTTATCATTCCATCTGTTTTCTCTGGTAAGGAAAGATCCCCATTCAGATACTGCCCGGTATATGAATTCTTCACTTTTTTTATATCGCTTAATGATCCTTGGTAGACTATCTTTCCACCATAAATACCTGCTTTAGGACCAACATCAATAATTTCATCAGCAATCTCAATGAAACGCTTATCATGTTCCACAATAATGACGGTATTACCCAATTCCTTTAGTTGTTGTAAGATCTTAATTAAAGAATCCTTTTCACGTTCATGCAAACTCATGCTTGGTTCATCTAAAATATATATTAAAGAATCTAACCCTGCATCTAAATGGGTCATTAATGTCAACCTTTGCAATTCTCCACCACTCAACGTGGGTAATGAACGATGTAGATGTAAATAAGACAAGCCAATATTAATCATTCGGTTAATTCCCTTCTTAACATTCTCTAATATTGCTTTTCCTTGAGGACTTTTGATCTCCACATCTGTAACATTATCGAAATAATCAATCAATTCATCAATTGTCATCATTGCTAGCTCTCCTATGTGTTTCCCTGCAATTTTAATTTCTCTTGCTCCTTCATTTATCCTATAACCTTGACATTCTTCGCATTTTTTCATCGCCATATAATCGTTGGCGATTTTTGTTCTTCGATACGCGCTTTTACTTTCGGTCATTGCTCGTTCTAAATGAGGAATTATTCCTTCAAATTTACGTTCCAATTCTCCTTGAAAGATTTTAGATTCCCACTGAAACTTAAATTTTTTACCTTCACTCCCATATAGATATATCTTTTTAATTTCATCGGGTAATTCTTTATATGGAGTATTTATGTCAAAATCGAAGAATCTTGGCAATTGTTCCACAAAACGTATTTGATCTGCGAAGCATCCTGAACCTGCTCTTGTAATTTGTAATAAATTAAGGTTATAATCTTTTACAATCATTTCATCGGTGAAATGCATTGAGTAACCCCGCCCTTTGCACGCCAAACACATTCCAGATGGTTCATTGAAAGAAAAATGTTTAATTTGCTTGTGTTCTACCACCATTCCGCAAGTTTCACACTCTAATGTAATTTGGTTTACAGCTTCCTTACAAATTGGGCAAATAAGTATACCTTCCGTTGCATATAACATTCGAATTAACCCATATATCCCCGTTTTAGTACCTACAGTGGAACGGGGATTAAAAACTCGTGTTGTTCTCTGTTCTACGGCAACTGTGGGGCTCAGACCTTCAATAAGATCAAATGGTTTTTCTTCATCAAATTTAGGTGGAAAACCTATTGATTGCAGATATCGATTCATTCCTTCATCAAATATGATATCAAAAGCTAAACTTGATTTACCTGAACCAGATACACCCGTAATTAAGATCATTTTCTTTTTAGGTATTTCTACATTTAAATTCTTTAAATTATGCAATCTTGCTCCTATTATCTTTATCTTATTCATGAATTTACCGCTTTTTTATTTTAATTAATAATAGATTACATCCAAGAGGCAATTTTTGGAATAACCGCGAGAATATCAACGAGGTTTTCATAATCTATGCATTCAACCTTGTTGTCTATTTCATCCAGACTGAATCCTCTAGCTAATATATCAGGTTTCATCCCATATACTTTAATTGACAAATTAAGTAATTTTTTCATGGTTTTTGGCATTATTCCTTTCCTTGAGAGCCCAATTACTCCATCATGGATTAAAATCACTGCAATTTTCCCATCTAGCTTTAATTGTTCCTCTAATAATGAGATGAAATTTTCCATTCGATCCGAATTTCTCGGAGTAAATCCATACAAATATACCAATTCAGTATTACTTACCATCTTACACCCTCAAAATTTATATGTAACATCAGCATGCAAAATATAAGCTGAAATTTCCTTTAATGTAGCTACGTGTATATTTCCAAAATCCAACAAATCTTTATCATTAATACCTGCAGTCTTGAGCGCTGAATCTAATGCATAAATTTCAATTTCCGATAATTCTAACATGTGGAAAATGTTATCCAAGCTATCCATATTTATACTTTCTGGATTAAATGATTTATTTAATAAATACACAGAATCTCCCATAAAAACGATTTTACATTCATCTAAATCACCTAAAACCATAATACCTGCACCCATCCGTATAGCTTCAATAGCAGAGTTTTTTCCGATGGGCGAATCCTCACATACAATTACCACCGTTTTAATCATATTATTATCCTCCGGGTCCAAAAAAGATTAACCTATCTGATTGAGCCATCCACTCTGATAACCCTCCAAGTCCTACTTGACACGCTCCAGGGATAAATTCTTCATTTTTCAAACCCGTAAAATTAATCCACGTACTGCAAGCAGAAAGACCGATTGTATGAACATTGATAAATTCCTCCAATCGTTTTGGAAGATTTCTCATTGAAGAACCTACATTAATTTCTTTATTAATATTATACACTCCACTTCCATAGAAGAATATTCCCAAGATTTGATGTCCTTTCTTAATAATAGCTTCTCCTAAATTAAGTAAAGTATCAACAGCTTCAAATTTATAAGGCTCAACACATACCACAAAAGTGAATACAACCATAATTTTTTTCATATCTCCATTTTAATTTGATACTTAATATATCTCTATTGAAAATTTGTTTTAATTTTATTTCATTATAATTTAAAGTGTGTTTCTTTTTTTCTGTAATATATAATGAGCACAATCACTATCACTAAGATTGGCTTTTACCCATTTAATTTCAGCTTCAATAGCACTAAAATTTTCGAAAGGGTTGGACTCTTCTTTTTCTTCACGGATCTTTATGAGTTTTTTTTCCAATGGTTCATAATAATCTGTCCACCAGCAACCCTCGGCCCAATTTAATTGTTTTATAAGTTTGAAACCGCACTTGGTTATCAAATTTTGATTTTTATCCATAGATTTAATCGCTCGTCCAAGTACAAAATAACCACCTACTTTAAGGATGCGATGGCATGTTTCGAAGCTTTTCTTATAACCAATAATGTGTACTACACCTTCCTCCCAGATGAGATCAAAATAATTATTAGGAAATTCATTTTTTAATAGATCCAATCTAATAGTTGTGATTCGATCAGTAAGTTTTTTTGCCTTTATTTTTATATTTAATTGATCCGGTAATGCTTGGTCAATATCTATAGCAACAATTTTGCCATTCGTCAATTTTGCAAGTTCGATAGTAAGAAGACCAGAACCACAACCTAAATCAAGTAACCTTGGTTTGTCCATCTTTCGAAGTAGTTTAAATGCCTCTCTCGTGTATTTAAGAAAATTTTTTCTTAATTGTTGAGTATATAATTCTTTATATGATATGATTTCTACCTAGCAGCTATTATTTGGGTTTATTTTATTTCCACAATCAAAACATTCAGCATCGTGGACGCAAATTTCTCCACTACATTCCGGGCATTTATAAAGCATTTCTTTTTCTATAATCCATTTTTCAAATCCAATTTCTTGAAGTCTTTTCAAATTCTGAACGGGACTCACATTATATCTTTTACGGTAATGATCATCAAGTTTTTTTAGTTTTAGACAAGGAAAATTTCCGCATTCATAACAGAATTCGATTTTATTTTTTCTTAGTAATTCACATTCTTTTCTTATAAACACGCAATTTTTATTTCGAATCCTACAACCTTTGCATCCTTGCTTATACCCCCTTTCTTCCAAGAGAACTTTTTTCAATAACAAGTATGATTTACAAGCCCCACAATATATTCCGCATGGAGCTACTAAATTCTTTTCAAGCATTATTTATTCTCTCTATTCTTATGTATATTTTATTTTAATTATAAAATTCTTTAAGTACTTTTAAAGCTTTTAAGGTTAACCATTTGCTTTCTTTTCCCTTTTGCTCAATATTTGCTTGCATTCGTCCATTAAAAGTATTTTCTAATATCCATCGACCGTTCTTGTTTTGTTTTGATATCATTAGATCAATAGCATCTTGCATTCTAGTATCTTTATAACCTAAAATCGTTAACAATTCTAAAATCTCCAATGCATCAGTTTTCCACATTAGCGGAAAACCAAATTGTGTCCATTCTTGCTTAGCTATCTCATTTAAATTATGACTTTGTTTATAAATTTGATGAATGAGTAAGAATTCTACTGCTTTTTTAATGAGATTTCTTACTTCTTCTGATCTCATTTTATAGGGAATTTCTGATAATGCTTTTAAATTTTTTACAACACCCATATAACAAGTATGATTTCCCCAACAATTTTTATGTCGTTCATATGGCCAACCTTTGGGAGCTATTTCTATTCCATCGTCAAATCGTTGATATTTTAAAATCCATTCAATTCCATGTTGTACTCTTGAATCACTCATTAAACCAAATTTAATTAATGCCCAGATCATGTTGCCAGTTAAACATGGGCTAACCTGATTATGAAAACCACCATAATTATCATTACCATGAGAAGAAAATCCTCCACTTTCTCGATCCTGTGAATTTTTAAGAATGAATTCACAAGTTTGCTTAATTTGATCATTTTTCCCATCAGCATTAAGTTCTGCTAATAGTATGAAACTCCAAACTGTTCCTTTATATTTGGTATTTATATAAAAATTCTCCTGGTTTATCCAATATCCTCCCTCTTTTTGTTTATTAAGAATCTTGGGAACTGGTCCCTCCTTCATAATTTTTTCTTTTTCTTCTTTAACTTCATTTTTACTCTCATTTTGGTCCATTATATCTAATAGAGTGAAATATCGAACTGATGGATTGTTTTCTTCTAATAACCATTCAGTTGGATCAGCATTCAAATAGGTTTTCCATTTGCTCAATTTTTCTAACACCAAAAACTAATTTTTTATTTTTGCTAAATTTTTAAAAAATTTTTCTTCCAATAAAAGAATCTTTAATACTAAGTTTTGCAAATTGTTGAGGTCAACATGATTTAAACATTCTGCTTTATATTCTTCAGCAGAATGCTTTAATATTTCAGCAAATTTAGTCCAAATTTTAGCAGAATCACTAATTATGGGTAAATTTTCCTCAATGATCTTGAATTCTATATTATTCCAAGCCTTTAAACCCTCTCTAAGCTCTTTATGATTTAATAATTCTTTAAGAAATTGTATATATATATTACGAAATAATGCGCCTCCAGTGCCCCAAGTTTCAATGTATCCATATAATAGCTCGAACATTAATCTTGCTCGTGAAATTTTATTTCCTTTAGGATCCTTTGATTCACCTTGCAATTTAGCTTTCCAATCTGGGATTGATCTTGCCAATAGTTTAATCCCTTGGATTCCACTATTATTTATTGAAGGTCGCAACATATTGTCAACTACTTTTTTAATTGCGACTTTTACTCCAGCTGCGAGTGGTGGATGCTTACCATCAACTCTTCTTATCATAGAAAATTGTGTGTTGCTTGGATGCATATATTTTGGACCATGCCCAGAACTTCTTGCATTTATTAATTTTTCGATGGGGATATCTTGGAATCCTTCATATTCTGTATCACCCACATAAGCGATTCCCTTCTCTTCATCGTAACCCGCTAATGTAATTGCATGTCCTCCAAAATGAATATCGCCCTCATCTTCAAAATATGGTAAAAATCCCAAATCAACCTTTAAGATTAAAGGGATATCTTGATCTAACATCTTTTTTGATTCAGACCATGCTTTATCAGCACTTGTAAACGATTGTTTTCTTAAATTTATACCTAATAACCGACAAGCTAAAGAATCGGGTTCAATAGTTC
>CAZBPC010000093.1:0-12858 GCA_964493715.1 uncultured archaeon
GTGGTCTTTAAAATGGAAATGGAATGGAAAAAATGTGAAAAATGTGGTTTCTTGCAGTATCCGACTCATTTAAGATGTTTGAAATGTAAGGGTCAAAAATTTTCTCATGAAAAAGCTATGGGTGACGCCACCTTGTTAACTTTCACGACTTTAACTGCTCCTCCCGCTGAATTCAGAAACAAAAACTCTTATATTTTGGGTATTGTTGAGTTTGAGAACGGTGTAAAAGCTTTAGGTCAAATCCAATCTGAGAGGAAATTGGAACTTGGTATGAAAATGAAATCGTTCAAAGCAAAAATCTGTGAAAATTTAGATGGGAAGGAAATAGTTGATTACGTATTTAGACCACTTGAATGATTTAATTCTAAGATACTTTTAAGGTGATTATATGTTTTCTAAAGAGGATATTAAAAAAATCGAGGAACAACGGAAAAGATGGGAAGAACAAGACCTTAGAATAGCAATTGAGAATGGGGAGCGGAAAGGCACTTTTGAATCTCCTTCAGGAATTCCCTTGAAAGCATTATATGGACCCGAAGATATTCAAGAGATGAATTATTTGGAGGATTTAGGATTTCCTGGAATTCCTCCTTATACTAGGGGAGTATATGCTAACATGTATCGTGGGAGAATATGGACCATGAGACAATATGCTGGATTTGCAGATGCGGAAAAAACCAATGAAAGATTCAAGTACTTAATTTCTCAGGGTCAAAAGGGACTTTCTATTGCCTTTGACTTGCCAACCCAGATGGGATATAATTCAGACAATCGCATTTGCCTAGGAGAAGTCGGTAGAGTAGGAGTGACGGTTAATTCATTAAAAGATTTTGAGAAAGTGTTTGAAGGCATTTCATTAAATAAGGTGTCTACAAGCATGACTATAAACGCACCCGCATCCGTACTTCTTGCTATGTATATTGCCGTTGGGGAAAAGCAAGGAGTAGAGCCTAAGCAGTTAATGGGAACTGTACAAAATGATATTCTAAAAGAGTATGTTGCTAGAGGGACTTATATATTTCCACCAAAACCTTCATTAAAGTTAACAGCAGATGTGATAGAATATTGTTCTAAAGAATTACCTCGATTCAATACGATCTCAATTAGTGGTTATCACATGCGTGAAGCAGGATGCAATGCAATTCAAGAGATCGCGTTTACATTAATGGATGGAATAGCTTACGTTGAAGAAGTGATAAAAAGGGGTATTGATATAGACGAATTTGCTTCTCGGTTATCGTTCTTTTTCACGACACATAACAATTTTTGTGAAGAAATTGCGAAATTACGAGCTGCAAGGCGCTTATGGGCGAAAATAATGAAAGAAAGATTTAACGCCAAAAGTCCTGATTCATTACGTTTGAGATTCCATACTCAAACAGCGGGAGTCACGCTAACCGCACAACAACCAAACGTAAATATTATAAGAGTTACAATGCAAGCTTTAGCAGCTATATTAGGTGGAACCCAGTCTCTTCACACGTGTGGAGCAGATGAAGCTTTATCTCTTCCCACCGAAGATTCTGTTAGAATTTCATTAAGAACCCAACAGGTATTAGCGAGTGAATCCGGGGTGACTGATGTAGTAGATCCTCTGGGTGGATCATATTATATTGAATATCTTACAACAAGGTTAGAAGAAAAGGCAAATGAATACATAGAAAAAATCGATAAAATGGGGGGAATAACAGTCGCTATAGAGAAAGGATTCATTCAACAAGAGATATCAAACAATGCTTATAAAGAGCAATTAAAGATTGAGAGTGGGGAAACTGAAATCATAGGAGTAAATACTTATTATACTGATGAAAAAAGCAAGATTAATATCTTTAAACAAGACAAAGATGAAGAATTAAGAATTATTTCCAATTTAAAAGATCTCAAATCAAAGAGAGATGAAAACTTGGTAAAACAAGCATTGGAAAAGCTCAAGAAACGTGTTAGTTCAAATGATAATATTATGCCAATAATGATCGAGACTGTTAAGACTTATGCTACGATTCAAGAAATATGTGATGTTTTAAGAGAAGTATATGGAGAATACAAAAGTTCCGAGATTTTTTAACCTTTCTTAAGTGCGTAGCGTGAAATTTTAGGTAATAATGGAATTACTTCTAAAGGATCCCCAAATACCGGGACATTTTTCTCTTTTAAATTCATTAAAAGCGCATCAATATTTTTTGGACGAGTTAAGTGCTGAGTAATAACAATAAGTGGCTTTTGATGTTTATGTCCGAGATTAAGACTTTCTAATAATACATTAAGAAATGCAGAAGGATCTTGGATTCTTGGTGGCAATGTGAGATAGAAACCGGGCAAATCTAATATTAAACCATCAATATTTATATCTAAAAGTGCTACCTCTATTATTTCCTGAACCTTATTTATCGCAAAAAATTGAGCCGCAAGATCTAAAGGATTATTAGAGCTGGTACCAGGCATAAAAAGTATTTTTGCTATTTCATCGTGAGTTTCTGAAGAAAAGGGAGGAACTTTCATTCCATAATGCTCAATTATATCTACTAATATTACGCCATACCCTCCTGAGATACTTAAAACAGTTAAATTTTTTATAGCACATACCCCATAACAATCAATTAGTCTAGCTGTATGAAGTAGTTGTTCCAAAGAATCAACTTCAATTATATTATACTGTTTAAAAAAGGTTCGCCAAATTGTATTATCCCCCGAAATTGATGCAGTGTGTGTTTTTGCTGCTTTAGAACCCGTTTTACTCTTTCCACCTTTTAAAACAATAATTGGCTTCTTGTTACTCTTTAAAACTGCTTTTAATTTCTTAATTCTCCCTTGCTTTATTCCTTCTAAATAACATAGAATTATATCTGTTTCTGGATCGTTTATTAAATAATGCAATAGATCAACAAAGTCCAAATCAGCACCATTACCAAAAGAGAATACCTTCGAAAATTCTATACCCAACTCAATAGAGGAGTATATAGCAATATTGCAAATTCCTCCTGATTGAGCAATAAATCCGATATTCCCTGCAGTTGTAGGAAAATTTGGACGCCATGCCATTCCAATCTTGGGATAATATAGTCCTAATCCATTAGGGCCTAATATTCTTACTTTATTTTGAGCCCTCTTTAATAGTTCCTTCTCTAAAGCTTCACCCTCTTGAGTTCCTGCATCTGAAAATTCTGATGTAAACACAGTTACTAATTTAACCCCCTTTTTCACGCATTGATCCATTACATCTAAAACAAGTTTTGCAGGAACTGCGATAAATGCGAAGTCAACATCTCCAGGAACATTAAGTATAGAAGCATAAATATCTTCTTTAGGAAAGTCTGGAATTTCTTCTAATTTCGGATGAATTGCATATACTTTACCTTTAAACGAGTTTTGATGATTTCTTAGGAAGAAGAAATCTCTTTTTGCGGAAGCTCCTATAACCGCCATTGATTTAATATTATTAATAAACAATAAATCTTTTACATTAAGGTTAATATTATCTTGAAGCGACATTCAAATAAGAAAAGCTGGGATAAATTTAATATTTTAAGAAAAAAAGATCTTTAAATTATGAAGATTAACCTTTTATTCATTAGACCTCTCGATTTAATAATTATAGATAAAATTTGTTCCTAATGTCTAATATAGAAAGAAAAAGGGAAAAACGTTCAAAAAGAATACTCAAGCTGTTTAATGCTTTTATAGGGCAAGAATTAAAAAATCATCCCGTTCCACCATTTACAAAATGGCTTAATGGAAAAATTATTAGTGCTGAATATGGAAAGGTGGAAGTAGAGATTGAGATACGTCCTGAAATGTCTAATCCTACTGGACTATTGCACGGTGGAATGCAAAGCGCCTTTATGGACGATGTATTAGGAATGACTTCAGCAACACTAGGTTATGAAGGCTTTCCAATCAGTATCGATTTTCATATTGATTTTTTAGGAAAAGTAAAGGTTGGAGAGTCTGTGAGAGTTATTGCCAAAGTTGTGCGTGAGGGAAGGAATATTATTCACATGAATATTGAAATCTTAGACATAAATGGTAAACTCGTTTCTACTGGCAATTCTAATTTATTAAAAACAAGTTTTATACCTGAGTATGTTAAAATCGCAGACGAAATAGAAAAGGATACGAATTAAGATTTAATTCAATTTTTCAGCCATATGCGGTTTCAATAACTTGATTGCGATGATATATAGGGGTATAACAGACAATTCAACAAATATTGAAATGATAAATGGTGCAGTGAAACCAATCTGGTTGGAGACTAAACCTCCTATTATTGGTCCAATTATAGCACCAAAAAAACTCATCCATCTTGATACTCCAAAAATTTTCCCTCGATGACCTTTAGATATGCGACTTAAAACATTTTGAAGAACAAGATTTCCAGCCCATGCTAATGTTGAATCTAACAATAATATCATTGATACCATAATTTCATTATTACTGTTGATAAAAAACCACGTGCTTAATGAACCTAAAGAACTGAAAATGGCTATCCCTATCATGGGATTAATGCGATCTGCGAATTTCCCTAATTTAGGTGCTAATAGCAATGAAATAATTTGACTCGGAAAATATATTAGCATTATAATTATATCGTTAGAATTGATAAAATTTTTAATATAGCCATAAACAAAGGGAGAAGCAATTGTTTGGTTAATATTACTGGTCATAAAGGCTAATATTAAGGCAACGAATCCGAAAATAAATAATAGTGATACTTTCGATTCTTCTTTTGGTTGTGTTTCAATTTCATTAATCTCGTAATCATTCATACTTCCGTTAATTTTAGCAATGTGATCATCATAGGTGAGTTTTTCATCTACATTCTTTTTGAAAACAATTCCAGCATATATATTAGAAATTGCAAATAAAATAAGAGGACTATATATTAAGAATAGATTATTTGGAGTGAATGTGATTGCTAATGCGAATATCAAAAAAGATAACATTGAACCAACAAAATTTCCCTTTCCTAACATTCCTGCTTGTTTTCCAAAAGCAGAAGATCGAAATGATTTGTGAGATTTCTGAGACACTAATGCGTCCAAAGGGCTCCAAAAAAAACCCACAAAAAAGCCAAGGGTAAACAATCCCACAATAAAAAGCTCTAATGATGATAATACAATTCCAATATACATGATGAGATAAGATGTTCCTCTCCCAAAACTGCCAATGAGCACTAATAATTTTTTTGATACTTTATCAGTTAAGTATCCTACAATTGGAGCACTGATAAGTCCACCAAACGTTTGTCCAGCGACTGAAAATCCTAATTCTGTTGCTGTTCCCCCTATAAGAGTCAAAATCACGTGAGGAATGAGGAACCAAAAGAAAAAGAAACCTAAACTGTTCCAAAACACGATACGGATCATTGGCATGAAATCTGGAGTAATCATCTCAACTTTATTACTCGGTTGTCTTGAAAACAGTTTAAATACCAATTTTAAGTCCTTTGAAATAGTGCTTTTACAAATGAAAACTTATATTATTGATTTTTTCAATATATTATGTCCTATAAATTTAATTCTTTAAGAATAAGCATGTGATAATGAAGAGAACTTTATATTATATTCCGGGATCCAAAAAAGAAATTTCGGAATAGAGGATTTCAGTGTTCTTTTTCCTTAATTCTTCCATTAATGCCTCTTCTGTCGATTCCTTTATGTTTAATAAAGTCCATCCATGTACGCCTCCACTAGCTAAACCATCTGGTGTGTGCATATCTGTTCCAGTGATCATGCCTATTTGTCCTTTATGTCTATTGCAAAACTCTACCGATTCTTTGTCACAAACATTTTCGGGAAGAGAATCATCATTCACAACCTCTATAAAATCTACACCCCACTCTAATAATTCTTCTCGAGATGGATGGTTTTTATACTTTGCTTCATATATACTCCATGGAATGTGATTGCATACCACAACACCATCTTGGTCATGAATCTTATCAATGACATCAATGATTTTATTATTTTTAGGTTTATATGGTACTCTCTCATCCCATTTTGAGATTCCTAAAAAATTAAGATGAAGTCTGATTGTAGTCCATTCAAATCCACTAAGTACTATGATACTTTTTTGAGCATATTGCTTCTTAATTCCTTCAATTTCTTCGATATGACGCATGTTGTTATGATCAGTTATAGCAATCGCATTAAATCCCATTGCAATATGCCACTCTATATTTTGTTTTAGGGTAAGTCTGCCATCACTGTAGTTTGTATGTGAATGATGATCAAATATCACATTGTGCTTGGTATTGTCATACCCGGGAGGTATGTGAGGAATAATCCCATTCCAATCGTTATCAGTATATATTTTAGACATTTTATTCCAAGATATTAAATCCATTTACTCATTAAGAATTTAACAATTACGATCATTGAAATCGTTTACTGATTGAGATTATCTAAAATCTCTTAGATTTTAAATAATTAGAAAACTTGGATTAAGTATGTCTATTGATGAAAATAATGCATATGAAATCACTGAAAAACTTTCATTTCCTCGATTAGCTGGATCTGATGGAGAAAAGAAAGCAATAAAGATTATACTAGAAGAATTTAAAAAAGCTGGTTATGATGATGTAAGGAGAGAACCATTTAAAACTTCATTATTTAATTGGAAATTAGCAGAATATTTTTTTTTGGGAGCTTCAATTTTGATCATTACCTTGGCGTTATCTTTTTATACATTACCATTAATTTCGGCACTACTTTCTATTGTAATGTTGGTTAGTATGTTTTCTTTTCTTAGGATTATCAGTTCTCCTAAAATTCGCCTTTTTAGAAATAATAAAAAAAATATAATGACCGAAAACCTTTTTACTGAGTTAAAAAGCCAAGATCCACGTGCAAACGTAGTAATTCTTGCGCATCATGACACAAAATCACAAACATTCCCATCATATATTCGAATGGTTTCTATTATTTTGGCTGTTTTCGCTGGATTCTTTCTATTTATTTTGTACTTAATTTTTAGTCTTTTAATGATTTTTCTTAATCTTCATTTATTGATCTTAGAGAACATATTCTTTAGTATATCAATAATCATAGCATCATTAGCTTTGGCAAATTTCTTTAATAAAACGGGCAATAAATCCCCTGGATCCACGGATAATGCCGCAAGTGTTGGATCAGTTTTAGAATTATCTAAATTTTACAGAGAAAATCCGATAAAACACGTTAATTTCACCTTTCTTATTACGGGTTCAGAAGAATTAAATCTTGGAGGTGCGTATGATTTCATTACAAAGCATGAAAGTATTTATGATAAAAAGAATACATTCTTCATAAATTTTGATTTTGTAGGGAGTACGGGACCAATATTTATTGTTTCAGCATATGGTATTCCTAAAAAAGTAAATAATTCGAGATTAGTTGAAGATTATATAAGAGCTGGTGAAAAACATAAAATTGAATTGCAAAACAAATATATCCCTACAGGGGCATGGGGAGATCACGAACCTATTATCAAGCAAGGATTTGAAGCGTTATTTATTGGATCGAGAGGATGTGAGAAAAAAGTCCATACAAAATATGATAATATGAATCTTGTATCAAGAAAAGGATTACATAATATCCTCTTGATTACGACAGAGGTAATTAAAAGGATTAGTGAAGATTTTAGCAAATAAACTTCCTATAACTCAAAAGTTACAATTTTCCACGGATCAATTGGAAAATCATTATTGCCTTCTTTTTCTTTTATCTTATATTCTAAGGTTAAAACCTTGATTGGATTCTTCATTATAATCCCCTTTAAATTAAGGTTACATTTCTCATTGGAAGGATTTAATAGCCTAACATATGATTTTGATAATCTTGACCAAAGATTTGTGATTCTAAAAGCGGAAGATGGAAAAAGATATGAAGCTGATTTCTGCACTTCTGAGTTTATTCCTTTTATAACAATTCCATACAACTTATTGAAGTATCTATCCACCAATTCATATGCTTTAGCTAATGGCTCATTCTTAGTAGATGATAATGCAAATTCAAATGATCCATCAGATATTTTGTTATGTAGTGCAAATGATTTGCGGTCTAGCGTAAATTTTTGAGAATTTGATTGAATATATATTAATCCTTGTTCTTCACCCATCAACCAGACGAAATCTAATGATTGAAATGAATTCCTTTTAGTTTCTTCTATTCCAAATGGATAGTTCAGATATGAACGTGAAATTTTCATTTTAGGAGTAATAATGATTTCTTTCATCAAGATCGAATCAAACTTGAATTTTAATATTTCTGATTCAATAGATTGTGTGATCTCTAAATAAAAGCTCTTTTTATTCATCAAACCATTTATAACAAATGATTCTTCAATGAAATCTTTGCAGTGTAGAACTTGATTTAATTCATAATCGAATACAGAATTAAATTCTAAAGAGCAAAATGGTTCTTGCTTGAAATTTATTTCAATTGATTTATTATCTTTGGAGAGGCTTATCTTATAATTAAAATAAGGTTCTTTAAAATTTTCTACTTTTTTATTTCTTTTTATGGAATATATTTTATAACCGAATGGAGCTATATTTGCAATAAATTTTACTTGTGAGTTTTCCTGCTTGATTTGAACAATCTCTCCTTTTTTCCCTTGTAAATAAACATCATCCTCTAATTCTTTAGTAGAATGGATGTTAACAATATCATTTACTTGATATGGAGCTGGATTAAAGATGAAGATGTGGAGAGAGTCATCAATCTCTTGCTCATAATGAGATGCAAGTTTCTTTAAATCCTCATTTATAATATCATTGCATGTTTTCTGAATCTCTTTTTGTATCCTGATGCTCAATTTTGATATTGGAGTTTTATCTTTATTAAGGTTTAAATTATTGAATTCTTCCGATGATATTTGTACTTCCGAATAATCTCCATTACGGATATGTGGTACAACATAATTATCATGAGCTTGCGTAGTTAAGAACTTTTCCCATAACTCATCCATAAGATCATCTCTAGATCTTTTTTGGTAATGATTAATTATGCAATTTAAGCGTTCCAATGTCAATAATAGAATTTCACACTTTTTATTGTTTAAAAAAAGTTCTGATTGGGTTAGCGCCATGTCTCCAATGGAGAAAGAATCTCTAGGGAAACAAAATTCCCCATCGAGGTCAATAGATCGAAATAATTCTGAACAAGTAACGAATTTGCCAAAGAGATTCGTGAATTTTGATACTCTCCATACATCGTCATTATAGGGTAGTGCCATTACAAAATCTTCAATTGAAGAGAAGATGAGATGCTTTACAAATGGGCGCGACACTGCTTGGAACATTAAATGGGGTAATTCTCTGAAATATCTACCATGCCAGGATTCTCCATTAAACACTCCTGCTTGATCTGTAATAGTATGAATAGACGTACTATCTAAACCTTTCCATATAATATGACCTGAAGGTGTTGTTGGATTCATTCCTAATAGTCGTGCTCGTAAAGAACAAAAATCTATCCCAAATCCTTTTAATATCTGTGGTATTTGTGGATGAAGGGATGTTTCGGATGCATAATACATTTTACACTTGAATCCAAGGTCATTTAATATTTTCAACCCATGCTCAAATTGTTTTATATTTGATTCCTCTCTTATAATCAAACTATAAGGCTGTGAAAAGGAGGGATTGATAATTTCAAATCGCCCATCTTCATATAAGGTCTTAAATTTCGCAAATTCATTAGGATGATTAATATTTAGCCATTTTAAACAAGATATTGCGACTTCGATATTATAAGGCATTTTTGAAACTTTAGCTAATTTCAATTTATCTATGAGTGAATTTAAGGCAAAAAGTGGAGAATCAAATTCGCAAAAACCAATATCATTAATTATTATACCTCCATGGCCACCAAAAATGTGATAAAGTTCAGGGATTATCTCCTTTTTTAGCTTTGTGTGCAGTGATTTTATTATCTTTATAAACTGTTTGTTTCTTTCAGATGAGTCTATATCAAACTTTTGCTGCAAATCTTTTATTTTCTCTCTAAATCGACTTGAATTAAATTTTCTTTTATTTATAGATATTTTTTCGAAAAATTCTTCAATTAGATCTATAGTTCTATAAAGAGCATTTACATCATCAAGATTAATTGTTTTTGTTTCTTGCACAAACCATCACAAATGATTCAGTTTTAGTTATATATTAAATTTCTAAGGTAAAGGTTTTTCTTTCTCTATATCTGAAGGATTTCTTCCTTTTTCTAGCTGTTCAAACCACCATTTATCTGTAGATATTATTTCTTGGGCTTTTGATAATACTAATTCGATATGATTTTTTTCAACGATAACTACTCCGTTAATATCACCGAAAACTAAATCTCCGGGAGAGATGATCTTTTTTCCGCATTTCACAGGGGTCATTACTGACTCTAAATCTACTATCATTCTCCCTCTTATTGATGAACAAATTATCCCTCTTGCAAAAATAGGAAAATCCAGAGCAATGACTTGTGATATGTCTCTAACTGGACCGTCTACTAAACCTCCTCTAAAACCCAAGCCTTTTAATAGCCTACTTGTACTCTGACCGAGCCCCGCAGCGCTCATTTTTTCTGACATGTCCACACACATGATAGGAAATTTAGGTGTTTTTCTAATATATTTCACAAGTTTCGCTATGATATTTCTATCTAATGGTTCTTGAGATGGTACCATCTTCATTGTCCCAGCGTATCCCAAAATCCTTGCTCCTACCCACATTGGTCTAATTCCCGCGTCGATAAAACCAGGCTCAAGACCTAATTCATCAATCGCATCAGACACCGCGCAAGTATATAAATTTGAATATTCTTTGAGAAAAAATTCTAATTTGGTATCATTCATATTTCTTAAGCTTTAAGAATTTATTAAAATATAATAAATAGATTGATACTTTTTTTATTATAAATTTAATTACACCAATCTAAAATAATGGTTAAAATGAATGATGAAGATTTATCCTTGAAGTCAAGAAGTAATCGAATCTTTGAACATACTAAAACAACACCTTTTAATTACGTGACAAGAGGTATTATTAAGGGAGCAGGATTAGATGATAAGGATCTTGATAATAAACCTTTTATAGGAATAGCCAATTCCTGGAATGAAATAAATCCCGGACATGCACATCTTAATTCACTTGCAGAAGCCGTAAAATATGGAATTATAGAGGCTGGAGGAATTCCATTTGAATTTTGCACTGTAGCACCTTGTGATGGATGGGCCAATGGAAATGAAGGAATGCGTTATATTCTTCCACATAGAGAAGTCATTGCGGATTCTATTGAATTGATGGTTGAAGCTCATAGTTTAGATGGATTGGTGACTCTTTCCAGCTGTGACAAGATCAATCCTGCGATGTTGATGGCGGCTATTCGATTAGATATTCCAACTATCTGTGTTCCAGGAGGTCCAAGCTTTTGGGAAATTGAATTTTCACCAGAATATTTAGGAATAGATGAGAATAATTATGATAATTTTTCTGATAAAGTTAAATGCGTGACTTGCGCAAGTCATGGTGCCTGTGAAATAATGGGAACTGCGAATACATTTCAATGCATAATGGAGGCATTTGGAATGACTTTACCTAATGCAGCAACAATTCCAGCTGTGACAAATATGAAATACGTCTTAGCTCGAAATTCTGGAAAACAAATAATGCAATTACTCAAGGATGAAATAAAACCTTCTCAGATTATGACTAAGAACTCATTAGAAAATGCCTTAATGGTTGATTTAGCCATTGGGGGATCTACAAATTCTGCTCTACATTTACCTGCTATTGCTTATGAAATGGGAGTTGATTTTGATCTGGAATGGTTCAATACATTTAGTAAGAGAATTCCTACTATTGCTAACATATATCCTTCAGGAAAATATGGAGTTGTAGATCTATACAAAGCGGGGGGTATTCCAGCTGTTATGAACACGATTAAAGAATTTTTACACTTAGATTGCATGACCGTGTCAGGAAAACCTTTGGGAAAGACTTTTAGAAGATTTAAAGTATTAGATGGTGATATTATAAGACCATTGAATAATCCCATTTTTCCCGAAGGTGGAACAGTTATTTTAAAAGGAAATTTAGCTCCGGATGGAGCCGTTGTCAAGCAATCTGGAGTTAAACACAAAGATATGCTCAAATTTACCGGTCCTGCTAAATGTTATAATTCAGAACAAAATGTTCTTGAAGATTTAGCCATGAATAAAATAGACAATGGTTCTATACTTATCATTCGATATGAAGGACCAAAAGGGGCTCCTGGTATGCCAGAATTACTAGCAGTCACGGCAACACTGATGTTAAAGAAGAAACTCGATAGAGTTGCATTAATTACTGATGGAAGGTTCTCTGGTGGCACCTCAGGACCTTGCATTGGACATGTCAGTCCTGAGGCATATGTTGGGGGACCAATCGCAGTTATTGAAAATGGTGATATTATCACTATAGATATCCCAAATCGAAAACTCGATGTTAAATTGACAGAGGATCAAATTCGAAAAAGGTTGGAACATTGGACACCTTTTGAAAAGCCTATTTCAAGTAAAGCATTATTAAAATATAAAAAATTAGTATCCTCTGCCGCAAAAGGAGCGATTTTACAATTCTAAAATAAGATTAATTAAATTACAATTTTAGAATATTGTATGTATAATAGTAATAATACATATTGCGGATTTGTATGAAATGGATGGTTTTGGTTGATTTTGGTTTTTCTCCACTTTTTTTGTATTAGAATTTATATTAAAGGTATCTTAGAAAGCGGGCATCAATTATTATTACATCAAAAATTAGCACGTTCACATCCTAGAATTTAGGATGGATGCATTTATAGAAATAACATCAAATCTCATTTTTTCAATGAGGGAAATTCGAAAGGT
>CAZBPC010000094.1:0-12709 GCA_964493715.1 uncultured archaeon
TGTTTAATTTCGCACTATGATATATAGCAATTATTTTTTCATCAGTTTTGTCTATTTTTTCAATCTTGATATTCATTAGATCTTTTAGCCGAATTATTTGATTAATCTCGAGTTTATCTCTATCAGATTTTGAAACAAATACACTCAGGATATTGTTTTCAGCATTTAATTTGATTATTCTCTTTCCTTTTTCTGGTTTTGAAGGCAATATAAAAGGTTCAGCTATATAATGCTCTTTTGGAACTTCCTTTATTTCTATCTGTATTGGATCTTCAACATAAAAATATCGATCGGATAGTTCATCAATGATGTTTTTATTATTTGCATATAACCAATTAACAGAAAAAGAGATTCCCGTTAATGACATTCCCAAATCTAATAAGGAGATTCTTAAAGCTTCGGGCTTGATACCACGCTTTTTTAATGATTGTAGACTCCACGTTCTTGGATCATTCCAACTTTGAAATGTCCCGTCTTTTATTTTATTTCTGGACTCTGTTTTGCTTAATTTCATATCAGAAAATTTTAATCTTCCATAATGTAAGAATTCTGCTTTTGGCCATTTGAAATGCTCCCAAATAAAAGTTTCAATAAAATCTTCTTTGACTAAATCCAACCCTCTTAGAATGTGAGTAGCTCCTATTAAATGATCATCAATAGCCCATGAAAATTCTAACATTGGCCATACCCTATATTTCGTTCCCACTCTTGGATGTTCTGCCTCAGAAATTCTCATTATTATTTGATCACGCAATGCAGGATCTTTTTGATCCATTCCCGTTTTTAATCTTACTGTAGCCGTAGTTTCAGGATATTTCCCTTGTAGCATGTTATTCCATTCTAGTAGATTAGTTTCAATTTTATTATTTCTGTGAGGACAATCTTTTTGTGTCAGTTTATATTTATCTTTGAATTCTTTTGCTTCACAAAAACAAACATAAGCGATCCCATCTTCAATGAGTTTTTTACAATACTCATAGAAAATTTCTAGCCTATCACTCTTATAATAAACCTTTGAGTAGTTAACACTTAACCATTTTAATCCCTCTTTAATCAGATCATAAGATTCGGGTAGGACGTACTTAGCTTTTGGACTGGATCTCTGAGACTTTGAGCTTCCAATTGTATCATCAAAAAATAATATCAATTCTCCCTTATAGCGTTTTACGTATTCATCATTTAAAATTACCATTCTAGCATTTCCGATATGTAAAGCTCCACTGGGATATGGTGCTAATCTCATTACGACTTTTTCATATTTTTTTATATTAGGTAATTCGGGTAAGATTTTCTCTTCTCTCGAAGATTCTTTCTTATTTAGTGCGTCCGGATCAAGTTCTAATAACTTTTTTCTTTGTTCATCAATATTTAATTGTTCTATTGCTTCTATAACTTCCTCTAATAATGGAGTTATGAATGATGCTTGTGATCTCAGATCTTTTTGATCTTGCATTATTTTACCCATTATTGCTTTTTTATTTGGTGTTCCTCCAAATTTTACAGCATTATTTAGAGTAAATTTCCAAATGAGTTGTTTTAGTTTATCTTCATCCATGACGTAAAACCACTGTTTGAATTTAATAAGTAAATTTATTAATTAAATTCTCTAATTTCCCATATTAGTAATATCTTTCTAATGCAATTCATTATGACTCCTAATTATTATCGTGGTTATATATTAATAAGATTAAAAGTAATTGGAACTGAATGGGAAGTCGTAAAAAGATTAACGAATTTATCCTCTTCAGAACCAGATGATGATTGGAAGGTTGGTTACGTGACCCCTGTATATGGGGGATGGGATTTAGTAGTCGAGTGTAAATTTCGAAAGTTACTTGAATTAGATAAAATTGTTGGATACCTTAGTACTGAAGAAGAATTAAGTTCTTGGATTGAAGAAACAACGACTTTAGTATCGAATAAACCAGATGATGTATCTCAATAAAGATTAGTACATATCTTTTTAAAAAGTAATTAAATCTGAAAGTCCTATTGAATTTTAATATTTAATAGGTTGCAAATTTCTTTAACGCTGATAAAGGATAGATCTTGAATTATCATATCAGCAGTGCGGAGTTCAACGATATCATGAGTTGTAGTTAAAGCAATACATTTCATATTTGCTCGTTTTGCTGCTTCTATGCCTACAGGTGCATCTTCAATTACTAAACAATTTTGTGGTTTTAAATTAATCTTTTGAGCAGCTATTAGGAACACGTCTGGAGAAGGTTTTCCCCTTTGAACATCTGCAGCAGTTATTATGGCGTCAAAAAAGGATTCAATTTTAAGAGAAGTTAGAAGTAATTCTACGTTTTCTGGAGGACCACTTGATCCTACTGCTATTTTGAAATTTTTTGATTTTAGCTCCTCTAATAATTCTATAACTCCAGGGAGAGGTACGATATTATCTTTAACCATTTCTCTGTAATATTGTTCCTTTAATTGAGCCCATTTTTCAACAAGATTCTGATCCACTTTTCTACCGACTAATTTTCGTGCTATAGGTACGCTTTGTTGTCCAAAAGTAGCTTCAAAAAAGCTTTTTTTGAAGGTCATTCCGATTTCATTTGCCATCTTTACCCAACTTTCATAATGGATTAGCGCCGTATCTGCTAATACTCCATCCATATCAAAGATTACGCCATAGTTGTTAGACATAGCTTTGAGGTTAAAAGACAATTAGATAATTATTATAGAGATGTTTAATTTTTAAGGATTATAAAAACTTCATAAAGGACCTGGTAGTCTAGCTAATTCTTAGAATTTTCTCTGGATCTAGAATGGATAGGGCGCTGGCTTGCGGAGCCAGATATCGAGGGTTCAAACCTTATTTCGTTTGGTAATGAGGGAACAATTCCCCCCCAGGTCATTTTTCCATAATTTCATTCTATCAAACCAATGATTTCTGAGATGTCATTTATTTTTATATACTCTGGTCCAATTATGTCTTTTTCATAAGGAAATTCATATAATCTTTTACAGAGGATTGTCTGAAGTCCTGCTCGATAACCTCCCATTATATCAGCATACTCATCTCCACAAATCATACAAGAATCAGGGACTTCTAAACCCATTTTTTTTAATGTGTAGTGAAAGATTTCAGGATCTGGTTTTCTCTTTCCAAATTCAGCAGAAGTAACCACCACATAAAAAAATTTTCTTAAATCATATTTTACTAACAATTTTTCTATAGTTTTATGGTGAGGATGGTTAGAAAGTACTGCTAATTTAATTTCTTTATTTTCCTTTAATTTCTCAAGCGTCTCAGCAGTTTTTTCAAGCGGGTACCATTCTTCTTCTTCACAGGAATGATAAATATCTGCGAGTTCTTCATACAATTTTGGATTAAGATCTTTTGCATTAAGCATTTCGAGAGTTTCTTTAAAAATTTCTGCAGTTCGATGTTCTGTTTTTGACTTCATACTCTCTTTAAAGTATCTTGCTCGCTTTCTATTAAATATATTAATAAAAAATGCTCCATCCTGTTCATTTTTAATGATATTAGATATTTTCAATTTATTTACAGATTTCACCAATCCGGCTTTATAGCAATTAAGATATTTTTCAACAGATGCATCTTTGAATTCAAATAATGTGAACCCAAAATCAAAGATTAGCCCTTTAATTTTCAAATTTTAATTTAACTTAGAGAGACAATGATTAATTATAATAGAATTATAGTTATATTTGAATACTTCAAATTTTAATTTATCTCAGAATAACTATAATTATTAATGAAGTAACAAGAATAGAATATTTATCGCGAATCCTATATATAATAGAATCATGGCCCTTAATAAATGGCTCTCAGATCCAGAAATAGAAGAGAGAAGAAAAAAGAAGGAAGAGATGTACAATTCGTTACCAGACCAAGAAATTCAAGAATTAAAAAAAGAATCGATACGGAAAATTGTAAGGGATGAGAAGGAAGAAGGGTCAACTGAAGATATTTCGGATAATATCTTAAATGATATCATTGAATTTAAGAACTGGGTTGATTCACGAACATATTTAAAAGGGGATTTAGAAAAGATTGAGATTTGGATTAAAATTTTATATAAAAAAATGGTTTCAACCAATAAATTATTAAATAAAGATAATTTTGATCGGGATCTCGGTGAGGATTTCAGAAAGATACCAGTCGATTTTTTAGATGAACAAACTAGATTTGCTGTAATAAAGAAGTTACGAAATACAAAAAGAACAAATTCTGATAATTACTTCTTGCGAAAGTTAAAAATGATTGTAGAAATGAAGCTAATTGAGGCAAAATATTACAAGATTTTGAAGAATATATTAGATTAACTAAAGTAATCAATTACCAAAACATTTTTTATTATATTTGTATTAATGTAAAGTACCATTGGTAAAACCATTTATAAATTTACGTTAATCATGCGTATTATATGTCCTTTAGCAGGAGTAGGAAAAGGGTTACAACCGTTTACATACTCCAAACCAAAAGCTTTTTTAAAAGTGGCAGGTAAACGATTAATTGATTTTAATCTAATAAAACTTATGAAGAGTTTCCCAAAAGGGACTAAAATTTGTTTTATTGTAGGATATAAAAAAAGGCAAATTAAAGAATACCTAAATCAGAAGTATTCAGAATATTTTGAGATAGATTTCATTGAACAAAAGCCTTTAGGTTATACCGCCGAAGAACCCTTTTTTCCGGGTCTTGGAGATGCTATTTTGTACGCTAAAGAATTCGCTTTTAATGATGATGCTTTTATTTTTTTAAGTGATAGAGTACCATTGGAAGATTATTCTTCAATATTAATAAACTTCCATCAATGTGATTGTGATGGAATAGTGAATGTGAAAAAGGTAGAGGAACCACAGCATTATGGTGTTGTTAAACTCGACAATGATGGTTTTTTAACTCAAATTGTTGAAAAACCAGCAATTCCTGAATCAAATGTTGCAGTATCAGGAGTTTACATCATTGCTAAATCGATAATTAATCGATTATTCGAGCTCTTAGATAATCAAAGAAAGAAGACTCTTAAGAATGGAGAAGTGTATCAATTTACACCAATCCTTGACAAAATGATCCAAGAAGGAGCGAGAATTAAATCAAATGAAATGATAGAAGAAGTTTTGGATTTTGGGAGACCTGATAGTCTCTTAAAAGGAAATCGATTTCTTTTATCAGAGATAAAGAATCAAGATCCAATATATGAAGATCTAACTAGGAATGGCATGATTATTGATACCAAAATCATCCCTCCGGTATATATTGGAAAAAATGTAAAAATAATTGATTCTGTAATTGGACCAAATGTATCAATGGGGGACGATCTCAACCTTGAAAAATGCATCCTTTCAGAATCTGTACTAGGAGATGGAGTTCGATTAAAAAGGATAATATCTTCAGAAAGCATAATAGGAGACTATTCCATACTAGAAGATCTAATCAAAAATGGAATAACCATAGGAGATGCTTCATTCATTACAACAAGTAATACTAAATAAAAAATGGTGAATATTTTATATGTTTGGCTTTTTATCTTGCCAAGAAGCGAGTTCTTCAAAAGCTTTTGACACCTGAAGGACTGTTTTTTCATCATAACGCTTACCAACAATTTGCATTCCAATTGGTAAACCAGATCTTGTCCAACCACATGGAATTGACGCAGCTGGTAACCCAGTCATATTAAAAGGATATGTATATGTGATCCAATCCATAGTACTTAATGTCTTTTTACCGATTGTAGGAAATGTCGTTCCAGAATCTAACCAACCGGGTTTAAAGGCAGGGCAAGGAGTCGTTGGTGTAATCAGTATATCATAATCCTTAAAATATTGATACATGACTTCATAGACTTGTTTCCTTTGTTCTCTAGCTTTCCCAATATTAATCGAATTAGTATCTAATCCTAATCTTACTATAGAATTTAAATCAGTACTTAAAATTTCAGGGTTTTCATTATAAGCTTTTTGTAAGTCATAAGCATAACCTACGCTAACTAAAGTTTTAAATGCTAGACCGGGGTTTTTTATTTTTAATTGAGTTTCTTCTACATCCCAATCATATTTTTCAAATTTGTGAATACCATTTAGAACATTTTCTTTAACTTCATCTTCAAGAACTTTCGCAAAACCTAAAGTCATTGAATAACCAATCTTTAATTTTTTAGGTTTATCCTCAAGTGCTTTGATGTAATCAATATGATCGTCGGGTATAGAATTATTATCAGCGGGATGATATCCTTTCATTACATTTAACATTAGTGCTGCATCCTTGACATAACGAGTAATTGGGCCATAATGATCCATTGACCAAAATGCAATGGTATCATGTGGGTATCTCGGTATGCGACCAAAGGTTGGCTTTAACCCAAATACTCCACAACAACTACTAGGAACTCTAATTGAACCTCCTCCATCAGAACCTAAAGCTAAAGGCCCCATACCTGCTGCTACTGAAGCAGCTGCTCCTCCACTTGATCCTCCAGAATTTGTCTCGATATTCCATGGACTTTTTGTTTCTCCAAAGATCTTATTATTTGTAAGAGCGACATGTCCAAATTCAGGTGTATTTGTTTTTCCTAAGATAACACAACCTGCATTTTTCAATCGTTTTACTGCAACTTCATCTTCTTCAGGAACAAATTTCTCGTGCAACAATGAACCATAAGTAGTTCTAATCCCTTTTGTTAGCATTAAATCTTTAATTGACGTCGGAATACCTGTTAAAGAACCAAGATTTTGTCCATTTCTAATAGAGTCATCCGCTTTTTTAGCCATCTCTCTTGCCATATCAAAGGTAAGAGTGCAATAAGCATTGATTATTGGATTAATTTTTTCGATTCTTTCTATAAAAACCTCTAAAATCTCACTCGAGGTCTCTTCTCCATTCTTTATAGCTTCTGCCATATCCACAGCAGACATAAAACAAATTTCTTCCTTATTCATTAGTCAATCTCACAAAATTTGATTTATTATTGTATATGTATTTTATTGAAGTTAAACAACTATATATTGATTGTGTCTAATTTATCAAATAAAATATGTTATCATTTACAAAATCTTAGATCTTTAAGTGAATAGAATATTTATGTCAATATAATATTATAAATCATAATAAAATCGCTGATGTGAGGAAGTTTGCCAAGCTCAATTGGAGATGATTGGGATTTATCTTTTTGCGGTTTAAATTGCGTAAAATGTGATATCTTTTTATCCTCTCACGGAGATGAGAAATTACAAGAGGAATTGGTGAAATGGTTTAAGGAAAATGTAGATTCCACTATAGAGCATGTTAACTGTGAAAAATGTAGAAGTCCCATTGGAGAATGTTGGAGTAGTGATTGTGAATTAAGATCTTGCGCCACGAAAAGGAATGTTAATTATTGCTTTGAATGTCCAGATTTCGTCTGTGATAAATTAGACAAATTTGCAAATGATGGTTATGGACATCATAAACGGACAGTAGAAAATATGAGAGATATGAAAAAAAAGGGTTTAAAAAAATGGATTTCTTTTCACAAAGAAGCTCAGTTTTGTCCTTAAATAATTATTAAAACACAATTTTCAAAGAGTTTTAAACACTTAGACTGACTTTATAGAATAATTTTGTTGAACAACTATATTTTAATTGCTTTTAGTTATTTAAAGAAAATATGATGCCATTTACAAAATCTTAGATCTAAGGTAAATAAAATATTTATTTATCAATTGATTATATCAGTTAATATCGATCAGAATGTTGATTAAAAATAAGCTCCTATTGATGAACTTTGAATAAAAAACATAAGCAAATATTAAATGTCCTCTTTTTAAGTTTCCTTATTATTTGCATTTTTTTCAGCGTTAATGTAAAAGCCCAAACATTCAATTTAGAAATAAAGGAAAATGATGAATTTGTATGGGAGATAAAAGAATTAAATATAGATAAATTTGAATACACTTTCAATACAGAACCAAATTTTGACATTGGAGATCAAGTAAAAATGGTTATTAGAGACGTCACGGATCTAAAAGGAGTTAGATGGTCAGTTACTGTTGAATTTTGGGATTACGGAACTGATTGGACTGCTAGTGGAGAGCTTGAATATTTGAGTATATATGAATCTCCTACTGAGTATGATGATTATCTCTTTGTTCCAACTCCTGTAGATGATTATTTTAAAACGGCCATCGAGAGTTTACCATCAGATTATTATTCTAATTCCCCATTAACTATCGGAAGACAAGCAAGAAGTGATACAGGTATCCCTTACAGAGTAGAGAAGAGTTTCGATATTCATGGAATTTTATTATCTGAAACTTACTTTAATGAACAAAATTCAGTTATCGTAAAGTTAGAAGGAACATTCTTCTTGGTGCCATTAGGATTCTCTTTTATAGGATTCATGGCGATAGCGATAATTTCGATAATAGCAATATTCTTTAAAAAGAATAAAATAAGTATTGGTTAGCTAGACGTTTAGAATTTAAAATCTTTTTGGTATTCTCGATATCCTAACTTTAGAAGCTTTAAACTTGATTTATTCAGTTTATTATCAACCTCAATTCCAGGACGTGGATTGTTCATCATATTATGATAAAGAGTATAATAATCATCTGTTGATGGATTATTTCGAATTAAATCAAGAATTGCCTTTTCTGTGAAATATAAAATTAGATCAGGTTTGAAACCAGGATTTATTTTAGTCATTTCTACAGTATTAGCATCTTTTTTAAATAAAAAATAACGTAGTTTAGCGTGTTCTTCACGTGTAGATTCCTCAGTAATGATATATTCCCAACAGGCGTTAATACTAAGATGTCTCATCAAATCAGGGTTCTTTGAAAAATAAGCTTTTAATTTCTCATATAATTCTTTAGTTTCCATATTTGTAAAAATGTATAAGGTTATTTGATATTCTCAAGATTCGTCGGAGTTCCATCATAAATATATTTTTGATATACTAGCTCTTGGGGATAATATTTGCATCCTGAAGGATAAGCTGAATCCTTAATTCCACCTAAAGCAACGGTTATATCAGTTAACATGGGTCTAGCATTAATATATATATTCGCTGCTTCTAATTCCCTTTTGAAAACCTCAATTTCTTCCAAGTTGGTCGAGTATACTACTGCTCTCATCCCATAATTACTAGCATTTGCAAGTCTGATTGCATCCTTTAAACTATTAGCTTTAGTAATTGATCGCACGGGACCAAATGCCTCTTCGCGCCATAGAAAAGGTGCTTTGGTCAGATCTTCGCATAGTTCAGGTTTGATCTCCACAAGTGTAGGTTTATAAAATAATCCATAATCTTCACCAGTGTCAATTTTTTCAGCACCTGTATATATATGAGTATTATAATTTTTTGCATCCTCAACCATAACATCCATCATCATTAATATACGTCGAGATCCTAATGGTCCGATGTCAACAGTGGGATCTGTGGGGTCTCCATATCTCAATTTTTCAATTTCTTTTACTAAACATTCTACATAATCATCATAAATATCTCGATGTACGATTATTCGCTTCATAGAGAAGCATTGTTGACCTGAATTGGTGTAACTTGCCATGGCATTCCATTTGGCAACTTTTTCTAAATTGACATCATTCATCACGATTCCAGCATCATTTCCCGCGCATTCAAAGAAGAATTGTTTAAAGGGTTGAGTATACATTTCTACTCCCATCGATTTATTTGAAGTTTTTTTCAATAATCTTCCATATCTTACAAGAATATCTTTTGCTGTATGTGAGGAGGTAACTGTCATAATAATTTTGATAAGATGAGATTTCAGAAATTCATCTACTGCCCATTCACCAGGAGCAATGATCAAATTTAATGCATCTAAACCAGGTAGATTCGTATCTTCCATGGTAGAAAAAGCTTCTAGCATAGTTAAAGGACAAGCGGTAGATGGCTTAACAATCGCACCATTCCCCACTAAATAGTTAGCACCCAACTGATAAAGGGGAAGACTAATAGGTGTGTTACGTGGGGAAATACAAGCAGATAGTCCATGTGGAATATACTTTATTATTACATTTTGCTCTCCTTCAATCCCAGTTAATGGTTTGTCTTCTATAAATTGATAATACCAATCACAAAATCGGAAACCGGTTAAAACAATATTCAATTCCCATTCCGAGTATTTGATCGGCAGACCTCCTTCAGCAACAACTAAATCTTTTAATTTATTCTTTTTAAATCGCATTTTACCTGCATATTTAGAGAGATTTTGAGCGCGTTCAAAGAAGTCCATTTTATTGAGTAGATGTTGTGATTCATACACTTTTTTTATTTTATCTCTAAGAGACTCAGGAGTATCTGCTTTTATGGTATCAATAACTTCTCCAGTATATTTATTCTTTATTTCTAATTCTGATGATTTTGACATTTTAAACACCTTTTTACATAGTTAATATTATAAATTTGACGATTAATTACTATATATTATTATAATCAGATTCGAGGATTCCAGCCGTTTGGGCGAACTTTCCGTATCCCATATCTAATAAAATTTGAGTTCTTTTATGTAACATAAAATCTATCCACCCATTTTCCTCATCCGGTTCATTAAAAAAAGATCCTAAAAGGTGGGCATATTCTTCTTTATCTTTAGTTTTAATCAATTTTTCAACTGCATCTATAGATAATGCTAGTTCTAAATCAGCTTCCTTTGCTTTCCCTGGTTTTATTTCAATGCCATTTCCATTAGAAAGAACATTAAAACTATCAATGGGTGATCCATTATCATAAGATTCAAGTGAATTATAAATTGCAAAATCAAAGATTGAACCCGAAATTAAATCAGAAAAAATCTCTGGATATTGAGTTAGGAATAAAGTATACTTTTTCGCTATTTCCGTTTTATATTCATTATTTTTAATAATTGCACTTGATTTCATTTAACCACCCTTATTCCAATTTTCTTTTTTTTCTTTCCATTCACATTTATAAAATCTTTATACCATTTAACAGTCTCAGTTAATCCTTCCCTTATAGGTGTTATTTTAAAACCTAATTTTTTTATGGCAGATTCTGAAGAGAATGCCCAATTATAATCCATACCAATTATCATATCAGGTGTAATATAAGGGACTCTTTTTTTTGTGAATATGGTTTTAGATTTGCATAATCTAGCATAGATCATTCCGAGCCATTTGGGGAAGCGTCGGGGTCTTTTAACTCCTGCTATCTCTGCAATTAAATCAAGAAATCCTCCAATTGTTATATTATCTCCCCCTAAAACGAAACCTTGACCATAAAAATTATCTTTACCAATAATGCTAGCCATTCCATTTATTACATCACCTAAATAGCACATGCAAAAAACAGATTCTCCTTTACCAGGAAGACCTAAGAACTGTCCAGCAACTATGTCAAAAACCATTTCTCCGTAAATGTTGAAGTCTCCCGGACCATAAACAAAACCAGGATAAAATATCACGGATTTAAGTCCTTTTTCAATAAATTCCTTTATTTTCTCACGTCCGAGATATTTTGTTTTCTCATATTCATTTATGAAAAAATCTACGTGTTGAAAGTTTTCATTTGTTGGCTCAGTGCTATTAACTGGATTTGGTCCTATTGCTCCAAAAGAGCTCATATATATTAGAGGGATATTTTTTTCGAATGCTACTTTAGCGATATTTTCAGCACCAAGAACATTAATGTTATAATAAGAAGATTTATCCTTTGCCCAAATCTTGACATATCCCGCAAGATGATAAATTAAATCAATATCATTTATTGCCTTATATAAACTATCGATATCTTGTACATCCCCAATGGAATATTCAATATTATTTAAATTCTTAAAATGGGTTGTATTGCTATTTTGCCTTATTAATAGTTTTAAAGAATGTCCAAAGGAATTCAATTTTTTAACAAGGGGGATGCCAATAAATCCTGTACCACCGGTTATTAGTATTTTAGCCATTTCCTCAACTTTTAATGAGTACATCGATAATTTTGTTTTATAAACTCTTAATCAAATTTTAAACAAATCATACTCATGCTATTTGTAACAGTTAAAAGTTTGAAATGTATTAAAGCATACTTATATTCTTACAGAATTGTAAAAAAGGATAATATTTATTTTATAATGATCTAAATACTCAAGATGAAGGATAATAAATATTATGAATTCCAAGCACAGCTTTCACTCCCATTTTTGTCTACTTCAACAGAAGCATTATTTCAAATATTTAAGACGTTGGAAAATCAGTTTGGTTTAATAAAAGGTTCATCACAAAAATTCATAGATCTTGGAGCAGGAAATGGTGTTGTAGTTATATTTTCAGCACTGAACTATAGCATATCATCTCTCGGGATAGAGATTAATGATGTCTTGATTAATGAAATAAAAGATCATATTAAAATTTTAAAAGAAACGAAAAAATACTCATCTAAAATCCTCCACAAAATAGTCATAAAAAAGAAAGATCTTTTCCAGCAAGATCTAAGCAATTTCGACTACGTTTATCTTTTCACTTTACCAACAATGCAAAAATACTTAAAACACGTATTTCTTACTGCGAAGGAAGGTTCGATTTTTATATCATATAAATATCCTTTAGAAGGATTTGAGTCCATTCTCAAATTGGAGTATGTTCTTGATATTATAGAAACAGATTTGGTTAAGACTTATTTCTATATGAAATTGAATTCCTGAAGTGGAATGTTAAAAATACATCATAATATCATGATATGATAATTTGAACGTGAAATGAGTGTTTCACGAAAAA
>CAZBPC010000095.1:0-12062 GCA_964493715.1 uncultured archaeon
ATCACGGAACCTGAAAGAGGTTCGGATGCGGTTCACATGTTAACCACTTGCGATGAACAACCCGATGGTAGTTTTATTGTGAATGGTACAAAAATATACCAAACAAATGGTCCAAAAGCAGATTGGGCCGTGATTTATGCTGTAACTGAAAAAGATAACGGGAATACGATGTCTCAACTTCTTGTAGATACGAGTTGGGAAGGTTGGTCAGTTGAAAGAGTAAATATTCCTTGGACCCCAAGGCTATTTATTGGAAAAGAGACAATGACAAGCTTAAAAATTCCAAGAGAATGTGTACTGGGAAAACCAGGTCAAGGACGTTCACATTTATTTGAAGGATTAAACTTGGAACGAATTGGTATCGTTTGCCTGAACGCAGCAGAAGCGTGGAATGCATTCACTCATGCTGTAATATATTCAAACATGCGCAAACAATTTGATATAGAAGTACTTAAATATCAAGGAGTGGGCTTTCCTTTAGCTGATCTATGGGCTGAAATCATGAGTTTAACTTTAGCTGCCTTGAATCTCTCTCAGTTGATTGACGATAAAATGGAAAAATTAGGAACGTTACCAAAAGAATTTAACCTGGCCTTAATGGCTACAGCCTCTCAATTGAAACTTTTAAGTACCAAATTGAATCAACGCACGTGTTATGAGTGTGCAAATATAATGGGGGGCGCAGGAGTATGTGACAATACCTTAATGCATGATCTATTAGGTATCTCAAGAATTCAAGAGATTGGTGGTGGTACAAGGCAAGTTCAGGAATATATTTTAAGCATGGGCTTGAGACAATTATTCAAAGCGTTGTAAATTTATCTTTTTTTTTATTTTATCTCATAAATGATGATTAATATTAATTAGTTAATACTGAAGTTATATCGTAAACAAGTACTTAAATATACAAAAATAAAGAGTAAACATAATTAGTAAATCTTTTTTAGAAAATAATTCGTAAGTAGAAATGATAATAATGAAAGTCCTTGTATTAGATAACCTACACCAAGCAGGGATTGATGTTTTTATAAAAAATGGTATTCAAGTTAATTCAAAGAGTAAATTAACTAAAAGAGAATTAATTAATTGCATTAATTCTTATGATGCTCTTGTAGTTAGAGGGGCTACAAAAGTAACATCAGAAATATTAGACAAAGTATCTCATCTGAAAGTAATTGGTCGTGCTGGTTCAGGTACCGACAATATTGATACTTTATCTGCTACAAAGAAAGGTATCTTTGTAATGAACGCTCCGGGAGGAAATACTATAACAACTGCTGAACACGCCCTCGCGATGATGTTCTCTTTAGCACGGCAAGTTCCTCAAGCTACTGCTTCAATGAAAGGCGGAAAATGGGAAAAAAGTGTCTTCATGGGAACTGAACTTACCAACAAGGTACTTGGAGTCATAGGATTTGGTAATGTTGGTAAAGCTGTTGCTGAAAGAGCTCTAGGGCTCAAAATGTTAGTATTAGCTTATGATCCTTACATCTCTAAAGAGGATGTACTTAAACTCGGAGTAGACTTAGTCCCGCTTGATGAAATGTATGCAAGAGCTGACTTTCTAACCTATCACACTCCCTTAACACCTGAAACTAAAGGCATGATCAATGCCCACGCACTCTCAAAAATGAAAAAAGGAGTTTTGATCATTAACTGCGCTCGTGGAGAACTTATTAATGAAGCAGATCTTCTAGCAGCATTAGAATCACAGCATGTTAAAGGTGTCGCTCTTGATGTGTTCGCTATCGAGCCTCCCCCAAATGATATTCCTTTACTTAAACATCCCAATGTAATTTTAACTCCTCATTTAGGGGCTTCTACTACTGAAGCTCAGGAAAAAGTTGCTATACAAATTGCTGAACAAATTACTGACTTTTTGAAGCAAGGTGTAATAAGAAATTCAATTAATTTCCCGTCTGTAAGTGCAGAAATGCTTAAGCTCTTAAAGCCTTACATAATATTATGTGAGCGATTGGGCTCTTTTCGAGGTCAATTATTATCAGATCCTCTCAAAGAACTTCGTGTTGAATATTTGGGTGATGCGTCTAAACTGATGACAGAACCATTAACCATCTCAATATTAAAGGGACTCTTACAGCATCAAACTGAAGATGTTAATTTAGTAAATGCTAGAATCGTAGCTGAAGAACGTGGAATTAGGGTAACTGAAACTAGAACTTCAAAAACGGAAGATTATACTAGCTTGATTCGAGTAATTACTGTCACTGGTAATGAAGAAATCTCCATTTCTGGTTTGACATTCGGAAATAGTCCTAAAATTATTAAGATTAATAATTTTCCAATAGAGGCGGTCCTTTCGGGAGGAATTTTGATGTTAGAAAACCTTGATGTTCCAGGAGTTGTAGGTCGTGTTGGAACCTTTTTAGGTAGTAAAGAAATTAATATAGCTGGTTTTCAATTAGGTCGAAATAAACCGGGTGGAACCGCCATTTCACTAATAAACGTGGATAATGCAGTCTCACAGGATGTATTAAATGAGCTTGTCAAGTTAGCTAATGTGACTTCTGCGAAATATCTATTTTTCCCATCATAAATATTCAAATCATTATTATATGGATTATGTTCCAAAAAACATTAAAGAAAAAAAAAAATTTGGTTAAATAAGATGAATATTGAAGATTTTGAAGATATAATATATACAAAAGAAGAAAATGGAATATGTACGATTACTTTTAATCGACCTGAGAGAAGAAATGCACTATCTTATGTTACTTTCCTTGAGATTCAAGTAGCATTGGATGATATGGAAAAGGATAGGAATGCTAAGGCCCTGATATTGACAGGTTCTCCAGAAGGCAAAGCTTTTTCTTCAGGAGGTTACTTTAATATGAAAATGGTGACAGAAATTCCCGAAGATATCATGAAGGATATAGATTTATTGGATATTGCTCAAAAAAAAACCTGCATGAAATTTTGGGATTTTAAAAAACCTGTAATTGCTGCAATAAATGGTTTAGCACTTGGAGCCGGTTTTACAATGCCTTTAGCTTGTGCAGATTTAATATATATGGCTGAAGATCCTGAGACTTATTTAGGTCTAATTTTCGTTAAACGAGCAATAGTACCAGAGTTTGGTCTCTCATTTCTTCTACCGTTTTATTTAGGCTTCCAAAAAGCAAAAGAAATCTTATATTTTGGAGATAAAATCTATGCAAAAGAAGCTGAAAAACTAGGACTAATAAATAAAGCCCTCCCTCCTGAAAACTTATTATCATTTGCCAGAGAACAAGCAGAAAGATTAATACCTCCAAAAGGGCCAAGTTTAGCTTTAAATTTAATGAAAAAAACAATGCACATTTATTTCAGAGAAATAATTTCAAGTACATTGGATAAAGAAAATGAAGCTCTCCAAGCAGCATTTAAAACACATGATATGAGAGAGTCCACGAAAGCTCTTATGCAAAAACGGGAACCAATTTTCAAAGGAAAATAACCCAATTTTTTATATGTTTTAACTAAAAATACTTTTAAAATACTTAATTAAAATTTCTCGAAATTCTTATAAGATTTGATTTATATTTAATATTTTTAATACTTATAACTGAAAAGATTGTGTCAAAATATGACAGATGAGAGGAAAAATGAGACACGTTTCATATTCGTCACGGGAGGCGTGATGAGTGGAATCGGTAAGGGTGTTGTAACCGCTAGTATTGGAAAGGTCTTGCAATTCAGAAGTTTTAAAATTAGTGTAGTAAAAATTGATCCATATTTGAATGTTGATCCGGGCACTCTTAATCCTATTGAACACGGCGAATGTTTTATTACTGAGGATGTATGGCAATTTAAACCAGTACCAGATACAGATGAAAGAACTTATAAAATCTCTGAAATAGATCAAGATTTTGGGACTTATTCTCGGTTTCTTGGTATTGATATGCATCCTTCCCACAATATTACATCTGGTCAAATTTATCTCACTACTATTCTTGGCGAACGGAAAGGTAAATTTCTTGGAAAAACCGTACAGCTCATTCCACATGTAACAACAATAATAAAAGAAAGATTGATAGAAATATCTAAATGTGAGAATTTAGATGTGCTTTTGATAGAGTGTGGAGGGACAGTAGGTGACTTAGAATCAAGCATATTTTTAGAAGCTTTTCGTCAAATTAAAATAGAAAATCCTCATCGTACTGCTTTGGTTCATGTTACTCTTGTACCATATTCTCAAGCTGTTGGACAACAAAAATCAAAACCCACTCAGCATTCAGTGAAGATGCTTCAAAGTCTTGGACTGAATCCAGATATCATTATTGGTAGGAGTGAAAAACCCTTAGCAGATGACATCAAACAAAAAATTTCGTTATATTCCAATATACCTGAAAATGCTGTAATTTCTAATCCCGATCTAAAAGTTATCTATGAGTTACCGTTACTCTTTGAAGAGCAAGGATTAGGAGATTATCTTTGCGAGATGATTGATTTAAAAGCAAAGCTGGTTTCTTATAATGAGGTCACAAATTACTCAGAATGGAAAAAAATGGTCGATATTTATAAATCTGCTACTAAAAAGCTTAAAATAGGAATGCCTGGTAAATACTTCAATATTTCAGATTCATATATTTCAATAAATGACGCTTTAGAACATGCTGCGGCACATCAAGGATACATACCAGAATTAAAAATGATCAATATCTCAGATGAAACCAATATAGAAGACGAACTAAAAGATTGTGATGGAATATTATTAACCCCTGGTTTTGGAGAAAGAGCTGTTGAAGGGATGATAAAGTCGGCTGAATATGCCATGGAAAAAAAAGTCCCATTTCTGGGTATTTGTTTTGGGGCGCAGTTATTTTATATTGCATTCTGTAGAAAATATTTAGGATTAATTGGGGCAAACTCTACTGAAATAGATCCTAATACACCATACCCAGTAGTTGATCTTTTAGAAACTCAGAAGAACGTGACTGAGAAAGGAGGTACTATGAGATTAGGAGCTCATGAAATAGTTATCGAGAAAAACACTAAACTCTTTAAGGCTTATAACCAAAAAGTAATTAAAGAGCGGTTTAGGCATAGATATCATATTCAAGAAAGATTTATTACAGAAGAAGCCAAACAAAAAGGGATGGTTGTATCAAGTAGAGATGAAACTGGGAAAATTATAAATAGCATTGAATTAAATCGAGACGATCATTGGATGGTTGGAACCCAATTCCACCCCGAATTTAAATCAAGACCATATGCTCCTAGTAAGCTGTATTTTGATTTTATAAATGCGTGTATTACAAAAAAAACTGGAGATTTTTAAATTAATTTGATGTAAAATTAATACCTAAAAATTTATATTAGTTAAGATGAATAAAGAATATTTTAAAAATAAAAATGCAGTAATTACTGGAGCAGCAAGTGGAATTGGTCGAACTCTTGCGTTAGAACTCGCCAAATTGGGGACTAACCTTGTAATTTCAGATATTAACTTGGAAAGGTTAGAAAATGTAAAAGAACAAGTAGAAGAATATAAAGTTAAAGTGGTCTCAACTAAATGTGATGTTACTAAAAAATCAGATATTAAGAACTTGCGAGATACTGCGGTTTTAGAAATGCAAGATGTACATTTTCTCTTTAGTAATGCTGGAATAGCGGTAGGTGGTCATTTTGAAAGCTTTTCAAACGAAACATGGAAGAAAATTCTCAATGTAAACGTATGGGGAATGATTAATTTAGTTGATGCGTTTATTCCTAAAATGTTAGAACAAGGTTTTGGTCACGTTATTGTCACCAGTTCTATTGCGGGAGCATTCGGAGTTGGTGGATTGATTCCCTATAGTACCACTAAATTTGCTAATTTTGGATTTTGTGAAGCTCTGTATGGCGAATTTGTCGATAGAGGGATAAATGTATCTATAATTTGCCCATTCCCCATTAAAACTAATCTAATGGAGACAGCGAATATGAGTTTTTCTCCCGATTTGCTTAATAAATATAACCAAGAACAATTAGCCAAAGGCATTGAAGTCGGAAAAGATTATTATTGGAACAAATTTACAGAAGGGGGATACGAAGTAGAACGCGCAGTTCGCATTTATCTCAAAAAAATTGCTAAAAGGAAGCTTTACATAAGCGAACGTGGATTAATACGATTTCTTTTCTTTATGAAAGGTCTCTGGCCAAATTTTTATAAAAAGTTCGTAAGGAAAAAAGCTACTGAACACTGTGATTTATTGGATGAATCCACTCAAAATGCCATTGATCTAATGGAAAAAATAACTTAAACCATTATTTAGTTATTAATCGACACAAAAATTCAATAATTAAAAATGACTCCAAAAACACCAAAAGATTATTGCTATCTAGCAAGAAACAGCAAATCGTGTTAAATTAAAAATTTCTAAGAAACATTTACCATATTATGAATGCGCGTTGTGTATCTGGCGAAACCATTCTGAAACTCCCCAACACATTAAAAACCTTAAGAAATTGTATGAAAGATATCATAATTTCTCTTAATGTATTCTGAAAAACCGATATTTATAATAAGAGTTTTAGAAAAACCAGATAGATTAGAGAATCACAAAAGAAATTAACTTCTATTTTTTTATTTACAATTAATTCATTTTGAGAGTATCATAAAAGATATTTTTAAAAATCAAATATTATATGATAATTAATAAAATGATCTTCTGAATTGATTTTCTTAATATTATAATACAAAAGGAATCATAATATTATTATGGAAAATGAAATTAACGAAATGGGAACTTGTGAAAAATGTGGAGCAGAGATTAAACTCACTGAAGTATGGAGAGTAGATGAAAAATTTTACTGTCAAAATTGTTTTGATAGTTTGGATCTTTAATTATTTTGACGTATTAATATCAAGGATTCTTTTAACTAAATTTTCATTTCTCTAGAAGATAAATAAAAATAAAAATTAGTTGCGAATAGCTAGAACAATCAAATCTTCCAAACTTTTCATACCTCTTGATTCGGTATCATTATAAGCTATGTATTCGTTCTAACTTAATTCTACTTCTCCAGAATTAGTGGGAAAAACACCCTTTCCTTTTAATACTAAAAAAAGTACAGGATGCGATCCATTATGAGCTTCTATTTCTAAGCCTTTTTTTAAAGAGATTCGCATTACCTTAAATGCCTCTGAAATATAAATAGGATCTTTAGCAGGCGTGTCTGAATCGAAATTTTGATTTTCAAATATATTTTTTGGTCCTATTATACTCACCTTTTTTATTTGGAAATTTAATTGCGATTTTAAAATTTCTTCTTCAGAATTATAAGAAAATGATAATAATAACGCTTAGAGTTTCATTCAATGAGGTTAAAATATTATGAATAAGAAATTACTACTCCAAATCTATATCAAGAATCTTTTTTACTAACTTTTTCTTATCTTCTAGATTTGATTGTCGAGAAATCATGATTCTTTGTGCTTGAGGGCTACCAGCACCATGCATAGATTCTGTTCTATAGCTCACAGACGCAACTCCCATTGTAAGATTTTCGATAAAACGTAAGACTTTATATCGATCTTCAGTACACATTCCTTCACAAGTTGTTAAATATTTTTCAATTAATGAGCCTACCGCTTTTGATTTAAGATCTGCTTCAGAGGGCATCGTACAAATCATCCCTCCTGCAATATCTTCAGCTAATCTTCCTATTTCATATGGGAATCGAGTCACGTTTTGTTTACATACATTTGCGAGTAGCATGTCCATTTCATAATTACCCGATTCTCGTTGGAAACCTAATGAACTGCAAGCTATTCCACAACTATACAATGTTTCATTTAAATGAGTCATCTCAACTATTTTATCTTTCACGTGTGATGCATTTTCCGTGCCATTGTATTCTGAAATTAGAGCTGTTGCCCCTATCAACACATCTCCTACCCCCACCTTACATCCTCCATAAGATTGTCTATGAAAACCAGCAAATCGGTTGACTAATTCTCCGGAAAAATCAACTTCGCCATTCATGAAAATATTCTCTTTTGGGACAAATACATTATCAAATACTACGAAAATTTCTTGACCACCGTATTTAAAATTTCCAATATCGAACTCATCGTGTTCCATTTTTCGCGTATCACAAGATTGTCTTCCATAAATCATTGTAATTCCCTTTGCGTTTGTATCTATACCAAAACTTACTGCATAATCTTCCTCTCCTTTTCTTAGAGAAAGCGTTGGCATAATTATAGCTCGATGCGAGTTTAGAAACCCCGTTTGATGTACTTTAGCTCCTTGAACAGTGATTCCCTCCTCGTTAGAATCTACTACATGCAAAAAAGCATCGGGATCTGGTTGATCTTTCGGTCTTTTGCTCCTATCACCTTTAGTATCTGTCATAGCTCCATCAACCATTAAATCTTGATGTTGTACTTCGATCCAATATTTTTTGAATCGAGAATGGTAATCAGTTCCATATTTTTTATCCATTTCATAGGTTACACTATATAATGCATTAGCACTATCAAACCCTACGCATCTCTGGAAGCAACAGGCTGTTTTTTGTCCTAATAATCGTTGCATCTTAACTTTTTTGATTAGATCTTCAGTTGATTGATGGATATGGGTGAAACGATTTATAATTTCCCCTGTGAGGTGTGATTTCGTTGTCATTAAATCCTTATATTCGTCCATCTGGGCTAATTCATAAATCTTCATGACTGTATTTATCGAAGGTTTGACGATTGGATGATTCCAAAATTCTTCGACTTTCTCGCCAAACATGTACAAATTTACGGGGCGCTTTATGCTTTCCAAATACTCTTCCGGAGTTTTTAACGGCATTTTTTTTATACACATCTTCTGTAATAAATTATTATGTAAATAAAGGGCTATTAGCTATTAAAAATAATTCTAATATTTGTTAATTAATTCACTTATATTCAGTTTCTAAAATGGTAGCTATGCCTTGACCTCCTCCAATACAAGCGGTAGCTAGCCCATATCTTCCTTTTTTTTCATTCAAGATTCTAGCAAGAGTACCCACCAATCTTACTCCTGTTGCACCTAATGGATGTCCAAGAGCAATTGCTCCTCCCTTGATGTTTACTCGTTGTGGGTCAATCTCTAACTTTTTCATTGCAAACAAGGGTACGATGGCAAATGCTTCATTAATCTCCCAGAAATCAATATCTCGAACATTCAAATTTGCTTTATTTAGTGCTTTTTTACTAGCTGGAACTGGACCAGATCCCATGATTCCAGGATTGACTCCTGCCCAAGAAATGGATCTTATTGTTGCTAAGGGTTTAATTCCTAACTCATCTGATTTTACTCTTGACATTAATACACAGCATCCTGCTCCAGAATTAAGAGGTGAACTATTCCCAGCAGTTATTTGTGGTACATTATTTATTCCCTTGGATGCGGTCTTTAATTTAGCCATTGTTTCAAGATTTGACCCTTCCCGAATCGATTGGTCATATTTTATCATGGTTTTGGATCCGTCTGGTAAATTTCCTTCCACTGGTATGATTTCTCCATCAAAAAATCCTTCATCTCGAGCTTTCGCTGCTTTCTTATGGGATCCAAGGCTAAAAGTATCCATATCTATTCTAGTTATATCTTGATTTTGTTCCCATAATTTTTGAGCCGTTTGTAACATTGAAAATCCAGTTTCTAAATCATACTTTGCATGTTTAGGGTATTTTTTAACATCTGTTAATTCTGTATGTTTCATCGTTAAATCAGTGCCTCTTGGTATGCGCGTCATGTGTTCCATTCCCGCTGCTAAAACGATGTCAGCATTACCAGTCATTATTTCCATGGTACCAATATGAACGCTCGACATTGATGATCCACATTGCCGATCAACTCCCATTGCCGAAATTTCTACTGGCAATTCTGCTAAAAATAGTGGTTGCCGACCTCCATATAGAAAATTTTCTTTTACTTGGTTAGCGCACCCAACTATTAACTCATCTATCTCAAAGGCGTCGAATGACGCTTTAGCAATTAATTTTTTTAAGACTAATGAAAGTAATCTATCTGCTGAAATTTGATTGAAAACATCTCTCTCTGGTTGATCCGGACGACTTCGAGAGAAAGGACTTCTTAAATAATCAACTATCACGACTTCCCTTAATTCTGACACTTTTTTTTACCTCACTTTCCTATAAATTCTGGTTCTTTCTTTTCAATTAGAGCAGTTACTCCAATTTTATAGTCTTCCGTTTCTGCTGATTTAATTTGCATTTGGCGCTCATTTTCAAGATGCTCTTCCAAAGGGGTGCTTAATGCATCGAAAAATAGTTTTTTGGTACGAGCATATGTTAGAGGTGGGCCACTAGCAAATTTTTGGGCCCATTTTAAGGATGTTTCTTCTAATTTATCAGCTGAAACAATATCATTTACGAATCCAAGGGTTTTCATCTCCTCAGCAGAATAAGTATCCCCAAAAAAAGACATTTGTACTGCTTGTTGCCACGTGAGTTGACGACTTAAAAATATAGTACCCGCAAAACCAGGAATTAAGGCGAGTTTACAAAATGACTGTCTAAACTTTCCATATTCTGACGCAATAATAAAATCGCAAGATAAAGCGAGATTCATCCCAGCTCCGACTGCCCAACCATTTACAGCAGCAATAACTGGTTTTGGATATTGGCGTAAAACAACAGCGATTCTATATAGTACTTTTGTCAGATCATCCATGACTCTTCCCGCTGTTCCGTTTTCTGCACTTTCCTTGAATTTCTTGATATCTCCTCCAGCCGAAAAAGCCTTCCCTGAGCCTGTAATAATTAAACACCGAATATTAGTATTTTCACGCAAATTTTCAATAGCTTCTAATAATTGAATACCAGTCTCAAGATTCAAGGGATTAAAATTGTCAGGATTTGAAAGTTTAATAACTGCTATATTACCTTTTGTAACTACTTTAACCATTTTTTGCATTTAATTATTTACCCCACATTCTGATCATTTCTCTTGTAATGAGATATCTCATTATTTCAGATGTTCCCGCTGAGATTTGTCCTATTTTAGCATCTCTATAGTATCTTTCTAGAGGATATTCTTCAGAATATCCCAAACCTCCAAGAATTTGAATCGCATCTTGAGTAATTTTAACTGTCGCATCTGCCAATCGCGCCTTAACTGCCGCAACAGTGGCTCTACAATAATGACCTTCATCCAGTATTCGTGCAATCTGCGCAACTGCAATCCTGTTCAGTTCAGTATCCATGTACATTTCAGCTAATTTGAATGAATTTGCCTCAAAAGAGTAGAGATCCTTACCAAATTGTTCACGCTTATGAGCGTATTTATACGCTACTTCGAAAGCACTTCTGGCTAACCCAAGATATTGTGATGCTGTAAATGTACGTTCCCCATCAAGACCAAATAATAAAACATCAACACCTTCATTCTCTTTATGAAGCACATTTTCAATAGGCACTTTACAATTATGAAAGTCTAATAAAGAATTTGGCATTCCTCTACGGCCCATGTGTTTATAATCCTTAATAACTTCGAATCCAGGAATATCCGTTTCAAAAATGAATGCTGTTATTCCTTGATGTGCTTTTACTTGATCATTTGTCTTCGCATAAAGGCAAATATAGTCTGCTACGCTTCCGTTTGTAATGAAGCATTTTTGACCATTTAAGATGTAATGATCTCCTTCACGAGTTGCCTTCAATCTCATGCCACCAATAGCATCAGATCCACCTGTGGGTTCTGTGATTCCAATTGCTCCTATTTTTGTTCCATTTCCAATTTCAGAAAGATATTTTTTCTTCTGTTCCGGAGTACCAAATTCAATAATAGGACCTGCAAAAAGGCATGAAGAAGCTCCAAATATACCCGCTAAAGCATAACTAAACGCAGTTAATTCTTCCCCTAAAATCGTGCGATATAGAACTCCCTTTCCTTGACCTCCAGCTTCTTTTGGAATGATCATATCCAGATATGGCATTTCCTTTAAAATTTTTACCGCTAAATCCTTATCTCGATTTCTATCTATCTGTTCCGCATCTGGAGCGACGTGTGTTTCACACCATTCACGAACTTCCATTCTAAAATCGTTTTCTTCTTTTGAATAATAATATAATCTATTTG
>CAZBPC010000096.1:0-12048 GCA_964493715.1 uncultured archaeon
TGTTCTTATTAAATAACTATTTATTTCTAAAAATGTAAAAGATATATATATAAATTTTGATAATTATACTTAAGAGAAAATATAATGTGAGTATTATGGAATTAGAAAGTATAAATCTTGACGGACAGTTAAGCCAAGCAAATGAATTCTTAATCAGTCAGGAGAATGATAAGGCAATAAAGTATTTAAATAAGGTAGTAGATGATGATCCAACCCTGGAAAATGCGTGGTTGCTCTTAGGCATTGCTAAACGACGAATCGGAGAATTTAGCGATGCTATTGAATGTTTTAAAACTGTAACTGAGTTAAAGCCCTCAACAGAAGAAGCTTGGGGTTTATATACAGTAACACTTTTAGATATAGGGAATTTTTCTGCTGCAGAAGCAGTTATAGAAGAGGCATGCAAATTAAATCCTACTAACGAAAAGATTAGATTTTATCAAGAAAATTTAATACGTATATATAAGAAATTCGGACCTTTCTTTTAAAGAATCATAATTCGGGTTAAAAAAACTCGGGATGTTTTCTTTCTATATTATTCAATGTAGAAACTAAATCAAATAGGAGTTTTTCATTTCGGTATTCATTAATAGTTTCAGATAGTTTATCTAAAATTTCATTTGCAAGTTTTAAATCATTCTTAGTATAGTTATATGATTTGTTTTTGAAGATCATATCAAACTCCTCTTCAAACCAAATTAATTTTTGTTTGAATTCTTTCTTAATGAGATTTTGATCATCAATTTTAAGATTCAAGATATCTCCTCCAATACCTCAACCACTGCCAAGAACGACTAAAATACTCTTGAACTAACATTATAATTTAACCACCTTTATTTAAACCTATTCATAATCCCACCATTTCTATTTAGTACCGGGAAAAAAAGGACTTTTATTTGTATATTGAATTATATATTTGGGTGGTTAATTCATTTAAAAAAGGGGATAGAGTGATGATTTTTTTATGTCGAATTAAATTGGCACCTTTTTTGCTTAATAATTCAATACGGACTAAAATGTCCTAAAATCTATCGAATAACAAGAAGAATTGGTCTCCACTTTGTTTAATAATTTAAAAGACCTCATTTAATTAAGAATACTTTTTATTTTCATAATTTGGTGATGGCAATTAATGAAGATGGAACGACATTTGATAAATTAGATTTGGTAAAAAGATACTTTTCACGAATTTTTAATACACTATCTAAAGAAGTAAGAGAACAACTTTTAGCACTAGATTTGAGCAAAGAAGAAGAAAAAGAAATTAAAAAAGAATTGGCATTTTTACCTGAAAATAAGCAGAAGCTCTTCTTAAAAGAACTAAAATCAGAAAAACGTCGAAAAAAATAATTAAAATTAGAGAATTGTCAAATATTATTGATTAGTTCCTTCAGCACTTAAAAATCAATAAGATATCAGAATAAGTTAAATTCCCTCTTCTGATTATCATGGAACAATAACAAATTTTTTATTAATAATTTCTTTTCAATTCTTAAGATTATAAATAATAGTGTTTGATCAAACAAGTCAAAAAGTATTATACATACTTTTTTTCTAATTTTACCAATCAAATCAATAACTAGAAAAAAGATTTGAAAGCATAATGAGTGAAAATGTAGAAAAGTACATAAAGCGTAAAGTTTACAAGGGCACGAATTCAAGAATTGCCGAAAAATTCGTAGATGCTGGACTTGAAAAGATTAGGGCTTGTATAAACTGTGGCACGTGCTCTGGTTCTTGTCCATCGGGAAGAAGAACCGCTATCCGCACGCGATCCATCATACGACGAGCTCTGACAGGAGATGAATCTGTATTAGAAGATATAGATATCTGGTTGTGCTCAACTTGTTATTATTGCTATGAGAGATGCCCAAGAGACATCCCCGTCACGGATATGATTATAAAATTGAGAAATATTGCGGTAGAAGAAGGACACATATTAGATCCTCACTTTAGTTTAGCTAATGATATTTTTTGGGTCACAGGTCATGGTGTACCTGCCAATGGGGAAGCAAATAAGAAATGGCAAGATCTGAGAGTATCTTTCGGCTTACCTCCCTTACCCCCTACAGTTCACATGCATCCAGAAGCGGTTAAAGAGTGCCAAGATTTAATGGAATCGGTCGGTTTTAGAAAATTAATGGATAATATTGAAGAAAAAAAAGCCAAAGAAAAAGCTGAAGCTGAAAAAGAAAAAAAGGCGGAGGAATAACAAAAATGAATGAAAAGAAGGACTTAAAATATGGTTTCTTTTTAGGTTGTGTTGCGCCAAATAGATATCCCATGATTGAAGCTTCAATAAGGGCAGTCTTCGAACACCTAGGAGCAGAACTTTATGAATTAGAAGGGGCATCTTGTTGTCCCGCTCCTGGGGTTTTTCGCGCATTTCATATTCCAACATGGCTTGTAATTGCTGCTCGTAACATTACACTTGCTGAAGAATTAGGGGTAGACATAGTTACAGGATGTAATGGGTGTTATGGAACTCTAAGAGACGCATGGTATGAACTTGAGCATGAACCAGAGTTAAAGAAAATGGTGAATGAACATCTTGCCAAGGTCGGTAGAAAATACAAGGGTAGCATTGAACCGAAACATGTCGTTCAAGTATTATATCAAGACATGGGAATTGATTACTTGAAGGGTTTTGTAAAACATAAATTTTCGGACCTAAAAGTGGCTGTCCATTATGGATGCCATATCGTAAAGCCAAGTGATAAAAGACCGTGGGGAGGAGAATATGAATGTCCTACATTTCTTGATGAAATTGTTGAACTTACGGGTGCTAAAAGCATAGATTATAAAGATAAATTCATGTGTTGTGGAGCTGGAGGCGCAGTTAGAACTGCAGTTAAGGAGGTTGCTGCTGATTTCTCTAGAGAGAAATTAAAAAACATTCGAGATGCGGGTTGCGATATTATCATTGATTGTTGTCCATTTTGTCATCTCCAACTAGATTTAGGGCAAATGGAAGCAAATAGTGTATATAAAGATATGATTGGAGAACCATATAAAATTCCAGTTGTTTACATTACTCAATTGCTTGGTTTAGCATTCGGAATAGATCCAAACCGTCTTGGTCTTGTAAAAAATCACAATTTAACAGGAGTTTCCCCCTTCATACCTGTAGAACCATTTTTAAAAAAAGTAAAGGAACAACTCACTTAGGAGGATTATCATGACAGAAACAGAAAAACAAATAAAGGTAACGGGTAAAGAAAGACCCAAAATTGGAGTGTATGTTTGTCACTGCGGTATTAATATAGCAGGGGTCGTAGATGTTTATAAATTAAAAGATTATGCATTGAGTCTTCCAGATGTCGTTCTTGCCCGCGAATATAAATTCATGTGTAGTGATAATGGACAATCACTCATTAAGGATGATATTGAAGCGGGTTTGATAAATAGAGTAGTCGTCGCGGCATGTTCCCCACGAATGCATGAACCCACTTTTAGAATCACGTGTAAAGAAGCAGGATTGAATCCATTCCTATTCGAACAAGCTAATATTAGGGAACACGCAACGTGGGTTAACATGAATGATTCTGAAGGCGCTTATGAAATTGCACAAGACCACATCAGAATGGCAGTTGCGAAAGCAAGGATGTTATTACCTTTAGAAGTTCAACGAGTTAGTGTAGAACCCTCATGCTTAATCATTGGAGCAGGAATCGCTGGAATGAATTCTGCTTTAGATCTAGCCAAAGAAGGATACAAAGTCTATTTAGTAGAAAAAACTCCGACCATAGGTGGTCACATGGCCCAACTTGATAAAACCTTCCCTACCATGGACTGTTCAGCCTGCATTATCACACCACGAATGGTTGATGTTGCTCGAGAAAAAAATATTGAACTTCTTACATATTCAGAAGTAGTAGATGTCGCTGGTTATGTAGGCAATTTTGAAGTTACCATCAAGAAAAAACCACATTACGTGGATCAAGAAGCGTGTACCGGATGTGGTGCGTGTGTTGAGTCTTGTCCGGTTTCTGTTGGGAATGAATTTGAACTTGGAATGGCCCCTAGAAAAGCCATATACATTCCATTCCCCCAAGCGGTTCCAGGACAATACACCATTGATATGGAGAATTGCATTCAATGCGGGATTTGCGCACGTCCAGACGTTTGCGAACCAGACGCAATTCGATACGATGATAAACCAGAATTTCTTAAAGTTAAAGTAGGCACTATCATCATTGCTACAGGATGGGACCCTTATGATCCAACTCCACTCAAGCAATATGGATATGGTCGATATCCTAATGTTATTACAGCGTTTCAGATGGAACGATTATTAAGTTCATATGGACCTGTATTGGGAAAACCAGTCAGACCTTCGGATCTCAAGGCCCCGCACAGCATTGCCTTTCTACAATGTGTTGGAAGTAGAAACTTTAGAGAGGGTGGAAATAATTATTGTTCACGGGTTTGTTGCATGTATGCAACAAAGCAAGCCAGGCAATACAAGGAAAAACATCCTGAAAGTGATGTTTATATATTCTACATGGATATTCGAGCGTTTGGAAGAGGATATGAAGAGTTTTATGAATCTGCTGCCGAAAACTACGGAATAAATTATATTAGAGGAAGAATTGCTGAAGTTTCGGAAGATAAAGATCATAACATTATAATTCGAGCTGAAGACACGTTAATGCAAACACCAATCGAAGTGAAAGTCGAAATGTTCATTTTATCGGTGGGTCTTGAAGCAGTTGCTAATGCTGCAGATATAGCTTCTTTGTTAAGTGTCCAGAGATCTGCAGATGGATTTTTCATGGAAGCACATCCTAAACTACGTCCTGTAGATACATTAACAGATGGAATTTTCATCGCAGGTGTTGCGCAAGGACCGAAAGATATCCCAGATACGGTCGCGCAAGCGAAAGGAGCAGCCTCTAGTGCAGCAGTTTTGATGTCTCAAGGAGAAGTTGAGATTGAACCTTATTATTCAGTAGTATTAGATCATCTCTGTTCCGGATGTCGTAGTTGTCAATCTTTATGTCCTTTTGGAGCTATTGACTTTGATGAATTTAGGAAAGTTGCTATAGTAAATCCAGCACTTTGTAAGGGATGTGGTACTTGCGTTTCAGCATGTCCCTCAGGTGCGATGGTTCAAAACCACTTTGCAGATTTTCAATTAAACTCAATGATTAATGTAGCCATAAAACAATCCTCCGTTGAAAATGGAGGCAAATAAAAAATTTTCCTTCTTTTTTAATTTCTATAATAAAATTTATCTAATCCAAGCCTTTTTCTAATTCAATCTAAAGTATTCCAAGTTGAAGAGCTTTTTGATAAGGAACATTATTTTTGATATAGGAAACGTGCTTCTGTCATTTAAGCCAGAGGAATTTTTATTAAGATTTACTGAAGATCAAGATCTAATTCGATTTTTCATCCAAAACATTATTAGATCTAAAACGTGGTTAAAATTAGATCGAGGTAGTATTTCCGTTGAATCAGCTCGATATGAATTTTTGGAGCAATTTCCAGAAAAAGACACAATTATTAATTTGTTTTTTGAAGTTTGGACGGAAATTTTAATCCCGATTCAAGAAAATGTCCAAATTCTTAAAGATCTTAAGAAAAATGGGTACAATTGCTATTATTTATCAAATTTCATTGAAGAAGCTTATTGGATTGTGATTAAGAAATTTGATTTCTTTTCATTTTTCAACGGAGGGATAATATCTTCGCTAGTTAAGCTAATCAAACCAGAAAGCGAAATTTATTCATGTTTGTTAAAAAAATATGAGTTAAAGCCCGAAGAGTGCCTTTTTATTGATGATGTTATTGGTTTCTTGCGTCCTGCGAAAAGATTAGGCTTCATGACCATTCATTACACACCAGAATCTGATTTAAGACAAGAATTAAATAATTTGGGAATATTAATCAAATCAGAGAGAAAATAATGTTGGATCACTGGTTATCAAACTCCAAGTTTAAGGAATCTTATGAAGTATTTGTACAAAAATTATTTAAAAACAAAATTTCAGCTAATCAATTAACTATTATTGGTTTGATCATCGGATTACTTAGCGCATTTTTGATATTTTTAAGTGGGATAATTCAAGATTATTTTTTTCAATATTATTTAAGCTCAATCATATTAATGGGTGTATCATTCGTTTTCGATACCTTTGATGGTCCCATAGCGCGATCAGAAGGTTCAACCGAGTTTGGTGGTGTTTTAGATATTTTTTGCGATCGCCTTGTTGAAGTATCAATAATTATAGCGTTTGTGAGTACAGATCCAATCAAGTTAATTTATCCGGGTTTGGCGAGTCTAGGAGCAATGGTTTTATGTATCTCAATGTTCCTACTTTCAGGTATTTTAACGAATGTTCATGAAAGAGAAAAATCTTGTAAGGTCATTCCTTATAGAAAAGGGTTCATGGAAAGGTCTGAAACTTTTATATTTTTTCTTTTAATTGATATTTCATTTTCTGTACGGCTAATCCTAATATGGATCCTTGCTTTATTCATATTGATAACTGCTCTTTTACGCTTAATTGAAGCAAATCGAATTTTTAATAGGTAAACAAGTCATATCTCATGCTATTTAGGTAATACCAATTTATTTGATAGTAGTGAAATTATTTATCTCATTTAAGAAATTATTAACGTTTAAAAAAATACTGATTGGTTCAATCCTTTGGATTTATAGAGAAATAGATATATGTAATATTTTTAAATGATAATCTTTTAAAACTCAAAGAGGATTATTATTTCTATGAGTAATCAAGAGATCTTGGATAAGGTTTTACAAGAAAATGAAGGAAAAATAGGAATAATCTGCGTTAATTGTCTTATTGTTAGAACTCGGTTTAAAGAATTAGTAGAATTTGTTAATAAAAATGAAATAAGTGTTCCTTCTGATCAAGAATTATCAAAATTGGATTACCTTGATTATATTACAATTCATTATTATAAGAAGATGAAAAATGATCCTGAGCTTCAAGCAAATTATTCTAATTGTTTATCCTTGATTGCTGATGAATTGTTCAATGATGAAAATATTGGGAAATATCTATCGCGTTTTGATTTTATTGCATTCCATGAATTAATTGAAGTTTTTGCGGATTATTGCGCAGATATGGGAATTTCTGTATATGACACATCATTTAACAAAGACGATAAGTACAATACAGACTTATATCTTATTAAAAAAAAACCACTGATAAAAACTGAAGCCGTCTTTATACGTACAGGGGCTCAAATGACAAAAGAACAGTATAAAAATACTTTCTATTTATTAAATGAAGCTTCCAAGATTGCTGCATGGACAGTATTTGTTACAACTCCAATAGGCGTTTATAATATCGGCCTTGAAAGGCTTATATCGGATATGGAAAAATTAAATGTATGGTTTTACGTTATTGATCCGATTCATCAAAGAGTATTAGGAATTACAAAGGGGAAGAAATCAAAAAATCATGAAACTGATTTGCGAGATGAATATATCAAAAAGATTCCGAAAGAACCGATTCGAGCACCATCACGATTAGTTAAGATATCAGATTATGAATTTAGTGAATCTGATTCATATAACTCAAAAAAATTTACATTTTATGAATTATTACCTAAGGAATTAGCTATTGAAAAAGAGAAATCTTTAATGAGAAAACCTAGATATAAAGAGATTTTCAGGGCTCTTTTAGTAATCGACAAAATTTCGGGTTTGCCATTGATCACCCATTCCAGAGAAAATTTAGTATTAGATAAAGATTTGGTTTCTGGATTTCTTAGTGCAATGGATTCTTTTATATCTGAACTAAGTGGGGCTGGGAGAATGTCTGAAATTAATTATCAAGGATTTTATATTACTGGAGAAACTGGAAATTTTGTAAAAGTTGCTTTAATTCTAACTAAACCAGCAAGTAAAAGTTTAAGAGAAAGACTTGTTTATTTTCTTAAAGATTTTGAAGAACGTTATGTTCAAGAAATAAAAAGCTTTGTTGAAAATGGAAACACTCGACTATTTGATAAGAGGATAATTATTCCGGATATTAAGGATATTTTAGATGTATGATTTATAATCATTCTAATATTTTAATCAGTCTAGAAAAGAATAACACTTGAGATTTTATATTTTTTGAAAGAATTCTTATGCTTAATAATACACATGTTAATATGAGAAATTTCACACTATTTTAATGATTATGAGTTCCAATAGCATGATTTTAGTATTTGTTTATAACGCTGATTCAGGTGCTATAAATTTAGTAAGAGATTTCTGGAGAAAAATGCTGAAACCTAGTTCTTATGAATGTAATCTATGCATGCAAACCTTCGGAACTTTTGGCGTGAAGAGAGACTGGAAGAGATTTATAAATTCAATAAAAATTGATACAGAGTTTCTACATAAAGATAAATTTGAGGAAAAGTATGATATCCTTGATGCAAAATTTCCCTCTGCTTATTTAAATGAGAATGGAAAACTAACACTAATAATTTCATCAGATGAGATGAATTCAGCTAAATCATTAGATGAAATGGAAGCTTTAGTATTAAGTAAGATCAAGTAAAGAATTATTCATAAAAATTAAGAGATACCAAGTCTTTAATATATTATTTCTTTCTACAAACTTATTATATAATCTCTTGATATTCTATCTGCTAAATATAATGGATCCGGTTGTTTATGTTCTTTACTAAGATATAACGCAATTTTGAGAGCTAGCTCTATCTCTATCCGATATCCGATACTAATAAAGACGGGTTTTTGATTATCAGCAAGACAAATTGCATATCCTAGCAGATTCCCATCATCTAGTATTGGTGCTTTTTCTCCTTTACGCTTTTTTAAGGATTTCCAGTTAGATTTTCCGATAAAAGGATTCTTAGCGATACCAATAGAAGGGATGTTTAGAGCATATCCAATATGGGTTGCTTCCCCAAATCTTCTTGGATGATTAATCCCATGACCATCACAGACAATTATATCTGGTTTAATTTTGATCTTTTGCATTGTTTTAATCATCAAGGGAACTTCCCTAAAACCCAAATACCCCGGAGAGTAGGGAATCTCCATTTTGCCATGCAATAATGAATATTGAGCAATCTTATTCAACTTGAAATCCCACAATACAGCACAAGCTACCCCATGTTCTACATTTTCTCTATAAAAGTATGAAATATCGATTGCGGTAATATAGTTAATTGAATCCCAAGAGGGTAAATCCTTACTATTTAACTTAAAAGATTTAATAATTTTACTATACTTATCTTGTATTTTCTTGGCTTCTTTTGTATTTCTTACTTGCTTTAACAATTCAATATTTAAGGAATTTTTATCTCTCATGCTTATCATAGCTTAGGTCTTCATTTTATTGGACGAAAATGATGGAAATGATGCATTAAGCAAATATATATAAGAATATTGATTAATTCTTAATTAATTTAAAAAAAAAGGTATTATTAATGTTTCCAAAATCAATAATTGAAAAGCTAATAAACACGGACATATACATTTACATTCGAAATATTGAACGTGAGTTTGGTGGGGTCCTTGAGGCAATAACCAGTGATGATATACTTTTATTAAAAGATAAATATAACAATATTATCCACATTCCACTAGACTTAATAGATATAGTCACAGAGAGACGATAAAATTTTTAATTCCTTAGAGGATTTAAATATTCAAACATTTTATCGATTTCATTAGTTGGGGGTTTACAGGTCTTATTAATGCATATATAAGCTGTGGCTTTATCCAAATATTTATAAAAAAATATGATGTAATCGACAATTTCATCTATAGGGGGATTCTCTTGTTCAGTCGCCCTGTATATTAAAGTTTTATTAGGCAAAAATTGCTTTCTAATTGATTCAAGTAACTTTAAAGTATCTTCCTTTCCAGTATCCCCTGATATTACTAAAGAATATGTGGGACCAATAGCAAAATCGACTGCTAACATTAAAAATGTATGTGCAGAAGGATTATTTCTTACGCTCTCTGCAAAAACACGGCTAATAATATCTGCCTTTCTTTCATATTCTTGATCACCAGTTATTTGAGAAAGTCTTAATAAATTGAGCATTGAGACTGAATTTCCGGATGGAATAGCCCCGTCGTAAATTTCTTTTTGACGAGTTATTAGATCTTCGCCTTGCTTCGCTGTAAAATAAAACCCCCCAATATTATCATCCCAAAATTGATCGATTTGAATATTAATGACTTTAATAGCTTCTTTAAGATAGTTTGTATTGAAAGTGCTCTCATATAATTCCAATAAAGCCCAAACTAAAAAAGAATAGTCATCTAGATACGCTTCAATCTCGGCTGAATTTTCTCGAAATCTGTGTAATAAAAACCCTTTTTTATCCTTTAGATTTTCAAGAATGAATTTCATGGCTTTCTCAGCTATATCAATATATTTTTTTTCATTAAATACATATCCTCCTTTCGCCAATGCTGCGATCATTAATCCATTCCAATCTGTTAATATTTTATCATCTAAATGTGGTCTTATCCTCTTTTCTCGTGATTGGAATACTTTAATTCTAACATTATCAATTTTTTTTTTAAAATCTTCTATTGATAAATTATTCTTCTCCGCTAAAGAGTTCAGGTTTTCTGTGAGATGGGTAATATTTTTTCCCGTATGCTTTCTCGTGGATTCTTCTAAATAATTTCCAGTTTCTTTAATATTATAAATTGAAGTAAATAGCACCATTTCTTCACGATTTAGTATTGAATCTAAATCCTTCATTTGCCACGTGTAAAATTTCCCTTCTTCACCCTCACTATCAGCATCTTCAGCAGAATAGAAAGCACCTTCAGGGGATATCATATCTCTCAAGACATATTTAAAAATTTCCTCTGCAGTTTCCTTATATTGAGATTTTCTAGTTGCTTGAAATGCCTCAATGTAAGCAAAAGCTAGAAGTGCATTATCATACAGCATTTTTTCGAAGTGTGGTACTAACCATTGTCGGTCTGTTGAATATCTATGAAACCCATAACCTATATGATCATAAATACCTCCTTTTCTCATTTCGGAGAGTGTTGTTTCAACCATTCTCAGTGCTTCTGAATTATTCTCACGTTTATATATCCGAAGTAAAAAGAGTAAATTATGGGGCGTTGGAAATTTAGGAGAAGACCCAAATCCACCGTATTCCTTATCAAATCGGGTTTTTAGTTGTACGTACGCTTTTTCTATGTCTTTTTCATTTAGGCTATTTCCGGGAGATTCAAGGGTAATGTCTTGAAGAGCATTAATAATTCTCTCACTTGAATCTATTAAGTCTTTTCTTTGATTATTCCAGAGATCTTTCACTTTCAATATTAACTCTTTTAATCCTATCCTACCAAATCGAGTTTCCTTAGGAAAGTAGGTGCCTGCAAAGAAGGGTTTCTTATCATGTGTTATTAAAATCGTGAGTGGCCATCCACCAGAATTATTCATTATCTGGCATACCGTCATGTAAATTTTATCGATGTCTGGTCTCTCTTCTCTGTCTACTTTTATTGAAACAAAGATATCGTTCATCAGGTTTGCTACTTCTAAATCCTCAAAAGATTCATGAGCCATTACATGACACCAGTGGCATGTAGAATAGCCAATTGAAAGAAATATCGGTTTGTCTTCTTCTTTTGCCTTTTTAAATGCCTCTTCTCCCCAAGGATACCAATCTACAGGATTTTTAGCGTGTTGTAACAAATAGGGACTTTTCTGGTTTATTAACTTATTATATTTTATTTCTGTCATATTATTTAATCTGTTTTTACCGCTCTAAATAATAGATATGTTGAAATTATATCAAAATAATGCTTATAATTCATGAGACAAAATAGCTTAGAACATAGCAATCAAAAGATAAAAAATAAGAATCATAATATTCTATATATTATAATTTTGAAATTCTAATTTAAAATAAAAAGTATTGTGGTTCATTAAATTGAAGGTTGTATTATTTAATGGGAGTCCTCGAAAACAAGGGAATACATATCATTGCTTAAATACGGTAATGAAAGAATTAATATCTGAAGGAATTGATTGTGATTATGTTTGGATCGGCATGGATAAATTACAAGGA
>CAZBPC010000097.1:0-11908 GCA_964493715.1 uncultured archaeon
TATCTTCACCATTTAGGTATAAAGTCAACTCGGTATCTATTTGTACTATCTGAATCGCAAGTGTGATCGATTGAGGCTCATATTCCCCTTTTCTAGCATATATCGTTAAGAAATTAATACCAAAACTTAAATCAGTTGTGTTCAAGACCGTAGTATAATTACTATAGCTCTCTCCAAGAACTTCTGACACACCAGAACCGTTCACGTCCACGGTTGCCCCACTTATAAACAGCGTTGAAATTGAATCTTTATAGGAAACGGTAAGATTAATCAATTGATTGGTATAGGTTGTTATTGCAGGATTAGCCGTATAATCTATTCCATCTAAGTAGATTTTATATTCTGTGTTCCTTTCAAAAACATCTATAGTAAGAAGTACAATTGTAGAGGTATAATTTACCTTTTCAGCTATTATGTTAACAAATGATGTCCCAACTCCTAAATCCATTGAATTTAAGGTAAAGTTATAATATGTAGGATTTTCCTCGAAAATCTCTTCAATTTCAGTACCCTTTTTTAGGGTAACAATGGCTCCATTAATAACGCTTCCTGAAGATTCAAGATCGTTAAATGTAACCTCAAAGTTTAACAACTCTCCAGATTTTACATTATAAGATTTGTTAGCTGTGCAATCTATGTTATTGATCAAAATTCTCTCAATATAAGTTTCTCTTGGAACTATTCCAATGGATATTATCATTGTCTGCTCCTCACAACCAATTTTATTGAATGTAATTTTGAGATTATATTCCTTATTTATCTGATAAAGCGAACTATTAAATGTGATATTATACAATCCATTACCTGACATTGAAGCTTTCTCTCCGTTCCATTCAATTGCGAGATCTGCATTCTCAATACCAATTCCATTTGACTTATAGGTGTAATTAAGATGGATCGTGAAATTATTATTCCAAGGAACCTGAATATTTGGATATTCTTCTGCTGTAAGAATGGTGTACTTAATGACATCAATCGTAATATCTACGACTTTATTAAGATAAAATGAATGATTGGCATAAATTGTTACAGTATTATTTCCAGGATTGGCTTTACTAGCATTAAATTCGTACAAGTAAAAACCTGGACTTATTCTATCTAATGTTTCGATTGTCCCTGTAAAATTTGTATATACTGTTGCATAATCTATTGCTGAATTATCTATTAAATCGTTAAATGAGACTTTGATATTAACGATTCTATCTTCAGCTACATTGTCGATGAAAAAGATACCTTGATCAGGATATAGCAAAGAATCGTGGATGACAGTGAATTTTTTATAAATAATCCCTGTTTCATTTAAACCAAAAGATGAATAAGAATTATTCCACCTAATAATTGCCTCATACTCTCCTGCTATATAATTTGGGCCATTATTAGGTATTCTGATAGGATCAAAATATACCATACCTAAACTATCGACAGATTTAAATTGCTTTTGTATTGACCAAATTGTACCATTTGGAAACCTAATTTGAAGTTGAGCTTGCGTTTGCTGGATGTACCCTAAAACCAATTGAGAATTATTGATCTTTCCAGTAACATTAATGTACTCTCCACTTAAGAACTCATTATTTATCTCCCAATTGTTTGTAGCATTATTATATATATCCATCTCTTCACAGTAATTCGGAGATTCCGCTGTTAGCTTCCAAAATCCATTTGTATTGCTTGTGATAGAACTTACTGGAACATTTACAATTTTTTTATTTCCATACTCTGTGATCGAAGCTTGAGAAAGCGAATCAGGGTTTAGTGAGAAGTATAATCCTGTTAAATTATAATCTAAAGGATAATCAACGATCATATTTGTTTCTTCATATCCTGCTGGAATCTCCATATGTGCATATGTAGTCCAATTTGTATTACTCTTATTAGATGCAATAAATGAGGAACCTTGGTATTCCAAACTTGAATCAGCAGTATAATATGTTTCTGGAGTAGATTTTGTAGTATATAGATTTAAATTAGTAGTAAGCTCAACCTTATAACTTATCCAATTTCCATCATCTTGGTAAGTGAAAGACCAATCTGAATTACTACTAAAATTAGCAATCACTGATGATTGAAGGCTTCCATTCCAATTACCAATAACACCCAAATTGCCTTCACCATAATTACCATTATCATTCACATTTTCACCATTTAATTTCAATTCTAATTGGATTGGTTTTGCTTTAGATTTTACTATTAATGAAACATTATCAAAAAGGACAGAATAGGAAGATGCATAACCAGAAGCGGTGCCACTAACTCTCTTAAACTCTAGAGTAACATTCAGATTTTTAATTCCTTCAGGGAATATTTGTTCGTCATTACCATCTAAGTAAATAGGATATGGATTATACCATTGACCATTTGGATTGCCAGATGCATCTATCATAGATTGAAGACCGTTACCCCAAACAATTTTACCATTTACTAAAATTTGTAACACCATATGATTATTGAATTCATCACCATCTTTAGGAAAAACTGCAAAAGATAACCAAGCTTCCTCTACATTTCCTCTATCTAGCTGAAAGTTCGTTTCCCACCAACATTTATCCCCAACATCATAACGACCACTATTCGCATTAATCAACAATTCCAAACTACTTTCATAATCAGATACAGAAGTAGAACCATCATAATAATTTCCACTCATAGAATTAGTATATCCTTGAACATCTCCAGTTTTAAATGTCCAACCATCAATATAATTACTATCATTAGATCCTGAAGGAGAACCACCAAAATTTCCTGCATTAAATGTTCCATTAATCCAATTCCGGGTATCGTATAAATTTGTTATTGTAGAATTTAATTGATAACCATCCCATCCATATAAATCTACTTGCGCGTGAGTATCATCATACGAATTGTTATTGAAACTAACATCTAAATTAGACTTTGTTTGGTTAGCATAGTGAGTTACATTCCAAGGAACACCAATACCAGTGAATGTATTATCAGAAACTAAATCTTGAGTTTTTAAAATGTCATTCTGAAAGTCCTCATTTTTATCGTATTTTTGATTTCCATACTCTAAATTAGCAGCTATATCGGGATTTTTTAAAGAAGTCATTAAAATTAAGTAAATTAAAACGCTCGATAAAACTAAGATTCGTCTTCGTTTAATTCTATTTAGATTATTAAATTTCATATATATAACCCTTGTAGTAAATATAAAATTTTTTAATAATATGAAATCGCTTCATGAATTTAATCTCTTCTAACATATTAAATAAGATCAGCAAAATCCAATTTCAAGTCTATACTTTTTAATAAATCATTTTCATATTTCTAATATTATAATGGAATAAAGATTAAATAATAATTATTTTATATTTAATAAAACAAGAAACTTGAAATCATGATTGAAGCAATTTTAACGTTTGAATTTGTATTAATTCAGAAACCGACTGGAGAAGTGAAACCTGATTTTAAACCAATCATATTTTCTTTTGAGAATAAGGAGTTCACGAACGCAAACCTTTCTGAATTGATTTCGACAAGTGACTTATTTTCGATTTTATATCATCACACTACTAGCATGCGTGAAATAGCAGGTGGTTTTAGCAATTTTTACGAGGGAAGATTAAAAGAGACATTTTATCAAATAAGCTCCTATTTCATTCAGGCTGACAGTGGTACGCAATTTCTGACTATATTAGTTTTTACTTTAGATGAGGATCTTGGGATCTATGAAGATATAATTAAAAGTTTAGCAAGAAAAATGGATTATTTATTCGAAACTTTTGAAACGGCTAAAAAAACAAATCAAATTTCTATAATCAGCAAAATTCATGAGAATATTGAGAATGAATTAAAATATGCAACATTTCAAATCAAGCGTTTAACTAGCCTTGATAAAATACAAAAATCTGCATTGATTTTTAATAGTTATGAACGTTTAGAAATTTTAAAAACACTACGAGAATCTCCTAAATCAAAAAAAGAAGTTAGAGAAATTCTTGAAAGAGTTAAAGAAAATCCTAATTTAGATATATTACTTGAACCTTTTCTCGAATTAAACCTTATTCGCCGCGATTGGATTAAAGGAAAAAGAGACAAACGAACTGGATTGATTCAAGATCAAGGTGAATATTTGTTTTTAACTAAAGATATTGAGTTAATTAGGGTACCCAACTATGAATTGCTAAATCACTTAAAAGAATCTAAACACGAACTATATTCGAAGTATGAAGCTAAAGTAGTAGATTTCTTCTCGGAATACGACCCAAAAACACAAACTGTTGAACAGAAAAAGAAAATTTCATCCATCTTGCTTAACCCAGACATATATGATCTCTTTGCGATGTTGCGAAATAAATATTATCCAAAAGATAAAATCCCTAACATATTTTCAGAATTCGCTGATCTTGAATTATTATTGGATGAACTGATCCAACTTCAGATCATTATCGAAATTAAAGATCAAAAGGAAAGACCGTGGTTATTATTGTTAACTGATATACAACCGATGATCTTTTTCCCAGAATATATGTTGAATAACGTAAAGGATGCATATCACAACGAAGACGCCAAGAAGAAAATTCCTTTTGAAGTAGCTAAGAAGGCTTTAGATCTATTAGAAGTTGCCTATCCTGAAAAAATTGAATTCTAAATCTATTTTTTCTCCATTCTTTTATTGTTCAATAGTTAAATCCTAGATTTTTAATCGTATTTAATGTTACTGATAATTGTTCATATACATCAATTACATTATCCTCCTTAATTCTGAAGAATAATAACGATACCAATCTATTTTCTGCTTCTTCTTCTAAATTAAAGTTTTCGATTAATTCAGACCAATTTTCATCACTAGAAACTCTAATTCCGACAGAAATTACTTTATTTTTCTTTAAATCTTGTATTATGTTTGATATAATTTCAATCCAAGCGGAATCAATGCTGTTTTTATCCCTTGCATCAAATAAGCATAAGACTCCATCAGAATCGGTTGTTTTATAAGAATCATAAATATAACTCTTTAAAATCAGCCCATTATCAAATTCAAAACGCTTTTCCTTTTTCTTATCTTTTATATTAATGGGTGTCCCCATTTTATCTATTTTAGTTAAAATCTGCAGTGTGGGATTCCACAACTCATTTTGGCTTAAAAAGGTTAATGTTAATTCCTTGTTCGTCTCAAGGATCGAGTTAATCTCATCTAAAATTTTTCCCTTCAATATTGACTCCTCCTTTTCTTCACAACTTAGAATGAAATGATAGGAAATTAAATTGAACGCATCTTGAATTCGATTACCATTTTTAGCACTCGTTTCGATATATGAAATTTTGGTTTTAGATCCATTTTCAATTGATGAAAGATCAGAATAATCTGACATTGTCGTGCTTTCTGACATTCCGGTTAATTTTGAAAGGTCGCTGGCAAGTTGAACGCCTTCTTCGTGACTAATGACTCTCTGTTCTGTAAGATCTGTTTTGTTTCCGATAATTATAATTGGTAAATCCTTGTATTCGAGGAATTCTTTCAGTTCATTATGCCAATAAGTAACATTTTTAAAAGTTTCCCTATTAGTTAAATCGAAGACGATAAAGGCAGCTTGGGCTCCACCATAATAAGTTTTCCTGTATCTCTTGAAGTATTTTTGAGCACCGATATCCCATAACATTATATTGATTTTATTTCCAAAAGCATCAAATTCATGCGAGAGAATATTTAAACCTATGGTGGCTCGATATTTATCTACAAAATTCCCTTCCACGAATCTTCTGATGATTGAAGTCTTCCCAACTTCATGATCTCCAATCACAATGAATTTAAAACGATAAATTCCTCCTTGTTCGATCTTGGATTGGTAAAGTTGGTTCTTAATTCTCCCCATATCACTACAAACTTCCCCTCCGAACTTAAAATCAGGAATAGAAATCTGAATTAATCCTGTTTCAGAAGCATCAAGAATTTGAGCTGTTTTTTCAGCAAGAAAATAGGCATAAGGCGCGATGCTATCTATAGAACCCATGCTTTGTATTACCAAACTTAATGTCGTCTCTTCATTTATCAACACAAAAAGCAAACGATGTTCTTCTGTATCGATACTGGCTGTTCCAAATTGTTTGAATGAAAATTCTTCTCTTACTCTTTCAATTAAGGGGTTTATAACCGCAGTTAGAAAAGAGACAATTTCGAGGTCAATATTCATTCTTTTTTCACCCGCTATCACGAAACCATCCACATCTGATATAATTATTGCTTCGACATCCGTGTTTTGATTCAGAAAATTATTAAATACGCTTTCAAACAATTGCTTTTTGATCATTGACACGTTAAAATCACGCCAAATCTATGAGTTATTAAATTATTTATAATAATTAGTAAGAAGATCATAAACCTAGTATTAAAATTTTAGTTTAATAAAATATGAATATCAATTTCACATGTATCGAATAAGTTATTTATAACAAATATAATATAATTTTATTTAACTGAAATACTATTTCTTAATAAGATGTACTAATTTAAATTAAAGAGATATAAAAAAAAGAAAGAGATGAACAAGTTAGATGGCTTTTATATTCCAAGGAAAATCAGAGAAAGAAGTTATAATTAAATGCAAGTTATGTTTCTCCGATGTAAAATTTGTCATTTCATTAGCTGAATATCAAAATGCAACACAGTTTCCGCTAGTAAAAGAGTCAATCCATGGAACTCCTCCTCATAAGTTAATAATATCCTTAGATAAAAACTTGGAACTTAAAGAATTTAATATTGAAGATATCATCGACAAGGATGTTTCTTATTCAAAGGAATTAACTTTTCAAGTTTTAAGTGATATACAGCTAAATGAAGAGGAGATTGAACTATACTTCTTGACAACTGGTCGAGATGCTGTTTCTTTAGGGGAAATATCCATCCTTATCAACAAGGATAGTGATGAAAGCAAGAGGATCGCTGACAAATTCGTTGAAAAAGGATTATACAAGGAAATTGTTGGAGCCACTCCCCATTATGCCCCCTTACCACCATATGCAGCATTAATTAAACAATTATCAAATTTTGATGAATACATCAAAGATATTAAGGAACAAGCTCCAGCTCAGTTAAATGAATCTTTTTCACAACTAGAAGCAAAGAGTAAAGGTATCAATGAACTAAATGAGTACACAGAGTTTATTAGAAAATTGAAGGATAGAATTGAAAGTCAAATGGAGATTCAGAAAGTTGAAGTTGATAAAGCAATTAAAGTTATCGGGGAAATAAAAAACATTAATAACGTAATTTCTAACCTTGAAAATGATACAAAGGTAATTATAGAAGAGCAAATCAAAGATATCGAAGAACAATTTGAAGAAATGAAGAACTTAATTAGTAACAATCTACAAGAACTCCACTTAGGAGTCATCAGTAAGACTGTTAATCAGATAATTGATAATGTATTAAATGCGCGAATGCAAATAATAGTAGATGGATTTAATACTAAACTTATCTCAAAAATTAGGAATATCATGAAAGACATCTCTGAAAATATTAATGCAATTACCGACTCCTCGTTGAAAACAGGAGAGACTTTAGAAGAAACTTTTTCAAACGTTACTGAATTGTTCACCAAAAATGTTACATATGCTGAGGAAAAGGTAAAAGGTATTTCAGATCAAATCTTGGGTTCTTTTGAAGATTTGAAAAATACTTTTACTACTCGGGTCGTAAACACGCTAAGTGAAGAATTATTAAAGATTCTTAATCGATTAGAAATAAGCCAAATAACTACTAAAGAATTTTGGGAACAAGCAAAAAAGAAGAGCGTGATGTCCATGAGAGATATCTGGTTTATTCGATCTGTTGAAGGGGCAAGAGCTCACATCAATGAAGAAATATCTAAAACAAAGATGAGATTATTAATCGTAGCACCAAATATTACTGAAATTAATACATCACTCCTCCAATCACTCCCAAAACACGTCAATATCCGAATTGCTACATATATCAATCCGGATATCCCTGAACACAATGACGTGCTCCAAAATTTAGAAGGAATGCAAAACGTCTCCTATAGAAATCGCGAACAACAAGATTTATGGGGGATTAATAGGGACTATGAAGAAGTTATTCTATGCATATTATCTAAAATAGATATAGGAAAAGAAGAAGGAATAGAAATAGGGGGGATCGGCAGTATAGTCCAACAACACATTAAAATATTCGTACCAGTTCTTGAGGAGGCGTGGATAGGATCCCAAAAGACAGTAATGCCTGCAATGAGAACATCTTTTACGCAGAAATCAGTTCAACCTTCAGGTAGCTCAATTATTGGTGAATTGGATAGAAGTAAGGTGTTTACTGAGAATATTCATAGCCATTCCTTGCCAAGTTCACCTTCAATCCCGAGTAAAAATTTACAAGCTGAAGTAAATATTCCAAGTATCGATAAGGTTCGGTTAACACCTATAAATTTAGATCGAAGTTCAAGCACGCAAGCTAAATCAACTCAAACAGAAACTATTGACGCAGGAGGTTTATCAATCGGAGAACAATTAGATTTTTTGATAGCAAGCCTTCAAAAAAAAACGGGTCCTCAATTAGCTGAGATTTTAGAAAACATAAAAAATAAGATTGAATCAGAATTTGGATACGTTAGCATCTTAAGTCCTATAGTAAATACGATTGCTGATCTGAATCAAATTCCGGGGTTAATCTCCTTAGCAGATGAGCAAGGTTTTGCAAATAGAATAAAATTCTGGAAGAAAAAACTTAATCTATAATTAGTATCTTTTAATTTCTTACATCTCATCTATTAAAATCCCATCTTATTACTTATTATAATAATATATTTAGAGAGAAAATTGTGTGAATCAATTTTTTTTAATCAAGCATCAGCATGAAATTAAAAAATCTTATAAAGCTTTTTATATAAGGATTAATCATGGCTATTAGTTTTCATTTTCGGGTTCCAGGCATTTCTGAGATCCTTACCTTAATATCTTTCATCAGCTTGTTAATTGGGAGTTTACTATTAAAAAAGGAAAACAAGCATAAAGCAACGTATTTATTCCTTATGGGAAGTTCATTCGAAGTGTTATGGCAAGTTATTAACTTTTTTATTCCCGGAATAATCCTACCAATGATACCAAGTCCTGAAGATATAGAATTTGTAGGAACTTATGCCTTGATCTTCACGGGAATAATTCCAGGAACCGTGTTAATTTTAAGCGTTGGAATTCTACCGTTACTGTTTGCCCTGAAAAATAAAAAATCAGATTACATTCACTCTTTAGAAATTGGGGCAATAATTCTAATAATTTCTGTTTTAATTGGAATGATTCTAGGTAATTCATTGTTAAACATAATTTCAATGATACTATTGGCAATTTCGATGTTTTATTTTTCTCTGTATGGGTATTATCTAAAGAATTGGGCATTAATTATATTTAGTGTCTTATTCTTCATATCCAGGGGTCTTTATCTATTAAATTTTTAGGTCTTTTGTAATAAAAAGTAAATAAAAAATAATTTACTAATATATCCCAAATTCCCAATTAATTATGTATAAAGGTTACAACTATGTTCTAAAGAGGTATAATAAAGAGCAACTCATTAAGGATGTGTAAAAATTTCTAAAAAAAGTATGAATTTTGATTCGGATAAGTGTGGCTAACTTTTTAGAATAAAATTCGACCATTTCTTATATTTTATTCCTTCCAAATCATAATTATTTGTTTAGATTTTTAAGTACATCAAATATTTCTTCAATTTTGGGAATATCATCCATTGAATCGCTATAATGTGCATATCTTATTATTGATTGCTTATCTATTATTAGAAGTGCTGGCATTCTACCAAATTTTAAAGGTTTTATTTCTTGGTTTAACATTTTATTGACTTTCTTTTTATCATCATAATATACAGGGTAATCTTTTGCATATTCGGATTCAAATTTTTTTGCATTTTCAAGGTTATCGGGTAAGATTGCATATAATTCTGTATCTAATTCTTTAAATTTTGTTAAGTTATTTCGCAAGCTTTTTGAATGTGCCTTGGCATAAGGTCAACTTTTGCTTCTAAATAACACTATCACTACGTTTTTTTTCCCTTTAAATTGAAGTATATTTGTTGTTTCATTTCTAGAATTTGGTAGACTAAACTCGCTGATTTCAGTACCAACTAGATTAAATTTATCTTTCAATTTTATTTCACTTATTTTTAATGATTTATGAGGATATCTTGTGAAAAGCTTAAAAAATTAATTCTTCTAATTTAAAAATCAGAAATTTTTCAATTTCTGCAATTGTTGGTTTAAATCTATCCCTATCATCTTACGCTTAACCAAATAAAAATTAAAAAAAAATACTAAATTCGGTATGTCTCTGCAATTTATATACTAAAAAAAATATCTTTTATTTATCCTCAAGATAAAAAGAAGATTGATTTTTGAATTAGATTAATTGATCGGTGTGATTTTAAGGAATTCTCACAGAAACATTAGAAAAAATAGGTTAATCATTATTCTTCTCTAAATATAAAATGATTCAAGAAGATAAATCTAATAGAGATCTTATTGATTTCTCCATAAATTTATTTGTAATAAAGAAATGATATCATTGTGGTTTAGTAGGCTTTTATTTCAAAGTTTGTCTAATTTTTTTTTTAAAATTTTAATCTTTTTCTCAAAGAAAAAAAATATTATACCTGAAATAGTTTGTTTATTTGTTCTGCGATTATTTTACCTTGAGCAACTGCATCAACAACGCTTTTAGATCCTGAAACACAGTCCCCTCCAGCTAAAACCTCGGGAATTGAAGTAAAGAAATTTTCATCAACAAGGATGGTTTTACGTTCCGTGAGCTTTAAATTTTCTTGGTATATACCATTTAGATCAGGTTCCTGACCTATCGCTTCCATTACAAAGTTAGCGTTTACTTTAAAGTAAGCATCATCAATTGGGATGGGCATGGGTCGCCCGCTTGAATCAACTTCCCCTAATTCCATCTTTTGACATACTGCTCCAATACTTACATCATCATTACAGATAAATTCGGTTGGTACCGTTAAAAATTCGATCTTAACACCCTCTTCTTCTGATTCTATAATTTCAGCTTTGCCCGCAGGCATCTGTTCTTTTTCTCTCCGATATAAAATAGATGCTTCTGCACCCATTCGTATTGAAACACGAGCAGCATCAGTAGCAGTACTTCCCCCTCCAATTATAGCCACTCTCTTATTCTTTAAATCTGGAATTTCCTTTTGCAAATTGAAGTTTTTTAAGAACTCTAAGGCGTGCAATACAGGTTTTGAATCTTCTCCTGGAATTTGCAACCAATTTGCTTTATGTGATCCAATTCCGATTACAACAACACTAAATCCTAATCCAAATAAATCTTTAATCATGAATTTTTCATCGATACTTCTACTAGTTTCAAACTTGATCCCCACCTTTTTAATATTCTCGATCTCCTGATTTATAACATCTCTAGGGAGTCGGAATGCTGGGATTTCTGACACTAGCATTCCCCCGGGAACTTCTAATTTTTCAAATATTGTCACTCCTATTCCATGTTTTCGCAAGAAATATGCAGTGCTTAAACCTAAAGGTCCAGATCCAATTATAGCAACTTCCTTGCCAATTTCAGGCTTACATTCATAATAATCTTCAATTAAATCATAATTATCCACTAAAAAACGTTTAATTGATGGGATCTGTATTGGCTCACCTTGATTTCCAGCTGTACAATGTAATTGACAATAGCCTGGACACACTCTTTCAACACTCCTTGGAAAGGGATAATGTTCATATATGATTCTTAATGCATCTTCAATTTTGTTATCTAAAATGCTTCCAATGATTTCTCTTGAATTGCAGTGTGTAGGACAAAATTTCATGCAAGGTGGAGGTTTTACTTCGGGATCACTCTTTTTAAAACATTGAAAACATCGTTCACATTCCTTTTTAACTTCGTCTATATC
>CAZBPC010000098.1:0-11878 GCA_964493715.1 uncultured archaeon
CGTGGACGAATGAACATTCTTAAGAGCGTATTGGAAGGGAAGTTACCATTAAGCAAGGAGTTAGCTGAATTCGTATATCAATGCACTGAATGTGGAAATTGTACAGAAGTGTGCCACATGAGCCAAAATGAGAATATTATCCTACCAACGAGTAAATGGATAGATCACGTGCGCGTTTGGGACGCATTGAGAAAGGATTTAGTTGAAGCGGGATTCGCTCCTCTTGATCGCCATGCTAAATTACGGGATTACATGTTAGATGATGAAATGAAAAATCCTTATGGTGAATCAAAGAAAAATAAATATAAATGGACAGAAGGCTTGTCCAATATAAAAGATAAGGGGGAAATAGGTTTTTTCGCAGGTTGTACAATGCCATTACGGCAAGCAGATACGCTCAGAAATATGATGAAAATATTTGAAGCTGCTGGAAAGGAGATCGCACTATTTAAGGATGATTGGTGTTGTGGATCAATAGCCCTGAGATTAGGAGATGAGCAATCCGTTAAGGATCTAATGAATCACAATGTGGAAAACATCAAGAAAATGGGTATAAAAACTTTATTTACGGCATGTGCAGGATGTTATCGAACCATTAAAAAGGATTATCCAGAAATCTTGGGAGAAGAATTGCCATTTGAGGTAAAACATATAACTGAGATCTTGAATGAGATGTTAAAAAATGATGAGATTCCATTTAAAGCAGTAGAAGGTGAAGAGTTACTCGTTACGTATCATGATCCTTGTCATTTAGGGCGACATATGAATTTATATGATATTCCACGAGATGTAATTAGGAAGCTCCCTGGAATAAGGTTAATCGAGATGAGAAGAAATCGGAATAATGCTTGGTGTTGCGGAGCGGGAGGGGGGGTTAAGAGCCAGTACCCTGAACTAGCAATTGACATTTCTAAGGAACGAGTAATGGAAGCCATTGAATCTGGAGCTAATATTTTAACAACTAGTTGTCCATTCTGTATAGGAAATCTAAGAGATGCTTATGAACAAATGGATGCTCAGATAAAAGAGAAAATTCAAGTTGTCGATCTCATCGATTTTATCTCTTCTAGATTGTGAATCATTCCTAAATCTGTGGTGAAAGATGACAAGTATCTATGAAAAATTAAAAAATGTTGTTTTAGATAAATTTTTTTCAAATGATATAAATGTACGTTATGTTTATTCCCGTAATTTTTGGAAATAAGAAGAAATGAAATCATGTTGACTAAAAGAAGTGATTTGGAACGAAATGTCGGCAAGAAAGTAAAAATTCAAGGCAAGATTTCTAATGTAATGTGGCAACATTTTACAATGAAAACTATTAACCATCCATATATGAATTATATTGATCTAGATGAAACTCTTCAAATTGTCGTGTATTCTAAGGAAGAGATCACTTGTAAAACTAATGTTGAGTTAATAGGAGAACTCATTAAAGTTGGAAATAAGGAAAATGATCCCAGATATAAAATTCACGATGAATTTTTTGAATATCAATTAATAGTTGATTCTTGGAAATGTATTTAGATGTTTTAATAAATTTATGATAAATATAAGCTAGAGGTTATTTTCTCTTCGATAAACCAAGATTAATTAATCCTCAAATTCCATATTTGAACGGAAAAATTAAAGTGAAAGTATTATTCTATTCTGAGCTTTCAACATGTCTTCCATAATTAATTTCATCGCAGCTGTTATCTCAGGTATATTATCTGGGAGGCTACGTTTAGCATTCACACTCGCCATTAATATTTCATTTAACCCTCTCAGTATCATATCTGAAGAGTACCATGGTCTTTTTGATGCCCACCATTGCTGACATGAATGTATCCCTCGATCTAATAAATTTCTTGCATTGTCATAAATACTTTTCCTTTCCGCATCCATGCTTTCTCGATATTTGTATGATAAATGAATTAAAGTAAGAGCATACATAAAAAATCTATGTTGTTCAAAATGGATTTGATTATTCGGGTCAGACCATAAGGGGAACGGGACATTATGAGCTAAATCATAAGGCATTGTTGACCAGCTAGATTCACGGGGGTTTTGAGTTCCTCCTGCAGGGAATCTATCAATAATCTCCGAAACCGTACACATTTTAACATCTTGCCGACTAGGTACATTCCTAAATAAAGGGATTAAGAAGTTTTCAATAGCGTGCTTAACATGGTGACCAAATGTTTCTCCATCCATAGCTATAACAACATAATAGTCATCAGAAGTATTCTTGTAATAGAGGCGCTTTATAAATTCGTCAACAGTATTAACTTTATCAAACGCACAATCAATAGAAATGTAGTCATCCCGAAAAATAAATTTCAAGCCATTTTGATCTTGAGATACAGTTGTGGTGGGAAACTCTGGTAATGTATTTGCAATTCCACTCATAATTATCCATTCATAACCCATTTTTCGCACTGCAGATATAACGCTCTCTGATATTGCCATTTCGGGAGGAAAAAATCCCTTCGGTTTAAACACATCCCCAAAAAAAAATCTATTAGTTTCTTCATTAAGCTTTATTTGACGCTCAATTTCAGGTTCTGGGATTAGAGGTAATAAAGGATGGAATTTTCCCGACCCTGTAAACTCAATTTGACCTTTAGATGCAAGTGTGGCAATCCCTTCAATAATATCATTATACTCAAAATCGTGTAATTGTTCAGTTAAAGTACCATTGATATTAAGCGTGATTTTAGCGTCCGGATGAGTTCTTAGGGCATCAAGTATAGGTCTATAGGACTCATTTACGATCTGTTTAACAACAAGTGGAATTTGCACGGGGGGTTGATAAATATGAAATAAGAATGCAAAATAAACAACCATATAATTAGGAATATTCCATTTTTTTTAAGCTATTTAGGTTTATATATAATTTATAAAATTGGAATCTTCTTATAGCTTTGAGAATTGGAGATGACTACTTTTGGGGAACTTAGTTTGTATTAATTTTTTTAATTAATTTAAGGTTTATATAAAATAGAAGTTTATGATCTTAGCTTATATGACTCTAAGATAAATTCCACGGCTCTCTTACCATCATGAAAATTAGGATTTTCTTGATTTTTATTTAATACGCAACTCACAAAATGATCAATTAATTTATGTTGCGGAATTATATTCACATTATAGTCTACTCCCAGAGCTTCCTTAAGACATGTATTCTTTTTCAATTTTTGAGGTTGAAAAGTGTAAGGGGTGCTGGATTGCAAATCTATTTTTAAAGTTCCTTCAGATCCAAATAATTCTAAAATTTCTGATGGTTCAGAACACCATGAAACCGTAATGTTCCCAAGAGTTCCATTATTGAATCTAAAAATTACATTGCAATTATCTTCATATTTAATCTTTTTACAACTGGTATTATAGTTGTATCCACCTATTTCAGTAAATTCTCCTATAAGATATCGAAGTAAATCTATGCAATGTACTCCCAAATCTAATAAAACACCTCCGCCTGCCATTTTAGCATCAAAAAACCATTTTTGTTCCGAAGATGCATGCCATGACGTATAAGGTCCACGATGCCCAAAAAAGTATCGAACTAAATGAATATCTCCAAGAACTTTGTTTTCTATTATTTTTTTGATATAGGGAACAACAATCATATACCTTTTCTGAAAAGACGAGAAATAAATCAATTCTTTCTTTCTTAAAATATTTTCTATATCATTTAATTCTGTTTTAGTGATTGCTATTGGTTTTTCACAAATTACATTACAATTATTTTCTAAAGCTGTTATGCTCATTAGTGCGTGCAAATAATTAGGTGAACAAATTGAAACTATATCTAAATTCTGTTCTTGTAACATGTTTTTCCAAGAATTTCCCCAATAAACACGTGGAATTTCAAATTTATCTGCCGTTTTTTTTGCACTTTGCTCAGATCGGGAAGCAATGGCAACTATATCACAATTAACATTTTTTTTATACCCTGATAAATGAAAGTATCCAAAACTACCAGCGCCTATTAATCCTACTTTAAGCTTCATGATTTTCTACTATTTAATTTATTCTTTAAATCTTTAAAGAATATGTACTCATTAATTTTTAGTTTTAATTAAAATAGTTTAAAATGAGGAAAGTATTATCATTTTGCAAAATATCTCATTTTAGATTTTGGTGATAATAATTACTGATTATATGTTAGAACGTGGGAATTTTAGAGTATTGCTATCCGAAGAAGATAATATCATTAATGAAAATCTTCAATATAAGCTTAAAGATGAATGGATCCCAATTCTAAGCAATATCTCTGGATTTAGTACGTTACAAATGACTGAAAAGGATGAAATTATCAGTAAAAAGTACAATTTCCTAAAGAGTAAAAAGAAAAAAATTTACTTCCATCTAAATGATGAAGATTTTGATATGAAATTGGATTATTGTCTGGAAGAAGATAATATCCTCCATGTTCGGTATCAAATCTTTGCAAACCGAAATTTATTTTTCTCCAAATTAGGTGTAAAATATCAGATCTTATTGAAAGAAAATCCAGATTTCAGTTGGGTGCCACATCTTTGCCCAAATGAATCATTGGTTGTTGGAGATCATGTATTCCGCTCACCAGTGATAATATATAAAAAAAATAATCTTGCTTTTGCATTTTTCCCAGATCTTAAGACTTTAACTCAAAATAGACCTTTACAAACTTTCTTAGGTATGAACCTCGATACCACTGATAAAAAAATACCCTATATTTCTTATAATTTTGGTAATTATCATCCTTATAGGCACGTTTTATTTAAACATAAGAAATCTCAATCTTTTAAAGTTAAAAAACTAACTAATTTAACATTCCGATATTACATAATCAGTTTTGAAGACAAAAAAGAATCAGAGATAATCCAATTCATCAATAAATTCTTATGGGAGAAATATGGAAGACGTTTGTTTTATGAAAATTTAGAGCCCCAAGTGCTCCCTTATGATGTAAATGTAAAAGAAGGATTAGACGCATTATTTAATAGACACTCCTTATGGGGTGATCTAAAGATCAATGATACCGAAGCAGGAGGTTTTTGGGTGGGATCTTGGTTAGGCAATGAAAAATTTCCCCTTAAATTCTTTAATCAATCTAATATTGACGAATTTAAAAATAATTTCAACAAAAAGAATAAATCTGCAGCCATTTATAATAATGCTTGGTTCCTAAATATAAGAACTAGCTATGGAATGAGATATTTTGGAGAATTTTGGGATAATAAAGATCTTATTGCAAAGAGTAAAGCAATGCAAAATTTAATCATTCAATTACCTCGAAGAAACGGGATTTTTCCTAGTATAATTTTACCTAGTTCGAATAATACATCTGAATATTTAACAGTGAATGGCACTAAAGCATGGTGGCCGATCGATTATTTTCATGTGGTGGATGCTGCATTATCAATGTATTGGCTAAATAAGATTGTAATTGATTTTAATGATAAAAACGAAGATATCATGGAAAAGAGCAAAGAATTGGCAAGTCTAATAAAGAACATTCAGTTAACAAATGGAGAAATTCCGACCTTTATAGATTTTGATAAGAATGGAGATCCAATTATAATAGATGATTTGAAGAATTCTGCAAGTTCTGGAGCTTCATTAATGTTCCTAACAGAATATTACCATATTTCACGAGATGAAACATTAATTGAAATAAGTGAAAAAATTGCTAATTTTTTGTCAAAGGAAATTATCCCTAAAAATAAATGGTTTGATTTTGAAGCGTTTTATTCCTGCACTTATCCTCAAAAATATGTATATGATGAAAGAACTCATAGTTTTGTCATGAATAATCTTTCTATTTATTGGTGTGCAGAAGGTTTTCTTGGGTTATACAAGATTACAAAAAAGAAAAAATATCTAGATGATGGAGAGAGGGTGCTTAACGTTTTGTCACTATTTCAACAGGTTTGGAACATGCCATATATAAGTTTTAATACCTTTGGAGGATTTGGTGTGCAAAATGCTGATGCAGAACTAAATGACGCACGACAGGGGTTGTTTGTTAAAACCTATATGGAATATTATTTAGACACTGGAAAATGGGAATATATGGAGAGGGGAATTGCAGCTTTACGAGCATCTTGGGCATTACAATTATTAAAAGAATATAGTAACATATGTCCTGGAAATTTAAAGGGAATTGACACCATTGAAGGGATTGATAAAGGATGCATTAGCGAAAATTATGGTCATTCTGGACGGGACGAAAGAATTCCTGGATTTATTACGTTCGATTGGGGTGTAGGAACTGCAATTTTGGCAACTTCATATGCAAGAAAGCATTTCGGGGATCTATTTGTAGATTTTAAATATGAATTTGTCTTTGGAATTGATGGGATTCTAATAAAGAAGTTTAATTTTGATAAGAATAGAGTTAGTATTGAATTTGAAAATATTAGAGGAAAAGAAGAAATTATAATTAAAGGAAGGATTCTATCATCAATTCAAATTGAATTAGTCTTAAATAATAACCCGCTTCAAATTGAAAACGTCCAAAATTTACTTGAAGGATTAATATATAGATTATAAATAAATTACTATCTCTCGTTGATTTGATTGCCAAATTTCATGGCATTTTTAACTCCGATCCAAAATAGCTTTCGAAATCTAGCTTGATCAATTACTTGAGCACCTACTCCCTCAACTTTTGCTTTCATGTAATCAAGAGATTTTTTACCTGTAAAACGCGCCGTGTTAAAAACTATTGTTTTTTTTCCATTAAAATTTTTCATTCTTTTCACAATTTCATCAAAAGCTTTAGGGGGTTTATCTCCATAAGTTGGCATGCCGATAATGATTAAATCATAAATTGCAGCGTCGAGGCTATCAAATCCAGAGTCGATTTCCGAAAAATCACCATGCTCGAATTTATCTAATTTTTTTATTTTTTCTATAAATTTACCCGTTAGTTCCATCGGAAAGTAGCTCACTTCATAATTAGTTAGGACACTTCCAATAGCCTCTGCAGTTTTTTTTGTTCTACCGCTCATTGTAAAATATGTAATTAATGTTTTCATAATCAAAATATGTTTTCTTATGAATAAAAAATTTTAGACTATCATTTTAATCTCTTTAGAGCCCTTAAGTACTGTTTTAATAATCTTCTAATGTGATTATTATTTTTAATCCATATGGAAGATATGAAACCTTACTTATGTGTAAGCGAACTCTTTGATTATGATAAAGAGATTGTAAATGAAAAAGCTCTTGAAATAACTCAAAATTCGAAAAATGATGCTGAAAAAGCCTCAGCTTTATTCTACTGGGTACGAAATGAGATTAAATATAATATGAAGACATATTTACCAAATGATAAAACAAACTTCATAGCGAGTGAAACTTTGAAACGTAAGCACGGTTTTTGTGTTTCTAAATCAATTCTTTTATCCACTTTTGCCCGAACAGTGAATATACCGGCTAGAATCCATCTCGTTGATTTGATTAATCACAAAATTTCACAAAAAGTCATTGATTTCATGGAAACAGATGTGATGTACTATCATGGATATAGTGAACTATTTTTTAATAATAAATGGGTAAAACTAACTCCTTCTTTTGATCCCGATACAGCTATTAAAGGGGGGTTCATTCCAATGGTAGAGTTTGATGGAGAAAATGATGCTGTCTTTCCCAAATTTGACCATGATGGAAACAAATATGGAGAATATATCTTGGATCGGGGCGTGCATGCTGATCTTCCACTTGATGAGATTGATGTTGTATTTGAGAAGTATTATCCAAAATACGCCATTTTGAAACAAATGCTGCAAAAAAGAAAGAAAAAAGCTAATTAATAATATTATACAACAAAAATAAATATTTAAAATGAAACCGTAACTAACTTAAAATAATTGAATAAAATAATTTGATTTTATAGCATAGGATTTGATTATATGTCTCCACAAGCAATTTTTCTTTATGAAATTGATGAATCATTCGGCCCCAATATGTTAGCTGAATATAATTTATCTCAACAAAAAATTCCTCCTGATGTTCTAAAAGATTTTACAGATAAACACGTAACTAAAGAGTTTAATGACGCTTCTACTCAGAAAGATAATATAAGATATTATTCAGGAGCTATTAGCGGAGAATCAATCGAAAAAAAGAATTTATATTTAGGATTTGCCTTGAAAGATGATGAAAATGTTATCTTCATTAAAAGTGCTTTTGGAATAATTCAAGAAAGAATATTGAAAAATTATTCCACCGAGAGGAAAGTGATGGATTTAGTTCTTAAGGATGCTTTCAATTCCATCCTAACTTTAATGGATAAATTAAAAGAACCAAAGATTATTATTGAAACAATAAATGAAAAAACAAAAGAAATGTTGGATGATGGTAAGTTACAAGAAGCACGAGAGTTGATCAATTTAGGAGAAGAGATACCTGAAAAGCTCGCTGAAGAAATCACGATTGCTGAACAATCACTACGGGAAAAGCTCTATAAAAAAGCTAAAAAAAGCTACTTAAAAGCTGCTGAACTGGCAGAGATAATTCAAGAATCTGAAATAGCATCATTTTTAATTCACAAAGCAGAAGTAGTCGGAACATTCCCAGATTTATCTAAAGAACGAGAACGAATTTTTAATGACGTTGAAAAAGCTATTGATGAATTACAAACTAATAAATTGCATCTATATCATGAAATGATTAAACCTCTTAACAGGTTAATTGAAGTTTCAAGTGCATTTGAAGATAATGAGCTTATAGCAAAACTACTTGATATTTATTCCTATTCTACTCGTGCGGATAAGTTAGCAAAAGAATTATTTAATTTAGATAAAAAGATTAAAGAAGAATTTGAATCTATTTGATTCTTTTTTTATTTTTTTCATTCATTATTTGAATTCTCAGTTAAATCTTCAACTGGGGGTGGAATGTAATCTCCAATATCGGGAAATATGATTTTTGCAATCTCCCATCCTTTTTCAGTGGGATATGAAAGTGCACTCGCAATGAGTTGTTCACCAGATTCATTAGTTAATTCAATCTTATGAATCTCTGCATTATTATTTATTATCATATCAAACTTAGCTCCACTACTCCCTTCCGGCACAATTAAAAGTGCATGGTCAATTGCTTTTTCATCAATAGCATCTTTCAATCGTTTTGCAGCATAATATCCCGCTACACCTGCACTTCGATCAAAAGTTTTAATAGAGGGTATTTCTAAACCCCATTTTTTTCCTTCTGCTTCAATTAAAGCTGCTAGAGTTTGGCTTCTTTTACCAAGCATAAATTTAAATTCCATTTGAGTATTGAATTTTTTCTTTTGTTCTTCCCCAATTTTGATTACAGTTTTTAATGCTGCACCAGCTACAGAAGATGGGTTAATATCAATAACATATTCCTCCTCTGCTAATATTTCTTCGATTGTTTTTTTAATAACATCACGTGGTTTTGAAAAATCAATAATTTCTTCCTCTGGTTGAGGCGGTTTAGCGGTAGCTACGATATCTACTCCTATTTTCATAAGTTCTTCAACACTCATTTCTTCTAATACTACTTTATCGATAAATCTACGGCATAATTTTATAGAGTTACGTGGATTTCCTTTTGTTTTTTCAAAAATCATTTCAATTAACTTTTCATTTAATGGGAATAGTGGATATAATGGAGGATTCAGGTTATTCTCATCCCAGAAAGTTTCCATGGTTCGTGAATAAAATATTTTCAAATCATTCAAAGTGAAAGGTCTTAATTCTTGTTCAGGTTCCATTCTCGAGCGAAGAGGCTGATCAGCAATTTCTAATATACGAGGCCAAATTTCTTTCAATACTGCAATGATGATAACTAATCCTTTTACCTCATTATATAATCTTTTAAGAATTTCAAGAAATTTTCTTTCGGCTGCCTCTCCAAGCATTCTATAAGGAGATTCGAGTTCATCAAAATAGAGAATGAGCACTCTATCAAGATTTTCAGTAATGATTTTAATCATAGCAAGGCAGACGTCGTCTTCTTCCACTACGCTATTTATTCCTAATTCATTTAACTCTTCGGGAGATAGATCTTCCCCTAATAACCATCGTTCAGCCAAAGGTTTCTTATTTTTATCCAATTGATAAGTTACTAGTGCTTTCACGCAATCTGCGAATACACCAGGGAACTCTCTAATTCCCTTTTGTATAATTTCGTCAATTTTTGGCTTTTGGAAGATTCCAGCTTTTTTTCCTCCCCATTTATCCAAAACAAGGCGTTTTGAAACAATATCGAGAATTTCTGGTCCTACATCTTCAATAATACAAGTATAAACATGAAGTAGGACTCTAATGCTTGCTGGTGGGCTAGGAACATAAATGATTGTCCAATCTGCAGGTTCAATTTGATTGACTTCAACCTCTTGATCTTCTGAAGACTGCTCCAATTTCTTTCTATTTTCTCTCTCTTTATCTTTAAAGGAATGATAAGTATGAGTTTTTCCCGTACCAGCTGAGCCTAAAATTGGAATCAAACGAGAGGACCTATCTCGAGATGTTTGACGTACCAATCTATAAACTTCTCTATCTATATAACTTCTAGGGCGAGCTATATCAATTTTGTCTGGAATATCTCCACGTGAAACGAAGTTAGAAAAAGGTAGCAGTGGGGCTTCACGCAAGACATCGAGATACATCTCTTTATCATCGTCTGATAATTCACTGTACACATTAATCTCCTTTATTTTTTTTAATTTTACTTAATTTAAAATTTAATTGGAATAAATTTATAAAACTAAACAATTTTTTCTAGAATATAAGCTATAATATTTTTAACTTTAAGTATTTATATTTAAATTTACATTTAAAAATTTATTGAAATCATATTACGGGAGAATTTATCATGCCTAACAGAGATGATTACGAAGAAGATGATGATGATGATGAAGATGATGAAAATGACCCATTAAATATTTTCAAATGGTTTAAAGATCCAAATATATTCAAAGATCCGAATAATTTATTTAATAATTTTGATCCATCCAAGCTCTTTGAATCAGATGAATTTAAAGACATTTTTAAAAATATCTTCAAACAAGTCCTTAATAACATGCCAGAAGAATATCAAGACATGTCTCCAGAGGAACTTTTCAAAGAATTGACTAAAAGTGCACCCCATTCGGCATTTTTTAAATTTGGGTTTGATCGTGATGGTAAACCGATAATGCAACCTTTTGGCAAACCAACAAAAGGAACAAAAAGGGAAAAACCAGCATCTCCCAAAATAAAAGATACAAAGGAACCTTTAGTTGAAGTCTCTGAAGTGGATGGGCAGATAATAGTTATTGCAGAGATGCCTGGGGTAATTAAGGAAGATATTGAAATAAAAGCAACCAACTATAGTTTAACTATATCTACTAAACCAAACACTGAAAGTAGATCTTATTATAAGGAAGTTGAGTTACCAACAGCAATTAATTCTGATTATGCTAAAGCTCGTTATGTGAATGGTATTCTCGAAGTTAAACTGAAAAAAATTGATGAAAAACATGCTAACATAGCAGTAGATTAAATATTAGATTTTATAATATGCCCCTATTTTTCTCAATTTAGCCACCATTATTATTTACTATACCCCCTTCTTTAGTAAAAAAGTTTTTATACTTCTAAAATCAAATAATTTTACACAACTTTATATTATGTGATAAAAATGTCTGAAAAAAAAAGTGGTATTAGTAAAAAGGGTTTAATTATAAATCTTGTTATATTTGCCTTACTATTACTTCTTGGGCTTATTCTACTACTGACAGGATTTAATGAAGCATTCTATAGCTCATCTTCCACGGTTAGAAGTATATTTAAATACATCACTTATCTCGGAGAACCGATCGTATTTATCGTTATCATTTCCATTCTATTCATCGTATATGATAAGAAATTTGCAAAAAACCTTCTCCTCGTTT
>CAZBPC010000099.1:0-11807 GCA_964493715.1 uncultured archaeon
GTTTACTATAAATATCTGGGTTTCTCAATGCAAATCTGATGATAAAAGTAAAAACCAAGGGATTTTTTATTAATTTAAAAATTAAATCTTTTGGGAAATCCATATCGCCGTAGAGAGATATAACATGCTCAATTTTGTTATCTTTTACTATTTTAAAGAATAATTCGAAATCTTTATTTGATAATCGTTCTAAAATAAGCCTTATTAAGTAATGAAGCTTTAATTCTTTACCGATTGTCCTCAGACAAGGCTTTTCATAATGCTTTTTAATGAATCTTTTTGAAAAATTATTCTGTTTGAAACTGTTTTTAACACAATTTGAAGCGTACTTTGCAGCAGTCAATAACATGACAATCCCTCCTCCTGTTGTGGCTTTAACTTGCCCCGCTGCATCTCCCAATAATAAGATGTTATTGAAAGCGCTTTTATTCATAAATCCGTATGGTATAACCCCTCCTTGCTGATCTATCTTCTTGTTGATATCTACACCCAGTTTTTTTAAAAATATATGGAAACATTGTTTTACATTTTTAGAGGATGCTATTCCGATTCGGTAAACCCTATCACCCTCGGGTACAATCCACCCAAATAATTCTTTCCATAAAGGGTGAAAGTACATAACTGCTTCGTTTTCGTCAAAATTAGCTTTAATTCTAATTTGGGTGGCATAAATAACCTCATTCTTTACGTTCAAAGCTTTTCCAACCGAGGTGAACGGCCCGTCACACCCGATAAGCATCTTTGTTCTTATCGAACTTTTCGAAGTATCAATAATCACGTATTTTTGTCCATTCTCTATATTGTATTTAAGCGACTTAAACTTCTCGTTAAGAGAGTAAGATATATTGGAAAAATCTTTATTTTTTTCGTAAAACAAGCGATCAAGAGCAATTCTGTCAATTATATAAGGTTGTTCTTTGCCAGATAATTTGATAGTTGTTCCTAAAGGAGCAACTATTTTGGCAACCTTCACACGATTAAGAATTAAATTTGGCGGCAAACTAATAAGAGTATTTAATTTTTTAGAGACGATTCCAGCACATTGAAAGGGTAAACCGATCTCCACATGCTCTTCAATAATTAAAACCTTAATAGGAAGCTTTGATAAAAGGAATGCTAAATAATTGCCGGCGATACCCCCGCCGATGATAACTACATCAAAATTATCAGAGTTAGAATTCATTATATCTAGTATAGATTGGAATTTTTAATTTTTAATCATTATGATTATGGTTCATGTGCTAATTTGTTTGTAGTTCAGAATAAAAAAAATATGAAATATCTTGAGATTCCCCTAATTCAGAATATAATGTGAAATTTTTTCTGCATTGTTTCTATTTTGCTCACCAAAGATCTTGTTCCTGTTTTAGATCCATTAATTAATATGAAATATTCATCATCTGTTCTAAAAAGACCTAGTCTATCGAGATTCTTTGAATAAGTTCATATATGGCGAAGGATCAAAAAAACCAAGCATTTAACCTGACTTGGTATAAAAATCGGTGGAATTATATGTATTTAATAAAAAAATCAAGAATTGGTATATTATCATTTAAAACCGATTATTTTATATTAAGAAGGAATTTATTTGATATTATTATTTATTTTTCAGAGTCAGAAGAAACACACTTTTTATGAAATGTTTTCATCATGATATCAATAATTATTGCTCCAATGATGCTCATTTTAATTATAATTTTAATTACAGTTGGAAAGGTCAACCGTTTAATGGCTGCTTTTATAGGGGCAATAATTGTATCTTTTTTTCTGCTTTACATAGATAATATTGATATAACGATTGTGGTAGGATTTATAGTTGGTGAAGACAATTCAAATCTTCATACTGTTTTATTTATTTTTGGTATGATGATAATAATTACCGTTTGTAAAAAAGCTGGTGTATTCGATTTTATTGCATTCAAACTAGTACAACTTTCCAAAGGAAATAGTCGCTTAATTCTTATACTTTTATGCAGTTTCACGTATGTTTTTTCTTCAGTATCAATGAATATTTTATGTATCTTCATAATAATTCCGCTTACTATTACAATATGTAAAATCTTAAAAATAAATCCCCTTCCATATATTCTTTCTGAGGGGATGGTTGTAAATACGGGAGGTCTTTTACTGGTTATTAGTTCAATACCTAATATTTTAATAAGTCGTTCAATAAATTGGACATTTATAGATTATTTTCAAGATGTGGGATTTTTTTCTTTGTACCTTTTTTTCATTGGTATTATTTTTTTACTTAGGCATAATGAAGATAAACTAGAAACGCCTGAGATGAGTTATATAGAACGTTTATTAGAGTATGATCCTTGGATGTTTGTGGAATCTAAAAGTAAATTTTATAAATCTTTTGCAATGTTAATTATAACCATTATTTCTGTAATAATCATACCCACATTTAGTCAAATATCCATTGATATTCTTTCTTTGACAGGTGGGATAATCACAATCTTACTCGTTTTAAATAAGGAATTTGAATCAGTATGGAAAGACTTAGATCTTGAATTAATCTTCTATCTTTTCTGTATTTTATATGTATCTGAAGCCATACAATTTACGGGAATTTTAAATTTTATCGCATATGGGATAAATTATATAACAGCTGGTAATACTGTTAGCACTACATTAGTGCTCTTGTGGATGTCAGGATTACTTAGTTCTGTCATTCATAATGCTCCGATTACGAAAATTTTCATTCCGATTGTTAATGACATTTCCACCTCAGCAAATCAACGATCTTTATTTTCAGCGGTGTCAATAGGAACAACCTTGGGAGAAAATTTGTCAACTATGGGAGATAATTTAGTTTTAATTTTAATGGTCAGATCGTATGGATACGAGTTGAACTTTTCTACTTTTATGAAATTAGGAATCACAATTACATTGATCGACTTGATCTCTTCTAGTGTTTATTTAGTTATGAAAGTGCTTGTTCAATTTTTCCTAATAGGAATTGTCATTTTAATAGGAATTGTAGTTTTTATATATTTTTATCCTAAAATTTTAAGCCTCATTAAATCCAGGTTGAATTTTTTAAATAAAAGAAAGAATTGATTAAAGATCTTGAAAAATCGTTCCAGAATACTAAATTGTGCTCACTATTCTTTGATTTTTTTAAAAAAAATTAAACTAATTAGGCAAAGTAAGAAGGTTTTAAGCAAATTATTATCAACTTTTGAATTGTTAATCTTTTCTATAACCTAAATCCATCATCATGCCATAAACTATCCCTAACGCTATATTTTTGAAAATTGGATTGGTTTCGATTGGTAAGTCAGTACGAGGAGCTAAATAGGGCACGATTTTTTCAAACACGTATTTTGTTTCAGGTTTTTCAGCATAAAAATCTACAATTTTCTGTCGAAAGATCTTCATAAAGTTCTCATGCTCAACAAGAATCGAATGGACATTAGCAGCACCATTTATTACTCCAAAATGACCAAATCCAGCTTTATGCGCTCTTAACTTTTTCAGATTGTTAAGCGTGGTCATGTATTCATTATGGTTATAATAAATGGGCATGCTTGTTGGCATGGTAATTAATTTTGTGGAATGATAAATCGTGCCCACAGCTTCACCCCAAAAGATGAACTCAATTTCTCCATTTCGAATAAAAACGGGACTCACGTGATCTGGAGTGTGTCCTGGAGACTTAAAAATAACTAGTTGGACTTTCGAACCGTTTATCTCGAATTCATCAACAATGTCTATTCCTTTCAAATCAGAATTAAAGTTTGAGGATGGTTCAAAGAGGTAAAATGCCTTCTCTTCAATCTTTTCCATTTTGCCAGTTAAATTGCCATAAGTTCTTTTAGCTCGTGATAAATGGCTTTCAAAATCATTGAGAAGCATCTTGGTCTTCTGATTAGTTAAGATCTTCACATTGGGGCTATGCTTCTTTAACTTTTTATATAGTATATGTAGACCACCATTATGATCAAAATGATGGTGGGATGTGATTAAATATTTAAAAGAAGAAAGTGGAATTTCTTGTTTCTTGCAGTATCTTAGAACTCTCTTAACATCTAAAGAAGAACCACAATCAAATAGGATTGTAGATCTATCAAACTCAGCAAGATAGACCGATAATCGCCTACTCGTCCCATAAGCATTGAGATCTATATGATGTAAATAATCGTTTAATTTCTTTGTTTCGAGCGTGATTGCTTCATTTAGCATAAGAACGTAAATTATGTGCAAAATAAGAATTATTTGATTATTTAATATATCTGATTGAAATTGCTTAATTCACAAAAAAAGTTAAATATAAGAAAAAAGTGAGTTATATTTCGAATTTCTGTCGCCAGAAATTCATTTTCATTTTAAGATCTTCTCGTTCGGATTGACTAAGAACGTAAGTTTTTGATTTTAACGTGGATGTCATTGTATTTACATTTTTTAGAACACTGTTATATCCTTCAATTTTTATATATTCACTTTGGAATTTTTCCAAAGCAGCGGCTATTTCAATGCCTGTTAAAGAATCTATGCTATCAAAAATCAGATCGAATTGCTTTCCTAAAAGCCCTTTCTTGTCAGATTTTGGTTCCGAAGGGATTTCCTTTGGTATTGGGGTAGTAGATGGTAGTGGTTGTTCAGTAATTTTTTCTTTAGGGGGTTCTTGTGTAAGACTAGATTTGATGGATTGAACTACTTCCTTTCTAGCAGACATCCAAGCCTCTTCGAGAATAGGGACGAATATTTTAATATGTTCTTCAATTATACTTCCGAGTCCTGCTATTTCGGTTACTGAATCTCCTCTAATTTCAGTTTTTGATAAAACACACACGATTACTTCTTCATAGTCGCGATTGATACCCCACAAGTTCTGTAAATCCCTATGCCTGTAATCCACATTATCCATTTGGTCTAACTGATTGATTAACGCTAAATGTTCTTGATTTGAGAGGTCTATACTTGCGGCTATCCTGAAATTAATGCGTGAAGGTCTACTTTTTATAGCATTAATATCAACATCGGTTATTTGTGGAGCCACAATCAAAACTCTCATTTTAGCTTTGGAAATTTCATCATTAATATGAGCTTTTGCACTTTCTGGAGATCGAATAAACCAGATATCTCTCATTGTTAATCCTTCTCCAAATTTTGCTTGATCCCAGAACTCTTTAGTCACTTTTTCTGATGTTTCTAATTTCTTCAAAATATCACTCAAAGTATTATCTAATGTGGAAACAATCTGATTCGAAAAAATCTCTTTTAAATTTCCAAAAGATTCAAAAACACCTCCTGAAATTCCGTCTATTTTTGATTCCGCCGTCAAGACAGCTTTATTAAAATTCTCTGTAATACTTTCAAATATTTTCTCTTTGTCTTCATCAGATTTCGCGGTTATTCCATCCAGATTTTTTACAGTTTTTTGAATCGTATCCTTGATTTTATCAAGTATTTCCGTGTTTATACCTCCCGTTGCCGTTGCGGTGGCAGTTTTCTTTAATTCATCTGAAAAGGTCATTTGATTTACGCTGAGTTGAACGTTGATATTATCAATAATGTCTTGTAATCGTGAATCAACAATTTTCTCAATAACTTGATCGACAGTTGATTGAATCACACCGAGTCGTAATTTTTGAAGATTTTGCGAAATAGTTGTTTTTATTGTGCCAAATTCGTCCTTTAGCTCTTGAACTTGTCCTTTTATTATCTGGTTGGTGTTTTCATTTATCTTCTGAAATTGAGTGGTTAAATCACTAGTGTGAGGGGCAATCGCTTCTCCCGAGGAGCTCTCAAGAAGTGAAATATCATCGGTTATACCTCGAATTTGTTCCATAACTGCCATAGTTTCGTCAAACTCTTTTTTCTGCGATTTAATTTGAGAGAGCATGTTATCTTTAAGTTCCTTCATCAATTCACCAGGAACAACAGGAGAAGCAGGCGGTTTTTCAATTTTTTCTGTTGTTGTTGATTCCAATTTTTTAAATGATTGATCTAACTGCTTGGGTAGATCAGATTTGATATCTGAAATATATTGGTGGAACTTTTGCAGTTGTGCTACTAAGGCAGCATATGGGGGTAAAGCAGCATAGTGTGGTTTTGCTCCGATAATCTCTTTAAATAATCCTTTCTCCACGAATTTCTTTGCGATTTCTTGGCATTCTTCTTTGGATTTATTAATTAATATGGCCATTTCTCCAATAGAGACAGCTTCACGACCAGTTGTTCGGAAGTATAATTCAATCTCTGCCGTTGTTAGATCTAGTTCACTGAGAACTTGTTTGGTTAATTCTTCTGAAAATTTGACATCTCTTTCTTCTGTAATTTCCTTGATTTTAAAATTCTCGACTTCTAAATATTGATTAAAATATACCACTAATAAATGAGCAGGAGAACCGTGTTCTATTTCTTTCCTTATTGGAAATTTCGTAACCTTCTTATATTCATCTGCTGTGATTTTAAATTTAATTTCATTAAGACACAATTTACATGTATAGGAAATTTCGACTTCATCTTTATCTTTAAATAAATACACCTTTTCTCTTCACCTCATTTTAAAATGTTACTTTTTCTGGGTAGGATATCTCAAGCAAATTTAACGCTTTCCTTGCTATTTCAAAAGTTATTTTTCCCTCTTCTTCTTCGTTTCTATATGCTTCTCTAATTTTTGGAAGGAGAAACTCGGGGAAAATAGTGATTGGTTGTATGTTAGTCAACAATAATATCCAGCTTCTTTTATTTTCATCTTTAATTTCTGTTATGATATTCAATTTTTTCAAATTATCGAGCAGAATTTCCGTGATCGCAAACTCACTGAAGACTTTAGGGATTTTATCCAACGGATAATGATTACTTCTCATCAGAATGAAAAAATCATAGATATCTGGATTGAGCATGATCGAAGCAATTTTCTTGGTTTCTTCCATGGGTTGAGTATACGGATCATATGCCGAGAAAAACTCTGCAGATTTTTGTTGAAAAGTTTCTAATAGTTCATTATTAGTATCTTTAAAATGTTTTAATAAACTTTCATTTGGAATTCGAGCAAGTATGATATCTTTAACTAGGAATAAATATTCTCCTTGCTTAATGATAACACCTGTCTTTTTATCTTTTTCACCTTTAATCCAATCTCTCCGAATTAAATTTAATTCTAAAAAAGGTCTAAGCAAGATATCAATGTTGGCGGTAGGTTTCATTTTTTCAATAATTTTCTTCATTTCATCTTTAGAAACTGGTTTTTCTCTTAAAACTTCTAAAATCTTAATTCTTTCTTCACTATTAAAGATCAATGCTACTTTCTGTAACCTATCTAAGGCACTTAATCGTTCAATTTGAAAAATAGTAAATTTCAATTCGTTTTTTAACCTGACATTAACATTTGAAATCAAATCTAATTGTCGAGTGTTGTTAGCTTTAGCAAGGCGCTCAAAAATATCATTTAATCGTTTTGACATGTTTTTAATTAGTTCTTCGAAGAGTTCTATCTCGTCATCATTTTCGAATAGGGATATGACAAGAAATTGAGATCCATCTGGTATTTGTTTAAAATAAGACATTACTTGATAAGGTGTTTCTTTTAATCTACCTACGTAAAAATTACTAAATCCATATTTCATTCCATACATTCCCACGGTGTGCTGGTAAAACGTAGCAAAAATATCATTTTCAATTATCAAATCGGAATAATTATCTTCTTTAAATTTCTCATTTTGAAAGATTAATTGAATAGGACTGAATTCGGGATCTATTTCACCCGTGTCTTCTTTCTGATTTAACTTGAATTGATATGTTAAAATTCCTTGAATCAATTTGATTTTCAACCTCTAGTAGTCTATATAAGTTATTTTATTAAATTAAGATATATATAATTATGTCTTAAGTAATTTACTAACTTAAATTTAATCAAATAAATTATTTAAAATTCGCCAAAATAACAAAAAGAGAATGTATTTTTTAGAATTCTCTTATTCTCAATATCATCTTAGGATAAATATTATGGGAGTTTATGGCTAGCAAGCAATATTTGATACATAAAACAATATTCTACCTCAAAATAATGATAATAAGGTAAATATTTTAATCGGAAAATAGCATTTTGCAAAAAATCTCAAGTGGAATTAAATAAAACGACTAACTTTTTAAAAGCAACTCTGATCAAGAGAATTTTAATGAGAGATGAATTATAAGGTAAAAAAGAAGGAGAAATGTTATTTATTTTAATTATTTTTTGCATTATTCTCGTCTTTTCTACGAATCATTAGTAATTAATTTAAAAGCATAATTTTACTAATAATATTAAGAATTCATATAATCATTCTTAAAATTAAAAAAAGGTATTAATAATTTGAATTTAACAACACATAAAAAGAAGAACCTTTACATATTATTGACTTTGTTAAGTATATTTATGGTAAATGCAGCGATAATAAATGTTAACTACACTCCAAATGACTTAAATAGAAACGTAATTGATGAGGTTTCTAAAGAACCCAAAAACAATGATCTAACTTCTAATAATGTTTATAATGGCATAGGAGAAGCATGGAACGTGACTCATTGGGCAAATCGTACAGATTATAATATTCCAGCTAATTTTGGAAATAACTCATATGATATACTAGAAATACCTTTAGGAATCGATTGGATTGGATATGATCTTAAAGCAAATATAGATAATTTATATGATTCACGAAATTGGAATAATGGGACTTTTGATTTTGGTAATGATGATGGATCATATTTAGCCGGAGAAGATGATACGCCTGAGATCTCAAATATCTATCAAAATTGGACTTTTACGGATTCAGGAACTAACACTATGAGCGGAAATTATATGGATAGTTCGTCTGTTGCTGGTAGGGAAAGTTTGGAACTTAGAATGGATGGACAAGGATCTCCTAATTCATATACATATCATCAAGGAGATATTTGCTCGTGGCAATCTACTATTAATATTCCAAGGGGTAAAGTATTAGATAGTGAGCTAAGTTTTGAAGTAAATCCTTATCATCTAATGCAATTTAATTCACATGTTTTATCGTTTTCAATTAATGGTATAATAATTTATTCCATTGGCTCACTACCTTTGTATCAATTTGGAAGTGGATGGCATAGTTTGAGTATTCCCCAAGGTGTCTGGACTAATTCTTCAACCGTATATAGTGATCCACTAAATAGTTCTTCAGTTCAAATCGGATTTTCCTGGGAATATGTTCCCATAACTGCTACTTATAATGGATTTACAAATGGGAATTATCAACAAATTTTTTTAGATAATGTCAAATTAATTGTGAAAGCCGAGGCTCAACCAAGTCAAATTCAATTAAAAGCAAATAATACTAGTGTATCAGATGTTGATTGGGGTAAGGGTACCATTGAATTAACTGGTGATTGGGAAAGTACCAAAGTATTTACTACGTTCAGTAGTGATGATACTTGGGATTTAAGCTCTTATGATATCGAATTAGAAGCAAATTTAAATCTTTTTGCTCATAAAAATACACCTGAAACAAGTTACGACACTAATTTTGCATCAGAAGGAACAAATTTTTATACAGAGAACAATAGTTTAGTTAATTGGGAGTGCTATGCTTATTTTGCAGTTCCGACCGGATACGAAGAAACAACGATGAAACTTGAATTCCCAAGCGATGTGACATTAACATGGGTTTCTGAACCTCAACAACCCACCACAAATAGACTGGCTCAATGCGATATCACCACTCCCGGAATTCTTTTCATTCCTGTAAATTCAATCTCCGAAACACCAGATGGGTTTTGGAGATTTGAAGGATCGTCACCCAATTACCTTGAGCAGTTAACATTGTATAAAAATTCTACAAGTTCGCCCACAGGTACAGATTGGGTACAAGGACAAGAATTTTTAAGCGGAGATTATATAAATATTACTGCAAAAGTAAATCCAAGTCCTTTAGTTTCACCTTATATAACACAGACCAAAGCAACACTAAATATAAGATTTCCAAATGGTACAATCTGGACTACCCAAAATCAAATCAAATCATGTGATTCTAACGGAATGGTATATTTTGACTACTTTCAATTACCTTTAAACCCCCCGAATTATGAAGTCGGAGAATATGAAGTAATTATTTCATGGAATAATTCCTATTCAACATTTGGATTGAATGAATCGGGAATAATTTATAAAAATTTTAAGGTCATACACGATTCTCGGTTAGAACCGGACCAGGGAATTTATTTTATCGAAAATGTCCTTGATAATAGAGTAATCAACATTAAAGTATCATTCAATGATAATATAAATTTAAAAGCAATAGAAAATGCCATCGTTTATACAAATTATACCGGAGATTTTGAATTTTTTGGTGAAATCAGTCCTGGTTTTTATTTATTAGAATTTAACGCAAGTTTAGCTAAAGCAGGGAATAATACATTAACTATTTTTGCCAATTCTTCTTACTATTTAAATAAAGTAATAAATATTACCGTTGATGTTGTTAAGCAGACAATTCTTACTGTAGATAATGAATTTCTATCTGTTCCATGGAAGCAGAATTTTACTATCCAACTTAATTATACTGAAAAAGTAAATTCTAGTAACGGGATCAGTACTAACTCAATAACCACAAATTGGGGGGGAGATTTTTTTATTAGAGAAACTACACAAGGACATTATAGTTTAACTTGTAATACTTCTGCATATAGCGCAAATACACTAGAATCATTAATTGTAAATTTTAATGCATATAAGTACGAAACGCAATCAATTTTAATAACCATACAGATTACAGAATTAGGTTCAAATATTAAATTATATCTAAATGATGAACCGGCCGTACCAAATCAAAAAATAACGATAGATATATTCGATAAAGTAAATGTAACAGTTAAATATGAAGATACTTTAACATCAAATCATTTAAGTGGAGCGAATGTGATGATTACTGGAGGTGGTATTTCTGAAAATTTAACTGAAAATGTTGCCTTGAAACAATATACTATTCTTCTAAATGGAACAGATTTAGGTCAAACTATTGATTCTCTTAGCATTTTTGCTCAAAAAGAGAACTATAACTTACAAATCTTTCCGTTTATTATTGAAGTCAATGAAGGTAAGACAAATCTAAGATTGTTTGTAAATAATGAAAGTAAAACTATAGATCCTGTTGTTGAAGTTCCAATTGGGTCTATTTTGAACATGACTGTGAAATATTTCGACGAATCGAATAATTCTTTAGGGGGGGCAAGTATCCAGCTAATTGGAGAAGGCTTAACAGTAAATTTCACTGAAAATATTGTTCTACAACAATACACTACTTTCATAAATACAACTGAAGAATTAGGTATTAAAGTTAATCTTTTGAGTATAATTGCGGAAAAGGTAAATTATCAGACGAAAACGATTAATCCGAGAATAACTATCAGAAGAATCAATACAAGTATTTCTACATTATCTGGTGATCCTTCAATTCTAATTAAACCATCCGATAAATTTAAAATACAAATAGTCTTAAATGATTTAGATTTTGGAGGTACGATAAAAGGAGCAACGGTTACATATAGATCGGAATTTGGACAAGGGACATTAACTGATATTAATAATGATGGAATTTATGAAAGCCCAGTTTTACAGGCCCCTGTTGGATCTTATACCATTATTATTAATGCTTATGCGGGTGATAATTACGATTTTGAAAGGTATGATATTTACTTAAGTGTAATTCAACCTTCAGAAAATCTACTTTGGTTTTGGGTATTGTTAATTGTCTCGGGAATCGCAATTTTGGGATTGATCTCGTATCTATATGCATATCAACGTGTGCTAAAGTATCCTAAACCAGTTCGAAAAGTCAGAA
>CAZBPC010000100.1:0-11550 GCA_964493715.1 uncultured archaeon
TTATTTAGATCAAATTGGTTTTAGGACAGAAATAAAAAATATTGAAAAATGGAGAGAAGAAATTAAAATTCGAAGTAATTTCGATGTCATTGATCCTCCCGCATTAACTGCAATTTTTAATCAAAAGAATAACTTTTCTACAATTTCTTTTGATAATTGTTCGTTTCAAGAAACTGAAGTATGCAAGAATGTATCTAGTCAATTAAATACAATAGCTTCTTTAATTGAAGTGTATGATTCCTCGACATGGTATCATCGATTATTTCAGAATGGGAACATTATTGATAAGTTCTGTAATAATCCCGAAGAATTTGAAAGTTTTGAGACAATAAGTAAATTTAAGGGAAATCCAAGCATTTTATCAGAAATTTTTGGAATTGATAAATTAGAAATTGCACAATATATGTTCCAATTTACTAGTGAAAATAGAGTGGGTAACATTTCGAGAAAAATTAGTCCTTCAGATAAATATTCTCTTGAAAATGAATGGTTTTTCATTGAATTTTGGAAGAAATTAGGGATAGAATATCCAAAAAGTAGTCCCCAATTTGTACTATTACATAAAATTAAATAGTAAAATTAAAAAGAAACTGGGGGCTGAGTTATTGAAGCCTTTAATACCATAATTGAAAAACTTTATCATGTAGCGATTCATATAAATACTATACACAGAACTATAAATGAGGTATCATGCTTGATATAATATTACTGCAACACCCCGCTACTGGAATAAAATTGCTAGAATACAGACAAGATCACACTAAAATATCTTCAATCCATGCGGATATATTTACTGGCTTTATGTCAGCAATACAAAACATTTCGAAAGAGTTAGATATTGGTACTTTGATTTTAATCTCGACGGAAGGTATTAAAGGGCATAATTGCATCATCATACCAAATAATTACCTGAATGTAATTCTTTTAGTTGATAATGAAGATCCAATAGATCTCTGGAGAGAACAGGGACACCTAATTGCTAAAAAATTTCTCGAAGAGTTTGGAAATGACTATCACCCTTACGATGTCTCAGTATTTAAGACGTTTACATCAACGATTAAATCATTATGTTCTACTCATGATTATTGTGAGTAGACTCTATAATTTTTAATCTTATTATTATTAATTAAATTAGAAATCCATTTGAGCAAAACTTATGTTTTTACTAATCTTTAAATGTAAAAGACCTATGTTTCCTTTAGAAAAGAAAAATATAAGGTATTAAAATTTCATGAATAGCAATAAATCAATCAGTACAAGTGTACTTATGTCAGATAAATATAAATTTAAAATAGTATTTATTGGAGATGGATACGTAGGGAAGACTTCCCTCATTAGACGATTTACTCAAAAATCATTTGAAAAGCAATATATAAAAACAATTGGGGCTCAATTCTCCTTTCACGATATACAAATCGAAAATAATGAAGTACGATCAATCTTTTACGATATTGCGGGTCAAGATAAATTTAATTTCATGCGAAAAACGTTCTTTAAGGACAGTAAGGCTGCTGTGATAGTATATAGTCTCGTGGATGACAAAAAAGGAAACGAAAGTTTTAAAAATATTAAAACTTGGTATGCTGATGTGCTCAGATTTTGTGGGTCTATTCCTATTGCAGTTATTGCAAATAAAGTCGATTTAACTTATGAGAATGTCGTGGATATTATTGATATAAAAGAAATAATTAAGGAAAAAGAATTTATAGGATATTATGTTACGTCAGCAAAAACAGGGCAAGGTGTAAAAAAAGCGTTTAATTCGATTATTGAAGGAGTATATTATAAGAATTAGTTGTTTACTTCCCAATTTTAGTCCCATTCTCTCATTTCTTCTATTTCTGAGAGAAATAGATCCACGATCGTGAGCCATTTTTGTTTTGTTTCAAAATCCGTTGTGGATTTATTTGTAAAATCTTTCCCTCTGATTAAATACTCCCTGGCTAATTCAAATTTTCCAAGTTCTTTATAGCAAATCCCTAATTTGATATAGGTTTGAAAAGAATACCAGGTTTCATTGTTTATTTCAATTGTCTTTTGAAATTCTCTAATAGCATTTTCATAATCACGATAAGCCATCAATATCTCACCATAAGTATCATGATATACTCCATTTTGAGGTTCATCATCTATAAGACCTCGAATTAAATTGAGTGCTTTTTCTTTTTCATTTAAATATTGTAACCAATACACTTTATAAATAATAAGATCTTTATCTTGGGGGTATTTAACTATGAGTTCCTTTATAATATTAAAACCTTCATCAAGGTTTCTTTGCTCTTTAAGTACAAAAGCTTGTTTTAATCTGATTTCCTTTACTTCCTTAGGGAATCGTTCTAACATTTCTTCTAATAGATCCAATAATTCAGTGTATTTATTGAAGTAAATTAGAATGTGCTCCTTTGCATAATACAAATTTAGGTTTTCAGGATCTGATGCAATCTTTTCATCGGCTTGTTTAAGTGCTTCCTCTAATTTATTCATAGTAGGTAATTCTATGTTAAAAGCCTTCACTTCATGCCAGATTAATCCTTCCAACTTATCATACGCCTCAACTAATTTTTTCTCTTTTTCAATTTTGAATGCTAAATAATCAATGTATTTCACTAAAAAGGGACGTAAGGAATCTTTTAGCCCTTCATTGAACAGATTCATGCAAATTTCTTCTAATATTTCAGAAATAGTATTCTTTAATGATAATGCATATCTTTCCTTAGGATCGTCCTCATATAATTTATTTAAAAATGTAAGTTTTGCAATATGTTCTTCTACAACTGCATAAAGCATTCGTTCCAGTTTCTCATTAACCTGTAAATAATAAATTTCTTCCGTATTAATCTCTAATATAAAGAATTTAATTGGGTAAATGTTTTTCTCAACGATTTGATGAATATGAAAATCAAGAATTACCTGTTCGATATCATATTTTGCTGCAAATTCATTGTTAGAAATAAAATGAGGATATTGAGAGGGATGATTCAATGATAAAAATAATAGAATCTTGTGAAAATCCTCTTCCTTTTCTAAAGTTGATTTAACTGTATCATAAGATAATCTTAATACATTATTGAGATATCGAAATTTAACTTCATCATTGTTTATTTTAAATTTCTCAAAGAAAGTTATGGTTTTTTTCGTTATTTCCTTAATTCGATTACTTTCCGCCTCGATAATTGAATGACGATCTAAATCATAATATCTTAGCATTTTAGAATATTCAAATTTTCCAAATTGAGTAATCCGATATTTTTTATCTTCTTTTCGGATAAAACCTTTTTCAAGTAAATCAATCATCGTTTTCGATAATGAAGAGTTATTAATTGAAAGAGGGGGTTTTTGGAAATCGGCCCATACGCAATAATTGTTATTATGAACCATCCATAGTACCCAATGATCATAGTTTCTCCCCGAATAAAGCAATAATTTCGGAGGATAACTTAATCTTCTCTTTTGTTTACTAGATTGTGACAATTCGTAAAATCTATCTTTCCCAAGCTGAGTAATGCTATATTGATTAAATTCAGTTTTGCTTACTTGGTTATTTTCTATTAATTTTTTTAAATATATTGATAAAGTTGATGGCTTGATGATAGTCTTTAAGTTCGCCCACGTACACGTCACATTGTTGTTTAGCATCCAAAGAAGTATGAATTCAAAATTAGGTTTACCTAATATTGGTTCTAAAATCTCTTCAGAAGGATAATTGATGGGATTTTCCATTACTGTAAACAAATAATGATTAAAGATATAAAAAAATTTTAGTATAATACTATGAATAGATTATTGGACTTTGAATGGATTATTTACATTTTCTGATCAAAAATTTAGATTATTTTTAAGTTAAATAAAACTAAATTTTTATATTAGAATAAATCTAATCTTTAATAAGAATTTCATATAATTTTTTGTCAATATTTGGATTTTGAGGAGATCAATGGTAGATTTATCTAATAAATATATTTATAAGATAATCGTAGTTGGAGACGGTGGGGTTGGGAAAACCTCCTTGATAAAAAAATTCACAGAAGGATCCTTCGAGCAAGAATATATCAAGACCATTGGCGCTCAATTTTCAAAATATGAATCTGAAAGAAATGGAGATAAAATAAAGTTACTCTTTTGGGATATCGCCGGGCAAGAAGACTTCCAGTTCCTCCTTCCTTCATTTTATCAAAATGCTAAAGCAGCAATAATTGCATATTCACTTGAAGAAAATGACCTTGGCAAGAACAGTTTTGCTCACGTTATGAATTGGCATAAGAATATTGAGAATTATTGTGGGAAGATACCCATCTTAGTCTTCGCAAATAAAATCGATTTAGTAAATGAAGGAAATTTGAAATTAATTGACCTTCAAAAATTGATAGATGACAACAATTTTCTTGGATATTACTTGACATCAGCAAAAACAGGGCAGGGTGTAATAGAGGCATTCAATGCGATCATCGCTCGAATATATGACCAATACAAACCATAAACTCGTGATATTTGACTAAATTGTTAACTCTTTTTTGATTTAGAAATCCTCTGATTCAACTATTAAATAATTTATACATCTTCTAAGAGTTCATTCAAATTTTTTTTTTAGATTCTATATATGGACTCAATACATAGTATTCAATGAACAATAATAAATCAAAAGCGTGTGGTGGTTAAAAATGGCTTCAAGCAAGATTATTGAGTTACCTAATCTAAAAATTCCTTTAGAAATTACACTTAAAGAGAGAACGAAAGAGATTGGCTTTAAGAACATTGAAACCAAAGAATTAAAAAAAGTGCATCTTGAGGATATAGATAAGTTAAGGTTAGTAAGAGAATGGAAAAAAACGCTTTCCTACTATTCTCTTCATCCTGAAGATTTCTATTTCAAGTTTTCAGATTTGTGATGCCTTAATCAAACTTTTTTTTATTATTTTTTAAAACTAGTGCATCATCTCTGCTAAAACTGGAAAAGATTTGGTTGAGATTTTTAATGAAACCACAGAAATAATATACTATAAAACACTAGTTAAAACTCTATAAAAATCTATTTGATACAAATTCAAAGAGAGTCCAATAATTCCTATAGACTTTTATGTAAAAAACTACTTATGCAGTTTTATCCCTTCTAATTATGAAAAGCAGGATGATGAATCTGTGCATCATCCCATTTTTTAAAAAAGGAGGGAGAAATAATGAAAAAATCTGTAATGACTCGAGAAGAATTAGATAAGAGAATTTTGAATAGAATACCGCATTCAGGTTTTCAACAATATGATGGCATCTTCTTTTTAACTGCTTTACTCGCGGATCGAAGGAGAAAGAAACGTGAGAGGTTGGAGAAATTAAATTATTCCGGTGAACTAAATCAATCAGTCGTGAAAGTAGAATCTCCTAAAGAATTGCAAAAATTCGAAACTATTGAGATATAAAATGAGGTGTAATATAATATGAGTGAAAAAGAATTTATAGAAGATGATATTGATAGGATACTTTATTATAAATTTCCCACAACTACTAACGCCTTTGAAGGATTATGGGTCCTGAGTGCTCTATTTACCAAATGGCGCAAAGACCGCAAGGCTAGAAAGCAAGAATTAAGAGAAGTAGAAGAAAGCGAACAAGTGATAGTACCATCAGAAAAGAAATTAGAAACAGTTTCAATTTAAAATTTTTTTTATCTTTATTTTCATGCTAATTTTTGACAGGATTCACCATTCATTTTAGGATTAATTTTAATCGCGAAAATTCTAAATCTCTTAACTTAAACTAATTTTAAAATTAAAGTCTAAGAATAGTCCAAAAGTCTGTTCTTAGTTTCCTTTTCTAAATCATATATGTTCTGTTGCGATCTTATTTTTTAATAAAAAAATTTTAATGAGAGTTTAAAAAAATGGCCCAAATAATGAATAATGGTTTGTTGACGGGAAATAAAGAAGTAATACATGATCTAATAAGAGTACCCGGCATAGCAACCAAGGAGAAGTTGATATGTAACCTATACAAATCTATTGAGAAAGCGTATAAAAATTTTCAGGTAGAAATTCAAAATGTGCTCGTAAACGAAAAAAAGGAAAATTGGCGAGCCGTAAATCTGAGTGACTTTAATAAAATAGAAGAATTATTACAACGAAGTGAAATTTGGGCTAGTTGTTCATCACGCTAATTTAATTCTATGAGGGAGAATTTTATTAGGTTAATTGCGGGCGAAATCCGCTGGGAGGAGGGCTCTTCCTTAAATATAATATAAAGAGAAATAGGAAGTATTGAGTGAGAAAAGAGAACAAAATTTTAAAGGAGGGATGAGAAATGATCGAAGAAGTCATGAAACCAGAATATAATGAACTAATGGCACCATCCGAAGAAGAGGAGCTTGATAAAATTGATAAAGAGAGGCTTCTTAAGGAATGGCGTAAATCACTGTCCTATTATTCATTTAATCCTGAAGATTTCAAATTCAAATTTTCGGATTTCTAACCTTTAAGATTTTTTTTATCTCACTAAAAAGCGAATAAAAAGCAAAAGCTTTTTTAAGGGTCAGATAGAAATTTAATACAATAATGTAAAATCTATATAAAAATCCAATAGAGTTGAATGAAATGACAAAATTAAAAAGCAAACTTATTGCCCGTTATGGGGAAGAATTAGGCGAAAAATTATTTTCAACTATTCAAGAAGGTATTAAAAATAAGGAAAGTAAAGCACAACTAAGAATGCGAGCAATTAGGGTTATTGAACCTTCCTTACCAGAGGATAAAGTAAAAGAAATTGCTGATCTGAGAGTATCAAGACAATGGATTATTACGTGAAAGCATAGCTAATTTTCTCAGTTAATAAATAAAAGAATTAAATTTTTTTTTAAATTATTTATTATTATCAAGATGAGTAAATTGGGTTTACTAATGGCAAAGAAATATACCGATATTCTATTCATACGTCCGGTTGGTGAAGATTTTTGTGAAAAAAAATTCGATGCATATCTGGTTCTACTTTCCTCTAAAGATTATCTATTATCAAAAGTTTAAAGGTTTTTTATGAAGGCAATAAAATTTCAGGATTTACTAAAAGCAGAGAAGCTTCTATATAAATGTAAATTTGGAGAAGTCAAGAACATTCTTGGCACGTTAGAAAAAATTTGTGATGTTAATTCTACTGAGTATTTAGCAGTTCTTCTATTAAAAGGTAGGTTATACTTCTATAAAGAAAGATATAGAAATGCAACAGAAATTGCTGAATCAGCTCGTGTGTTGAGTTTAAAATTAAATAACATAACTCAATATATTGATGCTTTATTGATTAAGGCTCATGTAGTTTTTTTAGGTAAATTAGAGGAATCGAAACAAATCATAGATGAAGTTGAAAGCTTGTTAAATGAACATAAAAATAACCCCTCTCTAAATTTAAAGCGGCAAATGAATGATTTCTTGATTATAAAAGCAATTGTTTACCGTTATTCTGCTGATCTTGATCAGGCGTACGATTCAGTTAATCAATGGTTACTTATAAATCAGAAAGATGGTGAAAAATTAGATTTTTCCCGAGTTTATATTATTCTAGGCGATATTTATATATATAAAAATGAACCAGATAAAGCTTTAGAGTGCTTCGAAAAAAGTCGTAAACTTCAATCTGAATTAGAAAATCAAAGAGGTATCGCAACTAGTTTACAATATTTAGCTTTTGGGTACTATTATATCGGAAATTTAGATCATTCTCAATTGTTAAGTAAAAAAAGCATATCAATCCCGAAAATTAGTACTTTTACATTTTCAACTTCTCTTCATCTATTAGGGGCGATTTCCAAGGAGAAAGGTGAATTAGATAGAGCTTTAAGAATTTACAAGCGAGCGGCTAAAATTAGAGAAGTTGAGCAATATTTTGAAGAATATTTAACAATTATTCTGGCAATAGGGATTATTTATAGAATGAAAGGAAATTACAATTTAGCATTAGACAATTTCTTGGAATGCTATAGCGAAAGTAAAAAAATTAACTCTCTATATGGAATGGCATCATCTCTTTTCAATCTCATTTTAACATTTCTTGATAAAAATAATATTGAACAGGCAGAATCATATTTAACAGAGTTTGAATCTGTGGCTACTCTTACCAAAAGCGAAACGTACAATAATATATTTCTTATGGCTAAAGCTTTATTTCTTCAAAAGTCAAAAAGATTACACGATAAAACTCAAGCAGAGCTAATTCTAAAGAAAATAATAGAAAAGGAAGCCTTACCAATACAATATCTCCTTTTAACATTCGCTAATTTATGTGATCTTCTTCTATATGAGATGAATATAATGGATAATCTGGACATACTAAATGAGATTAATCCGTTAATATCAAAAATGCTTAAATTCTCGGAAAATCAGAACTCCTATTTATGGTTATCTGAGACCAAATTATTGCAGGCAAAATTATGTTTGATTAATATGGATATAAGAGAAGCAAAAAAATTGATGTCAGAAGCTCAAAAGATTGCTGAAATGCATGATCTCAATTTGTTAGCTCAAAGGATATCTCATGATCAGGATTCACTTTTAGATCAATCATCATTATGGGATGAATTATTAGAAAGAAATGCACCAATTTCTGAAAGAATAAAACTTGCTTCTCTTAATGGCGTGCTGGGGCGCATGCAAGGAAAAAGTGCTATTGATCCTCCGAAAATTACAAGGGAAAAACCCATTTTATTACTTCTTATGAGTAAAGATGGCGTACCCCATTTTTCCCACGCTTTTCAAGACGATTTAGATTTTGAACCTCTTTTTAGTTCTTTTTTGTCAGCGTTCAACACTTTTGGTAGTGAACTATTTGCGCCGGAAAGCTCAATTGAACGAATTAATATCGGTGAACATAGGATCCTTATAAACCATATTGAAAATTATTTAATTTGTTATGTTATCAAGGGGCCATCATTTTTAGCTAAAAGAAAATTAGAAAAATTTACAACTGAAATTCGGATTGATTTAGAAATTTGGGACGCTTTAAAACTATCTGTTAAGACAGGAAGAATGTTAGAAATGCATAATCCACCTGTTTTAGGAACTCTTGTGAATCAAATTTTTTATGATAAATAAATTCATCTTTGCTATATTAAGAGTAACATTTTTTAAATTGAAGGAAAATGAAATATACCGATATTCTATTCATATGTCCGGTTGGAGGAGATTTTAATGATACAGACTTTAGATATACACTTGGATCTGCTTATATCATAGCTTATCTAAGAAATAATGGATATAAAGCTGAACAATTTATTTCAAAAAAGTCGTTTAATGTCGGGGAATGTACAACGGAAATTCTCAAATTTAAACCAAAAATAATTGGATTTACAGTGTTAAATAGTAATTACATGCAGAGTGTTTTGATATGTAGAGAATTGAAAAGAATTAATCCCAAAATTATCACAATATTTGGTGGCCCCACTCCTACCGTTCAATCTGAGGATATTTTAGAATGCGAATCTTCAGTTGATATATGTGTAAGAGCTGAAGGAGAAGAAGTAGCATTAAAATTACTTAATGATTTAAAAGCTAACGACTTTAATCTTGAAAAAACGAATCTTGAGAAAATTGGGGGCATAACGTTTAAGCGCAAAAACATAGTCATCGCTAATCCAGATAGTGATATTTTATCTTCCAATAAATCTGTTAAATATTATATTGATAAATATCCTTCTCCATATCTTTCAGATGTTGTTTCTGCATCTCAGGCTTTTCCTCTTGGAATAATTACTGCTAGAGGATGTAATCAAAGTTGCGTGTATTGTAATTGTGCTGTAATGAGTAAGAGAAATATCTATTTTCATTCAACGAAACGAGTTATTGAAGAATTGTCGTATATAAGTGAAAATCGATGCTCTAAATTTCCCGTCCCAATAATTGATGATGGTTTTACAATCATTCCTTCAAGAGCGAAGGAGATCTGCGAGAAAATTATTGATTATCCTCTCGATATTCCATTAGCTTGCATTACCCGTGCAGATAAAATTGATAAAGAACTCCTTGATTTGATGAAACAAGCAGGTTTTAGATTAATCGGATTTTCTTTGGAAAGCGCCGTTCCAAAAGTATTGAGATCTATTGGAAAAGTGAACCCTCCAGATAAAAATGATAATAGGAATTATGAGAGAGAGAAATTTTATATTCAAAATTTACAGGATATGACAGTATATGCCAAAAAAATCGGAATGTACCCTGTATTTGTTAGCATAATGGTCGGATTACCTGGGGAAACTTATCAAGATGCAATGGAAACGATAAAATTAGTTAATAAGTTAGATATTGATTACTATGCTCATAACAAGTTCCATATATACAAGGGAACTCCGATCTATAAGAATTATAAAGATTTTAATTATAAGGTTAAACAGCTTGGGCGTATAAATAGAATATTTATTTCAAATACTCATCCTTATGATGTAAATCAAATCAAATACGGAATTAATAGTGCCGAACGTCAAAATTATAAAAATGCAAATTATAAATCACTAAAAATTCTTTCAGGTAATCCTGATACTGAAAAATGCAGAACTTTTTTCAATAATATTATTATCAATTCAAATATAATAAAAGAAGATCTAATCAAATGGATGCATGATAATCTTGCTTTAAATGGCTCAATAGTTCAGATTTATTCAAGTAAAACGAAATTTGAGGAATGGGACGATAAAAATATGGAAAGCTTCTATGATACTCTAGCTCCAACAAAAGATTATAATAAATATTATTGGGAGAAAAAAAAAAGTTCAATGATATTAAAATCCGAGTGGATGCCTAATTATGGAGATGATATAGGGATACCTATCATATTTAAAGATTATACATCGGCGTTAAAGTTATACAATAAAACTAATAAAAAAGTAGAGAATATAATATGTGTCGAAAATTCCTCAAAGGACACCTCATCTTTACTTAAGTTTTTAAAAAAAATTACAGAAATTGATGACCCTTTTAAATATCTTCTCGAGAAAAAACCTTTACCACAATTTATGAATTTTTGTCGTTGGACTACTAATCCAGCCAATTGTCAAACGTTAGATACAGCAATTATAGACCAAGATAACATTAAAATTTGTTGGTTCTCTGATCCTATCGCAAAAGTAGGTGTACCATTTTCTAAAATAAAAGAAAATATTATGAAGATTCATATAAATACGATCGTTAAGCGGCAATGTAAAAAATGTGTAAGATTTAGTGATTGTAATAAATGTTATTTTACCTATCCAATCTCTAATGATGAATATTGTAATTTTCAGACTGAGAATAATATATCTATTGCTACAAATTTAATAAATTCTCTGAATCTATTGAAGGATTTAGTTTTTGAACCAATAACACTTTTAGATTATTAAAAAAGGTGAATTTTCATCCTTTTAACGGAAAAGTATGTCTCATTATTTTCTAAAACATAATTTATTTTGTAGTAATTTATTTTATTTAAGAAATGAGTCTTTTTAATCTATCAAGACGAATATCCTTTTATTAAGCTAAAGATTATATCATCAAAAAGTGGTCTTTAAAATGGAAATGGAATGGAAAAAATGTGAAAAATGTGGTTTCTTGC
>CAZBPC010000101.1:0-11025 GCA_964493715.1 uncultured archaeon
TCTTATATAAAGCTCTTTAATGGATGACAGATATGAATTATAGAAAACTAGGAAGAACAGATTTCAAAGTGAGTGAAATAGGATTAGGGACAGAATTTTTATTCAGACAACCTAAAGATGTTGTAGATTCCGTTATTACAGAGGCTATTGAAAAAAAAATTAATTATTTTGATGTGTTATTTTCAGTCGAACATTATTTAAAAAAACTAGCCTCACCTCTCAAAGCATATAGAGATCACTTATTAATTACTGGACATCTGGGGACCTCTGAACTTGAAGAAAGACCAAAAAGAATGAGGTCAATCAAAGGAGCAGAAGAAGGATTTTTAAAATTATTGAAAAATCTCCAAACAGATCATGTAGACATTATTAATATTCAATTTGTAAAAGCAAATGAATATGAAAATATTTTCAAACCCAAAGGGCTATTAGACTTAGCGATATCATTCCAAAATGACGGTAAAGCTCGTTTCATTGGTCTAAGTACTCATGATATTTCAGTGGCAATGAAAGCAATTAATACGGGTAAAATTGATGTGATCATGTTCCCGCTTAATTTAGCAAATCATTCACTTCCTGGGAGAGATGAATTTCTAAACTTATGCAAAAGCAAAAACATTGGCTTAGTTGCAATTAAGCCATTCGCAGCTGGAAATCTCTTAATGAATAATCGGACGGTGAGTATGGCCAAATATCAAACAGGAGGATTACGCGTAAAAGCGAAAAATCGATCAGATATTAATTCATCAATATGTCTTAATTATGTTACATCACTTTCAGGTGTTTCTATTGTTTTAATGGGTGTCAAAAATATCGATGAATTGAATGAAAACTTAAGATATTCATCTTTAGATGCAAATGAACTAGATTTTTCTCCTTTCATTAACTCATATCAAACATAAAATTTCGTGAAAGAGTTGTTTCACGAAAAAAACATTAACAATATTCAAATAATATTTTTTTCTCATTATCAAAATATAAATATCAATGAGACATAACAATATTCAAATTTAATTAAATTATTTAGTGATATGAATGGAAGGAAAGAGCAGGTTTAATTCTATTAATAGTATTATAGGAATTGTAATCATTTCTCTTTCTATAATAGTATTAGTCTTCTCAAATGTTGTTGTTTTGTCGCTCATAATCCTTTTATCGATTGCTGTTATATTTTCAGGAATCGGAAGGATATACAATGCTTTTTACAACACACTATTGAATAAATTTGGAAAAATATTAAAATTAGTTACAGGCGTTATTGCAGTTTTAATAGGCTTTATAGTTTTAATCCTTACCTTGACAGTTCCTGGTGTTTCAATAATTCTTTTAATATCGCTTATTGGTTATACATTTATCATAATTGGGATTGCAAGAATCTTTATGGGAATTTTGATGGAAAGTTATAAAAAGGAATATCGCATCTTTCTTGTCATGATTGGTTTGATTACTATGGTTTTTGCCTTTATGATAATACTTTTCCCTGCGTTAGGCTATTTCGTCTTAATAACTTATCTCTCTCTGACGTTGATGATAAATGGATTAACAAGAATAATTTTCTCTTTGTTTGGAAAAAAGGAAGATCACTAAATTTTTTTTTCCAATTATGTTTTTATTTTAGAATCATAGCAAATAATAATTAGGAGCATAATAACCCACATATTAATAAAATAAAGCAGAGAGTTGTTTCACGAATAAAATATAATGGTTATAATAAAAGAAAAAAAAGAATATAGGAATAAGGATTAATAGTTTAGGTTTATTTATTCGAAAAGCCTAATTTTTAAATAAATTCCTCCTTTTCTATACTTTGATTTAGGATTTCAACCCTCACTTATACTCTCCCTTGAATTTAATGCTAATAAATATTAATCGTTTCGTGTGGCCAAACTTCTTGACCTTCAGAGTAAGGATTGTTATAATTTTTTTTTCAGAAGCATAATTATATGAAGGGAATTAGCGGTAACTAATTTATTTGAATATTAAATTCATATTAATGAGTTTTTGAATTTAATTCATTCTTCTTGAATATAAAAATAAACTTATTGCTTATTATAAATTTTAGTGGACTTAACAACGGCTCTTACATTTTCAATTGGAGTATCTGCTGTAATCTCACAACCTGGGGCAACCATATAGTGAGGATCATTATGACTCTCTCTTATAGCATAATGAACGGCATCTTCAATCTCTTTTGGAGTACCACGTGGGAGTAATTTAACGTGATCAATGTTTCCTGCCACTCCAATTTTATGGTCGAGTAAATCCTGAGTTTTGGAAATATCAACATTTGGCCCAATATTCAGTGTATTTAATTTATTAATACCTTTAAGATCTTCAGCTAAAAAATTCAGGTGTGGGGTCACTTTTCCGCACATGTGAAGGATATTATAATCAAAAATCTTAAAAATATCTTGTAGATATTTCAGACTAAATTCCTTAACCAGTTGTGGCTTTAGCATCTGAATATCATGTTCACATAACACCAATATTGTTGCACCAACATCTTTTAGTGTTTTGATATACTCCTTGATAATTAAAACAGATTTTTGAATTAATTTATGAGTGAATTCAGGATTTTTTATCATATTTTTTATTAAAATTGTATATGGCATTAATTGCAAACTAAATGTTATTGGTCCGGTCATGTAAGCTGCAACCGGAACCCTAGTTTCATTAGCAAGAATACTTGTGCCTTCTATCATGACTTTTGAACTCTCTGTTGCCATAAAATCTGGTACATCCAAATTTTTTAAATCGTTTTCTGAATATATTAGGTGCTTAGTAATCCACGGATTCTTATCAGGTGGATATTTAACCTCTGCTCCACAAGCTTCAGCAACTGGCCAGCTTGGTTCTACTTGTATTGTTATTATATCGTATCCATATAAATCTAATGCTTTAAGATGAGCATCTGCTGCTTTTTTTGCATCTTGGTACATTACATTATAAGACAATTTATTTATAATGCCCGCATGATCCCCGATTTGAGGAAGGACTGGGGGTCTATCTACTGATCGCCCCCTCAATGCAGCATGAACACGATCAAATGAATCCATTAGATGTTTTGATTAAAGTTATTCTATATAATAATAATAATAAAGCCAATCTAATATTTCTGAACAATTAAATTTAAAATTCCTTCAAACTTTTTCGATCTGAAGATGCCATTTGCTCAAATTCAATATGAAGACATTCATTTTGATCCCAAAGTTCAAGAGATGTGTATCTCACCTAGTTTTAAGTGCCCTTTCTATGGACATTCATGGAGTTGCCCTCCTAATTCGCCTTATCTTGAAAAAGCCTTATCAACATATACAGAATTCTACTTAATTTACTCCATGTTTGATCTAGAAAGTTATATTAAAAAAGAGAAGGAAAGAACAAACAGATCTGAATTTTTCATCAAAAATACCTTTTTATTAACTAAAAGTTTCGAATCCAATGATTTGGAAAATGAATTTGAAAAATTTTTAGCACAATATGATAAGAAATATAAAAAAAGACTTCTGTTGTATGACGGAACATGCAAGTACTGTAAAATCCAGGATGCAGGAGCTTGTACCTTTGATTCTGGAGAACAATGTCGTTTTCCTCAAGAGAAAAGATTCTCTATGGAAGCTGCAGGAATTGAAGTAATAAGCACAGTACGAGATCTAAGAGATAGATTCAATATTGAATATCCCTCTAATAAGTATTCTTATAGATTTGGTTTAGCCTGTTTTAAATAAAAAAAAAAAAGAATAAAGTTCCTTTTTTGGTTTAATACTTTCCATAATCCATTACAGTTTCTGTTAAAGCTCTTACATTTTCAATCTTTGCGTCTCCCATCCCATTGAATTCAGTAGAAACAATTAAGCCTCCTCCTGATTTCAAATTATCAATAAGTTTTTTCGTGTGCTCTCTTACTTTATCAGGTGTGCCGCTAATTAATAGAGAAGATGGAATACCTCCCGCAAGGCAATACTTATCACCCATTATTTCTCTTGCTTTAACAAGGTCAGTTTTATCAAACCACATAATTACCTTACCTTCTGGAAGTTCTTTTAACTGTTCCAATAGATGATCACTTCTACCTTGGAAGCTCATTAGTGGTGTAAAACCAGCTTCAATTAGTTCGTTTACAATCTGTTTGATATAAGGGAAATGGAACTCTTTAAACTTTTCTGGAGATAAGTAAGTATTATACCATATAGGACAAAATACCCTACGAGAACCTGTAACATCCCTTGAGATCCCTCCTGTCAACTTCCCAACAGCTGCAAGTACTGGCGCTAATGTTTCACAAGCCTTTTTAACTTTTTCAGGCATTCTATATAGATCCAATGAAAGTGTATCAAAATCTCTAAAAAATGCTCCAATAAAATCCAACGGATTAGGTGCTAAAGCATAATACCATGGAATCCATGCTTCTTTTTTCATTTTTCCTACAAAATCCATTAAAAAAGCTGGAAATTTAGCTATTTCTTGACCCATTTTTAATAAAGCTGCTACGGCTGTGGGGGAATTCATATTAGCTAGGTTTTTATATGCTCTTGGAATCACTGTACCCATTAAAAAGTCAAAAGGTTTTTCTATAAGGAGATCATACTCATCATCTTTCATCACTAGTTTTTTTATGGTCCATTGTGATTCAATATTGTCCCCTAATTCTCTACCGGGATTTGAAGAATAGACATCACCTAATATATCGTGTGAAGCTCCACCCCCCAGTACTGATGATACTGCTGCTCCTATAGCTAAATCTGCGTCAGTACCCGCTAGAGCTAATCCAAGAGGGACACTTTCAAACGAACGATGGAGACTAACAGCGTCCCAATTAAAATCTCTCGCAAATTTCGTACCTACTTCAATGTATTTACTATTATCATACCACATGTCCTTATAACTAACACCTGCATATTTTGCTGGAAAATATGTCGTTGCAATACCAATTGGAACCCTATCTGGTTCCTTTACTGCAGCTGCGTTTTCTAATCTTTCAACTTTCGATTTAATTAATTCTTCCGCATTATCCATATTTTTAGGCACCTCCTACCCACTTTTTAATAATTTTCACACCATCTATTGCATCGTTAACCCAAGCATCTGCACCTACATACTTACATACTTCCTCATCAGTTCTTTCTCCTCCAATAATTACTTTTACATTATTTCTCAGATTAGCTGCTCCAATAGCTTCTACAGCTTTTTTCATGGGTTCTATTGATAACGTAAGCAAACCACTCATACCTACAACAGCGGGATTATGCTCTTTAATCGCATCGACAAATTTTTGAGGCGGAACATCTACACCCAAATCAATAACATCAAATCCTTCTGCTTTTAAAAAATTAATGGTTATATCTTTACCGATGTTATGGATGTCTCCCTCAACAGTTCCAATTACCACTTTCCCTAAATTTTTTGTTGAACCACTAACTAGTTTTGGCATTAAGATTTCCATTGCTTCATTAAAAATTTCCCCCGCCATAATAAGATCTGTTAAAAATATGGTGTCACCAGAATCTTTTCCAATTTCAGCCATACCTAATCTTAACGCATCCAGAACCTTGATTGGATCTTCACCATTATTAAGTTTTGCTTTTACTAAATTCAGAACCTTTTGTTCTTCTAATTCTTTAACTGCTTCTGTTATTGCTTCAAAACTCATTTAATTTCACATGTTTATTTATGTATAAGTATCGACTTATATAAGTGAATACTTATGCTTTATTATGATAATTTTTAATTTAAATCTTCTCTTTTTAATTTATCGATATTTTTACAAAAGAAGTAACCTAATTAATCCGGACTATTCTGGATATTCCGAAATACTAATATTAGTGGCTACTTATATTATTTAATAAAATTAATGTTGTTTAATAATTTATGAGAATTGTTCTCGGAGATCTACCTCTATTATTTAAAGCTCTTAGGGATCCTACAAGACTTAAACTTTTGAGATTATTGATGTTTAATAATGATGATAAACTTAAGGTAATTGATTTAGCTGAAAAAATAGGGATTTCTCAACCAGCTATTACGCAACATATTAATATTTTGAAGGAACTTAATCTTATAAAATCAGACAAAGAACATAATCGAATTTTTTACTATGTAGATAAGACTAAATACAAGTCTTATCAAAAAGCTCTCAATTCTATATTAGAAATATCATCAATGAAGTGTAATTTTGATGGTAAGTGTGACGAGTGTCCAAATAATCTCAGAAATAGACAAAAATAAGTGTATGATTTAGGCACTTACTACCCATTTTTTAATTATTTTTATACCTTCAATAACATCATTGACCCATGCATCTGCACCAACATAGATACATACTTCTTCATCTACTCTTTCTCCACCAATAATTACTTTTACTTTATCTCTTAAATTAGCAGCAGCTATAGTCTCAATACTCTCTTTCATAGGTCTAATTGATAATGTAAGTAATCCACTCATACCAACTACATGAGGATTGTATTCTTTTATTGCATCAACAAATTTTTGGGCGGGAACATTAACACCCAAATCAATAACCTCAAAACCCTCTGCTTTTAAAAATTTAATGGCAATATCTTTTCCTATGTTATGTATATCCCCTTCAACTGTTCCGATAACAATCTTTCCTACACTTTTTGTTGTGCTATTTTTTAATTTTGGCATTAATAATTCTAAAGCTTCATTGAAAATCTCCCCCGCCATAATTAAGTCGGTTAAAAAGATCTCATCATCTCCTTTTCCAATCTCAGCCATTCCTTTTCTACAAGCTTCTAAAATTTTAATAGGATCTTCATTTGCATCAATTTTTTCTTTCACATATTGTAATACTTTATCTTCCTCTAATTTTGTTAATGCATCTGAAATTTCTTCTAATCTCAATTACACTCACTAAGCAATTATTATATCTATTAGTTTATCTATTTACATATTTTATATTTTTCACTTATTTGATAGTGGGAAATACAATTTTTTTGAAAAAAAAAATTCTTCAGACTAAGGTGAATAAACTAATTGTTGACAAGGTTGTTTTAATTTCAGATTATATTATATAATAAGACGAGATTTACACAATTCAATTGCTTTCGGGTTAGAATCAACCCCAATCCAGGATCTATTCAATTCATTTGTAACAGCTATAGTTGTTCCTGTGCCCCAGAAGAAATCAGCCACTAAATCACCTTTATTAGAAGATGCTAGAATTATACGCTCTAAAAGTTCCTCAGGCTTCTGAGCAGGATAACCTAAGCATTCTATGGAGCGAGTTACTTCATATAATATCAATAATAAAAGAAGAAAAGATATTTTTAGTTGGTTCTATTCGATTTGAAGATTATTTCATTCAGATTGAATATTTTTATGATCTTAGAGATATAATTTGATTAAAAGATTATTCATTAAACATCAAATAATACTTGATTCCTTCATATTCATGCATGTCTATTAAATAAGAGAAAGTAAGCTTATTTAATGCCCCCTCAATGTATTTTTGTAAATAATCCAATATGTCAGAGTTTTGAATATCTTTCTTGATTCTTTTTAATAAACTATCTGGAGTAAATGCTTTTCCTTTATTTAAATTTAGAAAATTAATGATAATCTCTTCAATATCTTTTATCATATTTACATAATCCAAGATCTTTTCCCAAACCTTCAAAATTATTTAAAAACTTCTTATAAAGCTTTGTATTTGTATATTATATTGTACACATCTTGGGCAAATTTAGGTTGAAATTTAAAGATCTTTTTGGAATTAAATGTTAACAACCGAAATTTAACAACAATGCTCACATTAAAATTTACAACATCAAATTGAGGTGCAATCCGGAAGATATTCTTCTGGTTATATAAATCACATAATTCTGCAACTTTGTTAATCATCATTCGAAATCCCTTATAAGGGAAAGCCATTCTGAATGTATAGTTGTATAACTTTGGATAGTACTTTTTCGAAAACGAATCATAAGCCTGTTTCAAATTATTTTCAAATTCCATTTTAGAATCCGAAATCTCATTATAAGCATCCTTGAATCCTGAATCTTGAGGTGCTAAGACCTTAGCTTTGAATTCTTCAAAAGTCTTCTTTTTCCCTAGTTTTATTGTATAATTTACAATTTTTGAAGAAATAACTTGAGCATTAGATTTTTCAATAATAATATTATCAAATGTCTCTAATTTCACCTTAGTTAAATTAATTGCTACTACTATTCCTTTATCTCCATCAATTTTGACCAAATCTTCAACCTCAAATGGTCTCATTAACAATAAAAATATTCCCGATACAAAATTCGCGAATATACCGCTGGAAGCAAAAGCTATCGCCGTACTAATTGATCCTGTTAATATTGCAACGTAAGTAGGGTCAATTTGAGATATAATGGGAAAACCTCCAAGAATAAAAAACAATATAGTAAGAACCATGACAATTTTTAGGGTAAAATTGATAATAATTTTTTGCTTCACCGGCATTTTTTTACTTTTCCCAAGAATAGATGAGATGAATTTATTTAATAGATAAAATCCTGCTCCAATGATTAAAAGATATATTAATGCTTCTAAATCTGAATTAAATATAGCTATTTTTGAGTCACCTCAAAAATTATATCACAATTAATTTTTATCATTAGAATTCCATCCATAATTTATTTCATCTTCATAAATTTTAAAAAGAATATCTTTCATTAGAGGGTCCGTGTAGGTTAGGATTAATTTTGGATCCTCTGTAATAATTTGTATTGTAATACTTAACCGATTTATAATTGCATTGATTGTAGTATTAGCATAAAAATAAGGTTTAAACCCAAAAATTGGTTCATACTTGGTAAATATTGGGTCTAATAAATCTTTAAGTTTCTCTGAATCTACTGTACCTAATAGTTCGACTACTTTAACATAGCGAGTAATTTTTTTTTCACCAAGAATTATTTTTCCAGCTCTTTTAATAAATTCCGAAATATCTAATTTCATTTCTTTTTTAATAGTTTTGTGAGTATAACGAACTACTGATGAATTAAAGGCATTTTTGTTAGGAATATAAGTTATAGATCCGTCAAAATCTTGTAATTTCAAGCTATTTAATGTAATCTCTTTTATCACTCCGTCAACTCCGTTTGTTTGAATTAAATCACCAACTTCAAAACCTTCTGATGATAAAAGCATTACTCCAGAGGCAATATTATATATTACAGTTTGAAAAGTTAAAGCTATAGCCATTACAAGAAAAGAAATAATTGCTACAACCAAAAGTGGTTCAATAGCAAAAATCAACAAAAATGGAAATATTAACCATATGATATTTATTATTACCATTATCATATATCGAACAATTATGTTTTTGATCAAACTGTGAAATATATCAATGAATATTGATCTTAAGACATAAGCAACAAGATTTAAAAGCACCAAATTCAATAATAAATACTTAAAACCTATGTAAAAATAAATAAGTGCAAAAATTCCTAAAAATGATATCCATATTATAATGCTATATACCCTTTTCATAAGAAAACATTTGTCTCTAAAGCTTTATTATTTTACAAGCCTAATTTTATTTAAAAAAAATAAGGAATCTTATATATTAAAAGTTGGTCTAATAAATTAGTAATTGAAATCAATTTCATTGCTTGCCCATCCTAGAAACCAATTTATGATGATAATCGATTTTTACAAAGTTCGATAGCTTTTGAATTATTGTCCACTCCTATCCATTTTCTATTTAATCTATTTGCTGCTATTAATGTTGTTCCAGAACCGCAAAAAAAGTCCGCTACTATATCACCTTCATTTGAAGACGCTAAAATTATTCTCTCTAATAACTTTTCAGGCTTTTGCGTGGGATAACCCGTATATTCTTTTGATCTTGTAGTAGTTTGAAAAGAAAATATGTCATTCCATACATCTCCTACCACTCTTCCTGGTTTTTCATCCAGATATTGCTTCCCATTTCGCCGTTTTCGATATCTCCTTCCATCAGGATCACTATACCGAAACATTTTCTTCACATATTCCTTGCGATAGGGTACATACTGCTTATTGAAGGTAAAATTATCAGATTTAGTATAGTAAAGTATGGTATCGTGTTGACGTACCCAACTCTTTACTTGACTCTTGAATCCAGAAACGCTTCCTACATTCCAAATTATTTCTCTTCTGAAATATTCACTACCAAATATCTCATCACACAAGGGTTTAAGAACAAAAATTGCACTTGCGTCACAATGTATGTAAAAACTTCCAATCTCTTTTAAAACTCGGTGCATTTCAATAATTCTTTCTTTCATAAACTCCAAATATGTTTCTAATGATTTCCAAATATCCAAGAATTCCTTATAATCAACTCCACTATAAAATGGGGGATCAATATAAATTAAATCGATAAAATTGGATTTAATAGATCTTAAAAATTCTAAATTATCAGCAAGGTATACCGTATTAAGTTTCATGCGGTGATTAAATAATAATGGTGCTTTATTAACTTATTATGAAAAAAGAACGATTAAATAAGAAGTTCTTGGACTTCTTTAAAAACCATGATTTTTCTTCCATTAAAGAAGAAAAGGTCTTTTTAGTAGGTTCAATTCGATTTAAAGATATTTTCATCAAGATTGAATCTATATTACAAATTATCCATGGTAAACTAGTTGGAATTTGTTCTGTGGATGGATTGTTAAATAAGGAAAAATTTTCAGTAAAAGAATGGGACAAATTGCAACAAGTTGCTCTTAAGAAATTAGATTTTTATGACTCAATACTAGTTTTGGATGTTGATGGATATATCGGAGATCAATCTAAGGAAGAAATAGATTATTTTAAGTCTAACCTAAAGCGTCCGGTATATTGGTTATCAAAGTTGGTTAAAGAATAATTAAAAAACCCCCTCTTTTTAGTCTAATTCCTATTAAAAATCAATAATTCCCCAAACTCACAATAATTTAAAGAGAATAAAGAGTTTTTTTCAATATTATAATTTCAAATTATTGAGTGAGCATAAGAAAGGTCATAATTCAAAATGGAAATGTTCCAAATACTTTGGGACGATCAGAAAAA
>CAZBPC010000102.1:0-10865 GCA_964493715.1 uncultured archaeon
TCATTATCTCCTCATATTTATTTGGATCATATCCAACCACAAATTTATCATCACAAACTAAGAATGGATAGGCAATCCGATCTGGTTTATAATTTTCTCTGAGATATTCAAGAATTTCTGACTTCTGACTTGGTAAGAGACTATCTAAATCAATGTATTTATATTTAATATCTCGGTCCTTTAGATATGCTTTGCATTTTTTACACCACATACATGTACTTAAAGTGAAAATACTCACTTCATGAGAATCATTCTTACCATCAACTTGGTTAAAGAGGTCTACCATAGATTTTGGAAGCATATTTATCACTATTTATTGATTTTTTGTTATGTAATTGAAAGATAGAATTAAAAGATATTAAATTAAGGTTTATAAATCAAAATTAATTTTAAATTTTCAACTTTTTAACATTTTCACGCCAGTTTACATCGATGCACTCGAATGCTTTTTCAGTACGTTCTCTAATGTCCGCATCACAAGAATTTATTAAAATCCCTAAATGTTGTAAAGCACGTTTATCTCCTATCTTCATTAAGCTATCAATAATTAAGAATAATCTGGCTTTATCTTGATCCTCTTCCGGTTTTTCGAGCTCTTCAGATAACAATTTGAGTATTGATAATGTAGATTTTGTATTTCTAATTTCTCCCATTGCCTCAATTATCCGATTTATTACTACCGCATCGTTTTCTTTATTTAAAGCTTTGATCAAAAGATTAACTGCTCGTCCTTCTTTTAGATGTCCTAATTTTCTTGCAGCTGCGGCTCTTTCCATGATTTTTCCGTGGAATAATTTCTTAATAGATTCGTTGAATTCATCCTTTTTACTATCTTCATCCATATAAGATTGAGAAATTTAAAACATTAAAATCTGGTTTTTATAATTTATTAAGTTTTAGAACAAGTAGAGTTTGATTTTTAGCTAATTAGAAAAGAATACTGATATTTATTAATAAATCAATTAAATTAAAAATGGGAGAACCCTTTGTGTTTCACAATCAATTATAAATACATCCCGAACAAATTATCATTAATTTACATTTTACAGAAAATAAAAAAAAAAAGGTTTTTACGATGGAAAGTGAATTAACACACTCGAAATTAAACATGGCCTCTTATGGTTTCTCGAAATTCCTAAGTGAGTTCATTGAAATGGCGTTCGCTACATGGGGATTCGCGTTTTATGAATCAGTATTAGGCTTAAATTCCCTTTGGGTAGGTATTGGTTTTGCAATTTTCGCAATATGGAATGCAGTTAATGATCCTCTTATGGGATTCTTAACTAATAGACCATTTAAATTTACACGGAAATGGGGCCGTCGGTTTCCTTGGATCATCATCGGTGGAGTTCCATATGTATTAAGTTACACACTAATTTTTACACCCCCTGGTTCGGAACCTTTAATACTCTTCTTATGGTTAATCTTTTCTACATGTCTTTTCGATCTCTTTAACTCGATTTTTTTTATAAATTATGTTTCTCTTTTTCCCGATAAATTTAGATCAGTTAAAGAACGGAGAACTGCCACTGCGATTCAAACACCGATAGGAATAATTGGTATAGCATTAGGTTTTATTATTCCTCCTCTTATTGTGGATAATGCCTCTCCCTCTACATTTATCATACAAGGAGTTGTTATGAGTATTGGAGGATTAATAGCACTTGCTTTAGCAATACCCGGATGTCGAGAAGATCAAGTCACTATTGACAAATATATGTTAACAGAGGAAAATCGCGAGAAGGATACAACCTTCTTTAAAACATTGAGAGCAGCTATGAAGCAAAAGAATTTTGTAGTCTTTATTATCAGTTATACGTTTTACCGTTTCCTCATAATTTCCATTCAAGCTTCTATATATTATGTTGTTACATTTATAATGGGAGAACAAGAAAAGATAATGACCTATCTATCCGCGAGCTTTCTTATTGGAGCTCTATTCAGTTCACCTCTCTGGGCTCTACTTGCACATCGCACTAACAATAATAAAAAGGTAATGTTAATTTCAAGCATAGTCTTGGTTGCAACTACAATACCTTTGATGTTTATTGACAATTGGATCGTAATATTATTACCTATAGTCTTATGGGGAATTGGTGAGGGAGGTTATTGGACAATGATAGCTCCAGTGTTAGGAGATGTGATAGATGAATCAGTGGTTATTTCTGGTAAAAGACAAGAGGGAATTTATAACGGATTCTTGCAATTCTTCGGGCGGTTAGCAATTTTAATGCAAGCTGTCTCCTTTTCAACAATTCATATTATAACAGGGTTCACTACTGATCCTTATTCTGAATTATCCTTATTCGGAATTGATCTTCACTTCGCTCTCATCCCAGCCATAATAATGCTAATCGGTACTATCATATTCTGGAGATACTATAAATTAACTCCTGATAGGGTAAAAGAACATCAAGAAAGAGTGATAGAACTTAAATTATAACTCTGTTTTTTCTTTTTTAATTGAAACTAGAGGAAATGAACACTCGTTCCAAAAAGAAATTAAAATAATAAATTAGTTATTTAATATATATAATAATTATAAAAAATTTAATGAAAGCATTATTTTCCCGCTAAATTTTTAATATGCCTTACTCCATCTACAGCATCATCTGCGAAATCGTCTGCGCCTAACCGTTTAGCAAGTTCCATATTTAATGGAGCTCCACCTACGATTAATTTTACTTTATCTCTAAGACCCGCTGATTTTAACGCTTCATGAGTGGTTTTAATATGTTCAACAGTCATGGTCAATAAGGAACTTAACGCGACGATTGTGGCTCCAGTTTCTTTTACTTTTTCAACAATGACATTCTCATTAACATCCATGCCCAAATCATAAACTTCAAAACCACTGGATAATAATAGTGAACCTAAAATGTTCTTTCCAATGTCATGATTGTCTCCTTGTACCGTTGCTATTATTATTTTAGTTTTATCTACTGATTGGTCTGCTGCTGCTAAAGCTGGTTGAAGAACTTTAAATGCTTCTTTCATCGTTTCTCCAGCTAACACTAATTCTGTCAAGTAATATTCTTTTTCTTCATATCGACGGCCAACTTCATCCATTCCTTTTGTTAATGCATTTAGAACCTCAAATGGATCCTTTCCATCTGCTTCTAAAGCCTCTTTTACAGCTGCTTCAATATCATCTACTTCCAATTCAATTATAAGTTCTGTTAATTTCTCAAAATCCATATTATAATTATTACCCCTAAGTTAGTAAATAAGTAATTTATTAATAGTATACCCTAAAAATTATAAATATTACTACTCCATTTCTTTTGAAATTAATACTCGTAAATCAATAACAATAAGAAATTTTATCTTAAAACCTTTGGTTTAAGTTTTTTTATTTTAAAAAAAAAGAATGAGGGAAGACCGAAAATAAAAAACCTTTAAGGTTTATTCATTTTAAAGTTTAGTTACCATTTAATTAGGAAATTTCCTCATCACGTGCGATAAACACGTTGATTTAGGGGATATTTATATTTATTTTTTTCTGACTTCCCTCTAATAATTAATGATCACAAGTTTCTATATAAAGTTAATTATAAACAGACTCAATATTCAGTCGTGTTTAGAAGGAGTTAAATATTATTTTAAGTAGCCATGAACTATAAAAAATCATAATTATTATTGACGAATGATCATGGAAAGAGATTTTTTCGAAGAAATTTACAGTTCAGATTCAAGGGACGATCTTAAACTAATAAAAGATAATGAATTAGTGGTTTTTGCGCGTGATTTGGTTAAAAATTATGAAATAGGAGATTTTATAATAAAAGCTGTAGATCACGTATCTTTAGAAATAAAAAGAGGCGAATTTATCGTGATTAAAGGACATTCAGGTGCAGGAAAAACTACACTACTAAATTTAATCGGCGGACTTGATCTTCCAGATCAGGGGATAATATATTATGATGGTGTGCTTATTACGAGCATGAATGAGGAATCATTGGCAACTTTTCGTTTAATGAATTCTGGTTTCATATTTCAAAATTATAATCTTATAAGTACCTTAACTGCTGAAGAAAACATAATGTTTCCAATGAGTTTGGCAGGAGTTAGTTTAAAAGATCAAAGAGAACGAGCTCTTAATTTATTATTAAAAATAGGATTAGGAGATAGAAGAGAACATCTACCGTTTCAATTATCTGCTGGTGAGCAGCAAAGGGTGGCAATAGCACGTGCACTTGCAAATAAACCTCCAAATATTTTAGCAGATGAACCGACCGCTAACTTAGACAACAAAACAAGCATTTTCATTCAAAGATTATTTAAAGAATTGAAAGAAGAAGGAACTACTATAATAATCGCTTCTCATGATGATGGATTAATTGAATTGGCTGATAGAATTATTTTATTTGAAGAAGGAAAGATTTTAAATAATACTTAAGATGAGGTGAATTTTTTATATCATTTGATTTTGCTTTAAAAGATTTTTATAGGAAAAAAGAAATTTCTCTTCCATATGTTATTATTATTAGTCTGATAATAGCTCTAGCGGAATTCTTAATATTATTTGCTTCATCAATTGGACTGAATCAACTTATAACATACAATTTTCAAAATGAATTTTATTTTTCAGGAGGACTAAATTATCTTTATTCGAATTTCACAATTTTAGTAATTAGTCTAATAATTGTATTAGCTTTTATAATGATATTAGTTGTGTCAAGTAGTTTACTCCTTTCAAAAAAACGAGATATTGCAATAATGAAATCCTTAGGAACGATTCCTAAAAAGCTCTATAGCTTTTATCTAACAGAATGTTATATTGTATTCTTTATTGGGTTCTTTTTAGGACTTATTATAGGCTCAATAGCATTTGGTGTGTACTCATTAATCATGAGCAGTTTCGGATTATCGGGATTTTTCTATTTTGATTTTTTTTTCACACCAATTTTATTTCTCGCTAGTATCCTTGGTATTTTTTTCGTACCTGGGTCTATTATGCGGAAATTAGCGAATCGATCAACAATCAAAATCTTCTCTAAAGATATTCCTTTCAACTTAGATGCTTCAATAAAAATTTCCTTCATACTAAAATGGATTTCAGGTATAGGATTTAATTTTAAAATCTCTGTATTAAATACTATAAGACGTAAAGGAGAATTTAAAAGATTTTTAATAGTTTTTTCCCTAATTTCGGTTATTATTTTTACTTTGGGTCTTGGAATATTCGTTTTAAGTCAATCTGCTCAAAATTGGATACAAAAAGCACAAGGAAATAATTTAATTGTGATTGGGCACGAAAATCTAATTAAACAATATGCCTTAATGTATGAGATGTTCTCTGATCCTTCAATAATCGTGAATACAGATACATTTGATTTTCTTGATCCACAATATTTATTTAATTTATCTGATATTGAAGAATTTACTCTTATTCCTGAAATTTCAAAAATAGATGAACGACTCCTATGTTTCAGCGATGTAAGCGAGTTAAACGGATATGTATATCCTGAAGATGGTGGTTATCAAATAGTTGGTCAAGAGAGAACAGGGACTTTCCCTATATTAGGAGTTAATATCAGTAATTTAATTCAGAATTTTGAATTAGAAGGCGCTTATTTTACTCCTTCTGATTCATATGTGAATATGTTTATTGGTGATGGTTTAGGATATAACTTTTTCGACTCACCATTTGATCAAAGTATGAGAATTGAAGAGCTTCAACATACTTTTCATATATCAGGTATAGTGGTAGATACGTTTTATAGTGGTTATGCGGGTTATATCGATAGTGAGATAATGAGAGAAGAACTGAATTTCACAAGTCAGGAAATAAATCTTATCCAATTGCAATTAGGATCTGAAATCAATGCTGAAATTGAAGATCAATTAAATTTTATCATTTCTGGAAATTTAGGAGAAAATTTTACATTTCTTTCACTAGCTTCTGTATTTCAAAAAAATCAAGAATTTATTACAAATATAGATCTCGTTCCGAATATTATTATTGTTTTTCTTTTGATAATTTCCTTATTATCAATATATAATTATCAAAAAAGTGGGATTATGGATAAGGCAAAAGATTTTTTAATTATGAGAGCGATGGGTTCTAGCTATAGAAGCATTAAAAGAATATTATTTCTTGAGGCGTTCTATGTCATAACCCCATCATTATTTTTGAGTTTAGGGATCGGAATGATATTGAATACTTTAGTCCTATTTGATAGAGCTACTTTGCCCCCCCTATATGTTCCATTCTTTCTTATTGGAATTTTATTTAGTCTATTTTTGGTATTTACGTATCTAAGTCTTTATTCTCTCATAAAAAAAATCAAAATATTTTCAATTAAGGATTTTGAAATATATTGATGCAATGTGAATGGTAAAAGTTAAATTTGTAATATTAGATGAAATATATATTAAAATCGTTCTTTTTTAATAAGTGAAAATCATGGTTCCTCAAGATGATAGCGAAGACTTCAATACCTTAAGTGCGCAAATTAATGAGTTAACTAAGGAACTCAATAAAAAAAACAATGAAATCGTTCTTTATTCAGAAAAAACCCATATCCTTGAAGATGAGATAATCAAATTGAGAGAACTTCTACCCGATAAAGACTCCAAAAAAAAGGGAAAGAAAGTTAAAGAAACTAAATTACAACTGGATATAGAAGCAAAAGATCAAGAAATGAGGGAACTCAAGACTCGAATGAGTTATTTACGGATAGAAAATATGGAAAAAGAAAAAGAACTTAAAAAAATAAAAGGGCTAAATTCTCCCTCCACGGTTATTAATGTTGAGGACTTGAGAGAAAAAACTCCTTTAAACGTCTTAGTAAAAGAGCTACAAGAAAAAATAAACAAGCAAGAATCAATAATTAGGAGATATCAACAGCATGGTGGTGGGAACGATGATTTTCAAGGTATATTGAAAGCCAAAGATATGGAAATCGAAAATCTAAGGGAAAAAATCCAAGAAATAGAAGAAAAACTTTCCAAACATACTAAACTTGATGATCTAAGAGATGGAAATAACGTAACTAAGAATCTATTGACGGATTTACAAGAGAAACTCAATAGTTTAAAAAAGCAAAATGAAAAATTAAAATCTAAAATCAATGCAAAACAACCGAAGAGTAAAACTGAAGACTATGGAAGTAAAAAAAGAGTTAAAGAATTAGAAGACGAGATTAAAACTTTAAAAAGTGAATTAAGTAAAAAAAATAGTCATCAAGAGGAACCCTTAGAACAAGCAGTTGAAGAATTACAGGACAAGTTAAATAAATCCAAATCAAAAATTAATATCCTTCAAGATCAATTAAAAGGGATTCAAGTTCAAAATAAAACTAGTTCTCCTCTTGCAAATGAATCCCATATCGGTACTACTGATAAATTAAAAATGCAAAGAGATTTGGCCGGTTTCTTACAACAGCAATTAGATGATGCTAAAAGAGCATTAAAGACAAAAGTAGAAGAAATTGGAACAATCAAGAATGAAGCTATAAGAATAAAAAGACGTTTTGAGGATTTAGAAACACAAATTCAAATAAAAGACAATTCCATTAAGGAATTGCGTAATAATTTAGAGACCTTGAAATTACAAGCTCATCTGCATTCTACTAACATCCAAGAAGAGAACCCCTCAAATGAATTGAGACTTCAAGAATTGAAAAGTATGGTGGAGGATTTAACTAAACAAAACATTCAACAACGGTTAGAAATTAACCAATTAAGAAAAAATACTTGAAACAATGATTCTACATGGATATTATTATATTAGGATCAGCAGCAGCAATCCCTATGAAAGAGAGGAATTTGCCTTCCGTCGCCTTACGATATCACAACGAACTAATTCTTTTTGATTGTGGAGAAGACGTACAGCGTAGAATTATTGAAGCAGGGCTAAAATTTAATAAACCAATGAAAATTCTAATCTCGCATCTTCATGGAGACCATATTATTGGTTTACCCGGATTATTATTTCGATTTGGATTAATCGAGAGAGCTGCTCCTCTTAAAATATATGGTCCAAGAAATCTATTTTTATATCTTTTCCTTCATAAAAAAATACTTGGACTTAAAGCAAATTATCCAATTAAAATAACCGAAATTGATCCTTTGAAAAACGTAATAATTGAATTTGATGGATTAGATTCAGAATCGCCAATAAGTGAAGAAAAAATTGAAAATAACATAATTTTCGACGGAAAAAGATATTCACTGAAGTTTACGACTGTTGAACATTCGGTTATTACATTTGCTTATTCTTTTCTTGAAAAACCGAGAAGTGGAAAATTCAATCCTGAACGAGCAAATGAACTAAAAATTCCCGAAGGGAGATTATGGAAAAGAATGCAGGAAGGTAAAACTATAGAATATGGAGATCGTAAAATAAATCCTGAAAAAGAAAAAATCGTAGGACCTAAACTACCAGGTCGAAAAATCACCTATTCTGGTGATACATTACCATCTAATAATTTAATAATACTTGGAAAAGATTCAGATGTGTTAATACATGAAGCCACATTTTCAAATGAACTAAAAAAAATTGCAGAAGAAAAAAAGCATTCTACTTCGGTGGATGCTGCAAAAAGTGCTCTGAAAATGAATGCAAAGAAGTTAATTTTAACTCATATTTCTTCTAGATATCAAGAAGATGCTGTAGTTTTATTAGAAGATGCGAAAAAATTGTTTCCAAATACGATCTTAGCAGAAGATCTGATGAAAATTACATTATAATGAAATATATTAAAAGAAGAGACAAAAAGAATTATAGATTTTTTTAAGATCCCCCTGCGATATGTGGAAGTATCACAATATCGTCTGTCATCCTAATAACGGTATCCTCATCGGCATGTTTGCCATTTACTAAGATGCCAAAACATTTTCCCTCCAAATTGAGCTCTTTCAAGAGATCTTTAACCAACATGTCCTTTTCTGGTTTATATATATCATAAATTCCAGTTTCTAATAGTTCATGAGTCTGTTTTATAATTTTTCCACCTAATACTTAATTATTTGAACTATTATAATTAAAACTGTATTCCTATTTAAAATTATGTCCTATCATTTGAAAGGTGTTAATACGAAAGGGTTCGATTCATTTTCTCAGCAAAAAATCTAATAATTGTCGTTAGAGAAGTCTGGTTTGAATTTTGAGCAAATTCTCATTCGAATTAATATATTTTCAGTAAAATAAAAGGCTTTTTATGGTAACCTAAATTTTATTTCATAACATTTATATCCTATATACGGGTTGATCTCAAATACTTCAAGAATCTTACATCGATAATGGAGAGTACTTAGAAAAATTAAGAGATTTTATTGATCAAGGCCGAATTAATAAGAATAATGAGGATCTAAATTTAATAATCAATCAAATAATGGAAGAATCAGCAAATTTAGCTAATAGAATTGCCGAAACAGAGGAATTTCTTGAAGCCGGAGAATTCCTTTATTCGGTCGCATCCTTAATTGAAGAAATAGATCATTCAAAGTCATTAAAAATATTTGAATTAGTAGATAGATATTGGGAAAAACAAATCTCTTTTTATAAACTTCAAGCTAAATTGCACGAAATTGCTGAAATATATATTCGTTTAGCTGACTTGCATGCTGATAAATTTAAAGATCAAAAACTCGAAAGAAAAAATATTCGTAAAAGTATTAATTTTTTAAAACAAGAAACTAAATTATTAAAGGACTTCAATGAAATTAGGAAGCTAGCTCAAAATTACCAAAACATTGCGGAATTATATCTAAAAATTTTAGATTACAAACGAGCTACCAAATTTTATGCATTTGTGATTGAAGTATCAAAAAATCTACGTTATTTCGATTTACTAGCATATTCTTATCAACAAATTGCTTCATGTTTTCAAGAATTAGACGATTATGATCGTTCTAATAATATAATTTTAGATGGTATTGAGTACTTCCTTGATTTAGTTGAGGAATATGAAGAAAAAAATGACAATTTGACGGTTGCGCAATTATCTCAAGTTTTAAGAAAACTTTATCAATCAATAGATGATAACAAGCAATTTGTCAATTATTCTAAGAAAGAAGCGGGAGCTTATATAAATTTGGCAGAAAATTTAGAAAAAATACCTGAAAACTTTCAAAAAATAGCCACATTTTACAGAGGGGCTGCTCTTTGTTATCAAGAAATCAATAATAATCTAATTGAGTCTGCTTCCTGTTTCGTATTAGCAGGCAACTATTCCGAAAAAATTAAAGATTATGACGAATCAGCAGTTAACTATTTTAATGCAGCTGTTACATTTAAAGAAATGAATAACTTAAATATGACTTACAAGCATTTTGTAAAAGCAGCTGATGAATACTGGATAGATGGTAATATTAATGATTCAACAGAGTGTTATTTAAACGCATATGATATAGCGGTTGAAGGAGATTTAGAATATAACCAATATGGATTGTTCAACCAAATTGTGCGTGGATTAAGTATTATAGCAAAAGAAGGTTTAAAAAATAAGCAATTTTATACTGCTGCAACATTAATATTAGAAAGCATCAAATTTTATCAGAAGCTTGATACAGCAAAAGATTTTCTCCTCAAGGAAATGGTAAGGAACGTCTATAAATATTATTATAAAGCGGCAAATTTAAAAGAAATCGGAAAATCACATATCGTGCAATCCTATGTTTTAGCGGCTATTTCTTCAATTTTAAATGGAAGAATTGATAAAGCTCGAGAAATAATATCAAAATTAAATTCTAATGGAATTACTGAAAGAAAATATAAAGAATTGGTTGAAACAATGATTGCTTGGATAAGTCAAGGAAAACCAATTGAATTTGAGAAATTCTCTTACTCCCTCCAAAGAATAATTGAAAATTCTGAAGAAATTATGTATCTTCTGCGTCTTTTTAAAGGTTATAAA
>CAZBPC010000103.1:0-10811 GCA_964493715.1 uncultured archaeon
TCTATTCTTTTTTTTAATTCCATATGACGAGTATAAATTTGAGAAAAATAAATTTTCTCATTTTATATCACATAAGTTATAATTTGGATCACACAGATTTTGTTGATTTAAACATTTAAAATTAACGCAAAAATAATCGCTTTAATAATATTTTTTTTACAACACTGTTAAATGGGAATATTTATTCTCGAACGTTTATATTTGTTAAAATGAAATATATAATTATACTCAATCGAGAGTATTGGTTTAGGAGAATATGTATGACTTATGCAATTAATTTCAATGAAGCTGTTTTAAAGAATATCGAATATGATTATGTCAAGGTCAAATTGAATCCAGACAAAATTAAATGGATCCAGGGGATATCGAAAGAAATTAGTAAACATATTTCTATTCCATCATTAGCTTTAAAAGGAATAATTTGTCATTCTTTAGGAGAATGGCAAGAAAAGAATAACAAAAAGATTTCAGAAATATCTAATACTCCTTTTGAAGATATAATGATTGCTGCGAAGTATATTTTCCTTTCGTGCAAAAAAACCTCAAAAGAAGTGCTTCAAGCTCCTAAGGATCAAAGTGAATTACTTCTTGACATAGCTTTTGAAAGAGGCTTTAAAACTTTTATTGAAAATTTAAAAAGATTTTCTCGCTGAGAAATCCTTATTCTCACAGTTTTTCAATATTATTTAACTTTTTAATTAGTTGAATTAAATTATTTTGAAGTAAATAATCCTTTATTACTTCCCAAGGGCCATTAATATCGGCAAGACTTTTTGTATCATGAGAATCGCATCCAATCGATACTAATAGTCCTGTCTCTTTAACCTTCTCATAAAATAGACAATACTTTCTCGAATAAAATTGGGAATAGCTAGAATTTAATTCAATAAAGATATCATTTTCAAATAAGAAATTAATTAAAACTTGAAATCCTTGGCTAAGAAAATGAGAAGGATCAAAATGTGCTAACCCCAATAATGGGAATGGTTTATTTAATGACTTTTCTTTTCGCCAAGAGATTAGTAAAGATTTGATAAATGCAATCGACTCAAAGGATTCAAGATATTCAAATAAAATAATATCATAATCATTTGGTTTTATATACTCCAAAATATAGTCTACAGAGCTCCCTAAATCTACTTCAACTCCAGTAAATATTTGAAGAGTTTCATTTCTATTTTTTAAATAGGATTTACAAGTTAAGATCTCGCGTCTATAATTCTCAATTTTGTATAATGTATCCAACGTCGGAATTAAATTGGCTTTCCATGAATTTGTGAAATGATCTGTAATTGCAATATATTCTAAATCTTCGGATATAGCTTTTTTTACAATTTTTGCAATAGGGCTTTTACCATCAGAATAATTAGAATGAATATGTAAATTAATTCTTGGAATCTTCATAATTATATGCTAAATTCCAAGAGATTTTAATTCCCTATTTGTATTCCATAATAACAGGCCACTGAACACAATTACAATCCCAAAAATGATTAAAATCGAATTTAACAGGTAATTTATAGTCATTTGAGGGATTATAATTGATCCAATTGTGAGTTCTGTAATAATAATTTCACCATTAAGAAATAATGAAGTGATTATGAAGATAATGATACCTGAGATGATTTGCACTAAAGCAAAAGTATAATTTATTAAATGAATAAACTTTGATCTCGTTTTTCCAGGTTCGATTATATGACTATTTCCAATGTTAATTGCTACTTTTCCTTTATCTATTTTCTTGATAAAGAAATATACCACTTCTCTTAAAGGAATGATGTCAAAAATAACTGTACCAACTATAAAAACTACAATCGATAGTAAAATTCTATCAATTATTAATAATTCAGTGCTAACATCTGAATAATTATTGATTGCCCAAATAGAATAACCGACGATTAAAACCAATAATGATTTAATACCTGCTAATGTCAATGATTTTGATGGTCTATCACTAATAGTTAATAGAAAAAATCCTATCCCTATAGAAAGAATGATTAAACCTAACACAACTGCTTCAGTAGAAATGAAAAATAGAGCAAAAACTACGAAGGTCCCACTAATAATATATGGTAATACAGGAAAAAAGGGTGCTTTAAAGGGTCGATCTAACTCTTTTCTCGTTCTTCTCAGTTTTAATGCGGCAAAATTAACGAAAGCAAGTCCAAAGAAGTAGATAAAGATAGTAGTTTCAGCAGCTAATCCGATTCCAGCAAAGAGGGTGAAAATTAATGCAATTACTACCGTTATCAATAATGCAAGAGCGGGCATTTGGGCTCTATTTTTTACTTCCTTAAATTTTTTTGATATATAACGATCTCGTGCTAAGGCTGTAATAATACTAACTCCGGATCCTAGAGCACCATTAATCGCTATGATCGTTGCTATTAAAGCTGCAAAAACCATTAGAAAAAAACCAAAAGGACCCAAGATATTTTCCAATATTATGGGTAACAATAACGGAGCTTCGCCTAATGGAGAAGATGGATAACTTAAATTCACTAAAACGACAAAAGTTATTGTTAGATAAATTATTAATGCTATTATAATAGCTAAAATATTAACTTTAGGAATATTTTTTGATGGATTTTTTAAACTGGAATTTAAGTAAGCCAAATTTGAAATTATAGGAGTGAAGAAAATAAATAATAAAGGGAGTGCAGAAACAATTCCAATTGGATTTAATGGTTCTGAGAGGATTGTGAGATCAAAATTATGTGTAAATGGTGATATGGCGAGGCCTGAAAATATAAAAATTCCAAATATTCCAAGTAGAATGATTGTCAAATATATCAGTGATTTTGTTGCTATTTTATGAGTCCTGAAAAGTACCAAACTTGTAAAAAGGATTACAATAATTGCTAATAATACAATATAAAATGGGGGAGGATATATTCCAACAGTATTTAAAGCTTCTTCAATTGCTAAAGCAAAAGCATGAGCTGAAAAAGAACAAGCCGAAATATTTCCTATCCATAAAAAAAAACCGATAATAAATGCTAAAAATCCACCTAAGCCCTCTTTGCTAAAATTATAGGACCCTCCTGCAATAGGTAAGCTTGTAGATAATTCAGCATAATTCAATGTCGTAAAAAAGATTAAAATGCCAACTAAAAATAAACTAAGGAGAATTCCAGAACTCGCAAGGTCAATTCCTTTGCCCAAAAGGACAAATATTGACCCTCCTATTCCACAGCCTATACCATAAAGTATTCCTTGAGATGGTTTTAAGGATCTTTCTTCAATAGTGGTTTCGGTTTTAGACTCATTCAAGTTTATTTAACAAAATTTTAATTTTAATTAAATTAATAAGAGAAATTAATTAAAACTCAGGATTTTTCTAAATGAAATATACCGGAAGCTAATGTAAAAATAGCTCCAATTAATAAAATGAACCCAAAGATGGATGAATTTATATCTCCAAAATCAAGGATATTAGTCAAATATCCAAAACTTAATATAATGAATAATAGCCCTATTCCAATTAATATTCCACCAAAAAATTTCGAAACCCTGTAAATCGTTGATAATAATTCCAATCTATGGATTCTACTTTCTTTATCTCTTATTTCGTTCTCTTGATTATCTAATTCGATTTTAAGTTTTTGTAATACTGCTCTAGAGGCATTTGTACTTTCATCAATCACTTCTTTCGCTTTAATGAGCTTGTCATGTTCATTTTGCGCGTATTCTAACTTTTCTGAGAGAGAATTTAATCGTTCCTCGCGTTCAAAATATTCTGAGTTAGTAGATTCAATATTTTGTTTCATATCTTGCAAGTGTTTTTCATTTACTTCGAGTAAATTTTCCTTATTTGCAATTTGTTCTTGAATTGAAATGTATGTAGTATTCAGTTCTTGAATGCGGGATTCAATTGTTATCAAATCCTGTTGTTTTTCAGATAGTTGAACCTTATATTTAGCAAGGAGCTCTTCATAAGTCGTAGTTTGTTTTTCCATCTCGGGAAATCCTTGTTTATAATCTTCAATTTGTTGTTCGATAATCCGAATTCTCTGTTCCTTTTTCTCGATTTGTTCGTTCAAATTTTTCTTTTCTTCATCCTTTGCTTCGATTTCAGTATTTGAATGTTCTAATTCAAATCTATTCTTTGCAATGGATACCTTTAACGTTTCATTTTCAGCTGTTTGGCTTTTAATTTTCATTTCTAATGATATAGCATCTTCTCTTTGTCTATCAAGTAAATATTCATTATCTTGTATCGTTTGATTTAGTTTGGCTATTTTGGCTCTAAGTTCATCTTGTAATGCTACTTTTTCTTTAACGCTATCAGTTAATACAATTAAATCAACTTGGCGCGTTTCATAAGTTTTTACAAGCTGTTCATTATCTTTTAGAAGCTCTTGGTACTCCATTTCCATTTTTTCTTTACTTTCCTCAATAATTTCTACACGATCTTCTAAATTTTGCAGTTCTTCAGTTTTTCGATTATATCTTTGCTGTATATTATCAATTTCTTCTTGGAGAGCTGCTAAATAACCTACTTTATCATCAACCTTTTTCTTGACCGTATCGAGATTTTCCATAGCTCCAATTAATTCTTGACTGATTTCAGTATCATTCTTTTTATCAATATCCTTTTTTTCATCGTTGGTTTTTCCATTTTTTATTGTATCAGTGATATCATCGATAGAATCTTTAAATGTACGAAGATTTTTATCAATGATATCTCTAGAATCCTTTGCTTTCGTTAAAAATTCCTTATCCACTCTAGTATTATCCTTCTCAGATTTACTTTCAGACTTCTCTGATTCCTCGTCATTAAATTCGTCAGACATAGTTTTGGTTTTTGAATATTGAATTTATTTTATCTTTAGTAAGTTAAAAATCAAGTTTAACTTTTAAAAGTTAATTTTTGTTTAGAGAGGAATTATCAAAAAGATTTTGTTCAAACAAATATTGATACAAATAAAATACCATTTCAACCATCTAAAAAATTCCTTATGATTTATACCTTTTCTAAATATTTAAACTTTTAAGTTTTCTTTAGCATGGTTGAAAAGGGAAGAGTTATGGACACATAAGTTTATAAAGAAGATGCTTCTGAAAGTTTTTTTTCCTCCAGAATTTTATTTAATAATATGAGCTTGAATTTTACATTACCATAAGAAGTTAAGCCTAATTTATTATCTTAATTTATTTATTTTTAAATTTAATTGTAAATATAATAGATTTAAAATGGTTTAGCTAAGCTATTCCATTTTTCATCAAAATATAAAATGTAATGTTTTCTTAGGATTTTTGTTATTTATGGATGACGATTTAGATTTTTTTTTAATTTAGAGCAGAACTCGATAGTCCTTTCTTTTATAGCACTAGCAGAACTTATAGAAGTCATCTTTTTATTATTTTTTAAATCTTATCTTAAAAAGTATTTTAAATGTTCTTGGTCCAAAAGTCACTAATATGTAAAAATTCTCTCGAGTACCTATTGCCAATTCTTCATCTATAATTGGAATTGTTAAATCTCTTGAACCAAATGTGGACGCTAATTCATGATCATAATGATTAAAATCTGCACGGTTTTCCAATGCACGGACGGTATGCATAAATTGAGAAGAGTCTTTTTTTGATATTTCAGCAAACTTGTAGTGCAAATCAAGATAATTACCATATTCATGCTCATTGATAATAAAACTGGTTGTTGTATGATATGATCTTAGAAATAATTCTCCATTTTTTAAGTCTGGATAATCATTTTTTGTTTTAGTAAAAAGATCCTTAATTATTGTTGTTAAAAAAATTAACTGAGTGATACTGTAACTACGAAGAGTGATGTCATATATGATATCTATTTCACAGCTGTTTTCGCTAGTATTAATAATTTCAGATTTAATAATAGGATTAAAAAGGTTCACATTAATTTTATTAGTTGGTTTAAATACAAATTCATTCATTCGGTTAATGTTACGAAATGCCCAGGTTCTCAATATACATTTCTGAGCAAAAGGAAGTGCCTCAGTAGCTTCCAAAAATCCTCGTACCATCTGAGAAGATTCCAGAGTAGGTGTTGCACTTCCAATCATCATTCTGTGCCACGAATTTTGGATAAATCCTTTTAAATTAAAAATTTGAAGAAATGAATCTGTCGGTGTCATTCCACCAAATGAACGAGGTTCAATTTCAATCCATAAATTATTATAATACTTAGCCAACTGATAATACTTTAAAAAATCCCCCGATATATCCAAACCACTAATAACAATAGGGATGGTTTGATTATTCGAAAGAAATTCTTTCAATGACTCAACTGATGTATATTCGGGAAAATTCTTGGGTAAAAATGTGTTACCAATGTCAATTTTAATAAATAAATTATTATCAAGGCAATAATTTATTAACGAGTTAAATATTTGGTTTTCTTTATCATTTATATTTTGTCTGGTGAAAGAAGGATATAAAGCAATTCCACAAATTGGGATGATAGATGAAAAACTCTTTATTTCTGAAATTTTTTCCGAATTTAATGAAGGATCTGATAAGTCGTATGATAAAATTCCTGAAAATAAATCAGGATCCTGTTTAACCATATTTACTACATCTACATTATCGATTCCATATTCTCGTCCTAAATCCATCGCTTGCACAAGTGCTTGTTCTATGCCAGAACAGTATAGTTCAATTTTGAGATCGTCTAAACTGAGCAAGCGTCGATAGAAAAAGGGTCTTTGTTGTAGATTTTTTAGCTCCAAGAGGGATTCTAAAGATTTTGAAGCATTTAAGTCATTTAAAATTGGCCAAACCATTGTATCAACTTGTTTATAAAGAAAAGGATTAGCAAATTTATGTCCAAATATGCAATTAAAGTCTGGTAGATATAATTTTTCCATATTAATTCATATATTGATTTTTAAGGGATAAGATCAATAGGTTTAAACAATAAATTACTTTAACTAAAAATCCAATGTATATTAATAAAAAGGAGAACATTTCACAATATGGAAATAGACACTTTTTTAGATTTATCTAAAGGATCATTCCCAATCATTATAAAACCAAACTTAGGGCAACCTACATTAATTAACCTTAATGATGATCTTACTTCTCATGGAGAAAAAAAAATCACATTTAGTACCTTAGTTGTGGCAATGAAATCGCATTCCATCGAGCGTATTTTAGAACAATTTCATTCTAATTTATATATTCAACCTATTTTAAAAGAACAAGGTAATTTCTCAGAAAGAAGAGGTGAGAAATACCCAATAAGAGCTGTTGAAATAAAAAAAATTGAGAAACATGAGGTAGAAGATCAACAATTATTAACTGAAGAAAATTGTGTTTTAATGGATATTTTTAAAACAGCTTTAGACCTTAAGGGTATTTATGGAAAGAGAAATGCTCTTTTTGAGATTATATATGAAATTCCATATCCAATAATTAATAATATTATCCAAATTTTAAATAAATCAAATAGAAAAGTCATTTTATTCGATATTGTTCATGATATTCCAAATATGAGCGAATCTAAAATTAATTATCATAGTTTGGCAGTGTTCAATAAAGATTGGGCAAATTTCAAGTTTATATATGCCACAGACCTTCATATTGCACGAAGAAATGACTTTATTGTCCATTTTATTAGAGAAAAGAAAAGAAATGAAATAGATCGATGCAAAAATAATGAAACAAAAATCCAAAAAGTCGATAAATTTGTTTTAGATCGTGATTTTGAATTTAAGGAGGAATTTCAAGACGACAGATATGAGCATCTAAGATATGCGAAATTTAATTTTAACTATCAACTAAGGAAATTAATTAATTTTGTCAATCAAAAAGTTTTAAACGATGAATGTGATTTTGTGATTTTATCTGGTGACCTTGTAGATTATGTAAAGATTGCAAAAGGTAATAAATCATATAAGAATAATTTCGAAGTTTTTGTTGATATTATTCTTGGGCTTAATAAAGGATTGACAAAGCCACCATTTTTGGGAAATGATGAAGAGTTTATTAATAAAAATGAAATTCTTGTCCCTATTTTTACTTTAGCAGGAAATCACGACTACCATTTGGGTCATTATGGCTTAAGATTTTGGGGTTTTCATAAAAAATTTGGAATGACTCGCTCAGATATAAGCGGATATGATGATATCAAACTTTCTGATTATTTCATTGGATTTTATTCCAAAGATAAAACCCTTAAAGATTATTTTAGATATGTTAATCCAAATCTGAATTATAAAATTAAAATAGGAGATTATTTCAATTTTATATTTTTAGATACCGGTCATGATTCTATTGCTGACATACATGATTTATTGAAAGGAGGGCCTAGCACAAAAGGATTTAAAAATTATCAAATAGATCTCTTAAGATCATATATCCAATTATCTCATGATGAAAAAATCATCATTATAATGCATGCTCCACCAATTTCACCCAATATCAGTTCTCATAAAAAAAAGACTTTCAAGAAGAAATTTAAAATAAAAAATAGAGCAATTGAATGGTCTGACTTTTACGAAGAAAATTTAAAAATATTTAATAATACGGGAAGGGTGGATCAATTTTTAAATTTCAAATATCAAACGGTCATGTATAATTGGAGTACGATTATGAAAATTTTTACGGGCTCGGATAAGATCATTAATAGAAAAGTAGACATGGTTCTTTGTGGTCATACCCACATGTTAAAAGAATATAGATTAAAGGAAACTAAAGAAAATGAGATGATAAATTATGGATTTTGGTTGTTTCCTTTTTATATTACAGTTCCTTGCGAAATCTACGCTTCCCAATATCGAGAGAAATTTAAAGAAATTAAAGATCCTCTTGAACTAAAGGTTTGGTTCGATGTTAATAAACCTTTTATCTTCCAGACCCAAGCTCTTGGACCTCTTTCTTCACAATCTGAATTTAAATCACCCGGATTTCGTTATATCTCTATTTCAGACAATCATATACGTAACGTAGATGTTTACTCATTACATTTGAATTAATCAATTAATTCAAAAATTTGTTCAATAGAAGTATCTGGCATTGGTCCAAAATGTGTTACTTTTAAGGCTCCTGCAGCATTCGCAAATTCTAACGTTCTTTTTAAATCCCATCCTTGGAGATAGCCTATGATGAAAGCACCTCCAAAAGAATCTCCCGCTCCAGTTGGATCTATTTGATTGACAATGAACGCGGGAACATGAATTTCTTTCTGATCTTCAGTAAATACTGAAGCACCTCCTTTTCCTTGTTTTAATACCACAATACTAGGGTTGTTCTCCAATAACTTTAGGCAAGCGGCTTTTTCACCTTTTATGCCTGCCAACATCTCAGCTTCTTCTCCACTGGGTAATAAAATGTTAGCTTCATCTAATACTGGTTTAGAAATTTCCAGTATGGTCTTAATATCGAGCATTTCAGACCTAAGGTTCGGATCAAATGAAATAATTGCTTTTGGATTTACTTTGCGAGTAATATTAATAGCTTTATAACAAGCTTTTCTCGAAGATTCGCTTATTGAAAGAGAACTACCCATAATATGGAGATTTTTAATATTTGAAAAATATTCTTCATTTACATCATCTGGACATATAACTCCTGCAGCTCCAGCTGCAAAAATAAATTTGCGGGAGCCATCACTATTAGACTGATTGAAGGCAATTCCAGTGGTTATACTACTGGAAATTCTTATCTGAGAAACATCCACTCCATCTTTTTCTAATTTTGAAACAATACAATCACCAAACTCGTCTAATCCTCTCACTCCAATACAACCAGTACTTAAATTGAATGGTTTGGCCATTCGAGCTGCAGAATCTATAAAAATAGCAGGAGCACCACTAGGAAACGGTCCGCGATATAGTTTTGCAGGAGAACCATGAGGAACATCTACTTCGGCTCTCATTATTTCTACAAGTAATTCTCCCAAACTAATAATCTCTGGATTTATCATTTTATTATGTTAACTATTTTTAATGAATTTTATTAATGATTAGCAAATAAAATGAATTTTGAATTATGAAGAGTATCTAATTATGATAATAAGATACGAAGAGGAAATAACTATCATAATTTTTAAAGTCCTTTACGTTAAAATTATATTTGGTTTCTTTTAGATAGATTGCAATTGTTTCAGTCTTTGTATATAAACTAAATTAATCTTTAAATTCAATAATACGATTACTAATATAATAAACAAATTTATTATCATATAAATTAGGGTAAATAGGTAAAAGAAAGTGGTTTTAGAAACTAACATAACAAGAATGTTTAATATAAAACATCCAATCGTTGCTGCTCCCATGGGTCCATTCTACACCACAGAACTCACTGTTGCTGTTTCTGAAGCAGGAGGACTAGGTGTATTAAGTCATACCAATATGTTTGGAAGGAGCAGTTTGTCTGAAATGAAGAAAAATATGGAATATGTAGTTGAATATACTGATAAACCATTTGGTTTCAATATCAGAACTTCTAGATTACAAGTAGATGCCCCCTCATTATGTCGAGCAATACCAAGATTCATTCGAGACAATCCCAAATTGAGAGAACAATGCGTGTATGTAGTCACGAGTGCTGGGACACCCAAAATGATTCAAACTAATTCATTCCAAAAGTTAAAGGAAAGCGGTTCACAAATCAAGCACTTTCATGTCGCACCTTCATTATGGTTAGCTGAAAAATGTCAAGCTGCGGGAGTGGATGGAATGGTCGTTACTGGATGGGAAGGAGGAGGTCATCAGTCATATGAGAAGATAAGCACTCTTGTCTTAATACAGCAAGTAAGAAAAAACTTCTTTGAAGCACCACTTATTGCTTGTGGAGGTTTTGCAACAGGAGAAGGATTAGCCGCAGCT
>CAZBPC010000104.1:0-10637 GCA_964493715.1 uncultured archaeon
CTTCCTAGTTTTCTATAATTCATATCTGTCATCCATTAAAGAGCTTTATATAAGAATTAATACCATTAAATTAGTAAATTATTAAAAAATTTAATTCTTTTTCACAAAGAATAATATTAGACTTTTTCCAATCCAACAATTAGTTCGTATTCAAATAGGGAGTATTTTTATTTCATTAGAAAATTTGGCAGATTAATTTTAACAGACGTGTAAAATTTACTTTAGTGTAATATTTCTTACTAATTTTTAAATAAGAAAAGAGACATGACTATTACATGGAAAAAAACCCTTTTAGTGCAATAGATTTTAGAGAATTAGTCCAAAGTGTTAAAGAAATTGTATCAGAACTTAAAAAATTGAATTCAAAACTAGACAAACTCGATATACGTAAAAAAGACTAATTCTCTTAAAATATTTTTAATTTTTTTTTACATTTCTAGAAATTTTAAAAAAAAGAAAAAAACATGTTATTTTTTAGATCTGGCATATATTTCTTGTGAGAGATACAATAATATTTCTGGAATAGTACAATCGTTATTTTTAGAGATGTCAAATCGCTTCGCTCCCATTTCTTCAACAATGGAACTTATATCTTCATTTGGAATAACTTCTGAATCTCCAATCACCATAAGAGCTACAGGCAATTTAATAAACTTGTTTTCACGTTTTCTTGTATTGAATACCAAATTTGTTTTTTCTCTTATCTCCGTGATATAAGTTTTAATTTTTTCAAAAGAATTCCGATTTTCTTTATTTAAAACTAAGATTATTCCAGCAGATCCTAGAAAATATTGATTTCTAATAGATTCAAATCTTTTATTATCGGATACTCTCCAAATTTGGAGTAATACAGAAGATTTATCAAATATTTCAAGTACATGCGTATAAAAATCAACGCCAATGATCTCAATGGAAGATTCACTTGTTTTAGTTAATAAAGAGAGCATTTTGTCAGAATATTCTTCGTCTAGTCCTAGCAAGATGATTTTAAATCGTTGATCGTAATCCTTTCCCCATTTTCCAAAACTATCTAGAAACCGTTCATATCTTTGCACTTTCTTACGCAATTCATGCAATTGACTACGTTCTGTGCTCGTCAGTGTAATGCCTAATTCGCGTTTTATAATTGCTTGAACTTGCCCTTGACTTATCGTTTTTTCAAATTGCTGGAAAATGTGAGAAGAAAGATATGAGATGATCCAATTGATATCATACTGTTGACTGATTTGAAAAACAATTTCTTCCAATGATAATAGGGATTTTTGATATTGTTCTTTCTCAGGAAAGACATCTAATGTAGATTCTAGCAAATCATCCACTAAATTAACTTTAGAGTATTTAATTTGTTTTAGAAATTTTAAAAGCTTATCACATTGTACATCTGTGAGCAAATTTTTTTCTAACATTTTTTAATACCTCTTCATATTTTGTGGACGTTAGTGATAAAAATGGACGTCCAATATATGAATGGATATTTTCATATTTAAATATTTGTGATCAGCAAATACTGAAATTTTCCAAGACCTAAAATGTTAGTCTAAAAAGAGTTTAACTCTCCATAACCTCTTTATCAATCAAAACTATTTATGGATTTATCGATTTTCAAGTAATAAGGAGCTAAGAAAACCATATAAGAAGATTTAATATCCAAGAAGTGTATAGAAACATGGATAAAAAAGGACTTGTTATCAAGTTAGAGAAAGATGGTTCTGTCTTAAAATTAGGTTTGATACTAGATATTGATGATTTCGATTTCATTTGGTATGATTTCATAAAAAAATTAAAATGGTATGAAGATGAATTTGACCAGTTATTTGGTTCAAAAACTCATTGCTTTTCCACAGGAAAAATTAAATTAGTTAACGAAATTTTAGATCAACTTTCTGAAATGATTAATGAATATCGAGATGAAGTATTTCTTTTTAAGGTAGTGTCCACTTTAAACAATATTGAGGAAAACCATCCCGAATTTTTTTAAAAGTCTCAAATGACACTAAAATCTTAATTTTTCATTTACTTATTTCAAGAAATAAACATAAATATATGAAAAGTGGGAACCGAGGGAATTTCCTCGGCGTTTGGCATTCAAACGCCGTTTTGAACCCCCGACCTACAGGTATCCGCGCGCAATAAGTTGCTTATAGGATCTGGAGCCTGTTGCGTTCGGCTATTAGGTTTAACGTTCACTCTATATACCGGGCTACGCTAGGTCCCCATGTGGGAATAAGTTAATAAAATATTTCATGAAATTTATATTTTAAGATTAAAGTAGTTTCCCTTCATTAATCGACCAATTCTAAAGTAAAATAAATATGATTTGAAAGATTAGTAATTACAATGAAAAAACTGGGGCAACTAAATTTAAAGTCAATAACATTGATTCAGATCATTGTTGCAGTGATAATTTCGTTAATATTCCAATTCATCATTCCCCTTGCTTGGCAGCCACTTGATGCATTTGAAGCGGGAAAGTTGATCCATCATGGTGATGAGGGAACAAATATCATAATTTTTACTGTAAGTCAATGGTATTTCTCTTTTTCCGTATCTTGGCATCTTAAGCGTGATAATAAATACATAAATAATTTTTTAATATATTCAATTCCGGGATTAACTTCTATAGTTTTCATAGAATTCTTCATTTATGGATTGTATTACGATTACATTCACCTACTAACTTTGGTAACAGCAATATATATTATCATAAAGAAAAAGTACACTCTAATTCCCATACAAGCAATACCAAATTTTATACTTATAACTTTCTGGTTATTTTCTGTATATTTCTTAAGATTAGCTTATTTTAATACTCCATTTACTGATTACTTTCTCAGATTTGTGGTTACTTCAATTGCTAATTTTGGAATATGGTGTTATATTATAATCATACATAGAAAGAGAAAAGAAACGGATGGAATTTCAAGTAAGTTTTGAACCACAAAATTCACAAAATCGCAAATTTTCTGTATTTTTTAGATTTGAACCGCATGTAGGACAGAAATTGGCTTTTCCAGGAAGGGGTGCTCCCTCTTGAATAACAATGTAATCTTGTGTATCCTTTTCTCTTGGTGGTGCAGTAAGAGGAGTTCTACAATTCTTGCAAGCAAAGTTTTCAGTTCGTTGTAGTTTATCACAGTTTGGACACCGAATTAATAGATCCAAACCACAATTCTTACAATATTCAGCATAATCACTAACGGGGTAATTACAACGCTGACATCTTTTCTGTGAAGGTCCTGAAATTCGGTTTATAATTAGCCAAAGTAAGGGTAAAATTATTAGAAATATGAAGATACCAATCAAGATGTTAAACATCAAATCGGAACTAACATAATCCAGCAAGAATAGCAACACGAGAATAAATATTACGAAGATTGCACTCGCAAATATGATTATTATTCCAGTTCGGTTGCGATGGTTTCTAATACTCATTATTATAATGATAGTGTTTGGTTATTTTTATTGCTTCATATCTTTATAATTATCTTTTAAAATTATAGAGATTAATCTAGTTCTACATGACAATAGGGACAGATTAAGGTACCGGGATCAATTTTTTCGCCGCACGCAAAACAAACTACTTTATCTTTACCAAAATGTATTTTTCCGTTTTTTACAACTTCTGGTTTCTCATCAGCATTCTCATTTTCTGACATGATTCCAACTCATTATATTTTATCATATTACTTATCTAGGTAAAATAGGATTATGACTTTAAAAGAAACGGAGACCGATTTTTGATTTAAAATAAGTAAAATTTAAGTTATTAGAATGATTTTTACTATATAATCAACTGAAATATATAAGAGTTATCAATAATTGTGAATAAAAATGCCAGGAAGTCATGGTAGCTTAACTAAAGCTGGAAAAGTAAGGCAACAAACTCCCAGAATAGATAGATCTGGAGTAAATTCTGTTAAGAAAAAACCTCCAAGAATGCGCTATAGAAAACTCTATGAAAAGCGAGTGGGAAAAGGGAAATACTCTGGTCAAACTGATAGTATTGGAGCCAAGAGAGCCTCGTTCTCTCGTTGATACTCAAATCATTCTTTTTTTAATTCATTGTACAAATGGTTTTTCTTCTTTCATGTAAAAAAATTAACTTATTTTATTTACTGATTTAATTTGGCTTAGTTTTGATTCAAACTTCGGGAGCATCTTACGGATATTTTTTTCCACTTTTTCTTCTTTCCCAAACCAAGGCATATTTTCTAGGTCCTTTTTATTGTAGAAGTCTAAGTCTTCTTTGTGAGCTTCTATATATCTCAGATGTTCCTTCTGACTCTCAATAATGTATGGAAGTATTTTCTTCTGGAATTCCAACCAACGCTCCTTAAACTCACTCTTGCTCTCACCGGATTTATCATTATATTGAGGCCGAAAATCCAAATACGAGATATAGACGTGCTTATAGTTATTAAAAACATGAGTTTTATAGAGGGGTATTTTAAAAAATCCCTCCATTTTATTTTGATGATGTATTTGAAAGAAAACAACGTGCTTATTAGTGAAAATAAATGGGGTCTTCCATCTATAAACAATTTTTCCAACCATATGTGCGATTAGACCATAAGTAGCATAAACTACATCCTCATCAGAAGGAATAAACTTTTTAAAAATATCCAAATCGTTACTTGTAATATATATATCTGACATTTTGACCAATTTGAATTTTTTTTTGATATTTTTTTAAAATTGCAGTTTAAATTTTTCTTAATTAAACTTTACCTTTCTTGTATTTAATGCTAGCGTTTTAATTCATTGCTCCAATCTTCTTGAATTGGTTAATTAAAATTTGTCCTTGTTTGTAGTAATAACCAGCATTTTTGCTGTCTTTAACAAGAATATCGAAAAAATCACTCATTAAAAGATTCCATCGAATTGCTCTTTTAATTCCTGAAATTTCTTTCATATTTAGAGGGATACGATTTTCAAGGCTTTTTAATAAGAATAATGCTTTCCTTGAGTCGATTCTTTGATGGATATAAAATTCTGCTAATTCTAATACTAAATCAAAAAAGATTAATTGATTTTTCTGATCATCAAAATCTATTCCTACTGCATCAATTCCAGCTTTAAGGAGTTTTTGAGAATGGGAAAGATTACCTTTATCTTTAAACTGCTTCGCTCGTAAAAGAAAATAAGTTAATTTAACTTTTATCGATGAATTCGCTAGCTGAAAAGCTTTCTTATATTCACTTTTAGCAAGTGCCAGTTGACTCTGCTCATCATGAATTAATCCCATATATAAAGTTGCCAATCCTATGTATTCTTCTTTATTAATTGAATGTTCCTCTTTTTCAAGGAAATTTACGATTACATTGAAATGGTTGAGAGCTTGAGGCATATTTTTTCTTTTAAAAAAATATTTTCCTAATTTATATTGTATTTTTAATATATAATCAACTGGAACTTCTCCTGATTTTGCAATACCAAGAGCAGTTTGTAAGTAATTAAGTGCAATTTCATCCTGATTTAAAAGAGAGGCAATGTGATATAGCTTTAAAAGAATCGATACTACGATTTTCTTCTGACGATTTTTGTTAAATACTTTCAGGGATTGATTTAAGAGTTCGGTAGCGTCATCGAAACGATAATTTTTAATAAATTCCTCAGCTTCAGTATATAAATTTATTGTTTCCAGAACTTCGAAGTTCATTGGAGGTGAATTGAATAGATCATTATGAATTTGAAAAAGTTCTCCTTTCTTTATTAGACTCTCATAATGAAGTGCTGAAAACGCAAAATTATTGACATTTCCCTCAAATTCATTATTCTGTAATTCCCTTTCTACATTAAATTGTATGAGATCGTGTTGATTAATTTCTGCTAAATCAATAATTTCTATCATTGAATTCAACATCATTCTAGCAAATTTAATCCAATTATCAACTAGAAGCTCCAAATTAACGCTCGTAGAGTTTAACAACCGATAAATAACATAAGGGGTGTAAGTATCAAATCCAGAACGAATATAAAATTTTTTGTAATCTAAATCTTTAAAATACGTGAAAAACCCCTTCTCAATAATAAAAAATTCATCAATTGGTTCATCATTCGAGAAAAATAATGTTTCTGATGCTCTAATTTTTGGCACTCCACTTTTTAATTCCCAGGGTAACTTAAATGTTGGAAATAACCCGGATTTATTTACAGCAGGCAATAATTGATTAACAATAGATTGTTCTTCTTTTTGGAACTCATCCCGTTTGGACATGAGAGAGATCCTAATTTTATTTTTCCACGAATTTTCATTTTCGCCTTTGATATATTCTGGGATTATCATATTAAGTAGATTTACTATCTCAATTTCTCTTCCCTCTACAGGAAACGAATGTTCAATGGAGATTTGGATGGCTAAATCTCTCAACATCTTTAAAAGATAAAGTATTAATTTGTTTGTCGTTTGATTTAAATCCCAGATTTTAAAGACCAAAGATAATCTAAAATTAACAATTTCTAATGGAACATTAATCCTTAAAGGAAAGGCAACTGGAAATTTTATATTGAATATGATAACTTTATTCTTATTTAGACTATACCTGAAATTGTTCTCTAATGACGCATTTCTTTGCCATCCATTCTTTTCAATAACCGTTTGTAGATTTTCTATTTCATTTTCAGAAAAAGGTCTTAGTGACATGAATTAACTGATGAAAAAGTATAATATATGTTAAAAATCTAATAATAGTCCACATTATTAACTTTTAACAAAACCATATCAATTTTAAATAATTGGTTTTACTTGTAGAAGATATAAACAATTAAAATCGGATTTATTTCAAATATGGACATTTCTAAATTTAATAAAGAATTAGGCTATCGGGTTGCGAAAGCTCAAGGATTAGAAAAAAATAATAGGATAAAAGAGGCTATTAAGGAGTGGTTAGGCATTTCAGATTTAGTGTTAAAAGTCACAAAAACCCCTAATCTGAATTTTTCATACAAATCGATGCTAATTGAGAAAATGACACAGATAATGGAACATGTGAAGATGCTAAAAGCTCAAATATACGTTCCTAAAACTGAACCGATTAACCTTGAAGAAGAAGTTCCATCCGAAGACTTGATAACTTTAACACGAGAAGATAAAGAGAAATATCTATTGGAACCAAGCCTCTCTATAAAAAAGTCTAAGACTGAAAAACCTAAGGTCATTGATGACAGTGAATTTAAAAACATTCCTAAAGGTTTTAAGGAGATTGAAGCCCCAAAAGATTTTAAAATCATTACACCTCACGATGAGGATTTTATTAAAAATATCCTAAAAGTGGATGTTGATATGAATGGTTCAGAACATGATGACCAAAAAAATGTTATGCAAAATTCTCGAACCCCATTTGAACCATCTAAAGATGGTAAATCAGAATTTTGTTTTGCTTGTGGTGCAGAAATATCACCAAAACAAAAAACTTGTCCATCCTGTGGAACCAAACTTAAGTGAATGAATCAGATTATTTAAAAATTATAGAATTTATTTGCGTCTTCAAGGTAAAAAACTCCAAACCGTTCTTTCCTCCTTCTCTTTAGTGTTTCACGCCCCATACTTGAATCTTTCAGGCATAATTGCGTTTTATATAACCCCATTATGTCATATAATCTATCACGATATCTTGCCATTTCTATTTTTATTTGTTTATCCATTGAGACTTTTAGGACATTATAAATAGCATAAACATAGAACTCAACTTGTTCTAATCCTAAAAGAATAGCAGCATTTTTTGCTATAATATGAGTTGCTTGATGATCGACATGGTTGTTATTATTACTTGGTAAAACAATCCGATTAGCATCCTTAATAATATTAACTGCCAATTTAACACCATCGTCAATTCGGTTTGAAGCTCCTTGATCATAAAATTTAAACAGATGAGTATTTTCTTTTTTGAATCCAAATGATTTCGCAACTTCCTCGGCTTCTTTAAGACCTATTTCAGCAATTTCATCTTCATTTAAATTAGAATATGGTTTTGCCATCTCCTCGATCAATTGATCATGAGCTCGGCCCCAAGAAATCAACACGCGATTATCAGTAACATATATTATATGGACCTCATGACCTTCATCCATCCATTTTAAAATACTTCCCCCACATCCATAAATTTCATCATCTGGATGTGGAGCAAAAATGATAATTTTCATAATCAGCTAAATATCTCCTTGGGATTTATTTTATCATATTTTTAATTATAAAAATTTGATGTTTATATCGAAATAAGAATCCTTTTTATCTTCCGCGACATAAATTTCCTTGATATTACAAGATACTTCAGATTTTAACGCTCTAGATAAAATTCCTTCAGTTATGCCACATATAATATAAATGTGATAAGTATAATCCTCTGAATCTTCTAAAAATGAAGAATTATTAAATCTAAACGTCGCTCTCTTACCTTTCAAGTCACTATCAATTATCGAGATTTCAATATTTGGTTGAAAAATATCATAGACGGGATAAAAATTTTTGAAACTCTCCAAATGAATTCGTGAAATGGGAACATCCTTTAGACTTTTAAGTTGTTTGTAAACATTAGGGCCAAATGTAAATTTAATTTCCTTTACTGCTTCGCGACCTACTTTTTTAGCTAATTCTTCAGTTCCAGGCAAGTATTGTTTAAATCTTTTAATTAATGCCTTATAATATGAAACTGCGAAGTCTAGTGGAATATAGCTATTTTTTGTTGTAAAGTAAAGATTATACACTCCAATTTTTTTTTGAAATATTTCTTTCTTGACTTCCATAATGGAAACATACTTTGATATAGTATTTCTTGAAAAACCAGTGAATTTAGCTATATCTGACACCGTTATTCCTCCAGGATGGTTTCTAATGCATTCTAAGACTTCCTTTTCATAATTAATCTTTTGATCTTTAATTGAAATTGTGTTTCCACCTTTTTACATTTAAATTTTACCTATGATCATCACGACTGATCATTAGTAATTGATAGTATTTTTATTTAAAAAAACTATTAGGAAACAAAAAATAAATAATTTTTAACTTTTTTCTTAAAAATCTCAATTCTTTTATATGAGGATTAGGAATGATAAGAAAAGATTTATATACGAAATCATCAAAATTGATCATTAGATGTAATCAATACTGCTCAAATCTAAAAAAGTGAAAAAAAATGTCGAGAAGGGGTACAATCACTCTGGTTTGTCTTTTAGCAATTGGATCAGGAGTAATACCAGCTGGATTGCTTATCAACAATACTATTTTAAATGAAGTTGCAAATTCGATTGATGAAGGTCTTTTAGGAATTCAAGAAGAAGCTCTCCCAATGATTGAATCAATGATCGCGGAATCGGGAATACCCAGAGCACTAAGAGATATTAAAATGATAGGATTGAGCGAAACTGAAGCTATTGTAAATGCTACCTTTTTCATGTTTGTTTTAAACATGACACTAAATGAACCTGCTGTTCTTGGAGTAGTCCCTATTAATTTATTTTTTGATCGCTGGATTCAGTGGATCCTAATCATACCAGTGACTTTCAGTTCAGCGATGCAAAATATGGGATATCCTCCTATAAAAGGGATTTCAGAATATTTCCAACAAGATTTATGGTATGGAAATGCGAAATATATTTTGATGGAGGGAACAAATACTCTTCCTGGACTGATAGGAAATACTACTTTAGGAACAGGTGTATTAAATTTCCTTAATTTATATGATCGTGCTATTGGTAATATAACCCTTGAACAAGCATTATCAATTGGATACAATACTACTTGGAATAAATTGACAAAATTGACTGAATATTATCGGAACTATTTTGTACCAATAGCAATTCCAATGATTGTAGCACAATTAGATATTTTAATGCCAGAATATTCTGGAATGGACACAAAATCTATAGCTGAAATGTATTACTTTGCTCAATGGGCAAATTGTTCGATGTTTGAAGATGGAATTAATTTAGGTGATATGGTAGATGATCTGAATGAGCCAGTTTATGGATTCGAACTCGATAGATCCATTCCTTCAAATATTACCAAATTATCATGTGAATTATTATGGGAGGATAATCATCCTTATTCACTTACAAATGATACAGGAATTAATGAATGGATAAAAGCAAGAGATAATAAGACTAAATTAGAAGAATTAAGAACAGAATTCTTTCTGGAATATTATCAAGTTAAAATGATCGATCAATGGTTATGGAATGCATCATTTAAATGGGATATCATGCCTATCCTCATCACACTTCCACCTCCTTTAGGAGAGGGAATGAAGCTTGAAGATTTTGCATTAGTTATTTTTTTAGAAGTATGGACAAATGGTACTGCAGATGGTAGAAAGTTATTTCCTTACGGATTTCCTCTTGAAATGCAAGCAACAACAGCTTATGGGTTTGAAATCGGATATCAGAGTCAAACAAAACCAGTAATTTCAACAAATATCTCACTTTCTTCAGCAAGATCTTTATGGAACACCTCAAGTCCATTTTCACTTATCACAAAAAATGGTGTAAAAGAATGGTTTAAAGCTGTTGATGATCCCAATTCGGCAACTGCTTATGGATTAAAAATAGCAAATGGCTTGGAGGATGAACAATTGCTAATGGTTTTATCTTGGTTACCTCGATTTAAAAATAATGTCATGCCATTTTTAGCTCAAGAGGAAATG
>CAZBPC010000105.1:0-6049 GCA_964493715.1 uncultured archaeon
TATCTATTGGTAATAGGGCTGTTGTGGATGAAGTAATGCTACTGGAATACTTCAGTAAGGTAGATACTGAAACTTCAAATATTGCATTTTATTTGGAGGGGTTTAAGGAAGGTCGTGCAAGGGAATTTTTAAAACTCGCCAGAGAATCAGAAGATACAGTTATCATGTTTTTTGGAGGAAAGACTCGAGAGGGAAAAGTGGCTACACTTTCACACACGGCGAGCTTAGCGGGGAATTATAAAATTCAATATGCTGCATTAAGACAGAATCATGTCATTCAACCGCATTCTGAGAGAGAACTTCTTACTTCTTTAAAAGTTTTTGATGTTCTTTCCCACCGAAAAAATCCTTTTGGAAACAATGTAATTACCTATGGAGATGTAGTAATTGTTTCTGTCTCAGGAGGTCATGGAGTGATAGCAGCAGACATGCTAAAATCTTATGGATTGAATCGCGTTGACTTTTCTAAAGAAGAAAAAGCAAATATGAAGGAGCTTATGAATCCAGTTGCTAGGGATATTGCTTCGTTTAATAATCCTATCGATTTAACTGGATCCGTATTGGATACTGATATCGAAGACATGATACGATACTTATCTGATATAAAGAGAATTGAATGCATACTATTACTTTTACTTCCTTATCCACCTAATATCTCCTTTCAAATTGGTAGAAGGATTGCGAATATTGTTGCTTCGAAAAGGAAACCAGTAGTTTGTTTTGTTCCATATGTTTCAAAATATGAAATGATAATCGAATCTTTAGAATTAGCATATATTCCCGTTTTTCATTCAATTAAAGAAGCAGTACAAGCAATTTCAGCTCTGAAGCACAGAACTAGACTTGATAATGTTAAGAAAGGTAATATTTTTTGGGAATAAGTTATTGAGTAAGATTTAGAAATTTTCGCATATAAATTAAATTAATCACTACGAAGAAGAGAAAAAAAATGAAAGAAAAAATTGGTTGGATTGGAATTGGTGTGATGGGTAAATCCATGTGTAGCCAAATATTAAATGCTGGTTATGACGTTTCAATATACAATCGAACAAAAGAAAAAGCCAATGATTTACTTGATAAAGGAGCCACTTGGTGTTTGAATCCTCGGGAAGTTGCTGAAAAAAGCGACATCGTATTTACAATAGTTGGATTTCCTCATGATGTTGAATCTGTTTATTTAGGAGAAAATGGAGTTTTAAGTTCTATAAAGAAAGGAGCTATAGTTGTTGATATGACAACTTCTGAACCATCACTTGCACAGCGAATATATAAAGAAGCAAAGGAAAAAGGAGTTTCTTCAATTGATGCACCGGTTTCTGGAGGAGATGTAGGTGCTAAAAATGGGACTTTAGCGATAATGGTTGGTGGAGATAAAGAAACCTATGATAAAATTTTTCCCTTTCTCGAATTGATGGGAAAAAACATTGCTTATATGGGTAAAGCTGGAGCAGGGCAACATACAAAAATGAGCAACCAAATACTCATTGCTTCGACGATGATCGGAGTTGTGGAATCACTCTTATATGCTTATAAGGCTGGAAACGATCTGAATGAAGTGATAAATGTAATTGGGAAAGGAGCTGCGGGATGCTGGTCTATCAACAACTTAGGACCTCGAATTGTAGAGGGTAATTTTGACCCCGGATTTTTTATCAAGCATTTTATAAAGGATATGGGTATTGCTCTTAAGGAAGCTAAAAACATGAATCTTTCATTACCAGGGTTAGCTTTAGCTTATCAATTTTATATTTCAGCTACGGCTCTTGGATTAGAAAACCTCGGAACGCAAGGACTCTATAAAGTTTTAGCTAAACTGAATGGAATTTAGTTAAATTAAAAATTTTTATTTTCTTTTATTATAGTATGCTACCTATAATAGTAGAAATCTGGTTTTTACTCCTATTGCTAATACAAACACTTCACATATTTGAAGAATTAGGTATGGAGGTTTATAAAATAAAAGAATTCCTGACTATAAAGAAATATATAATTGCATCTTCAATAATAACAAGTATTTCAATGTTAACATTTATAGCTTTAATATTAGAATTAGTTATTGGATATATATTTGGAATAATTGTGTCAATTTTCGGGATACTAAACTTTGTCATTCATTCAATTGGATTTATCATGAAAAAAAAGACCAAAGGCACGATTGCTGCGGGTTTTTACACTGGAATTGTCTTAGGTATTTTTGGTAGTATTAATTTATTCCTTTTATTCCAGCTTTTATAAACGATTACAAATTTCTCTGGAGATAAGCCTCAAAGTGTTTTAAGCCTTCGGGTAAATTTTTCCTACCGAAACCAATTCTAAAATGAGAACTTCCATAATCAAATTTGGTGCTTGGCATCAACAATACTCCTTTTTTTTCTAATAAATCAAGACAAAATTTTTCTACATCTTGTTTAACTAACAATCTTGGAAAACCAATCGAACCTGCTTGAGGTCTCACCCAAGCTACTTGTTTTTTATGGTTTTCAAAAAAACTATCCAATAAGAATAAATTTTTCTTTATGATTCCTAAATTCCTTTTAAGTATTATGTCTTTATTTCTTAAAGCTAATATCGATAAGAATTCACTGGGTGCACTATTACATATGGTAGTGTAATTTTTAAAGGAGCTAAGTTGTTCCAATAATTGTTGATTTTGCGTGGTAATCCATCCAATTCTTAATCCTGCCAATCCAAAAGATTTAGACATTACTCCTAATGATAGGCCTTTTTTATAAACATCACACATTGCTGGAAGACGAACATCTTCATTATATTCTAAAAATCGATATACTTCATCAGAAAAGATAAAAATATTATTTTCTTCAGCTATTTTTATAATTTCTTTGTATTTTATTTTTGATGCCAAATATCCTGTTGGACTATGTGGTAAATTCAGGACAATACATTTAGTATTTTTTTTAATATTATCATTCAAGAAATCAATCTCAAGCTCCCAATTATTTTCATCTTGCATGTACCATTTTGTAACTTCACATCCAATAGAACTTGCTACTTCAAATAGTGATTGGTAAGCAGGAAATTGGACAATTATATGGTCACCTTTATTTAAGAAAGCATTCATAAAAACAAAAATTCCTTCTTCTGCTCCGGAGAAGACTATTATATCATCATAATTGATTTTGTCATATAGTTTTGCAATTTCTTTTCGAAGATCAGGATGTCCAAATGATTCTGTATATCCTAACCAATGATTTTTGAAATTTTTGTCTGCGTTATCTTCTAAATCGAGTAGCTCACCAATACTAAACGATTCACAATCGGAAGCGCATAATAAATGCTTCACATTAAATTCATATTTCGCGAAAAAACTTTCTAGTTTAAAATCTTTAAGTTTCATATTATGATACATCAATTATTTTTTCGAGTTGCTTAATAGTTTGAGAAACATACATCCTATCGTTAATCTTTAGTTCTATTGCACCTTGAGGACAAATTTCAACGCATCTTCCACATCCTCTACATTCTTTCGATATTTCTGCTCGATTATTTTTAAGTTTTATTGCATTAACAAAACATGAATCTATACAAGTTCCACACCCAATACAGGTATCAGTAACCCAAATTCTTAATCCTGCCATTTTTTGAATTTTTCTCCCAATTTTAGGATTTAAAACTGGAGAAATTCTCCATAAACAACAACATGGATCACAATTACAAATACTCAAAAGTTTATATCCAGGATTCACTCCAAGCCATTGTTTATCAAGTAAATTTCTTCCTATCATGTGAACTAACCCTGCTTCTCGACATTTTTTGATATGATCTAAGGCTTCTTCTTTTGAAACTAACCTTCCTAATTCTGGATTGATATCGTGTACCGCTTCTCCTAAAAAAAGACACCCTAATTCAATTGGGTAATCTTTGCATTGCATTGACTTTCTACATATGCAGAAGTTCATGATCCAATGAGAATTCGCTTTATTAATAAAATATTCCAATACTTTTGTAGGTAAAACCATATCTTCTTGATTTGGGAGTTCAGAATTAATGGGAATTACAATATCTTTGGGTAAATATATTATCTCATCATCTTTAAAGAGCAAAAGATCAAAAATTTTTCCAAGTATGGGAATTCTGGTTAATTTTGCTATGAGTTTAATGTTAGGGAAAGTTTTTTCCAGAAGTCTCACAAACCAAAGAGGTCTTGCCATTATATCACTACTATATTTTTAATTTGTTATATTAAAATATTTTAATCTATCATTAATTTTATGAAACTAAAATTAAATTATTATAGGTCTTCTAAAAATGAGTGAACTAAATCTAGGAGATTTGAAAATAAATCAGCTAGGATATGTGTATAAAGATATTAAAAAACAAGCAAAAATTCTTGAGGAAAAATTAGGTCTCCCAAAGTTTGCATTTCTCGAAAATAAACCCACTAAGTATCTGTATAGAGGAAAGGAATCTATTATTCAAACCACTATTGGGTTTAGCAGATCTTTAAATGTGCAAGTAGAATTAATACAACTTATCAAAGGAGAATGTATATTTAAAGAGTTTCTTGACTCAAAAAAAGAAGGACTCCACCATTTTGGGATCTATGTGGATGATGTTGATGCTATAGTAAAAAAATATAAAGAAAAAGGATATGAAGTCGTTCACGAGGGTCTAACGGCAGGGGTACAAAAAGTTGCATATATTGATACTTATGAAGACTTTGGAGTCTATATTGAATTTCAACAAACTAAAAAAAGAAAAATAAAAAATTAGATGCTTATTTTTTCTCTTAGTAAATCCTTCAGTTGTGAAGAATCACCGACAAAAACCGAGTAGGCAATATTTTCAATTTCCCAATTCTTAGATTTAGGATTATACCAAGCAAGATTTGATTTTTTTACCTTTAAAGTTACTTTTCTGGTTTCATTAGGTTCTAAACTGACTCTAGTAAATCCCTTTAAGAGTTTTATAGGGCGTTCAATCTCAGAATTTTCAAATCCTATATAAAGTTGAACAATTTCATCTCCCATATGAGATCCAGTGTTAGTCACATCAACGCTTGAGATTATTTCATTCTCGTTCGATTTTACTTGAAGATTCTCATATTTGAAAGATGTATAGCTCATTCCAAAACCAAATGGATATGCAGGTTCGAAATTTTCTTTTTCAAACAAGGTATATCCATGATAATAACCATATTCAATCTCATCAGCATTTTTATTAAAATAGGGTAAATTAGCTGCATCCTTTGGAATGGTAAAGGGTAATTTTCCACTTGGACTTATATTACCAAAGAGTATATCTGCTAACGCTCTTCCGCCTTCCATACCTGAATACCATGCCATTATGATTCCTTTAACATTATCTTTCCATTCTTCCATCATTATTGCCGAACCTCCAACAAGTACGACGATAATGTTTTTATTTACTTCTGATATTGAATTGATGAGATTAATATCTTTATTTTTTAAACCAAGATTGTCCCTATCTCCTCCTAGTATTGTATTGCCTATCTTTATATATTCTCCCTCGTCCTTATAACTACAACCTACAACAATCATAACAGCATCAACATCTTTTACATAATTTTTTGCAGCATCAATATCTATTCCATCTTGAAAAACAATATCAATCTGATTATCCATTAAATCTTTAATTCCTTGCAATGGAGTTATGATATTATCCTGCTTAACATTACTACTACCATGATCTCCGGTATTCTTTAAACTAGCTAATCTTCCTAAAACAGCAATCTTTTTGATATTCTTTGCATTCAAGGGTAATATATTTGCCTCATTTTTCAATAAAACCATGCTTTCTTCAGCAACCTTCCTCGCAAGTGATACATGATCATTACAACCAATCAAGGATACTTCATATTCTTGGAGATCCTCTTTAGATGTAAATTTCAAAGTAGTTCGGATTACCCTTCTTACTGCATCATCAATTAAGTTCATGGGAACTTTTTCTGATTTTACTAATTTTAAAAGTTTTTTACCATAGTATTTCGCTCTGGGCATTTCAACATCTAATCCCCCATTAATACCCTTTAAGGTATCTCGCAAGCCTCTAAACCAATCGGAATGTACAA
>CAZBPC010000105.1:6149-10021 GCA_964493715.1 uncultured archaeon
CCATTAATACCCTTTAAGGTATCTCGCAAGCCTCTAAACCAATCGGAATGTACAAAACCTTTAAAACCCCATTCATCTTTTAAAATCTTTCTTAATAAATAGGAATTATGTCCGCAATATTCTCCTCGCACTTTATTATATGCTGACATTACTGTTGCACATCCTTCCTCAACACAATGTTTAAAATGAGGAAGATAGACTTCTCGCAATGTTCTTTCATCCATCTCTACATTTATCTTAAAACGTGCATTTTCCTGATCGTTTACTGCAAAATGTTTAACAGTTGCCATAACATTATGTTGTTGAACCCCTCGAACTAAGGCAGCTCCAAATTCACCTAACAGGAAAGGATCTTCTCCATACGATTCTTGAGCACGTCCCCCTGCGGGATGTCTTAAAATGTTTATGCATACACCTCCAAAGAGATTTCCCCCATGAGCTCGTACTTCTTTACCAATTACATTTCCCACTTGTTCCTCTAAATTGATATCCCAAGTAGCTGCTCTTGCCATTGATACTGGAAAACATGTCGATCCTGGGATGATAACACCTCTGGGACCGTCAGTAAATCGGAATGTAGGTATTCCTAAACGATCCACTCCACCTCCAGGAATAACTCGTTTAAACAAACCTCTATCAATAAATATGTATTTTATAAATCCATTACCAGACATTAAATGTACTTTTTCTTTCAAGCTTAATTCATTTAAAACTTTTCCAACAAAAAGTTCTATTTCTTCTTCATTCATGCCCTTTTTTATTTCAATCTGCATCATAATATTTTTGAACTAAAACTAATCTATTTTTTATATATGATAAAATAAAACGAATAAGAAAATTATTATTGATTTTTCTAAGTTTCCTAATTGAGAAAAAAGATTTAAATAACTGAAACCTAACATAATCAGCTTTAAATGATAAAATTCGAAATGATTTGATTGAATTCCTTAGAATTAACACTTTCGGCAATTGGAGGTATTCCTGAAAAAATACCTTTTAATCCTTTCATAATGCATTTAGCAGCTAAATTGATGCAGGTTGATTATAATGAAGAATATTGCCAAAAGCCAGAGATCTTGGCAGAAGCTCAAATAAAGTGCTCCGATTATTTTGGAATAGATCATGTTAATGTTTCAACGGATGCATATAGGGAAGCTAGTGCGTGGGGTGTAGAAATTGATTGGACTAGTCATACCCCTGTAGCAAAAAAACACATAAATATCTCTGAATTTGAATCACTTGAAATCCCAGATCTAATGTCAAGTGAGCGAATAATGAATCGAGTAAATGCAGTAAAACAATTATTTGAAAAAGTAGGTGGAAATCAATGCATCATAGGATGGATAGAAGCTCCGTTTGCAGAAATTTGTTGTCTTTTTGATCTCGTAAATGTTTTAATGCTATGTCGATATGATGATTGGGATAAAAAGATTAAATCCTTGATAAAACGCATAATACCTGTTCAAAAAGAATTTGCAAAATTACAAATTGAGTCAGGAGCTGACATTATTGGTGCGGGAGACTCTGCGATCTCGCAAATCGGTCCTAATAGATATGAAAAGTGTTGCTTAGATGCAACAAAAGAATTATTCCGGTTTATCCAAAATGAAGTTCCTGTTCTTTATCACATCTGTGGAGATAATTCGGTTATTGATAAAGAAGGGAAAGACATGCTAAAATTAGTTTCAAGCACAAAAGCAGCTATATTGGATTTAGATTATCAGGTTGATTTAAAAATCGCAAAACAAAAAATTGGTCCAAACAACTGTATACGAGGAAACACTAATACTCAAGTATTAGGAAGCTCAAGTTATTCTGTTAAAGACGTCATGAATGAAGTCGAAAAAACCATTAATAATGGGAAACCTGGCGGAAATTATATGTATGCTGCTGGTTGTGAATGGCCTTGGGAACCAATTGAGCTGGCAAGTCGAAATTTAGGTATTGCTAAAACTCTTGTTGAGACTATGGGAATGTATTAAAAAATTACTCTATTTTATGGCCTCCAATATCAACAGAAACATTAGACTCGTCCAATCCTTCCAATTTCCGATAATCTGGCAGAGTTCGAGTAGAAACTAGTTTTATGTATTCATTTAGGGCATTTAAGACCTCAGTACTAAATTTGGGACCCTCTTGTGTTTCAAGTATCATATTAACTCTTTCTTTTGCAACCAACATAAGATCCTTGGATCCATTTCGAATCCAACTCCCTCGTTTCTCCCTATTTGTCAATAATGGTATATATATCTCCTTTCTCGTATTCTTCGCTGAATGCTTTGTTCCAAGATAATTTTTATTAGTTGAAAACACTCTCTCTATTTCTTCTCTTGCAATGGAATTGGCATTCACTTCTATGCCTTTTAATCCTCTTTTTAAAATTGCTATCAATTCATCATCAATTACCAATAGTTCTAATGCTTCTGATAAGGATGATTCGTAGGTTCCTGCACATGTGATGTAATTATGACCAGCATTTGTTGCTGCTGAAAGCCCCATAAATCTTTCATAACCATTTTGAATGTCAAAACATTTTGAATCTGTTAACGCTCCAGAACCCTTAGACGGTATACCATAATATCGAGCCAGTTGAGCTGAAGCAATTGTTAATAATGACATTTCCATTGAGCCATAAGCAATATTTCCAGTTAAAGGATCCATGATTGTATTGGTTGATGCATAAAGAATTGGAGTACCAGGATTAATAATTTGAGTCAACACTATAGTAGAAAGTATTTCTATGTTTGCTTGAGTTAATACACCTGCCAGAGTGACTGGAGCAGAAGATCCTGCACTTGCGGCAGCACTAATTAATATTGGTTGATTGAATTTTGCAAATATAAATAAACCGTTTAATAGTATTTTTTCAAGTAACAACGGTGAGGTAGGATTAAACACGCCAATCAACCTCGGTTTCTTCAATAATTCTTCATCTCCACCAACTATGATAGACACAAGTTTCATCATATCCATACTTGCCATTCTACCATAGCAACTCATTCCATAAGGTTTATAACTATGTTGACCCCATTCTCGGATGGTCTGACAGTGCAGTTCTGTCAGAGGGATATCGCTTGGCCATACATCCATGTGTGAGCAATCAATGTTATTTAATCCATTTATGATTTTCAAGTGATCAATTGTATCCTTGAGTGTTGCTTTTCGTATTCTTTTCTTTCTTGATGGGTCATAAACATTTATAGCGGCACCAAATGTGCCAAAATGAACGCTTTCAGTATTTATTTTCATTTCATAATTGCCATCTGGACCCCATAATGAGAATTCTGAAGGAACATTCTTTAACTGATCCTTAATTAATCTGTGGGGGAATTTAACGAAGAATTCTTTATTTTTTTCTAATATCGTAGCTCCTTTTTCTTTTAAAAGGTCTCTTGCTTCTTCAGAATCAATTCTGATTCCTACATTTTCTAATAGATCTATGGAAGTTTCATGAATTTGAGATATTTCATCTTTTGATAATACCTTCAATCTATTGAGTTTCATTATTATCTTATCTTTAAATTATTAAAAAGTGAGATTTAATACTTTTGTAAGTTGATTAGTTTTATAAACATGTAAAATTAAATCTAATTTATTACCCTAATTAATAAATGGTGATCTTACTATGAAAATTGATTTAGAAATTCTCAAAAACCTTGAACGATCTATTGATACATTGAATCCTGAAGGAGGGAAAGTACCAATTAACATTCTTGGTTATGGTGAAATTAGTTTAGTATTTGAAATTGTAAATGATCCCCAGAAATTAGCTTATAAACGGATTCCTATATTTGATACTGAAAAACAAGTTAAAAGGCATATCTGGGCTTATAATGAATATAACAGAATTTTAATTAATGAAGTGGGATTAA
>CAZBPC010000106.1:0-9985 GCA_964493715.1 uncultured archaeon
CTTATTCCAATTGGGTTTAAATAGCAAAAATAACACCTTTAATCTAAAAAGACTCTTAACACATTTTCTACAAGCAAATAATTAAGAAGTGATGAAATGAGAGAACACGATTTAATGAGGTTGTTAGCAGGGATAGGTGGCGTAATTACACTAATTGAAACGCTATTAGGTTTTAACACGAGTCATTTTGATACTTCTAAAGCGATGATAATTGTAATTTCAATTATTTTAGCTATGATTATTTTACTTAGTGTTACCAGACCGGGTAATCCTGTACCCATGAATTGGTTATTATATTTGGGATTAGGTATAATAATTATTATATTTAGTAGCTTACCCGGAGGAATATTAATCTTAATCGCTGGATTTGTTGGTTATACAGTTATGAATTAATAAATAAAAGTAATGTTTTTTTCAATTTTCTTCTTGTTCTTGCTGTATTGCAAAATTTAATGTTTCTGAACTATCGTACAAAAAATATGAAAATATAATTGGAATCCATTCAATTGAGAAAAAATTCTTGTTATTCAATTTCTTCATCAACACCATATTTATTACCATCATTGAATATAGATATTATGTTATTTCCCTGTTTAACAATATCTACTAAAATTTTTGAATCTCCCTTAGATAAATAGTCGAATAAAAATGACCATCACCCAAAGAATTTCATAATTCTTTTTTATAACCATAAATTCCTTAAGGAAACAATAAGAAATTTAATTTTAATAGGGATTTTTAACATAAAGAAATAAATATTTTATTGACAATATTAAAAAATAATTAATTAATATTAATAATCCAAAAAATCATAAATTAATGACTTTTTATGGCTAATAGTGCATATATTAATCCCGAAATATTAAAATTCGCAAGAATACAATGTGGTTATACGATTGAGCAAGCTGCAAAATCTTATTTATCTTCGAGAAAATTAGAAAAGGTAGAAAGAGGAGATGAATATCTTACATTTCAACAATTTTTAAAATTAGCTAATAGATACAAGAGACCACCTGCTTTCTTCTATCTGAAACAACCATTAAGAGAAGAAATATTATTAGAAGATTTTCGAACATTAGAATCTAAAGAAGTAAAATTCAGTCCAATTTTGATAGATACTTACAAAAAAATAATAAAGAAAAGAGAATTTGCTGTCAAATATCAAAACTATGATAAAAAATATGATTATTCTTTGATAAAAATGATAAATATTGAAAGTGAACCAGAGAATGTTGCTAATATTATTTTAAACATTCTAAAAATTACTATGAGCCAAAGAAGTAAGTGGAAAAATGAATATGATGCATTTAATAGTTGGAAAGAAGCAATAGAGAATATAGGTATATTGATTTTTCAAGTTTCTGGAATTAGCGTTGAGGATGAAATGAGAGGATTTTCATTAGCAGAATTACCCTACCCCACAATAGTATTAAACAGGAATGATAGTCCTTTAGGAAGGATTTTTACATTAATTCATGAATTTTGTCATCTTATGTTGAAGAAAGGTGGGATATGCACGATAAGAAATAAAGATGAAGAACATTTTGAAATTGAGAAATTTTGTAATTCTATATCTGGTGGCGTTTTAGTTCCAAAAAGTGAATTATTAAAACATCAAGATATTGATCTTCTGGATAGGGCTAAAATATGGGAGGAAGATGAATTAGATCAGTTGAAAAAAACTTTCTGGGCAAGTAAAGAAGTAATTCTCAGAAGATTACTAACTTTAAATAAGACCAATATGAATTATTACCAAAAAAAAAGAGAAGAATGGAAAAAATTACCAAAACCATCGAGAAAAGGGGGACCGCTTCCCTACCAAAAGGTTTTAACTGGTAATTCAAAAAATTACATCAAAATAGTAATAAATGCAATGTATGAAGAAAAAATTACCAAACAAGATTTATCATATTATTTAGATATAAAACTTAAACACTTATCAAAATTGGAAGAAAATATGCAGCACTAAGTGAATTGATAATGCAATCAAGATTGATTTCACTGTATCCTAACGCTAAATATAGCTTTGATACTAATATTTATATTTCTATATGGCGTGATCATTATCCTCCTGATCGATTTAAAAAACTTTATATTGATCTTGAGAAATTAATAAAACAAGGTATTATTCTATCCTCTATTCCTGTTAAAATTGAATTAGAAAGACAGAGAGATAAGATATTTAGTTATTTCAATAAAATGACAAAATTATTTGTAACTCCCGAAGAAGAAGAACAGTTAATAGTAGCAAAATTAGTAAATCACAAGGATTTTCCTGATTGGGGTGGAGGAGATAGTGAAAAACACTATGCAGATCCTTATATAATGGCTTTAGCAAAAGCTTATAATTTAAAAGTAGTAACATACGAATCAGGACGCGGAAATAATACCATACATCATGCGTGTGAAATATGTAATTTACAATGCATAAAATTCATAGATTTTCTTAGAGAAGAAGATCTGAGTTATTAATAATTTAAAGATTTATAAAAATTTAATAACTTTTAGCGATATAAACCGTACATGTTGCGGGTTTTCCACAGATCAAACATTCATTAAACTTATTTTTTTCCTCATCTACCCGAGTTCCTCTAACAAAAGCACCAATATCCTTTTCCACTTCTTCAGCACAAGATTCCCCATCAAAATCAATTGAGCAGAATCCGCAACAAACGATTTTTCCATTGTTAATCGCTTCAATTGCCGCTTTTTTCGAAGTCACGCATTCTATCTGAGATTCAAAATCGATCATTGATTTTTCTTTAATCTCTTTAGAATAATTTTGAGCTATTTCATCCACAACTTTTTCCAGTTCGAGATCTTTAACAAAAATCTTCTTTCCATTGTGCCTTTTTACTAAAACCATTTGATTTTTTTCTAAATCTCTTGGTCCGATTTCAATCCGTATTGGGACTCCTCTTAATTCCCAGTAATAAAATTTACTTCCTGGAGACTCGTCAGACTCATCGATTTTTACCGTATATTTCTTCTTTAACCTTTCGAATATCTCTTTTGATTTAATTAGAACGAGATCTTCTTTTTCTTTAAAGAGAATTGGAATAATCACGATTTGGATTGGTGCTAAATCAAACGGTAAGATAAGTCCATTATCATCCCCAAGGAATGCAATCATTCCTCCGTAAATTCTACTAATCGCTGGACCATAGCAAGTCTGATATCCATATTTTTCTTCACCGTCCTTATCGATAAATTTCACCTCAAATGCCTTTGCAAATTTTTGCCCTAATAAATGAGTCGATGGGAGTTGTAAAACCTTTCCAGAACCCATGAGTGCATCAGCTGCGAAAGTTTTCTCAGCTCCGCTGAATTTATCCCATTGAGGTCTCTCAAAAAAAATAATTGGAATCCCGAATTCATCTTGAAGCATCTGGTAAGTCATTTCCATGTCTTCTTTCACTTGTGCTTCAGCTTCTTCCATTGATGCAAATACATCATGTCCTTCGATCCAGTGAAATTCTCTACCTCTGAAGAAGGGTCTTGTCATTTTACCCTCGTATCTCCATATCTGACAGGATTGATATCTCTTATAGGGTAAATCTTTATAACTACGTATCCATAAAGCATACATTTTATATAGTGCAGTTTCGCTGGTTGGTCTTAGTGCTAATCTTTCAGTCAACTCACCTGAAGTTCCAGCTTCTGTCACCCAAAAAACTTCTGGAGCAAATCCTTCAACGTGATCAGCTTCCAACAGGAAATTACTCTCAGGTATCAAGGATGGCATAATCAACGGCATGTGTCCATGGTCTTCCATGCATTTTTCATACTTGGCGTACATCTTTTTTATAGTGATTGTTGCCCATTCTCTATAAACAACAAATCCCTTAATGTTATATCGAATATCAGCTAACTCAGCTTTATTTATCAGCTCGGTGTACCACCCAGAGAAATCTTCTTCTTTAGATACTGTTATTCCAGTTAAGGGAGCTTCCTTTTTCTTTTTACCCATAGAACATCATCAAAATAAATGCATTAAAAGTTAAATATTTTTTGAGCTCGCAAAAGAATAAAATTAACGTGAAACCCTTAATCAGGATTTAAACTTGCATTAGTAATTATAGACCCTGTTAACATTTCCCTTCCCGTAGGGATATCAGATAGCTCTGTAATAAAAATCATCGCTTCATAACCTTTAGAAACAAGGTAGATTTTTATTTCTGTGCCAATCTCCTTTAATAATTCCTCATCCTCGGAGTAGACTGAATAATGAATGAGCGATCTGGGATGTTCAATAAAATTTAATTTATTAATCATTTCCTCATCTCTAAAGATAACTACTTCGTCTGCGCCTGCTAAAGTTGCGATTTTTTTAATTTCTTCTTCTAAGGGACCAATTGTAAAAAATGCTCTATCATGAATCATCAATTTTTTCTCTAAGATTTCCTCTAAATGAGCTCTCGTCTTCTTATCATAAAAGATTATAAGTTCTTGTGTGGAAATATCCGTATACTTTCCTGAAATTAGAAATTCCTTGTCATAAATGAATTTAATAATCAATTCATAATACTTATCATCAAGTTTTTGAAAGTTCTCTATGCTTCTTATGAAGTCAGTTAATTTGTCTATCAATTCGAAATAAAATTTCATTCGAGATTTAATTTGAAGCTTATAATCTAAACTCTTGATTTCAGGATAGTATTTCTTTAAAATTAGGTTCAATTCTTTATTACATTGGGCACATAATGTAGCGATTTTATCAGAATTTTTTATTGTTTTCTCCTCAAGTAGTTCTCTAATATCTTGTTCAACACTAGACAAATTATCGAGTATAGCTAAGATCTTTTCAGCGTATTTTTCTTCAATGTAAGACATTACTATAAAAAAAATAGAGTAAATATTTAAAATCTTATATTATTGTAAAAAAGATAAAAAAGAAATTTAATTATATGAAAAACAGAGACACAGCCACCATTATTGCACCACTTATAATCGGTACTGTGAAATTGTCATTCATATCTAATGTCAAGAGTTCAATGATTGGCGCAGAAACACCCCCCACTATTAGAACTATTGGATTTATTTCTAAAAGTTCGTATAATAAATATCCGCAAATAAGCATAACCCCTAAATAAGCTAAAGATCCTTCTAACGTCTTATCGAGAATTTTATGCTTTCCAAATGCCAAACCAAAGAATTTTCCAAATGTATCACCAAAAATTAGAAAAATCACTGCTATTATTGCTATTTCTTTTGGAAAGATTATAAGTGTAATTATATACGCTACTAAATAGACACTGATTGAGGAGAAATTCTTATGTTCTTTCTCTCTAAATAATACATCGACTTTTTTACTGGACTCTTCACTTGAATTTGTCTTATACTCTCTAAATAATCTGGCAAAATCAAGTGAGATGAATAACGCAGCAAAAAGGCTTATGCTTATAAGAGAAATCACCAGAGAGAAATATTCATAGAAAAATAGAAAAATTATGGTACCAAATCGCAATACTATGCGCCATTTATGCCCAGTAAAACTTTCATTATCTATTTTGATTTCCACTGCTGAAAAAAAGTCAATAAACGTGAATACAATAATGTGAACTACTATTAAGGTAAACCAGATGTTATAAACAAATAAATATCCCGAGTAATGAATGAATACAAACACTATCATCAGACTGAATGAAGTTATTGGAATGAGATTAAACACTCTTGTAATGAAGGAGAATATCGTAGCTAATAAGAGAAAATAAATGATCATGAAAATGAAAGCTAAATCTATCGAACAATAGACTCCAACATAAAATAACCACATTCCAATTGCTGAAGCAACCCCTCTCCCCCCTCGAAAATTAAGGTAGAACGGAAAAATATGACCTAAGATTGTCATAAAACCACTAAATTGGGCCCAGAAAACATCTAATCCCATTAACAAGCTTATAATGACTGCAATTAAGGCTTTAAAAATGTCATATAACGCCGTAGGTACGGCATATTTCATTCCTAATACTTTCAAAGTATTCGAAGTTCCCGCATTCTTAGTCCCTACTTCACGAAGATCAACTTTTTTTACTAACCTTCCAAATATATAACCCGGATTCACTGATCCAATTAAATATCCAATTATAAGGCTAAATATAAAGAAAGAAATTTGAATTGGATTCACAATAACACCTTTAATAATAATTTGTTATAGTGTATGCAAATACACTTGATACTTATAAAATTGTACATAAATATAATCCTATTAACGATATCTAAGTTTAAATGTAAAAAAAAGATCGCTTTGTTGATATATGAGAAAAAATCCTTTTTTATCGTTAAGAATAGAATCCTAGCAAAATTCCAACAGAAAGCATGATAGTACCACTTATTATTGGTACTGTAAAATTATCATTCATTTTGATTGATAATAATTCAGTAATGGGGGCCGCTATACCTCCAAAAAGAAGTATAACTGGAGAGATGCCTAATAACGTATACAGTACATATCCACATAAACACATGCATCCCCCATAAGCTAGCGTTCCCTCGACAGTTTTATTGAGTAATCTGTGACGACCGAATCCTAATCCAAAAATCTTACCAAAAATATCTCCGAAAATAAGAAATATTGTGGCAGAAAAAGCAATTTCTCGAGGAAAAACTAATATCGTGATGAAAAATGCAACGATATAAATACTAATTGATGAAAATTTCATTTTTTCGTCTTGTCGGTATAAAGATTTTGAATCATTTTCTCCTTTTCCTTCAGAATGTCTACTAAATATTCTGCGAAAATCAAGCGAAATAAACAAAATTCCAAACAAAATTATTATCCATAATGAAATTGTTTTAGAAAAAATGTCGTAGAATACCAAGAAAAAGATAGATAGTAATCGGAGGATCATCCTTGCCCAATCATTTTTAAAAATCTTATCCTTCAGAGGAAATTTCTTATTGATAACCGCACTATAAGTCACAAACACAACCAGAAATGCCAAAACAATCAGAAAGTAAATATTAAACCCATTTCCCGGGTAATACACATAACAAGCATATCCTAAAATGGGAAATATTATCCAAGCAAGCATGCTTAGCAAATGGGTTATATAAATAAATACCAATGATATGGCTAATAAGAATAAAACAAGATAAATCATGGTAAAATCATAAGGATCAGATGTAGACATGTACATGGATACATAATAAGGTAACATGCCTATTGCTGTAGCTACACCTTTTCCCCCTCGAAATTTAAGGTAAAACGGAAAGCAATGACCAATGATTGCAACTAATCCACTAAATTGTGATAGATAGTAATTTAAACCCAAAGCATAGATTGCAATTAAGCAGGATATTAAACTCTTGAATATATCATAGGTTGCCGTCATGACGCCATACTTTTTTCCAAGTGTATGCCATACGTTCGAAGTACCGGGATTCTTTGTCCCTACTTTCCGGATATCAATTCCTTTCATTCTGCCAATCAAATATCCGGGATTCAAACTGCCTAATATATAACCTATAACAATTGATGCCACAAATAAAAAGATTTCAAATGGTGCCAATTCTTCACCTTCATTTTAGTTAAAAATCTTCATTTAATAATTAAGAAGGCAGTTCTTATAAAAATGCACTTACAAGAGTGACCTTTTAAGATTAATATTAAAAGATTGTCACCACATACATTATAGCTCCACTAAATATGGGCACCGTAATATTATCATTAATTCCCAAGGAAAATAATTCGATTAAAGGAGCAGAAAGCCCCCCGAATAAGAGAATGTATGGCGATATGTCCAAGAGTGTATACAAGACATAGCTACAGATCAGAATGCAACCAAAATAAGCTAAGGTACCCTCAACCGTTTTATTCAAGATTTTGTGCCTACCAAATGCTAACCCAAATATCTTGCCAAAAGTGTCTCCGAATATTAAAAATGTACTTGCAGCAATAGCAATTTCTTTTGGAAACACGAGGATTGTAACGAAAAAGGCTGTGAGAAAAATCGTCATTGAAGAAAATGTATGATACTCGTTTTTACGAAATAATTTTTTGACTTTTTCGTATAGTAGCACGTTCGTCTGTTTATGGAGAAATCTAATCATATCAAGCATGATAAATGCGATCGAAACAATTCCAATGATTAAAAGAGCTATTTCACGCGAAAAAATTACGTAAAAAACGATAAATAATATCGATAATGGTCGTGTTAATACCCTCCATTTATGTTGAATATAATTTTCATCTGTGATTTGCATGGTTTTGCGACTTATTACATTTAACGCTCCCATAAATATGATATGTGCAAGGAGTATCAAGAAAAATAAGTTATAAGGATGCAATGGATAAGTTACGACTACAAAATACCCAAAAGGAGGAAGAACAATCAAGGATAAAATAGTTCCGCGTCGAGTTACATATGTAAATATAGCTACTAACACCATTTCAAAAATTATAAAATAAAATAAACTTATAAAATCGAGAGTAAAATAGGATATGATGTAAAATAACATCATTCCAGTAGCAGCAGCAACTCCCTGCCCCCCTCGAAAGTTCATGTAAAAAGGAAAAATATGCCCTAGTATGGTAATGATTCCGCTTAATTGAGCAAAGAAGAGAGGTACACCTAGTAAGGTAGCGATATAGAACATGAGTAAACCCTTGAATGCATCAAAAAGAGCGGTTGGGGCAGCATATTTTAATCCTAAAATTTTGTATGTATTTGACGTCCCCGCATTTTTTGTACCATGATCCCGAATATCTATTCCCTTCATTTTACCAAATAAATAGCCTGGATTAACCGAACCCAAAAAATATCCCATAATACAAGACGCTATTGAAAGTAATATTTCTAAAGACTCCATTTTTCCTAATTTTCAAGACTAAAAGGTTGCTATTTGAAATTTAATGAATATTAATACTTCTCGTATTATAAATTTTAAACCACGATTTACAATAGGAATGATATGAAATCAATAAATAATAATGATAAGAAAGCAAATGAAGTCTTTAAATGAAGGAATAAACTAATATAAGTTAATAAAAATAGAAATATAAAAAAAGGTGTAATCCGTAAAACTTTAATCAAATAGAAAATTTACCCGATTAGGATAATTTCATCTTGATTTGCTTGGAACGGCTTCTAAGTGTTACCTCTGTGACTTTGGCAACATTAGATACTTCCGCTTGCGTTTTTCTGCAATCACTTGCTTTAGCAGCCATGTAAATGACACTTGCAGCTAAACCTTTTGGATCTTTTCCAGTACGAAGCAGTCCATTTTTCGATGCTTCTCTGAGCATGTCAATTGCTTTCTTTTGAACTTCCATGGATAAATCTAAGTCGTTACCGAATCGAAATACTAACGCTTCAGCGGTAATAGGTTTGTATCTCAAGTTTAGTTCTGGTAGCACTTCCTTTACAATCATGCCTAATGATCGATGGACAGTTCTACGAGGTGTCATCGAGGAATCGCATACTTCTTCTAATAGCCGTGGGAATTCATGCACTCTTATTGCGGCATATAAGGAAGCTGCAATAAACCCGTCAATTGATCTACCCATTGTTAATTTCTTTTTCGCTACAACACTATAGATCTTCCAAGCGGTTTCTTTAATGTGCTCTGGAATGTTCATTTTAGATGTGAGCATTTTGAGCTTTGGTTTTGCTTCCCAGAAGTTCCTTTCAATGCTCGAAATCAATGAATTTTGGATTTTCGATAACCTTGAAAACAATGTCTTTCCTTTTGCATTGATAAGTCTCCCTTTTGAGTCGATCTTGGTGTTTGGCAGCATGGTGCGAGGGCCGAATTCCCTCCAGCGTGGTTCGGTCCTGCGGCGCTTGTTCACCTCTTCTACCGTGTAAGCACGACGTTCGTTTCCCACAAGATTGCGAGAAACAATCATTCCACAGTTTAGACACACGTTATCACCATCTTTTGATTCTACACAAGGATTTTCGCAGCATTCCTCAAAACCGGTATTGCTAGGTTCCTCATCATCTTTATTGGGTCTTGTGCTTCGCAAGCGGTCTTTATAATT
>CAZBPC010000107.1:0-9585 GCA_964493715.1 uncultured archaeon
ATCTTAAATCTTAGATTAAATAATATAACATCCTTACCTGAATCTTTCGGAAAATTAGAAAAACTTAAAGAATTAAATCTCCATGATAACAAGTTACTCACAGTTCCAGAATCAATTTCTAATTTGAGATCTTTAGAAATTTTAAATTTAAGTTGGAATGAAATCACAACTCTCCCTAATTCAATCGGATACCTATCCTCACTTAAAAACTTTGATTTAGAAAGAAATGAATTACGTGAAGTTCCTGATTCAATAAGCAATTTAACTTCATTAACTTCATTAAACCTAAAAGATAACAAATTAAAAACAATTCCAGAAACTTTCAAGTTTTTAATAAATTTACGATACTTAAATCTGTCACAAAATGAGCTTCAAATTTTACCAATTTCTCTAGTTTCTCTCGCAAAATTAGAAGAACTATATATAGGCGGAAACAAGTTTATAAAAACACCAGAATGTTTTGAAGTGTTAGAAGATAATGGTGTAAAAATTGTTCATTGACTCACATATAATTGCAGTATTTCATCAGTAGTGGTAGCATCTTCAGGTCCTTTTTCAGTTCGAATCCGTTGAAAAACTGGAAATCTTAATGAATACCCTAAAGAAGGAAATTTATCACTTTTGGTAATTTCATCTCCAATGATTTCAATCACAACTTTTGGAAGAAACCACTGATCTGGAATATCTTCACAACTAACATTTGCAGGTTTTTTATTTACCTCATACTGCTCCATTTCTTTTTTCAATAGTTCCATAATCTCATCAGTCCATCCAGAAGCTATACGTGTAAATGCTTCAAACACGTTATTTATTGGATCATATACCGCTCCAATATAAGTGCCATATACTCCTTTTCTTCGTCCCCTCCCATAGAATGCCCCCACGAGTACTACATCGACAGAATCCTTTAATTTTCCCCCCTCTAACCCTTTCATTTTAATCCAGAGAAATCCTCTATTTCCTGCCTGATATACTGAATCTTCTTTAATAGATTTTGCGATAATACCTTCATTTCCTTTCTTCCTCGCCTCTTGAAAGAAATCTAGTAATTCTTCAGTAGTGTGAATCAATTTTGATTCCACTAGTCTAATTTCATCAGATTCAATGATGATTTCTTCTAATTTCTTCCTCCGTAAGAAAAAGGGTTTGTTGATATATGATTCATCTCCTAGTAATAATATATCAAATAAGAATAAACAGACGGGAATCTCTTTTGAAACATCTTCAACATCATATTTACGTCTTCGTCTACTGAGTACTTGAAATGGAAGCATTTTTTCATAAAAAACATCCATTGCGACAACTTCACCCTCTAATATTACGTTTTCAGTGTTGACATTGTTCTTCACAAATTTACAAACATCAGGGTATTGATCTGAAATTTCTAATAATCTTCTTGAAAATAATTGAACACTGTTTCCATTTTTATGGATTTGAAGCCTTTCACCATCTAATTTATATTCTGCTTTGAATGGTGAACCCAATTTTTCGATGATATCCCCATATGGAACTCGAGATGCTAGCATACACTTTATAGGTCTTCCATAACTTATTTTAACTTTTTTAATCGCATTAATACCTTCTTTTACAAGCAATTTTGCGATATCTCCTAGATCTGGGTCGAGATTATATGCCTTTTCAATAAATTCCCTATTATCCTTTTCATCAGTAATACCCAAAGCTAATCCATCTAAGATTGTAATCGTAGAAATACCAACTCTTAAAGTAGATGTTATAATACGTAATAGATATTTTATTTCTAAGGCTGAACACTTCCTCATAAGACCTCTAAGAATTCCCAACTTTTTATCATGAGAACCGCTTCCTTCCGTTATAGACATTCTTTGAAGCGCAGAATATATTTCCTGAATTTCGAGATCTTCTTTATCATTTTGTAAGTTTTTAGAGAAATCAAAAAGAGATTTTTGTTTTTTCTTCTTTGTTAATATATATTCTGCCGTTATTCCGATATCTCCTGTTTTATTTAAGTTATCTTTGATTTTATCACTTTCCATTCCTGAATGCAATGATAATGCTTCTATAATCATTTTTTCAGCAATTCCTATTTTTGGAGCTTGTTTAATGTTTGAAACTAATTTCCCTTGTAATAAGTAGACGATCTTATCTAAATCTTCAAATTCTCTAGATATTTTTATTTTCTGAAAGAATGTTGACAAAATTTCGATCATTTCAAGCCTTTTGCTTGTACTTTCTAATTTCAATAAAAGTTCAGCCAAATCCTTGAATTTCAATTAAACCGACCTAGTAATAATTATATAAAATATACAAATCATTAACAAAAAATAAGAAAAAAAGAATTATAAAATTAAAGAATTAATTTAGAAAGAGAAACAAATTTTTTTTGAATTTCTAATTTCACGTTAGTCGAAATCCCTTTGAAAGAATCAGGTGAAAATGATATTTTTGCCCCTTCTGAAACCTTAAAAAGGCATATCGGTCCATCCATCATCTCTACAGAATAACTACCATCATTTTTTTTTGAAACCCAAATATCATCATAATGATCCAATATTCCCGCTAATACAAACCCAATTTTTGCTTGCAATGCTGGAGTCAAAGTTCCTTCAGATTCAGGTAACTTTTCTTCAACGGGGGTGGGCTTTATGACTTTCGGTGTATCTTCAGATATATCATATTCATTAGTAGGTGTAAAAGTAGGACTTATCGCTGGCGGTGTTTCTTTAACAATTGTTTCCGGTAGCGGTTTCTCAATCATTTTTATTGGAGACTCAATTTCTTTAGCTACTTCTTTATTCTCAAGGGGTTTAGAGATTAAAGATTTCTCTTCAATCGGTTTCGATATTAAAGGTTCATCTCCTTTCGTTTCAAAAGTTACAACATAATTTTCCAACATTTTACTTTCCCGATTTAATAAATTCTCTAAATTTCCATAAATCTCATCGGTGACTGGATCTCTACCTATTTTTCTCTGATCTATTTCCATTATTTGTTTGAGATCTCGCCCTATAATACTTTTCCCAACCGTATATCCATGACCCTTGAGTGAATCTGCTTGTCTAAGCGCAGTTCTTCTAGCTACTAATCCTTGCTTGGATCCATGCCACAACCAAACAATCTGATTCGATTCATCCAATATAATAATAGATCTATCAGCAGTTAAATTTTCTTTATTCCATTCAATTGGTTCACTAACACCACCCTCAAGAACGTTAAACATTAGTGCGTACGAAGTAATAACTATCTCAACTCTAACTCTAATTTCATTGTAATATATTATAAAACAAATAGTTGTGATACATTTAAAAATTGAGTTTTTGAAAAGGACAAAAATTAAAATTTAAGATTTCACTACCCAAAATATACTCATTTTGAGATAGCAATCTTCGATACAAATATTTAGGTTGAAATTATGGAAATTGAGAATCTATTTAGAGAATCTTTAAAAAAGTACGCCGCATATGAACCCGTTGAAAGATTAAATGAAGAAGAATGGATAATGTTAAACACAAATGAAAATCCTTATCCTCCTATTCCAGATATATTGGAAGATATAAAATTAGCTATTGATGATTCTGAAAATTTAAGTAAATATCCCGATCCCTTAGCTCTTGAATTAAGAAAAGCAATCCTCAATCAATTATTACGAGATAAAAACACATTAACAAATCGAAATACCGTTTTCATAGGAAATGGAGCAGATGAAATTATTGACACTATTTTTAAAGTTTTCATTGATCCCGAGGATGAAATTGTTGTATTTTACCCTACCTATGGAATGTATAAAGTATTGGCTAATCTTTATAATGCAAAGATAAAAGAGATTAAACTTACTGAAGATTTTTCAATACCCGATGAAATTTTTAATGTAAATAGCAAATTAATTTTTATCAACTCTCCAAATGATCCCAATGGTAAATCCTTCGATAATGATATTATAGAAAAAATTTGTAAATCATGTTCTGGTATCGTTGTTGTCGACGAAACTTACGCAGATTTTGGTGAGAAAACGTGTCTCTCACTGCTAAAAAACCTGGATAATCTAATTGTTTGTCGATCTTTCTCAAAAGGTTTTTCCATAGCTTCCCTAAGGATTGGATATGCATTAGCTGATGCTAAAATTATTAAAGAAATGAACCGGGTTAAACTTCCATTTAATACTAGTTATCTTGGACAGATGGCTGCACTTTCTTGTATTAAACATCGAAATAAAGTATATGAACAAAATAAAAAAATCCAATCAGAGCGAAGTAGATTAACAGATGAACTATCAAAGTACAAGGGAGTATCTGTATTACCTTCTGATGCTAATTTTATTTTTATAAAATATGAGGACCAAGCAAAAACTCTCAAATTTTTATGGGATTTGAAGGAATTAAAGATTTTAGTAAAACATTTCAGTATGCCTAATCTCTATAATTATTTAAGAATAACAATTAATACAATAGAGAATAACAATAAATTTTTAACAGCATTTCAGGATATTGCTAAGAAGTATCTGTGATTTCCATTAATAGTAAAAAGTAAATCTTTATTATGCATGTTAATCTTTATTCGATTGTAATTATACATTCTAATTTGTTTTAATCTAGTGGGGTTGACTAATATTCCTAAAAAAGAAAAAGAAATGAATAAAGGAAAAAGTCAATTATTTGGGGCTCTAAAAGATAAAATTACATGTAAGAATTGTGGGTATGTTATTATTAAACCATATCCTGTCGATAAACTCTGCCCCAAGTGTAAAAAGTTTTTACCCAGTTTATTTGAATACGTAGATGAACGGAACATAAAGGATAAAAAAACGGAACCTAAAATTTTTGAAAAGAAAACCACTGTAGCGTCAGAACGATTTCAAGGTAAAGTACGTGTTAAGCGAGAAGAAAAAAATTTCTCCTTTAAAGATGAAAGAATTCTTCTCAAAGGAGGAGGAAGTGGAGGAGATGAAGAATATATTAAATTATGTGGAATTACCTCTACAGAGCGAACACAACTTTTTTGTAGTAATGAGAAATTTGTCTATTTATTGGAACTTACCAATAATCTTGACAATATAGCAACGGGCATACTGGGAGGAGAATTAGATCAGATGCTTCTCATAACAAATAATGACGAGGAAGACAAATGTCAATTCTTCGTAAAGAATGAAATAATTTATCTCATTTATGGTAAATTCCCAGATAAAAAGGGCAAGTATTTTCTCGAACAAATGGCAAATTATTATGGAGAATTAGTAAATGATAAGGATGTAAATAACCTAAGCAAATTGGAAAAACACGAAATCGATCGAAAGTTCGAAGCACAAATACGGGCTATAATCAACAAGTATATTCAATTACATGACGTGTTTTCAGATCAAGAAATTCCTTTTGTAGAAGATAAGCTCCGTATTGACTACCTGGGATTATCCTCAATGTCTATAGGAGTTATATCCTTACTCTTAGGACCAGAGCTAGGAGTTAAATTTCCTGGAGAAACTGAAAGCCCTGAAGAAGAAAAAGAAATGGTGGAGTCATTATTGACGGCAAAAATCGAAGCAATTGCTGCAAACACTTTAGGGAATACTGGAGCATACCCTCGTTGGATTGCCGTGAGATTAGGATTTCAAAATTATAGATTTTTAACATTTAAAAAATATAAAAACGATTATTTTCTCTACATATTATCTGAAGGTAATCTGGAGAAATTAAATAAAGTAGAAGCTTTTCTGGATCCTTTTGTAGAACATGTTGTTGATTCACCTTTCTCTGGTACGTTAAAACCTTTTAATAGGATAAAAAACACACTAACTGAATTACTAAAAGGAATTAAGCGTTTTTTTCAGTGATATGATACTCATCAGATGAATATCAAATTTTATATTATATTTCTCCTTTAAATATATAGAGAATTACTTAATAAATAGCTAAATTAAATTATTTGTTATGATTTTCACTCCAACAAGGATATTCGAACAATATATTGAAAATCTTTTAGATAAGCGCACAACAATTGAATTATTGACTACAATTATTAATAATTCTGAAGAAGAATCAATAAGAGTTTCTGCCTTAATATATCTTGAAAAGTTAGGATTAAATGATTCATTTTTTGAGATATTGGAACAATTATTAATTACAGATTCAAACCAAAAGATTAAATTGTTAGCAATAGACTTGCTTCGTGAGAATTTCCTAAACAAGGCATTTCCTTTAATTAATTGGGCAATTCAACATGAAAACTCTTACGCTTGTCAAGTTTCATTAATAAAAGCTTTAAAAGAAATTCAAGATGATGATGCGAAGCATTCACTTATCGATTACTTATATCGCCTTTTAAATGAATCTAATCTAATGAAAATTGCCAAGAATCATTTTAAGCATAAATATAACAAGGTAATTAAAAAGCTCTTGAAGAATAATTTATCAAACTTAACAGAAAACCAACTGGCAGACATAATATTAAATTACTTAACTATTTTAGAGCTCTCCCTTTCCTATAGATACTTATCTTATGAAATTAATGAAGAATTAGGAGTAGTAACTGGATTAAATTTATCAGATTTAGAGCTTGAGACTAAAGGACTACCTTTTGGATGGAAATATAATATAGAATCAATAGAAGAAATCACAGGATTAATAAATCTAACCTATTTAATAAAACTTGATTTATCCAACAACAACATTAGCACTATCAAGGATTTAATGCAATTAAAACATTTAAGGGAATTAAACTTGTCTAATAATAAACTTAGTAATGAAATCGAAGTAAATTACTTGAATAATATGTGTTCACTTCAATTAGTAGATCTACATGATAACTCGATCGCAGAAAAAGTCACTCGATCAGATTTTAAATCTAAAATCAACGTAATATTAAAATCATCGTTACAAGACCTTGAGGAACGTTTCGAACAAAATTTGTTTTAAATCGAGATAAAAAAGAAAAAATATTGATTATTCTATTAATTGAGTCTTTCCACTTCCCCAAACTCCAAGAGCTTTTCCTAATTCTTCGTGTTCTTTTGCTACTTTCCGGACATCTAATCCTTGCATGACTGCATCGATTGCCTGTCTAAAAGCTTTAGCCCCGGAGATTGGACCATCTGGGTGACTGTGAATTCCTCCTCCACTTCCAATAAGAATATCATTACCTGCTTCCTTCATGCATTTTTCTACCATTCCCGGGGTAATTCCTCCTGAAGGCATTGGTAGAGTAGGTTTTATGTGTTGAAATGGGTATCTTAACGCTTTTAAATTTTGTTCATACCGCTCATCTAAAATTTCTGCTTTACCATATGGTGCAGGGATTACAACGCTATCTGCTCCACAAATCCTTGGTAATTTGGCAAGAACCAGCATGCTCGTTAATCCAGTCCACGGACCACCGATATAAGCTCCAGCAAAATCCATGTGACCTAATACCGGGACTTTAATAGAAGGATCTTTAGTAACTGCTCTTAATGCTTCAAAACCAACAGATAAATAATTAATCATCAAGGCATTTGCTCCTAGTTCGATCATCTTATCAGCATACTCAAACATCTCTGGTAATTGGCTCGTGATATTTATTGTATAAAGTGTTTTTTCCCCTTTCTCAGAATCAGCTCTATCAATGCTTTCCATTACAGCGGTAATTCTATCTTCCAGTCTATTAAATGAAGGATTAGAAATTAATTCATCATCTTTTACAACGTCACAACCTCCTACAGCCGCTTGATATACTAAATCAGCAGCAACATCACAAGTATGACCTGTACAAGGTTTAACCATATTATTTAGCATTGGTCTTTCAGGGACTTTCAGAAGTTTTCTAAGTCCATCTATGCCAAACTTAGGACCTTTAAAATCTTTTAAATATTCTTTAGGAAATGCTAAATCTACGAGTTTTAATCCGTGGGTAATGCTGATATTTCCAATTACAGATGTTAGAAGCATGGGGATTCCATCTCCTTTTATATTGATTATTGGAAAACCGATTTGAACGAAATATAATCTCTCTTTCAGTTCCTCTTTTGGGGGTAACACATATTCATAAGTTGGAATTTCATATACACCAAGCACCCTAGCGACGTGAGTTTTTCTTACTTCTTCAGTTTCTGCAGGAACTCTCACCCAAGTACCAGTTGATTGTTCAATAGCTGCAAAACGTGATAGATAATTAACATTCATTCCTCTTGGTCTTTTAATGATATAACTTGCAATTATATATTTTTCCAAGTCAATACCATCTAAACCAATTGCTTCAGGAACATCTAAATATTTCTCTGTAGAATCCATATTTAAATCACAAATTTTTTTTTTTAATTTCAAGAATGATTAACGATATATAAATTTCGCGATTAAGAGAAAAAAATTTCTAATTTTAGAAAAACTTAAATCCTTTTGATTATAGACTCTAAATATAACATTTTCGAATGAATTTAGCGATGACTGAAAAAGAACACACTTTTTTTGATTATGCTGCATATCATACAATATCAGATTTTGCAGATTTATCTGTAGCAGATATCATTACACTTCAATTTTTGGCACGTTATTCAGCTCCTGTTGTAAGACACACTTTGTTCAATGAAGTGAAGCAATTTATTGAATTTAAAGAAAAAACTATTGAATTTAAGGAAAATCATGGAATATCCCAAGCTTCAGATAAATTTTATGATTTTATTAATTTAACAAAAAAATTGTCTACGGGTAGTTTTTACTATAGTTTAGATAAATTAGAAAAAAGAGGATTATTAACTTCTAATGGCAAAACGGGAAAAGTTTCGATAAATCCAACTAAATTTACAAATTATATCCCTAAATTATTGTTAAAATTCCTAATAAACAATAATATAATGGATTCTAATGAATATCGAGATAATTTTTTCAAAATAATTTTAACAAAAATTGAAAAACGTCATTTTGATAGAACGCTATCCATTTGGTTATCTGAATACGTCCCATTATCTATTGCTAATCAACTTTCTGATTTTACAAAAGAAATGTATATTCTCTCAAAAAATGAAATAAATAAGTCAAATAATAATAGAATTACAGACAAATATCGATATACTGAAATTATAGGAGGGCTTTTTCGTGAACGCGAGGATTTTTTCGATGCAAGTTTTCTACCGGTATATAAAAAGGATCCTAAGTTTTTTAACATGTCACGATATAAAATATTAAATGAAGTAATTAGAGTTACTAAACCTCATGGATATGTAATTCTTGTATCAATCGCGGATATTAAAACGACTGAAAATATCTTTATAAATGAGTTAATTAGGCTTTATAAAGCTGCTTATATTAATCGAACATTTACAGCAGAAGAATTACGTTTAGATATGAGTGATGTAGGTTTAATCGATATCGATATATTTGAACATCAAGGATTGTTAATTGGAATAGCAAAGATCCCATCTTAAATGGGTTAATTTTTTTTAGTTCTATACAAAAATAAAGAAAAATAAAAAAAATAAATAAAAAATAATTTAATCTTTTAATTTTGGTGCAGATTTAATAGATAAGTAAGTATCTTCAAGTACATTGAGATATTCTACCAATACTTGTTCAGCTTTAGATTTTCTATCGTATTCAGACTTGATAACATTCAGTAAATACTTGGGAAAGATCAAATCAAGATGGA
>CAZBPC010000108.1:0-9445 GCA_964493715.1 uncultured archaeon
TTTGGAGCTTTTGATTCAATTTCTTAAGATAACTAAGGATTTCATACCGTTTAGATGCATCAACACCAGTTGTAGGCTCATCTAAGAATAGTACATTTGGATTATGAATCAATCCAATAGCCATAGATAATCTCTTCTTTTCTCCACCACTCATATATTTAACACGCTTATTCCACGTGTCTTTTGGAATATCTAAGATTGTAAATAAACTTTTTGCTACTTTAACCGCTTCTATTTTACCCATACCATAAGTTGAAGTGAAAATTTCAACGTTGGCTAAAGGTGATAAATCAAAATATAAGTTTAGTTGCTCCAATTGAGGAACATAACCTATATTACTAAGTATTACTCCGTGATTTCTTTTTTTATGAGGGGATAATCCTGTTACATTAACTTTTCCACTCCAATATTTTTGAACAATTTGACAAGTAAGAACCCTGATAATTGTAGTTTTTCCCGCTCCAGAAATTCCAAACATTCCAATAATTTCTCCTTTATTAACATTGAAAGAAACATCGCGAACAATATGTTTTTTACCGAAATGAACATTTAATTTTTCAACTTCTACCATAATTTCTAATGGATTTTCTGATATCGGACATTACACCTCATATTTCCGTCTTTTAAATAATATAAATGAAAATACGACAAGGATTATACTAACTAGTAATAGAACATAGAAATCAAATCCAAATACGGATTTTCCTTTGGTTATAATCCCGTTTATCAGAGGGTCACCGTGAGATAATGGTAAAATGTACGCTACGAATTGTAAATAAACTGGCATAGCACTTATTGGAACGAAAATACCACTCAATAAAACTAAAACTAAAAAGACAGCAAAGAATAATTGATTCGCTTCGGTTTTTGTTTTACTGCTTGAACTTATAAAAATTCCTAACGAAAGTCCGGCAAATCCTAACACAAATAAAGCTAAAAATAGATCAAATACTGATCCAACAATATATAACCCAAATGAAAGTGCAGTAGCAACTAATGATATATTTTGAATAAGCAAAACAAGTGTATAAGTTATGTACTTAGCAAGGAGTATTTCATTTCTTTTTATGGGTGTTAAGAGTAAACGAGCGATTGGTTGTTCATGAACAATGACTAAAATGGTAAGGACCATTCCGACACCAATGACCATGAAAGAGAGAGTCATTACGATACTATTATTAAATTTGGGGCTATAGTTTTCTGGGATAGCAAATTCCTCAAATCCTCTTAATTCGAATTGAGGAGTAAGATTATTATCTTTCACAAAAATTTTAACTGAATCGAAGACAGCATTAATGTTATCTTGAATTTTTTGGGGATCTGAAGAATCTATAATGCAATCGATCAATCCGGGGTAATTCAAAGTTAATAACTCACTAAAATCAACTGGAATAGCAATAATAATTTCAATTTGCTTCGTGTTTAATAATTCCCTCGCAGATTCCATGCCATATATATCCGTAGTAGCATTATAAAAGTGAACTAAATTCAATAATTCTGATTTGTTTACCGCATTCACATATGGTCCGTGATAGTTATCTATTCTGGATTCTGTGAAATTATTTTCATTAATAAAAGTATTGGAATCGTAAGAAACGACTACACAATTGATAGGCATCACTGGTATCGTGCTTGAAATACTTCCCATTACCCCCAATAACGCTATAACTAAAGGTGGGACAACTAAGGCAATGAAAATATTAAATTTATCCGTCCATAGCATTCGAAATTCTTTTTTGACTTGATTTAGTACCCGGAGAATCCTTGTTCTTAATGCATTAGTTAAAATATTTAATTTTGAAGGTTCCTTTCTTCCCTGGATGTTTCACACCTCCAATTTCTTAAATTTATATGCAATATATGCAAGAATCAGGAAAACCAATGAAATTAAATTTAACAATATCACGTGTCCTGCATTAAAAGATAGACCTCGCATCGTAATATCTGAAATCAAAATTGAGGCATGATTCAACGGTAACACATCAACTATAATTCTCATGCTACTTCCAAGAGATTCAGCGGGAATTATGGTACCAGAAAATATGATTATTATAATAAGTAACATCATGTACATCTGATTTGCTCCTTGCTCAGTTGGACTGAGCGTGGAGATAAATAATCCCATGCATATACCACTAAATCCTATCATTATGAGAACAAGAAATAAATAAAACAGCGAGCCCAAACTATATAACCCGAAAAAAGCAGTCAAGGTAAAAATTTCGGCTGCTTGCAATATCATTATCACGGAGTTGGCAATTATTTTACTCAGCAATATTTCTCTTTTCGTGGTAGGTGTAATTAACATCCTTGGTAGGGGTTTTTCTGATACAATGGATAATGCCGTCAAATTCATGGTCGTGGCTATAATTATTATGGGCAATATTAAAGGCAGAGCATAATTTAGAATTTGAGATTCCCAAGAAGGAGGACCGAATTCCAAATGCGGAATCATTATGGTAAAATTTGTTAAAAAATCTATTTCGACTCTAAACATTGCTAATGGTTCTTGGAAAGCAACTTCAATGGCACTTATGGCACCACTATCCGTCCCATCAATGTGATAAAAGATAACTGGATTGGTATTATTTTCTATAGACTCAGAAAAATTTTCAGGTAATATTATGAAGACATCTATTAATTCATTTTTTAGGTAATATAAGCAGCTATCAAATGCTTCACTAAATTCTTCAAGATTTGTAGCATTAAAGGAACGATAAAGATCCCAAGTCGTTGTGTTATGTTCCATAACAGAAATAAAAGTTTCATCGTAAATAGAAGAATTTTCAGGAAAAGCATCATTGGTTGGCATGCTATCTCTAGTAATGACAGCTCCCGTAAAAAATTTAGTAGGCCCCCCTCCTGCAGTAAGCCCAAATATTACGATCAGAATTATAGGAATAACAAATAATAATATTAGAGTTCGTTTATCTGATTTGATTCTATTAAATTCCTTCTTAACTAATCCTCCTAAATTCATTTTCTAAATCTCTTGGAAAATCATGTTATCTTGTTATAATGAAATTAGTAAAAATTTCAAGGACTATATTGATATTATTAAAGGTTTATAGGTGTTTTTGATTAAAAAGTGTTTGTCTCTAAACTAACATGAAACTAATTTTTAGGACGATATTGAACAAGATAGTCTTTTATTTTTAACTCTATCTCTCTAAATAAGTTTATCTTCTATTATCCTTTGATATAAAGGAACTAAAAGTGGAATTATCATCGTCAATGAATTCCCAGAATTCTTGGTATATTTCTTCTAAAGTCATGTTTGATTTTTGTGGTTTCATATCAATAACTTGAAAATCAACTTTTTGATATCCTCGAATCGCAAAATTCTTATCAATGAATATTTGAAAATGATGTTCACATATCATTCCTTTAGCAATGGATACCGTCGTCAAATGTTTTGATTCACTAATGATTTCTAATGGTATGTCAATTTCTTTTGTTGAATTACATACAGGACACGAAGCTTTAATTGACTGGACTATTCTGGGTAAATTTTGAGATATACTCAATTCGGTCTCCTCTTATATTTTATATTATTTTGTATAGAATAATTTAAACTACTCAGTTTTGGATTTAATTCTCAATGCTTAAGTGAAATGTAACACAGATTTAAATATATTTTAAATTAATGCTAGTGAAGATAATGAACGATTTAGATGTTTTTTTCAACCCAAAAAGTATAGCAATTATAGGTGCTTCAGAATCTATTAAATTCGGTCATTCAATGACAAACTACTTGCTGAATTCACAGTTCAAAACATTTCCGATAAATATAGGAAAAAAGAAAATTTTTGGGCACGAAGCTTACGAGAATATTGGTGAAGTTCCAGAAGATATTGAATTAGCAATAATTGTCGTTAATAATGAACACGTGCTGCAATCTGTGAAAGAATGTGTAAAGAAAGGGGTAAAAGGAGTCATTATCGAAAGTGCAGGATTCTCTGAGACAGGGAATGCAACTCTCTCAAATATACAAAGTGAAATCGAAGATATTGCTAAGAATGAAAACATTAGAATCATTGGACCGAATTGTGTTGGTGTTACAAATTTTATGAACAAATTTACAACTACTGAGATAAATTTTGAAGAAGCCGTAGAAAGAGGGAAGATTTCAGTAATAGCGCAATCAGGAGTACTCGGAAATATATTTGTTGATTGGGCCGCAAGTCAAAAAATTGGATTAAACAAAATAATTACATTAGGAAATAAAGTTGATGTTGATGAAATTGATATCCTGGATTATCTTGAGAAAGATCAAAATACCAAAGTTATTACATTATATTTAGAGGGAGTAAAACGGGGGGCAGAATTTATACACCGGATGAAATCAATGTCAAAACCCATTTTGGTTATGAAAAATGGAAGAAGTAATATTGGTTCAAAGGCAATTCAAAGTCATACGGGCTCAATTGCCGGTAATGATAAAATATATGATTCTTTTTTTAAACAATTTAAAGGAATATATCGGATCAATAATTTCTACGAAATGTTTGATATTGCCAACGCTTTTGCCACTCAGTTCTTGCCGAAAGGAAAAAATATTGCAATAACAACCTCATCTGGAAGTTTGGGGGCGTTGGCTTGTGACTTAATTGATAAAATGGGTTTAAACTTGGCAAATCTTAGCAAATCTACTATGGAAGAAATTAGTTTAATAGCACCTAATTGGATATCTGCAAGAAATCCTGTAGACCTAGGACCTTCTTCCTTTTCTACCTTTAGACCTTCCTTAAAATTATTAATGAATGATTCAAATGTTGATGCATTGTTAAACATATTTGCTGTTCCCAAAATGCCGATTAAAACATATTCCATCCCAATTTCCCCACAATTAAGAGATATGAAATTATTGTCAAGAAGCACGGGAAAACCAATTATCACTTGCGTGTACGGTTCTAGATGGGTTTTGGATTATTTCTTGAAGTATTCTGGCAAGTTTTCATTATCTATTATGACACAAATTGACCACGCACTTAAAGCTTTTAAGATGATGTTTGATTTCGGAAAGTCGCACAACTCAACCTAAAAAATTTTAACAATTAAAAATTGGACTCCTAATTAATTAATGGACTCCAAATACCTTATCATTCACTTGATATACTTTTTATTTAAGCAAAAAAAGAATATTTAAACAAAATTAAGGTGATAAGTGAATGGTTAAGTGGAATGCAATTGCCGATCAAGCTTTTCTGTATTGGCAAGAATTTTTACAATGGTTTTTATCCGTCCCCGTATATGGTCAAGTATTGGTATTAGTAGGAGCTGTTGCAGTTCTCATACTTGCAGGAGTCATAGTTTATTACGTTTTAAAAGGCGCGGCATATCTCATCTATTACGTCCTTAAAGGGGTATACCTCCTCTTAAAAGCAATCTTTTTAGGGTTTTATAAACTCTTTGAAGAGCTCTATTATGGCATTACAGGTAAACCTCGACTCGTTAAAAATGAGAAAGAACCAGAGATAGAACCTGATGTGTCAGTTGCTCAAGTAGAAGAACCGAGAATCGAAACCCAACATGTCTTAAAACACGTGACTCCGATACAGCCAGATGCTGCTTATTGCAGTGAATGTGGGAATCAATTTACCGAGCAAATGCAACAAAAATTGCATGAGAATGGCAATGTTTTTTGCGTATATTGTGGAAAAGGATATAAAGCTAATGCAATTGAAATTGCACAATAAAACACTCTTTTTTTATTAAATTTTTTTTTCCAATTCTGTAAAATTTAAATAATTACTTACACTTTTGTGAAATTGATGTAATTTTGAAAACTACATCTCTGAAATCTAATCCTAAATAAATCTAAAATGCGAAAATAATGAGATTTATAACATATTTTGAACTTAATCCGGAATTTGATCCATCTCAATTAGCGGAAATCGGAGTAGATCTTATGAAAAGAAAATTATATCCTGCTGAAGGAGTCGAAATCATGATTTTTTAAAATTTTCTAAAATAGATAATTATGACTATTATTCTATTTAAGAATATAAAAAAGTCTAATGTTCTTCATAAATAATCATGTAATCTTTTTTCATAAAGAACAACCGCTTCAGGTTTTTCTTCCCAAAAAACTTCTTGAAAGCCTAGTTCCTTTACATATTTTACAGCCTCAACTTTACAATAAAGGATGATTAAATCGAATTCCTTTTTATTAATTTTATGAGTTATTGTATAAGATAGTAAATTGCAAATCGCTAGAGGATCACCATATGCGATAATCCATATTTCATTTTCCCTAGGTTTTTCAGTTTGATCAGATTTCTTAATGTCTATTTTTTGCAAAATTGCTTTAGGAATAGTCCACCATATTGCATCGTTATCCTCTAAATATGGTAGAGGGATGTATGACCACCCTATATTCAATTCATCTCCAGGACCAATATCCATTTTTTTATATATCTGTTTTGCTTCTTCATTATTTATTTTCTTTATTTCAGAAATTTCACTTCTTGATTCTTTTAACTCATTAATTTTACATTCTAAAACTTCCATTCTTTTTTTCTCTATAAATCCATGAAATCTTGCTAAAGATTTCGAACCTAGATTGTTTGACGATGTGTCATATTGAGCAACCTTAGCTCCAGCATGAATCGCATAATCTATTGCATACTTCATCAAATCACGCCCTATTCCTTTCTTTTGATGAGTAATTTTCACTCGACCTCCTTCCAACCAAGCTACTCCATTTGGAAACATTTTTACACGCCCAAATCCGATTAAATTCTTCATTTCCTCTTCCAGAAACGCACCATAGGCTAAATTACCCTCTTCAAGTAACCACTCCTCTATGACATAGGGAATGTAATCATCTCCTTCCCACATGTCTTTACTTATATCCAAGATTGCGGGTATATCTTTTTCTGTTAAATTTCGAAAGAACAATTTCATAATTTCATTCTCAACTTTAAGATTTAGGTTACTATCTAGAAACCAAGAGAAAATTTATGTTTTATTATTATTCTTGAAGTATTTAACATATATATGGTAATACATTTCAAAAGCGAGTCCGAAATGAACAAAAAAGCAGAATAATAAACCGAAATATATGAAAATGAATCCGTTTAATAACCCCAAAAAGAAAGATAATATAAAGTAAGAGATAAATATTCTAAGATTCCGGAACCTAAACCAAAAATGAAGATGGTAGAGAGCAAAAATAATGCTAGAAAACAATATTACTAGAAAGTAGTTCTGAAACAAAATGTCTAATAAAATCAAGATAGCATAAAACCTAAAGATAAATTCCTCCATTAACATTGTCATTGGAAAAAGTACAATTAATACTAACTTTTTATTTTGATTAAAAAATGCTTTTATCACATCATGATCTTTCATTTGAGAGATACTTGGTCCATCTTGTAATACTTTCGAAATGATCACTCTTCCAAGGAGAAACACAGCAATAATACCGATAAATAGGTAAAAAATCACATGTATATCAAAAAAAGGAATAAAAATGTAATTCCTTTTATATCCAAGGATTAAAGGAATAATGCTAGCTGTTACAATTATAAAAATGGTAATATATTTTTTATCAAGTTTCAAGTAAATCCATCCTTAGTAGTCTAATGATTTAAGGTGATTTTTTTATGTAAATCTATTTCAAAGTAATTCTTTAAGATTTATATATTCCAGTAGATTCAATCCTATCAATATAGATTAGTTAAAAATAACTCAAAGATGTAAATCATGACAGAATTGTATCAAAAAATTAAAGAAATTGTTTCAGAAAAGTACATCTCAAACAGTCTTTATGTAAGGCATGCTTATTCTCGAAATGTAGATCCCATCTTGCAAGGTGTACCTGAGATGATAATTAGGCCGAAAGATGCTCATGAAATCTCAGAGATTTTAAAAATTGCCAATGAAAATAAAATTCCCGTTATTCCACGTGGAGGGGGAGATTGTGAATTCGGAGGGAGTAAACCGATTGGGGATGTGGGGATTCTTTTAGATATGAAACGCATGGATAATATCCTTAATCTCGATGAAGAAAATCTGATAGTCACTGTTGAAGCTGGGATTTCTTGGGGGAAACTAAATGAATACCTATGTAACTTCGGATTGTATACGGGATGTATGGGACCAGGATCAGGTATGACCGCTTCAATTGGGGGAGGTATTTCCCATCATTCTGTTGGAGGTGGAGGTTGTGCCAAATATGGTGCGTGCACGAATCAATTAGTTTCCTTAGAAGTAGTTCTTCCTACTGGAGATATTATCGAGACAGGATCTCAAGCAAATAAATTTTCTAAAACTCCTTTTAACCGATTTGGGAATGGACCTGATCTTGCCGGAATTTTCTGCGGAGACAATGGTATTTTCGGAATAAAAACAAAAGTCTCTTTACAAGTTTTTCCAAGACCAGAATTCGCAGAATATAAATCTTTTCAGCTCCCTAGAAAAGAAAGAGAAGTTTCAGCTAAGATACTCTCAGAAATTCGCCATAAAGGGATTGATGTATACGATGCTATGTACATCATGGATTTAATCATTAGAATATCTACGGAACAAGGCGTCTTTCCCATGTTTGAAGATTTAAAAAAGAAACGAGGTATTATTTTTTACACCATCGAAGCAAATTCTGAACAAGAACTGGAACAAAAAGTAAAACAACTGGACAGCATCATGGAGGATAATAAAACGGAATATCTTGGACCAGAGATTTCTGATGGAAACATGGCTAAATGGCATTACACTGAGCAAGGACACTGGCAATTTTATCATAATTTATGGGGTATTTTTCCAGCAATGGAACCTCTTACTGGCGAATGCTTCTGCCCCATCAATGACTATCCTAATATAATGAATGATATAGATCAATGGGACATGGAAAATGATGAAGAGATGCGAAAGATTTTTGAAATTACGAAAACAAGACCAATATCTGGTAGCGGACCAATTCTTTTAATAGATGGGAATAATGTTGAAATAACTTGCGGATTTACAAGTTTTGGTAGTTATTTTAATGGAGAAACACATGAGATTATAGAAGAAATTAACTTAAAGTTATGGAAATCGTTTTTAGAACGAGTTACGCGCCACGGGGTGCAATGGTACATGATGGGAGACTTCATGTCAAGGACAATGGTAGATATAGGCGCATACACCGAAGAGTATTATAATATGATGAGAAACATAAAAAAACAATTAGACCCTAACATGATAATTAGTAGAGGGAAATTCAATTTTTGGGGTGATAAATAAAAAATGAGTGAATTAAAGCATTTAAAGAAAGAATGGGAAGCAGTAATGAGCTGCATGGGATGTGGTGATTGTGGATTTGCCATTCGACCTGCTGTTGGTCGATATTTAACTTGCCCTGTTAAAGAGGCCAAAGGAGAAGAGGGATTTGAAATTTATTTTTCGCGTGGACGAATGAACATTCTTAAGAGCGTATTGGAAGGGAAGTTACCATTAAGCA
>CAZBPC010000109.1:0-8914 GCA_964493715.1 uncultured archaeon
GTTCGATGTCAAAAATGTTCCTATTCTTGTCATCCAAAAGCCATCTTTTTTAGAGATTCTTTAAGATTTGTTGATTATAATAAATGCAAAGGATGCCTCAAATGCGTTGAAGTATGTGAACATAATGCTATCGAAGTTATCTCAATAGATGAGGGTAAACTAGCTGAATTTAAAATAGATAGCGAAAAATGTACTGTTTGTAAGAAATGTCTTGAACCTGGATTTTGTTTTCAAAATTTATTTGCATCTCAAATTGAGCCAGAAACAGGAAAAACTATAATAATATTTAATAAAGTAAGAATGGATTCATGTGAAAGTTGTTTAAAGTGCTTTTCTAATTGTCCTAATAATGCCATAATCCCCATTATTTTACAGTAATTTTCTATAATTAGATAAAAAAGTTCTAACAAATAGATTAAAAGAAAAAAATTATAATTTAATTCCCTTATCGGGGTAAATAGCTGAATCTGGAGCAACTATCATTTGTAACATCTCTAATGCATTCTGAGAAGTAGAAAATGTTTTTGCTTTATATCTTTCGACTAAATTTATTAATTCTTCATCGGCAATTCTAACATATACATCAACGTTAGGATATCTTAAATTAAACTTGGAAGTAAGGTAAAGTGCTTCATCAAATTCCGTTTCTAATTTCCAACAAATAAAAACTTGAGTGACTTCATCTAAATTCACATGAGGTTTTATATCACTAAGAAAAAGTGCGATTTTATTTATTATATGTAATTTATCTGATTGTACGAATTCTATTCCATCATGTTCATCATCAAAAAGGTAAGTATCACGATTGTGATCTGCTGAAATATGATGTGCAATACGATGAGTAAGTCTATCTCTTCCGATAACGATTGCTTTTCCTTGCTTGCCTCTACACCAACTATTGATTAATTCCATTGCCCATTTTGAAGTAGAAAATGGATATGCGTTAAGTTCATCTTGCTTGAGATATTCTTGAACGTGATCTTCAAAGACTCGTACATAGATAGGGCAATCTTTATTGATTTTCCTAATCTTTTCAACACACATAAGCGAGATTCTAACATCATCTACGCAAATGAAAATTTCTTTGACATCATCCAAATTAGCGCATTCAAGGTTAGCGTTATCAGTTGGATCTCCTACTATAACCGGAAATCCATTATTTATTAGGTCTTCGACCAATTCTTCATTGTCCTCCATAGCAGAGAAATACTTTTTATTTTCAATGCAATATTCAATAATCTTTTTTGCTAGATGATCATAACCAATAATAACCGTATGATTATGCCTATGTTTGGCGAGAATTCTACTTGTAACAATAGGATTATATTTTTCCAATAATTCTCCTACTAAGAACCCAAACACGATTACTTCCAAAAGAATAGGCCAAATTAAAAAATAAAAGTTAGAAAAATCGCTGCTAATCTGAGGTGTTCTAACTGTTATGGAGATTAGAAATGAATCCCAGATATCTTGAAATGGTTCAGTAAAGGCAAAAAAAATGGCCCCCATTAACCAAAATAGGAATAACAATAAGAATTGAACTCTATACTGTTTAAATTTAAGATGTATTGATATTAAGGAATTTAACACACTCATGTAATACTATTAGAAATTAGATAAATAAAAGTTAACTATATAGTTTAAGGAGATATTTTTTCATAATTTTATTTATTTTTCACGTCATTCATATTTTAATCATAATATTGATAAGTTAATCTAATTTTATATCTTCTAATAGAAACCCATGAGATATAGCCTAATAACCTAAATTAACGAGTATATTGAATGACCAATTAAAATCTCTTATAGTAATGAAATTTGGAGGATCTTGCCTGAAAGATGAAGAATCTTTTAAACACACAGTTTCAATCATCAAGAAATATTTGAAAAAGTCCAAACTAATCATTGTCTCTTCAGCAATAAATGGTATTACTGATCAACTCTTAGAATTCTATAAAAAATCAAATGATCTCGAAATAAAAGGTGATTTGATTTTAGATCAAATTTATGATAGGCATTCAAAAATAATTAATGACCTACTTCCTGAAAACTCTGAATATCGTGAGAACACTATCGAGTTCCTCAAACAAAATGTAAGGGAGCTTAATAATCTAGGTCATGTGATTAACCTTCTTCGCCCGAGTAATAATTTACAAGATCTTATCGTTTCTTATGGTGAAAAATTGAGCACATTCATTTTATGTACTTATCTTAATAGTTTAGGTTTTAAATCAGAATTCATACTCTCAGATGAAATCATCCAGACAGATGATAATTTTGGAAATGCATTCCCTCTTTTAAATGGCACAGAAGAATTGGTAACTAAAAGAATGATACCTCTTTTAAAGTCAAGTTTATGCGATATTGCGTGTATTACTGGATATTTTGGTTCTACGAAAGATAAAAAGATAACAACATTAGGAAGAGGTGGAACAGACTTAACAGCAGCAGTGCTTGCTTATTCTTTACGAGCATTTTATCGTTGTAAAGTCGTCTATTGGAAAGATGTAAGAGGATTTTTAGATGTAGATCCTAAAATGTGCGATAAAGCAGTTCTCTTGAGAAAAATTTCATATATCGAGGCAAAGGAACTCGCATTTTTTGGTACAAAAGTACTGCATCCTCTCTGTTTAGATATAAGCGAAAAGGGAAAATTTACATCAGAAATCAGAAGCTTTTATGATCCCTATACCGATGAATTCACAATGATAACCCAGGAATTTACAAAAGATGTATCAGCAATAAAAGCAATCTCTTATATTTATCGATTATCTATGGTAACGATTAAAAGTGGTACAATGATATCATTACCGAAAACTGCCTCGAAATTGTTCTCTCTATTAGATGAAAACAACATCACCATTAAATTCATTTCACAGAGCTCTTCTGAAAACAATATAACATTCGTAATACCTATGGAAGATTCAATGAAAGTTAGCTCTTTACTTAGAAATTCTGAATATTTTGGGAAACAATGGTTTAGTATAAAGATAGATAATAATATATCACTAATTGCTGTAATTGGAGCTGGCATGATGTATACTCCTGGAATTGCAGGCAAAATTTTTACCACACTAGGGAATAATAATATTAATGTGAGAGCAATTGCTCAAGGCTCTTCTGAATTAAATTTCACTATTATTGTTGAAAGAGAAAATTGTAAGAAAGCTATAAATGTACTATATGATGATTTTATCGGTTAATAAAAGTTTGTGAATCGATCCTTAGCAATCTTTTCCCTTTCGCTTTGTAAAGATTCAAATTGTTTCTGATTTATGAGAGCTTCATTACAAATTTTCTTGCCAATAACCACTTTTGGGTTGTTAGCCCAATTTACATTTAATAGGAGACATAAATGATATACTGTGGCTTGAATGAAAGCGATTAAATGCCCAAGATTAACCTCGTCATCTTCTTTTAATGAGATCATTGCTGTTGGAAGCCCTTGTTCAATTAATGCTTGAAAAGTCGCAACAGCTTGATAATTTACAATAGTTTGAGCGGATTTACCATTAATATGATTTATATTAGATTCCAATATGATATCGTGTTTTACTTTTTCTAATATCCATAATATTGGTGTCACTCCACTACTTTTTCCACCTAGTAAAAATTCTAATACTGAATGCTGACAGAGAGGCGCACTTTGAGTTGTACCCATTAAACCCTTATTGTTCTTTCCTGTACTTTCAGAAATCTCTTGAACAAAAAGTCCAATTGCTCCCTCAATATTTTTAGCGTACGGCATTGAAAATAAATTATTAACTCCTTTTTCGTATAAACTATAAAGAAATGCTGCAAATTCAATAGAAGGATTAACAGACTCCCTCATGTATAATGAATATCCTTGTTCTAACCCCTTTAAAAACATATCCACATTTATGCCAGAAATCAGCGCGGGAACAATTGCAACATTACAAATTGATGCTGCGAATCTACCTGAGAGATCTGGAACATCAAGGATCGGAGCGCCCATTTTTTCTAGAATTGACAGCATTGTACCTTTGGATGATAATCCAAGAAAAGGATACCTTTTTTTCACAAAAAGTCCAATTGTAGAATTTACATCCAACGTTTCTCCCCCTCGAGAAATTGGGATTACAAGAGAATCTGATGATTTAGTGAGTTCTAAGCATTCATTCAACTCAGATGAACGTGAATTGGTAATTGGATAAATATGTTTATGCGAAAGATGATGTAATGCCAATATTGTTTGAATTGATCCCCCTGTTCCTATAATTATTAGATTATTAATTTGATCTAAATCGAAAAGAGAGAGTTTTTCATTTATTAAATCAAAATCTAAATAAGATTTAGTATCAACAAAGAAAGGTTCATCCCAATTTTTCTTATTGGATTTGATTATAGAAAGATATTTTGAAAGTAGATTATCGGGAAGTTTTGGATAGTATTCAATTTTAAGATTCATGAGATTTTCATTATCATATATAATTAAATATTTTAGATTATAGTATTCTAAATTTTCATTTGACTTATAATTCTTTCCTCCAATGATTAATATATGATATAATATAAAAAAAAAATTAATATAAAGGTACTTTAATAAATTCATAATAGTAAAAATTACGAAAACGACTTTTTAAGGAATTGTTTTAGATGGAAGACGAACAATTATTACTCCTCCTTAATAATTTATTTGATAATGTTGATGGAGTGAGATCAGCAGCAATTGTATCTAAAGAAGGATTAATTGTTCATTCAATATTAGAAGAAGGAATCAAAGAATTGAATTTGGCTGCAATGACAGCTACAATTTTATCTGTGTCTGAGCGGGTTTTATTGGAGTTAAAATCAGGATCACTAGATGTTTGCATTTTACAAGGTGAAGATGGGAATTTTGCTGTGATGGAAGCAGGAGATGAATTAATTTTAGCGTTATGCTTGGATTTAGACGCAAGAATGGATATTTGCTTCATAGAGATGCGTAAAACTTCAGATGCAATTAAAAATATGTTCTAAGTTTTTTATCGCTCTTATTTTTAGGTTAATAACTTCTAAAAATTGAAAAATTTGAAGTCTATTTCATTTAAAATAGCCGGAATTCTATTTTTTCTTTATTATATTAGGAGTATATAAAATACACTAAATTTAATCAATTGTGATTAATTATGGCAAAAGCAAGTGAAATAGAAGAAACAAACAATATTGAAATGGGGAAACCATATTATTGTACCGAATGCAAGCGAAATCATACTAAAGGTAAAATATATAAGGAACACGCTGAATTTGCTCGATTTGAAGACGAGGAAGAAGAAGAAAATGAACCAGAAATAGATAAAATTAATGAATCAGATTATGATGACGAAGCAGAATTAGAAGACGCTTTTCAAGAATTAGACGATCTAGATGAAATGGAAGAGGATTTGGATGATGAAGTAATTGAGGAAGATGATGAAGAACTGGTAATAATTGGTGGAGATCATCAAGAAAGCGTTGATGCCGTTAAAAATTTACCTGGTGTTGGGGAAGCCACACTGAAAAAACTTATTAAAGCTGGATTTGCTAGCCTTGAATCCATTGCCTATACACCACCTTCCATTATTCAGGATGCTTCGGGATTAGGAGAGAAAACTACAGCAAAATTAATTAAATCTAGTATGCAATTATTGAATATCGGATTTAAATCAGCTGAGGTAGTTTGGGAACATAGAAAAAACATTGCACGTATTACGACAGGAAGCCAAGAGTTGGATGATCTTCTTGGAGGAGGTCTCGAAACTGGATGTGTAACCGAGTTTTTTGGAGAATTCAGGACTGGAAAAACTCAAATTGCTCACCAATTATGTGTAAATGTGCAATTACCTCGAGATCAAGGCGGTTTAGAAGGAAAAGCAATGTATATTGATACAGAAGGCACTTTTAGACCAGAACGAATCATTCAAATGGCTGAAGGATTGGGTCTTGATCATAATGAAGTTCTAAAAAATATCATATTTGGTAGAGCTTACAATTCAGATCATCAAGTTCTCTTGATAAAAGAAGCTGCAAATTTAATAAAAGAAAAGAACATCAAATTAATTATAGTAGATTCTGTAATCGGTCATTTTAGAAGTGAATATGTTGGGAGGGGAACTTTAGCAAATAGACAGCAGTTAATTAATGTTCATATTCATGATTTACTAAGATTATGCGACATTCATCCTGAGTTAGGAGTAATGATTACCAATCAAGTACAATCCAAACCGGACGTCTTTTATGGAAATCCATTACAAGCAGCTGGAGGAAATATTATTGCCCACGGTTCTACTGTAAGACTTTATTTGAGAAAAGGTAAAGGTGAACAAAGAGTTGCAAAAGTCGTCGACGCTCCCCACTTGCCTGAAGGAGAAGCAGTTTTTAGTATTACTGAACATGGAATTTCAAATTAAATTTAAAAATTCAATGATTCTTTAAACCTTTAATATAGGATTATAATCTCATTTTATTTAATCAATTAAAATATAAAAATAAAAATAGTTAAAAAAAATTCTTATTTCATTTTATCTAATTCATTTGCTTTATTCGTTAATCTTTTTACTTCTTTCGTCATATCAGTTACTCCTAATTTAAAAATCTCGGACGCAATTTTAGAAGCTGCTTTATATTTCATAGCAGATTTAGCGTAGTCTTTTTTCTTCAAAGCTTCTTTTGCTTCTAGTTCCTCTATCTTTTTTCGGTGTTGTAAATCCTCTATCGTTAATTTTCTTATGTGTTCCTCTAAATCCATGAATTCGTTCGATAACTCCCAATTTGAAGCAATAACTGCAGCTCTACGATAAGTTTCAATTGATTTTGGAAAATCTTTTTTATTTTTTAAATGAACCGCTGCTTTTGTTAAGATTTTTAATTGTTTCCTGGCCGCTTTCTTATCTTCAATTACCGTTGTCCCCACTTTTGATTTTATGGGAGCAGAAACGATCTCTTGATGTGATGAAAAACTCGCAAGATAAGCCTCTCTCTCAATAGGACCAACTTGAGACAGATCAGAAACCATTTTATTTTTCTCTTCATTCGTTAAGCCAGGTAATTGTGATACTTTCTGACTTATGAGGTTTATTTCTTGTTGAGATATTGGTTGAGTTTCTATTGCAGATATTTCAATCGGGATTAACATTTTCTTGTCTCTTAGCTCTTTGATACCCATAAATATCTCTGCAGTATCTTTATTTGTTGATTCAGTAGCTTCTTTAAGCAGTGTGGCAATAAAGAAGAATTCTCTATCCAATTCTTCGCAACAATTATGCGCAACCTTCAAAATATCCCTTGAATGAGATGTTTTTAAATCTTTAATGTTTGAAAATTCATAGGATATCTGGTGAGGTAGAATTATAGATGTGTTGAGAAGATCGTCAACAATTTGACCTGCATTCCTAAAAGGATTAAGCTGTCCTCTCCATTTTGGTAAAATATCTTTATAAGTGTTTTCAAACGCTTCGATAAATCGCTTCAAATTCCTCCTCAGGATCAATGATCCTTTCTTACCTAAAACTAAAGCAACCCGAATATAAACGCCATCCGCAAGTAACAGCATTTTATCTCCATAAGAAATTTCATTTAACGCTTCTTGTGCAACCATTTCCTTTCCAAATGATGAAACTGCTGAAAGAAATCCACCAATTAACTCAGGATCAATTTCTTCAGATCCATATGATTTAAAGTAAATACAAGTTCCCGTTGCCTTGTATAAGACTAAAATATGCTCTAAATTAATCGCATCATCAAAGATGGTTTTTACTTCAGTCAAAATCCGTTGCTTTTCCCGTTTTTTAGGTAGAATAGCGCCTCTATAAACCCCTACTGAAATACCTGCACCTGCAACTAAAGCTCCGATAAGTATAATATATGGAATTAAATCCGAAAACGAGAATGCCGGATTTATGTCAATATCGGCAATATAAATAATGGTTGCTTGATGAAAATATTCAGTTTGAAGGATAATGGTAAGATTCATCTTGATAGCATTAATATTTACCGTGATTTCAAATTCAGATTCACTTCCATTTATGAGGATCGGATTTAATGTAGCAACAGCAATTCCATCGAAGTAAGGGATGACTCGAACATCTGATCCAATTATTGGCACCCAATCAGTTCCATTGTAATATTCTGATCTAACAATTAATATAAATGAATTTCCCGCATTAACATCATTAGGTTGAGATATAATAATTAACCTGCTTTGATATTTTTCAATAATAGTCAAGTTGAAAGCGAATGAGGCATTTTCATAATTAATTTTTGTAGTTGTAATGGTTATCAAATATCTACCAGGAATTAAAGCAGGATTTGATGTAATTATCGACCCAATATGAGATTGTGTCTGAAAATTAATCGATGTAACAAGCGTACCACTCTCACTATTACCAAGATTCAAGAAGCTAACTATATACGTGTTAGCGTCACCGATTACTAAGTTATCAGAGAAATCTGAATCAGTAAGATTAAAATTAATATATATATCACTTCCTTCAAAAATTGTATAATTACTAATACCGCTTGGTGTAAGTGGGATTCCAGCAGGACCCTCTAAAGAAATGAGATTTATCTCAGTATAATTTCCTCTAAAGTAGAAAGTGACATAAAAAATACTTACATCATAATCAGGGAACTTGGACACATTAACTTCTAATGTATACCAACCTGAAGTTCGAGTCCCCATATCAACTTCTAGGATATATGTTCCATTATTCCAAGAGTCAACTAACCAAAAATCTCCGCTAGTCCATAAGGCACCGGTTGCATTATTTCTTAAAATTATATTACTTGTTTTCGTTTCATTAATGGGTTTATTATTTGTAGTATCGTTGAAATAAAACCTAATGGATTGATTAATCCCCGAATTTCTCGCAATTACATCGATATAGGAAATATTTTCCACGTTTGTCTGAATGATTGTGACATCAATTGTTAATTG
>CAZBPC010000110.1:0-8876 GCA_964493715.1 uncultured archaeon
AATATTGTTGGTACAGATCCAGTAGAGGAACATAAAAAAAGTATCGAATACATGATAGAACATACAGATAAGCCATTTGGTATTAACTTCCTTACTTCTCGTAATAATGTTGGAGTTAAAGCTATGGTAAGAAACATTCCAAAATTAGTTATGAGCAATGTAAGAATGAGAGATCAATGCAAGTATTGGTTAACTTCAGCAGGGTCTTCAAAAATATTACCGGCATCGAAATCATTTCAAGAATTAAGAGCAAATTCTGATGTTAAGCACTTTCATGTAGCACCAGCAGTATGGTTAGCGAAAAAATGCGTAGAGGCTAATGTGGATGGAATAGTTGTTACTGGTACTGAAGGAGGGGGTCATCAAAGTTACGAGAGAGTGTCAACCCTTGTATTGTTACAACAGATAAATAAATATCTCCCTGATTTACCTAAAATAGCTTGTGGAGGATTCGCAACTGGTGAATCATTAGCAGCAGCTCTTTCATTGGGAGCTGGTGCAATAGCTATGGGATCGCGCTTTATTGCATCAAAAGAAAGTGAATTTCATAAAGATTACAAAGCATTGATTCCACCGGGACAACCTCAAGATACAGGACTATACACCGGAGCATTTGGGCCTATCCGCTTGTATAAAAATAAATATGCGCTCTCACACCCTGCTCCAAGTAGTAAAGAAGAAATGATTGCTTATGAGGAATCAATAAGTCCTGAACAGAGAGTGAAAGATTTGGGTGCTTATGACAGGGTTTATTCTGGGGATATGGAGACTGGTGCAGTATTGCTTGGTCAATCAATTGGAATTATTGATAGCATAGACGGAGTAAATGAAATCATTGAAAGTGTTATGAAGGGAGCAGAAAGTGCAATAAGGAAAAACATGTCAATGTTAAAATAATCTCACTTTTTTTTAATTTTTCTAAATAACGAAAATTCTGTATAAATGACTTTCTTCCATTTCAAAACTTTTATCAATTTTTTTTATTTTTTATTATTATAAATTAGGAAATTAAAAACAATGGAGAAATATTTAAGTTCTGATTATTTCATTGATTCAGATTCCGAAATTGTTCAACAAATCGCGAAAAGTATCATTAAAGAATCGAGAAATCAGAAAGAAATGGCAATCAAGCTATTTTATTGGACGAGGGATGAGATTAAATATGATGCCTATAGTCTATCTTCCTCGAGAAGGAAATACAAAGCTTCAAAAATTATTCAAGAGGGAAAGGGATGGTGTGTTCAGAAAGCTGTTTTACTAACCGCTCTTGCTCGAGCTGTCGATCTCCCAGCTAGACTTCATTTTGCAGATATCAGAAATTATCAAACTCCAGATAAGCTGAAAGAAATAATTGGTACTGATATTTTCTTATATCACGGATATACTGAATTATTCCTACAAGGGAAATGGGTAAAAGTAACTCCTACATTTAATAAGGAATTATGTGATAAATTTGGATATAGAACGGTAGAATTTGACGGAATTCATGATGCTACCCTTCCTGATACTACTTTAAATGGTGAAAAATATGTTGAATATTTAAACGATAGAGGAACAAATCATAAACTTCCTTTTAAAGAGATAAATCGCACCTTTTACGAATATTACCCGTTTAAAAAATGAAAAAAGAAAACGAATTTTTTAATTTTAAATTGTAGATCGAGCATCTATATTTATACTTCCTGTAGTAATAGAACTAGTGATTGAATATGTATTCACATATGGGCCATCATAGTTCAAACTTGTAAGTATATTGCTTGATTCTGAAAATTCTGATAGTAAATAGGTATAATCAACGCTTCCAAGACCACTTGAGCTTACAAATTGAGCACCAACATCTCCAGTATAATCTTTATAGATAATAGTAATACTTCCCGTCGTGGTTTGGATTGTACTGGTGATGTTTGCTCCCATATCATTAGTTTGACTAATATCTAACGTGATACTACCTGTTGTAGTCATTAAGTTTAATGCATTATCTTTTGTGTATAGAGTATCATCCATGTTTAATTCGATGCTACCAGTAGTGACACTTCCGATTAAATCACCGCCTAATACGCAAGATGTTAAGGTCATATCCAATGAGCCAGTTATAGTCTGAAGATCAATTCCTTGTTCAAATTTAGAAAGATCTGCAACAAGGTTTAAACTTCCAGTAGTAGTACTTAATATTAAGCCGTTTTGAAACGTTGAATTTTCTAAAGTTGACATAGTTAATGAACCAGTAATCGTAGCCAAGTTGACATCGCCAAGATATTGAGTGTTATCTTTAGAGATATAAGTAATAGAACCAGTAGTAGATTGCAAAGTAAGGTCATTTAGAACAACTCCATTTGCAGTAGTCATTTCGATCGCGCCAGTAGTCACAATTGCAGTAAGATTATAGACAATATCAGTTCTCAACGTAACATTAATAGTAACATCATAAGATTTAAACCAAAAGGAAGGATCAAACCAAATATCTGGCAGAGTTTTCAGATAAAACTCGTTTTCCGAGAGCCACCACTCGGTATCTGGTACAAAAAATGCTGTATAATCTTTTGCTTCCATGAATAATCCAGAAATCCTAATATCAACATCTATCGTTGCATAGTGAGCCAGATTAGATGTATTGTATTGAAAATTTATCTTGCCTATATCTGCTTGCATTTTTAATGACTCAATAGGCGAAGGAACACTAGGATCATAATTATAACTAGCAGTTTTTACAATACTTCCAGATGTAACAAATCCAGTAATAAAGAATCCAATAGTTCCACCTACCAATAGGGCGCTAACAAATATTATTGCTATTTTATATGTTCTCATTTTCTTTAAAATTTGAATAATTTATAATTAAGATCAATTTAATTTGAAGATATTTAAATGAAATTTAAACCAATATTTGATGCCCAATATTTAGACTTTAAACTTGCTTTTTATCCTTATTCTTATTTTATAAAAGATATTATGATAAATCAACTAATGCTTTTCTTCAATTTTAAAAAATTTTGAAGCGTTTTCGACAGTTTTCTGACTAACTTCCTTTTGAGGAAGATCATGAGAATAGGCAATAGCAGCAATTGAATATTTAACATTTGAAGGTACGTTCAGGGGTCCTCTTAAAAAGGGATGTTGGTAATAACTATCCGTTTCAGTAAGTAAAGATTCAAGAGGAGCGTTTGTAGTTGCTCTTTGCCATTTTTTTATACTAAATGCAGAACTTGGAACAGAAAGCATGAATCCTTGTTGAGATAACATGGCACCATATATTTCGGGACCTGAAAAGCAATGCCATAAAACTCTATTTGGACTAATATTGTAATTTTGCATTATGCTAAGCATTTTTTTTGTTGCTCCATCATCAGTATTGAAATGATGATTAGGATGTTTTTTATCAATTTCATTTTGCGTAGCATTTCTCACATGCAAGACGTATGGTTTATTATAATCCCTAGTAGTCTCAAATATTTTTTCTAATTCATTAATTTGTTTAGTTCTTTTTTCTAATTCAATTGCATGATGAAAATCTAATCCTATTTCACCTATTGCCAAATATTCAAGCTGATGATTTTCAACGTAATTTTTCCATATCTTATATTCTTCAGTATATTTTTGTTGCGAAGTATATGTAACTGTTTGAGGGGCCCATCCACATGTAAATCCAATTCGATGTTTATCCTTGATAAATTTCAAAGTCATATTAAGTGTATTATTATCTATGGTGCTAGTAATTAAATAGACCCCTCCTGAATCAAAATAGTTTTTCAGTTGCTCTTCATCGGAGGGTAGACGATCATTTACTTTTGGCCGTGGAAAAGGGAGATGACAATGTACGTCAATAAACTTCAGTCCATCTTCTGGTTCTGGGACGAGATTTTTCTTTATCATTCTGAATTAGTATTGAATGTATCAAAAGTATTTGATAGGAAAATTATAGAAGGAATAAATAATTTCGCATGTATTATATTAAATCGGTTCATGCTTAAATTTTTAAATAATTTCTCTCGCTAATGTGTTATAATGATTCAATCAATCAAGACAAAGCTTAAAGAATTAGAAATTAGAAAATCTGATGCTTCTCCAAGAATTAAAGAACTTGAAGAAAAACGTGCAGAAGCCTTGGCAGAAGTAAATAAGAAATACGATCACATGATAGATGATGTATCTACCGAAGTGAATGAATTCGAAAGAGGAATCATGAATGAGTTAATTGATTCATTTGTAAAAATCATCATGGAAGAATTTGATGCTAAAAGAAGCACAAGTGAATATATCCTCACAGACCAGTTTAGAACTTTTAGGCAAGAGATGTCTGAGATTCCTATCTTCCCTAATGAACTCATAGAAAGAATGGATAAAGTCATTGAAGGCGATCCTATTGAAAACATAGCATATGATATTGAAAAAATTGAAGGAAAATATAAGTAAAACTCCCTATAATTACGAATATAAGTGATTTAATGATGGAAAAAAGCAAATTATTTATAATTTCAAGTTTTTTACTAATGCTAGCACTTATTGCAACAATCATCATTCTCTACTTAATTAGCATCACGTCTATCAGTCCATTGAACTTAATTCCTCCTGAATATATTTATGAATTTGTAAAAATAATTCCGGGACCTATATACACTGATGTTCTCATTTTACTAGCGTTACCATTCTTGATCGGTGGTTTTTATATCCTAATTGCTCCTAACCTAGTTGGTGCATTATTTAGAGTGAATAAATTAACGTATTTATTCCGAAAACCACCACAATATGGAATTTTTGATAAAGGAACTAAGATTAAATTTCATACCTATGTTTATCGATCTGTAATAGTAGGATTATTCACATTTGGAACATCAGCATTATTGGTGCAATTTTATGGAGCAAATCTTTTTAGGGCGTCTGATCCCTTATCTGGGATACCTGAAGCATTGTTACGTGCAGAAGGAATCTTTTTTGGGTGTTTTTTCCTTACATTCATTAGTCTGGCAATTTTCATGCCAATCTGGATATTAGAGGATTCTGGTTTAATCGAGTACCATCTATACAATGGAAATAGAAAAACTCCTGTGATAGAAGGGATTCACAAGTTTTACAGCAATATTCTAGAAGTTTATTCAGGATTTTCTACATTTTATGCTTACTACTCGGTAATTACACAAACTTTTACAGCAATTAACCCCGGCGATCCAGCGATCCAGCTCTCTTGACGCCTATAATTTTAATGATACTTCCTCTAATATTAACTGGATTCTATGCGCTACCACTTTTTATTTATGAAAAAAAATTAATAAAAATACAATCTAAAATACATATCCATTTAGGTAAACATAGTATAAGAAAGATAATCCTCCCTTCATTTGAAGAGTTAATATTAGCTGAAGATAGATAGCATCCATATTTTAAATGAATTCATATAATTCCTTTTTTTTAATTTTATCCTTTTATTTACTTTTTTCAAAGATATAAAAATCAATGAAATAATACCGGGATATTAGACTGAAACTTATGGAACTTCATTTTTTTCTTAATTCAATAGTAAAATAATTATATAACACGCTCATGAATAAAGATGCAATTGAAAATAGTATTGATTTAGAAATCTTTCAGGAGGAAATCGAAATTTACAATGCTAAATTACGTCTATTAAATTGGCTTTACGATGAAATAAAGATTCAAACGAATTACTCAAAAACTTTGTTAAACGAAATAGGACAAAAACTCCCTCTGAATGTATGAAGTTTACCTATTCATAATTTCTACAATTATTTCTAATAGGGTATCATAAAAGCCGTTAATTCCGTTCTTGTTTGGTAGATGTATAAAAATAACAGGATATTCCTTCCTTGATACTTTGAGAGCGTGAAAATATACATAATTACATAAGTAATAACCTGGGAAATTAGAAATTTTAATATCCTTTAATTGAGATTTTGGAAGTGTTATTTTTTTCAAATCAATTATCGATTTAATTCTTAATTTATTACCATAATCAATTAATCCGCATTTAAACTTATTATCCACATCAATTCCAAACTTAATATTCCATGAATACTTTTCAATATGAATTTTTTTGCCAGAATGAATACCTAAAAGGAGTGCTAACTTTGGAAGTTCATTTAATCTGCAAAAAAAATCCATATACTCATGGATACTCCTTTTCCAACTAACTGGTAAGATTAATTTTTCAATCCTTTCCCCGTTAATATGATTTGGTAACTTTGAAATTAGTACTTCACTATAATTTTCAGCGAATTTCCCAAATTTCTTAAAACCTGAGATTAAAATCATGTTTCTTTATGATATAATATTTAAAATAAAAAATAGGAATAAAATAAGCTATAAATGTTTAAGGTTCTTGCCGTTTTAGTTTTTCTTCTGCTAGTTTTTCAAGCTTTTTCTCAAGGATCTTAATTTGTTTATCTTTGGTCTTTATTTTTGATTTCTTATCTCCATCAATCTCATTCAGTAAATCTTTTAGTGCTTTTTCCTTACCCTTGAGATATTTTTCATATTGAGTTTTTAAGGATTTTTCCTCTACGATGAGTTTATCTCTTTTTTTAACCCATTTACTTGCTTCTTCCTTGGCTTCCTTCAAGTCTATTACTGCCGTATCGTACTTTTCTTTTGTGTCATTAATTTTAGCATCCCAATCTCCTTCAATCTTCTTTTCTGCTCCAGCTTCTTTTTTGGTAGCGTCTTCTTCGATTCTAGTGATATCGTCTTTTAAATCGCTAACTTGCGTTCTATATTCTTCTTCTGACATTTTAATTATCTTCTATTTAATTTCAATTTCATTTAGGTTTTGATATCTTTATTAAGTTAAAAAATTTTTTTTTATTGGTTTTATTTAACTAATTATAGAAAAACCTACAAATACTTTTAATTGAAATGTTATATTTTTATTATCAATGTATCTATCTCGTATTATTATTTGGAGATTAGCTTTTCTATAAAAATCAAAGATTAACGCAACATGACTCATTTTTAAGCTTACAGGGTTATCTAAAAGGTGAAATTAAATGAAAATCAAAGGTGGAGATAAATTCCGAGAAAAAATTCCAATGCTGTCAGGCAAAAAGATAATCTTTCTTCCGTTATTTGTAATTTTCGTCCTTACCATTAGTATAATTATTCAATTCTATTTTGATCTTTTACCTACAATACTTCCTTCTGAGGGCATATTAGGAAGTACAAGGTTCTTATTTCCAATTTTAGGGGTAATACTGATAGGTTCCTTAGCAATTTTTTTGGTATATCAGATGTGGTACTTCCGAGATCGTTTAAAAACGAAATATGGTGCATTATCGTATCAAAGAGTATTTCTTGCGGGATTCGGAGGTGTTGTCGTCATTTTTAGTATTGCGATACATAATTTTATTCCTTTTTATTCATGGGATCTTGGTTTCTGGTCACAATTACCGTTTAGATTGTTCATAACTCCTTTAACATCTTATATTACGCCAATTTCTCTAGCACTTGAATATGTACGACTTTTCTTAGGGGGATTTATATGTATTCTCGGAGTTGTAATGTTATTTAGAGCATTAGAAACTTTTGGATTTGACTACATGACTGTCATCTATCTTTATTTTCCTGAAGAAAGCGAAATGCAGGATCATAAGATATATTCAATATTGCGTCATCCAGCATATAGTGGAGCATTATTTCTTTGTCTTGGAGGAATGATCATCCAATTTACTTTATATTCAATCAGTTTTTATCTAATTCTATACATAGGAATGTATATTCATATTCATTTTGTTGAAGAAAAAGAATTAATCGATCGATTTGGAGATTCTTACAGAGAATATAGAAGTCAAACCCCTGCTTTTTTCGTATACCCTAAAAAGTTGGGTTTATTTTTTAAATTCCTTTTTGGACTGACATAGATACTCAAAATTATTTCAATATTAAATCTGTTTAGAAGATGCAATAACTATAAATATTTTCTCTAATTTCTCCAATTAAATAAGAATAATTATTCATAGAAGTGTAATAATTTGGTTCTAATCTCGATCATTAATTTTGTTTCATTATTGTGCTCTTTTGTGATAATGGCATACTTTTACACTCTTAGCATCCAACCAATGAAAAGATCAGCTAAATATGGCGATAAAGCTTGGAAAGATTGCAAAAATTTTCGTTCCATTGGTGGTGTCGGTGAATTACTTTCTATAATCAATTTATTTTTTTGGATTTGGTTTCCACTTCCCATCGTGAGCGAATGGATAGTCAATTCAAATATATGGGTTGGAATCATAATCGGAATATGTATAACGATCCCATGTGTATTGATAATGATGAAGGGTATTAAGGATGCGGGTTCTGAAACACTCTCACCCTCGAAAGATACCGAAATGTATGGAGGAATTTATAATCATATTAGACATCCACAAACTCTTGGAGAGTTTCCCACGTTCGTTGCAATTAGTTTTTTTTTCAATTCGTGGTTTTTAGTGATCCTTTCCTCATTGTTCATCATCATTTATACACCCATCATGATTCACTATGAAGAAATAGATCTTACTAAGCGATTCGGAGAAAAATATACGGAATATCAGAAAAGAACGGGAGCATTATTTCCCAAATTAATAAAAACATCAAAATTAGATTAAATTTTAATAAAATAAGGTGAATGTTTATGGAAGAACCCAAAAACCCACGTAAAATTAAAGAAAATAAGTTTTTATATGTCGCAGCAATTTCAATGCTACTTTACGCAATCTTAGAAATTACAGATAGCATAGCAATTATCCTAATTGCCGTTAATATCATCCCTAATCTTTATATAGGATGGGGAGTCCCCATAATTCAACAACTTTTAACAACCCAACCTCTATCTCTCGCACCACTTTTCTGGGCTTTTACGATGATGAGAGTTGTGGCCGCAATTGGACTTA
>CAZBPC010000111.1:0-8756 GCA_964493715.1 uncultured archaeon
GAAACCTGACAGCTGTTGATAATCTTTCCTTGCAAGTCGAAGAAGGTGAAGTATTTGGTTTGCTCGGTCCTAATGGAGCGGGTAAAACAACTACAGTTCGGATGCTTTGTTGTCTTATATCAAAAACGAGTGGGAATGCAATATTGAATAATTTGTCCATTGATAACAAAAATAACAGACTCGAAATTCGTAAAATGATCGGATTATTACCGGAAAATGTAGGTCTTTATGAAGGTTTGTCCGCTTATAAGAATTTAGATTTCTATGCAAAATTATACCAGGTTCCTGAAAATGAGCGAAAAGAACGAATTGAATATTATTTGAAAATGTTGGATTTATGGAAAAAAAAAGATGTAACCGTAGGCACATTTTCCAAAGGAATGAAACAAAAATTAGCCATTGCTCGAACATTGGTTCATGAACCAAAAATCTTGTTTATGGATGAACCTACGGCAAATTTGGATCCAGAAGCGACTAAAATGGTTAGAGACTTTATCCTTGAACTGAAAAAAGAAAAACGGACCATTTTTTTGAATACTCACATGCTCGATGAAGCAGAACGAATCTGTGATCGCGTGGGAATTTTGAATACCCATCTAATAGCTATTGGATCTCCTGATGAACTACGCCGGTCTTTGTGGGGAAAGAAAACCGTTGTTATGGTAGATGCCGTTACTGATAGTATCCTCAAAGGGATAAAATCTCTTGGTTTTGAAAAGATTGTGGTAGACAATAGCAAAATAACCATTGACGTTAATGATCCCCACCACGATAATCCATCCATCATCCGCACGATACAAGATGCGGGCGGACAAATTCAGACGATCTCAGAGCTTGTTCCAACCCTTGAAGATGTTTATTTGAAAGAGATTAGGAGGAATGATTAAATTGAATAGAAAAAATGTTTGGACGATAACTACAAAAGATATTAGCCTTTTTCTCAAAAAAAAATGGATCCTTTATTCGGCATTAATTTTACCGTTAGTTTTTTCAATCGGGTTACCCACAATAGTTTGGTATATAATAAATCACAAAGATACGCCAATACAGGCCTTATTTCCGGTGTTTACTGCGTTTTCCCTCTTTTTCATGGTTCTTTCTGCGATAATTCCAACTGTTATCGCAGCTTACAGTTTCGTAGGGGAAAAAGTTGAGAAAACTCTTGAACCCTTATTAGCGACCCCCACCACCGATGATGAAATCTTACTTGGCAAGAGCTTGGCAGCATTCTTACCCGTAATCATAATGATATTTCTCAGTGCTGTTATATTCATGGTTCTCATGGATATCTTTACTTTCGCTAAAGTCGGTTATTTATTTTTCCCAAATTGGTCCTTTGTGGTTATATTACTTTTGGATGCTCCATTAGCATGCATTATGAGCATAGAATTAAGCGTCATAGTTTCTTCTCGCATGAATGATGTCCGGTCAGCCCAACAATTAGCTGGTATCGTATTAGTTCCATTCCTTTTACTATACATTCTTACAGAATTTGGTGTGATTACGATTGATGTTAATACAATGCTTTTAATAGCTGGAATTCTTGCTTTAATTGATATAGGCCTGTTTTTTGCCAGTCGAGCTACATTTCAACGCGAAGAGATCTTAACGAAATGGAAATAAATAATAATTCTTTCTCTTTTTTTACTTTCGATATTATTAACATAATAATGTTAAAATTTATTTAAGAATGGTCTTACAGGTATTTTGCAATTGTTAATAAAAAATTTACCTTATATTTCTTCCATTACGTATTCCACCTTCCAGGGTTGAAAATGTTATTAGGATCCAAGCAATTCTTTATTTTTTCAAATAAATTGAGCCAACCGGGATTAATTTTATCTCTTAGCTTTGCAGTCATCCAAGCTGGCGTCTTGTAAGGAATGCAACCCAATCCTATGCATGTATCAGTAATTTCTTCCAAACAAGCGTGATAACGCTCTTCTTCTCCCTCTTTAAATTTCATATAACGCATTATGGGTCTAAAGATCGAATAATGGCTGCTTTTCATTGATTTCATGTAAATAAAAGATGGGATATTATGCTTATGAAAGATTTTATCTATTTTTTCAATTAGTTCTTCTAATTTATGTGATGGTGCATATGAACCAAACCAAGTTAAACCAGAATATTCAACCAGAGATAATAAAGCTGCTGGTAAATCTAAGTAACACCTAACTCTTAAATTAAAAAGCTTACTAAACTCATCAACATCAGCCAGAATGATATTTTTACCCTTTTCATTTAGATAATCTATCGTTTTCTCTACAATCTCTTGCTTAGCTTCAAACTGTTTTTTTGTTTTAGCGGATATCACCAAGAGTGCCGCAAAATCTGGTTCTCCGGAATATTTGATTGGTTCAGGAACTTCTACTGACATTTTCACTACTTCAACACTAACTGCCGATATATCATCAATTACTTCAGTGCGACCAGCTTCCCTTAAAATAGAAGCAACATCAGTTAATCCAAACGTTACTGCAAGATAAATCTTCTTATATTTTACTTTTGGCCATAATTGCACAGCACATTTCGTCACCAATCCCGTCATTCCTTGCCAGTTTATGAATAATCCCATCAAATCTGGCATTGGATATCGAGACCACCATGATTTCACGTCTGCTTCATCTTTTCCGTAAAAACAAGACCCTATGCGCGCAATTTCGCCGTCAGCAGTTATGACTTCGATTCCATTGATTGAATCTCCCATAGACCCCAATTTACACGACATGTTGTTCATGCCACTTAAAATAACATTTCCTACTACTCCAGCATATGGAGGCGCAAATGGATAACTATAGCGCAAATTTGGGAAGTTTTCTTCGAGATATTTTTGTAATTGACCAAATGTGACACCTGGTTCCAACAATGCGTACATCATGTTATCATCTACATGGATGATCTTGTTCATTTTCTTCCCAAAATCTACTATAATTCCTCCTCGTTCAGGTATGGTCAACCCACCTACATTATTTCCCGATATATAGGGAACGATGGGAATAACGTAATTATTGCAAAATTTAACTAATTCCACCAATTGTTCTTTACTTTCGGGAATAACTATAAAATCTGGCATGTGTTTAGTACATTCTGTCATGTCATAAGAATATGGATATAAGTCTACTTGTTTATTGCTAACGTTAGTTGCTCCAAAAATTTCTTCTAATCTTGCTCTAACTTCTTCCATGCTAATTTTTTCATACATCTTTCGCTCCTTTATTGACGTCATTTTTATCTCGTCTCCTTGTTTAATTCATAATAATTTTGATTAGGTTGTGACGCCACCATTCTCATGGAATTGACAAAAATTTTAAGAAACTTTAGTACGATTCCAATTCTAAACATCCCTTTTATTTTGACTTTACCCTTCAATACAGCGTTTATTGGATTTAATCTTGCATATGCAATTTCTAAAAGCGACTTCAGACTCATTTTTACTTTTAAATCTACTTTCTCATCGAGTTTATCAATTTTAAATTTTATCTCATTTCCATCAAATACCACCTCAACTGGATAAAACTTTTCAATTTCAATGATTATTTTTTTATTCCAATTATTTACTAAACCTATGAAATCTTTATCCATTTTCCGATAGCTCAAGATATTGTTCAAAGATATTCCCAACAAATCATCGGCTTTTTCTATATTTAACATTTTTTTGATTTGAATCCCGATTTGATATTTATATGAGTAATTTTTACTTTAGATCATATATATTTAATTATTTTTTAAAAGATATTTTCTGTGAAAATTGACAATTGAAAACATACTCGACTCAATAAGACAATCTTTAGCCAATGAAAAAGAAAATGGTAAGCAAGTAAGATATTATCAATCACCAAAAGATACCTCTTCTTTCTTAGGGCAATCTAATATTAATGTAGGAGTAAATAAATATAAAGAGATAATTTTAGAGGAAGAAACGGGACTAGAATTAGGTGGATCAGGTGTTCAATCATTTTCATTAATTCATCCAATCATTAATAATGATCGAATTCAAAATGGAAGAATTACGGTTTTAGGTCCAGAATTCCAAGATATCCCACAATCAAAAGTACATTTTGGCATGTTTTTATTAATTGGAGTTGATTTTTTAACTGAGCAGCTTTTTCAAGAAATGCGTGGATTAAATTTAATTTCGAATGGTATCGAAGGATTTTCAATAAGGACAATACCAAGAAAGTTTTGGTGCAGGATAAATTCATCTCTATTAGCTAAAAATTTCTCCATGGAATTTCTGGGAAATGCTATTATACATCTTTATAAAACAAAATTCAAGGATTTGATCCAATCAATGGAAATATTTTTTATAAATAATGATCCAGATTTTATTAACAAATTCATCCAAATTACTTCTCCTATCACGAATATCCACTTAGAAAAATGGAAGGAAAAAGTAAACGAGTGGAAAAAGAAGATCGATTGTGATTATGATTGGGGATGCGAAATATGTCCATATTTTGAAGAATGCGAAAATATTAAGGATGTGTTAAAATTTAGAAATCAGCTTGAAAATTAAAATTAGATTAAAGCGTAATTAATATGGAGAAACCGCAAATTATAGCAATAGTAGGTAAGGGTGGAGTTGGAAAAACCTTAGTCACCGCATTATTAGCCAAGATCATTTCTGAGGATTATGATTATAAGCTTCTCCTCATTGATGCTGATCCTACTCATCCCCACTTAAGCAAGATGGTAAAACTAGTTCCTTCAAAAAGCATCGAAAGCATTCGTTCAGAGGTAATTGAAAAAACACTACGCAAGAAAGAGAAAGTTAGCGAAATTGCAACAAGTATCGATTTTGAGGTGTACAATGCCATTGCTGAAAATAAATTCTTTAGCTTATTGTCAATAGGTCAACCAGAAGATCCTGGATGTTTTTGTCCTTCAAATGCTCTCCTTAAAAAAGTGATTCAGTCCATTTCAAGAGATTTTGAAATCATATTAATTGATTGTGAGGCGGGTTTAGAACAGATCAATAGAAAAGTAATCGAGAATATAGATTATCTTCTAATAATTACTGATATTTCTCTTAGGAGTGTTGATACTGCTGATTCTATTAGGAATAGTGCTGATAAATTTACTCATTATAAGCGTTGCGGAGTAATTATCAATAAATTTGAGGGAGATATTTCCAAGATAATTGAAAAATTATCAAGTTATGACCTTCCACTTTTAGACAAAATACCAAGAGATGAAGAGATCATTAAAATGGAATTACAAGGATTACCAATCTTTGATGTTAATAAAGGTTTTGTTAGTTACATCTCAATGAGAAAAATAACCAAAAAATTGATGGATTTATTAATTCATGGAAATAATCCTCTTAATTCGTGAGTTTTAGCTACTCGATCAATTGCAATCATGTATGCTGCATTTCGAAGAGATATGTTTTTTTCTTTTGAGAGACTCCAAACCCTTTCAAATGCTTCTAGTAATATATTTTTCATTTCTCGATTAACTCGCTCTACTTTCCAGAAATAGGAATGAACACCCTGAATATATTCGAAATATGATACACATAATGCACCTCCATTTGCTAAAATATCTGGAACAACAAGAATCCCTTTATCATTTAAAATAGCGTCTGCTTTACTTGTAACAGGTCCATCTGCACCTTCCAAAATTATTTGACAATCAACATTATCTGCATTTTTACTTGTAATTTGATTTTCGATTGCAGCTGGTATCAAGACATTGCATTTTAATTTTAATAATTCTTGGTTAGTAATTGATTTCGTATTATTATCTTTGTAATCTTCTACAGAATTACCTGCTAACTTCCAAGATATTACTTTGTCTATATCTAACCCTCCGGGAGAGTATATTCCTCCTTTTGTATCTGAAACAGCTATTATCTTACATTTATTATGATATAAAGTTCCCGCAATTACCATTCCAACATTCCCAAATCCTTGGATTACGATGTCTAACGAACTCTTATCGAAATTTAACTTATCGCATACTGCTTGGAAAATATAAAACATTCCCGTTCCAGAAGCCTCCCTTCTTCCCACAGTCCCTCCAATTTCTACTGGTTTTCCTACTGCAACAGAAGGAACAGTTCTTCCTTTTTGCATTGAATATACATCCATCATCCATGCGATGGTTTGTTCATCAGTATTTAAATCAGGACCCAGAATATCCATATCTGGACCTATGAGATTTATGATTTCTGCTGTATACCTTCTGGTGAGTTTCTCTAACTCCACTTTTGATAAACTTTTCACGTCTACTCTTATTCCACCTTTCGAACCTCCAAGAGGAATTCCCAGCAATGCAGTTTTAAAAGTCATTAAAAATGCGAGCGCTTTAACATCATCTAAAGTTAAATCTGCAGCGTATCTTACACCTCCTATAGCGGGACCGCGAAGTGTAGAATGGTGAACTCTATAACCTTCAAAAATTTTTAATGAACCATCATCCATATTTATAGGCATGGTTACTATCAACGATCTATCGACTTCTTTAAGATATTCGATGGTATTTGATGACAAGTTAATTAACTTAGCGGCAATTTCTAACTGTTTCTTCCTGGTTTCATAAGGATTTGGTTTTGAAATCATATTATCCTTCCTAGAATTTTTACACGATCTCTATTTCTTTATTTAATTCTTTTTATTAAAGATTAACAAGACAATATTGTACGAATTTTGTTGCATCAAATGCACAACCACCAGAATCTAATCCTCCTAATTTATCTATAATAGCTGGATCTACGTTATTTCCATAAAGCCATAAATCTTTTAAATTAATTAATGATTCTAAACCCCTTATATGAGAAATGTTATTATCACCTAAATCTAAAGTCTCCAAATCTTGAAGTGTCTCAAGTCCTTTAATATGCTCAATTTTATTACCCGAAAGAAATAATTTATTTAAGGTTACCAAGGGATATAATCCTTTAATTTCATTTATATCATTATCTTTCAAATTAAGAACTTGCAAGTTTGTACAATTTTCAAGTCCCTCAATTTCTTTAATATTATTAGAAGTTACCCATAATGTTTCTAAACCTTTTAGATCTTCCAAATTATCAATTTTCTTTAGCTTGTTATCGTTAAGATATAATTCCTTTAAATTTGAGAGGTAATCCATATTCTCAAGTTTAGAGATTTCATTTCCTGCAAGATTTAAAATCTTTAGATTTTCCAAATTATCTAATCCTTCAATTTTTTTAATTTGATTCCCGGCAATCCATAATACTTCTAATTCCTTAAGTGTTTCTAATCCTTCAATTTTTGTAATCATGTTCCAGGATAGATCTAATTTTTGTAGAGAAGGTAAATTATCAAGTCCAGATAAAGTTGATATTTGATTTCCTCGCAAGTACAATTCTTCTAATGATGAAAGATTTTCCAAACCCTCAATTTTTGTAAATTGGTTTGATGCTAGATGTAAAATCTTTAGATTTTTTAGTTCTGTTAACCCTGATATATGTTTTATTTGATTATTACTGCAATTTAATATTTCTAACTTTTTAATCGATTCTAGCCCTTTAATTTCTGTAATAGCATTTGAACTTAGTTCTAAATGTTTAATATTAAGATTATCTAATCCATGGATATCATCGATGCTTGCTATTTCTAATAAACCTAAATCCAAAAATCCTTTTTGAACTTCATACGTATCACCTTTATATTCCACTTGATTCATCTATAATACCTTTTTAAGAAAAGTAGATTCGATAAAAATTAAAGATCTAAGAGATATAATTGATTGCTTTTAATTTATAATTTATCGTTATATACTCCCTTTAGCTTTTCTTGTTATTTTTTATCAACAAAAGATTCAAAACTTCCGATATCATAATTGAAATATAATGATTTTTTGCATGAATTGTAAGGATCAAGTAAGTGGCAATAAAGAAGGTTATTACTTTTGTTCCAAGTGTAAAAAAATAGCATACTTTATAACCCTAAGATTCAAATGATAATCAACATTTGAAAAGTTGCGAAAAATAGCCATAATTGGATGATACTTGCATGAAAATAATAGATGCAATGTTGACAACCTTGCCAGGGTTTTAGCTATTTGAGTAACTCTAATTTCTTTTATTTAAATTTGGCAGCACTCCAAATCATTTTAAATAATATAACGGTTTCAAATTATTATGGCAGATCAATTTTTTTACAAATTACTCCAATTTCTCAAGAAAGTTCCCTCGATTGGTAAAACTATAGAAAGTTGTATTGATGGGAATTTTTGGCGGGTTAAATTTAGTATTGATATAGAGCATGCTTTAGCGTGGAATTTCGTTCAAGAACTTGCACACGTATTAAATTATGTATCTGTAGAGGAGAAGTTACCTACATTATTTAAACCCGTTTCCCCCCCACCATATATGAATGGTGGGCCTGGGGAATACTTGTCTTGGATGATAGAATGTGATTCTGGGGATTTTACCCCAGATAATGCTGCAGAATGGTTAGAAGGACGTCTACCAAGACCCGTTGATAATTTAAAGAAATGGAAAATAAAGCAATAGGTTTTTGAAGTTTTCTGATTAAAAATAAATGATTTGAGATGAAATATTACATAATCTGTAAAATTTGTGGCTTATCACATGAAAATCGTGAACCAGGAACATATTATTGTCCTCAATGTGAAGAAGAGGTTCGTTTCTATAAATTAGAGCTATTTGATGGTTCAAAACCCGGAGATTTATATGATTTAGATGAATAAAAAACAAAATAAAAAATTAAGAATATATTATTTTGCTCTTTCTTGATGCGATCATGAGTAGAGAGAGAATG
>CAZBPC010000112.1:0-8650 GCA_964493715.1 uncultured archaeon
CGTGCAAATATGGATATAAAAACTACGAGAAATCTTGCCCATCTGGAGAACATTTTCTCTTCGAATCCTATTGGGCATCGGGGCGGATAAGAACTATAAGGGGTCTAATATTGGGTGATTTGGAATGGTCTAATGATTTAATCGATCCAATATTTGCTTGCACAACATGTGGAGCGTGTAGCGATTCATGTCAGGCCCCTCACGCTGATTACATAATTGATATGATAGAAGCACTTCGAGAATTGGCAGTTCAGCATGTAGGTCCCGCAAAAAATCAAGAGATGCTCGTATCGCGTTGTAATGAACATTATAATCCCTATGGAGAAGAAAATTCTACGAACGAAGATTTAAAAACAAAATATGATCTTCCAGATAAAGCAGAATGGGTTTATTTTATTGGATGCACCTCAAACTACCGGCAACAATCATTGAGAGATGCTACTCTAAGATTCCTAAAAAAAGCAGGGATAGATTTTACATTGATTGACGAGCGTTGTTGCACGAGTCCAATGATTCGAACAGGGCAATTATCTATTGTAAATGAATACATGAATTACAATATAGCAGAAATTAAAAAGACTGAAGCAAATAAGATTATTACAAGTTGTGCTGGATGTTATCGAACCTTAGTAAAGGACTTTAAGAAATATGGTGTACCACATAATTTTGAAGTATATCATTCACTTGAGTTAGTAGAGAAATTATTGGATGAGGATAAAATTGAATTCAAATCAGAATTTAATCATGCAGTAACATATCATGATCCGTGTCATTTAGGAAGACACATGGGTATTTATGAACTACCGAGAAAGATTTATAGGAAAATTCCTGGTTTAAAATTAGTTGAAATGAAACGAAACAGAAATTTTGCATGGTGTTGTGGAGCAGGAGGCGGAGTAAAGATTGGATACCCCGATTGGGCTGTTGATATTTCAAAAGAGAGATTGGAAGAAGCAAAACAGACAGGTGCTTCAATTGTCACATCAACTTGCCCATTTTGTAAAACAAATTTACAAGACGCATCAGATAAATACAATTTTGATTTTCAAGTTTTAGATCTAATGGAGATTTTAGATCAACTCGAAATTAATTTTAAGAAATAAATGATCATGGATAAAATTTCAAAGAATCATATAAGAACTTTAAGGAATAAAAACTGGAACCAATGGTGGCGCATTCCAAGGTTATCTCTTTATTTGTTTGGGATTCTTACATTCTTTTGGTATTTTTGGTCCTTTATTGGTTTATTGATTGGATTTTTCCTATTTATATTTTCAAAAGATATTGCTTGGAAAAGAAATGGAATCTTACTCTCTTATTCTATTGCGTTTATAACCGTGTTGATTTTCTATTACAAAGCTTTTTCCCCCCTCAATTTAGCAATTTGGTCAGGTATAGGTATTTTTCTCTCATTTGCTGTTTTATTGTTAATAATTGTTATTTTAAAGAAGAAATTTGGGTTTATAGAAACCTATAAATCTAAAATAATAAAATCTTGCGAAAGGCTTTCAAGAAAGATTAAAACCATAGCTCGAGTTATTGCAATTATAATCCCATTAATTTCATGGTCGATGATAAATATTGATTTTGAAGTCATGTTTGACAACAGTCCTCGTTTGCTTTGGATACATGCTCCTTCAACAGTAAATATTAATGAAACTTTTGAGCTTACGGTAGAAGCATGGGATCAGTTTGAAAGGTTAAGTGCTACCTACAAGGGAGTTATAGGGTTTTCATTGCTTTCCTTTAACTTAACGACTTATGAAGAATTAGAGGCTCCAGTAGCTACTCTTCCAGATGATTACAGATTTACAGGGCAAGTATTTGGTTCAGATATTGCTTATGAAATAAATGACGGAAAAGATAATGGTATCCATGTTTTTGAAATGAGTATTGAGACACCGGGCTTCCATTATGTATTAGTTAATGATAGCTATACTAATAATGTATACTTTAGCAATCCGATAATGGTAAAAAATCAAACGAATAATGAAAAAAGTATCGTGTGGGGAGATATTCATACTCACACCGGACTATCAGATGGAACGGGCACTCCTGAACATTCTTATTATTATGCCCGTTATATAGCCCATTTGGATTATAATGCAGTCACGGATCATGGCGAAATTTTGATGTGGAACCCATTTTCTATGAATTATTTAGAAACAGTCACCAATAACGCTTATGTTCCCGGAGAATTTGTAACTTTTCATGGCATTGAATGGACTCAAGTAAAGACGGGGCATTACACCTGTATTTTTAGTGGAGATCAATTAATGAAAGATCCAATCCTCTCCTATATTTTGCTCCCAACGACGCAAGATTTATGGAACGCTCTGGATTCTTTCACTGATAGTACGGGAGCGAGAGCTTTAGCATTGCCACATCACACCACTAAGAAAGCATATCCACAAGATTGGACATTCTTGAATCCAAAGTATGTTAAAATTGCAGAAGTTTCATCAGTTCATGGGGATTTTTTATTCGAACATGGAAATGAGTTGAATTATCGGGGAGCTATCGATCCACCTCCCGTTCATACTCATGGATCTTCAATCATGGATGCATTCACTATGGGTTATAGAATGACATTATACAGCTCGAGCGATGAACATGATGGACACCCAGGACATAGCTTAAGCCATACGAGGGCTTATATCGGTCATCAACGTCCATTTAGTATTTGGAATACGAGAAATGAACATCCATATCCAGGTGGATTAACTGCAGCATTTGTTGACAACCTTACTCGTGAAGGCGTGTTTTCAGGATTAGAAAATCAAAGAATTTACGCAAATTCTGACCATGGCAGACCACTCCTTTTTTTTAATATCAATGGAACCAAGGTGGGGGATGGATCTACACTTATTGTGAACAATCAGAATTCACATAGACTGATAAACATTTTTCTCGCACAAGATGGTGCTCCTGTAGCCAAATTATCCGATGCTGCTTCCATTACTCCTAATTGGATTCCAAACTGGGAAGGATCAATCGAAATAATGAAAAACGGGGAATTATGGCAATCATTAGACATTTCAAGTCCCATTTCAAACGTCTCTATTATTGATACTACTCCAATCACAGGAACGACTTATGAACCTTATTGTATTGAACTTAATGGTCAATATTATGTCAATCAAGATAGCGACAATCCAATAATTCCGAGTAACTTAAATACAGGAGGGTTTGATTATTATTTGGTACGATTCGTGGGAGAAAATGGTAGAATGACATGGGCAGGACCAATATGGGTTGAATATTAATATTAGCCTATATTGAAAGAATTTTTTCTAAGTCTTCTTTTTCTACTTGTAATAAATTTACTTCTGGTAATCGTTCGGTGAGAGTTCTCCAATTATCATATTTTTGAAATACGTCCTTGAACAAAACTAATGACTCATCTATTTTTTTACTATTTGCTAGTGAAACTGCAGTCCAATATTTTAATTCAAGATTGTCTGGAACCATTTTCATTCCTCTATTATAGCATTCAAGTGCATCATCAATATCTCCCCTTTCTATTGCTTGATCTCCTTTATCTCCTTGTTCATAAGCTCTATATAATGTTAGTAACCTTCGAATTTCTTTTAGTGGCTCTTCGTGATCATCCACCCTCAAATCCATTATGGGTTCTTCCCATTTATTGCTAATTGGTTCGCCATTAAATATAATTATATTAGCTGATTGTTTTCCCCTGATATCTCCCCCGACAGTCTCAGCAGCTTCTAAAGAGTTAATAATTCGTTCAGGTAATGGCAATCCTTCACTTTTTTCAAATGCTTCTGCCATTAATGACCACACTTTTTCAGAAAGCATCATGTTTGCTTGAACTGAGAAATTTTTTCCGACTTTATGACCAGCATATTTGATGCATTTTACACCAGTATGGGTGGCAACTCTTCCTTTTGCGTCTAGTATTGATACTTGTCTAACATCTCTTCCTTCATCCTCAGAAATCAACTCATTTAAAGCTTCTTCAGGAGTTTTTCCTTTTTTTAATAATTCAAGACCTTTAATTCCAAAAGATTTGTTAACAAATGCTTGTGTTGCAACAACTCCTACTCCAGATTCACCCCAAGTAACAATAGAAACGTTAAAATAATGACTTTGCACGCCTACTCCTAATTGTCCTGTTTTTCCATCTCTCGCTACAATTGAATAAGTATGTGCGAATGGATAATTTTTATGGTTATTATGAAATTTCATAATATTATCTTTGAATTGAGATAATTAAAATTTTCCAAAAATAGAATGCTTTATTTTATAAAAAATAAGTATAAATCTTACAATACAATATTAAATAAGATTATCATGAAATATAAGAAAAATCAATATTCCGAAGGAGTGAGCATTTGTACCCTAATCATTGCTGGAATGTTTGTTTATTGGGGTTTGAATGATCTTGTGATAAGACCTCTCACTGAAAGCGTAGCTGTGGCTTGGTGGGGATTTATTTGGCTTGGAATTGGTTTATCTATTGCAATAAGTCAAGTTGCAGCATGGTTGAACCGAAGCAAACTTAGGAATACCGTGTTATTTGAATATGAATCGAATCCCACGGCAACAATTGATGAAATTAGTCAAATAACAGGGATAACTTTTAGAGATGTACAAGCTATCGTTTTAGACTTGAAAGCTAGAGGGCTCTTACGAGGCAAATTTTCATCTACCACTGGTGAGATGAAACATGTCGATGTTACAACGGCAAATCCTCAAACTGAGACTATTGAAAGTAAAGTGAGTTATTGCCCTAATTGCGGAACAGCGAAAGTTAAAGGGACATCAGTATACTGCTCCTATTGTGGTACAAAACTATAACCTAAGGCTCTATTCTTTTTATTCTATAATTGTAATAATTCTTCTTTTGATATCACTTGTCGATGTTTTTGATCATCCCAAAGTTTGCGGTAAATATAGAAGTATTCATATAAATCCAATTTATTTGAGGAATAAATTAGAACTCCTTTTTTAATAACCTGAATCTTAATATAAAGTGGCAATTCTTTAAAAACACGGATATCATATTTTTTTCCAGTAACATTGACATTTTGCAATATTTGTGAAATTAATTCATAAATATCTTCAGTGGGAGCAACAACACATATATCAATGTCACTCCTATTTGTATTTCTTTCTTCAAGGCGAGAACCATATAATAATATACCTAAAATCTTCTTATTCCTAATTATTTCAGAAAAGTCATTAGCAATTTGATTTAATAATTTTGCTTCAACCATTCTTTAATATTCACCTTAAATTCCTTAAAATGATTTAAAAGAAGTTTTATTCGATTGTATGCTATGCTATCTTCTAAACCATTATAATCGTGCACGATACGGTTTCTCAGACCATTTGCTTCTCTTAATTTTGCAGCTAAATTTGTTGATATGATTTTTTTATTTTCTATAATTTTTATATTAGAATAGTCATCTTTTGGAATCATTCTAATATCTTTCACCATCATTGATATTAAATCGGTAATTATTTCAATCCCAATTTGGAATGCGTGATAAATTCCATATTTTTTTTGTAAATTTCTGCCTTCAACAAACTCGTTTAAGTTAATACTTTCTGTCCAATCACATAAATTTTCTATTGTTTGATTTAAATACTCAATTTTATCAGAATATCGCTTTATTCTTTCTTCTTTCATCCTATTAATATTATTTCTTTCTATTTATTTGAATCTATGCAATTCTGAATTAAAATTAAAAACTTTTTTTCTATACTTAATCATTATGCTAGAGTATATTTCATCTTTTCAACGGGTTCCCATAAAAACTCAGAATTTTCAACCCAATCTCCAAATTTATTTGGATTTTCAGGATATTCCTCGTAATGCTTAAAATAATTAAAATTAATTATTAATTTTTTATAGTTATTTCAACTTCACAGCAAGGATCTCCTAAGGGCATTTTCTTTTTAAATTCTAAAACAAATTCACTTTCAGGAAAAGCGCCCTTTAGCAAACCTTGAATACTTGCAAGGGTAACCTTGTGACATGGAATCGCATCTTTAGACCATACTTTCTGAACCATCTTCCATATTTCACAGCTTAAAACCCTATATTTAATTTTATTCTCATTTATAATACTTACTTCTGCGTTCATATTCATTAGTTTATTTTGGATCTTCATTAATTTTGGTACGGTTTGGGATAATTCACCTTTCAAATTGGTTAGAGAAGAAATTTTCTTTCCCAATCTTTCAGAGAACATCTCCCAAGCTTTTATATCCAAATTCGTTGCAGTTTCCAAACCTAATCTTTCTACTGAAGCCATAAACCATGCGCCGTCCAACCTAAGAAAAGAGTATCTCATCAATTCCAACATTTTTTCAGGGTCCATCTCTATTTTATCATTCACTTCAAACACCCAATTTGTTCAGAATTTTATGATTAGGAAAAAATTATTTAATTTTTAAAGCAATAAGAATCAATTTTAGATTTATTTGTTTAAAACAAATTTTTATCGCGAATTCGCGATTTCTTGAATAAAATTCTTAATTTTGTCTAAATATAAATCTTTTTTAAGCTCTTTTTGGGTAATTTCTAATGTTGCTATTGGTTGCATTTCGCATAATTCTGCCATACTTACAAATGTTTTTGGACCTCCTTTACTTCCCTCAGTACAAAAAAATGCGATTCTTTTCAGTTTATTTTTATTCTGAGTGATATATGTTCTTATTGGCGTGGACATACGCTTATTCCAAATTGGAGTTCCTAATATGAGTAAATCATAAAGTTCTGGATTTTTCTCAATCTCTTTAAGTATAGTTAATTTTCCTCGAGTAGCCTCAAAGCCAGATTTCAAAAAACCAATAAAACCTTTTCTCTTTTTTGTGTCTATAATCTCTTCAAGATCGTAATCAACTTCTTTTGAAATTATTTGAGCAACTTTTTTTGTATTACCTGTTCTTGAATAATAAATAATTAAAGAACTCATAAAATCACCTTATTTATAGTTTTAAAGATAAATGTTTCTTTTTTAAAAAATATAGCTTTTTAATTAGTGTGGATTCCTCTCCTACTATAAGTAAAATAACCCAATCCAGTTAATTCACACATCATAAAATTTTATTTCATAAAGATAAATATTTTGAAATAATTATCGCTATAGATCCAAACACTCTCCAGAAAGGTGCACAGGGTCTTCCGGACAATTTCCTTTGGTAATAGTTATAATAATCTCAGTACCAAGTGCTGGAGTAATTTTTGGAACTGTAAATCAAAATTATAATAGGACTTCCTATAACTCTAATATTTGTTTTCTACCCAACACCAAGAATAGGAAATCTTGTAAATATGTTATCATTCGAAGTTCTTGAAATGCTATTTATTAATGGAATAATAATTGGTAGAATTTAGACTCACTAATCTTCAAGTGTATATCTCATTTTTTCCACAGGTACCCATAATTCTTCTGCTTTAATTGCCCAGAACTTAAAATCTTCAAGAGTTTTGGGATATTCCTCATAATGCTTGCGAATTTTTCCAGAAATTCCCATGTATTTGATCATTGTTGAAAGTGCTTTTCTTGAGAATTGCCTTGTTAATAAGCCCCATAAAAATAACCCTACTATTTTAATCATCCTGCCCGCGTTCATATCCATTTCCAAATTTTCCCACATTGATGTAAAATCTCTTCCACTGAAAATAAAATTCTTTTTAAATAAGTAAGTGACATCTTTTTTCGTGGTATTAGCCGCTCCAGGTATTTGTGCTAGTAGTGCAGCGAGTTTGGCCCCCCGTTCCCTGAAGTATCTAACATTTATTGACCATAAATTTTCTTTGTTTAATTCTAAATTTTGTTTTAAACAATTATCAATTACATCTATTGCGATTAAACTTGCGTTCCAAGATGATTCAATTGCTTCTCCGCTAAAACTCTTTGACATGCAAGCACTATCACCAATACAAAAGAATCCGTTCCCAACTAATGAAAAAGGTGATCTCCTATATGCAGTTGTCGCTTTATGAACCTCAAGGATTTCATATGGAGGAATAGGCACATCTTGCAAGAAGATCTCCATTGCTTTTTCTTGATTTTCATAACTACCTGGTTGTCCTCCTCCAAAGATGTTTGCATTTGGTAAGAAGTGAGGAGCCATCCATGTTTTATAGTAAAGCCAAGAAATAGATTCCTCATATTGCCCCGTACCAGGGTGAGGCTCATCAGGATTTTTCCATTGAATGACCCGTTGAATAACATACATTTTTTCATCATCTTCGATTTTAAATGTTTCTACTCCTAAATCAGTTGGAAGAGATCTACGTACAATCGCTGAAGATCCTGTTGAATCCACAATTAGTTTCCCAAATGCTTCAAATATCTTGCCATCTTTCTCATATATAATGCCAACTAATTTATTTTCCTTTACAATAGGTACCTTATATTCTGACGAAAAATCAAATGTAACGCCATCAGCTTCTGCTAATTTAATTAAACGTTGTATGAAGAATTGAAACCGCATCGCAGTAACCGGATATTTCATGACTTGTTGATATTTCCCATATGGTCCATAATAAGAAGTCCATTCAAAATTAGTAATGAACTCGTTTGTTCCCTCTTCTGGTGGAGTTATACCATATTTTTCAAAAACCATCGTTTCCAAATGAAATTGATCCATTTTTGAACCACAATCTTCT
>CAZBPC010000113.1:0-8620 GCA_964493715.1 uncultured archaeon
AGCACCACTTATTGCTTGTGGAGGTTTTGCAACAGGAGAAGGATTAGCCGCAGCTTTAGCGATGGGTGCAGGGGGAATTGCAATGGGATCAAGATTCATCGCTTCAAATGAAAGCGAATTCCATGAAAATTATAAAAATATTGTACCGCCAGCTAAAGCTCAAGACACTAGATACGTAACTGGCGTATTAGGTCCAATACGTCTTTGGAAAAATAATTATTCACTTCATCATGGTGTGGTTTCGAGCAAAGATGAAAAATTAGCTGAAGAAGCAATGTTGACTCCCGAGAAAGTCCTTGAGGATCAAAAACATTATGAAATGGTATACGAAGGAGACATTAATGATGGAGCAGTGTTACTAGGTCAAAGTATAGGGATTATTAATTCAATAGAATCCGTTAGAGATATATTGGATGATATCATTAAAGGTGCAGAAAAAAGTCTAGCGAATGCAGCAAATTTCATTAAATAAAAGTATACCTTTATTTTTTTATTTATTTATTAATTTAAACTGATAAAAATGAAAGATAAGCAAAAAATTGAGCTAATACTCGAAGTGTTAGAAAGATATGAAGAGGGAACATGTTTTTATTGCGGTAGTACCTTAAACGGAGATTATGAATTTGAGGATCGTGATGAAGGGTATTCAGATGATTGGTGTCCCAATTGTTGTAAAGATATTGTATCAAATGAGGGGTGGGAAGAAGCTTGTTTGGATGCAATTGATAAAGTGATTCATGATCAAAAGTTCGAACCATAGAGGAAATATATTATTTTACGTGTTCACAATAACAATTTGAAGAACTTTTAATCTCTTCTCCACAGGGACAAAATTTTGGATGGTTATATCTCTTACATATTTTATTTATAGTTTCACACGATAAAAGTAGATTTAACTTTTCACTTTCTCTGTGTGCAAGTTCTGGTTTTAATCCTAATTCGTAATGTAATAGTATTTCTATGAGTCTTGCGTGCCTAATTAATTCTTTTGCTAAATTGCTTCCCTTAGATGTCAACTTGACTTCATGATAAGCTTCATAATTCACATAACCATTAAATTTTAGTCTTTTAATACAACTACCTAACGTTGAATGAGCGATTCGCATACTTTTTGAAAGATAACTAATTTTTAAGGGTTCTTCTGAACGATATATAAATTTTATTACTTTATAATCCAAATCCATCATAATTTTATAGTTTTAAATCTATAGTTTTATTAATGTCTTATAAATATTTCATCTATTATTTCATTTACCCTTTTATCATTTGGATCGCCATCATATTCAATAATGCCATCCATTAACAATAGTCTTGAACAATATGGAGTTAATAAATCCAAATGATGGTTTATAACTATAATAGTAATATCAAATTTTTTATTTAATTCAGTAAGTAATTCCATTAACTCTTTCACCATTAAAAAATCCAAAGCGCTAGTTGGTTCATCTAAAAGTATTACTTTAGGTTCGGAAACTAATGCTCTTGCTACCATAACTTTTTGCAATTCTCCCCCAGATAAATGCCCAATTGGTCGATTTTTAAATTTTCCCATATGAACATCATGTAAAGCTTTCTCAGCTTGTTTTTCATCTTCAATTCTTAAAGGCTTTAAAAATCCAATTTTCCCATATAATCCCATTTCAACAACCTCTAAAACTGAGGCAGGAAAAGTTTTTCTAGCTTTTGGATTTTGAGGTACATAACCTATATTTACTCGCATTTTTTTTAAATTATCTGAGTTAAATAATTTCACCGTACCATTAATTGGCTTTTTCAAACCTAATATTGTATTTAATAAAGAAGTTTTACCTGAACCATTTGGACCAAAAATTCCAATATATTCACCTTGATAAACATCTAAATTGATATGATTAAGTGCAATGGTATTTTGATATCCTACTTTAATATCTCTTAAACTAATAATTGGATCCATTATTTTCTCCTTCTTAAAATTATTCCTATAATGAAAATTATTGCTACAGAAATTCCTATTATTAAAATTATTAACCATAGGTCTAAAATTGGGGGAGGATCTAAAGGATGTGCTAGTGCCCAAATATCATATTCGATCATCTGTGCATAATTCTCAATATTAACATCAATCCCATCCCATTTAACATTTACGTTTAATAAGGGTGTTAATAACGCAATTTTAGAATTAGTTTCTCTTGCAATTTCATATATATTTTCAGTTTTATGTTGTGGATCAGTAACAATTAAATGGCAATTTTCTTGCCTCATTACAGAAATTACATGTGCTATATCTGCAGCAGAGGGTTCTTGTTCCTCTCCTTTTACAATAGTCGCTAATCTTGAGATATTGAGTAAAAACTCTTGAAATAAATAAAAGAAAGCAGGATGATTCACAATTAATTTTAATCCTTGAAAACTACTCTTGGCATCTTCTATTTTAACTAATAATGAATCTAAAATTTTTAAATAAGTTACAGTATTATTAGAGAAAATCCACTTATTAGATTGAAGAGGTTCATTATCCCAAAGAGTACCATTAATTCTTGTTGTAAAATTCTCAATATTATTAGGATCCATCCATACATGAGGATTTCCAAATCCTAATAAAGGATCTATTTTAATCATTGAGGGATCTATTAATTTAACTATAATAGAATCGTCCCATTCTGATCTCCACCAAGGTTCTAAATCCTCTATTCCCATTCGAAAGATAATATCAGCCTTTTCCAATGCTAATATCTCACTACTAGTTGGTTCATATGAATGTGGATCTTCTGTCCCAGTTACTACTACATCAACATCTTGTCCGACAATGTTTTCTACAATATCTTGAATAATTGTAATAGTTGCAACTATTTTTAAGGTAGTAGTAGATGGTATAATCGTAGAATTTATTGGCTTCTCTTCATAATTGGTTTCATTTGGAATAATTTTAGCAAAATTAATTCCCATAACCAGAGAAACCATCAAGAAAAGAGTAAATAGTCGATTTTTTAATTGTGTTTTTATGTTGATCATCTAATATTTTTAAGATCATTTTTACGATTAATCGTAATTACGAATAAACGTAAATAAGATTCAATATTATATAAACATATTCATGACAAAAAATTATAAGGAATAGGTTTAAAATAAAATAATTAGAAAACACAAAAACTAATAAAAACAATTTGAATTTATTTAAATAGATAAAAAATGATTTATCAAAATTTTTTTGAAGCTTTAGTGCAATTTACCTTTTTACAACGAGCGTTAATAACATCAATATTAGTAGGGGTTACTTGTGGATTAGTTGGAGTTTATATAATTTTAAGACAACTTGTATTTATGGGAGCGGGAATTGCACATGCTTCTTTTGCAGGTGGTGCTCTTGGGATACTTATTGGGGTCAACCCTTTCTTAACTATCTTTTTGTTTGGTACAGGATCTGCAATTACTATTGGATTTATTAACGAAAAGGGTTATGTAGAAGATAATAATGTTGCGGTAGGAATTATTTTTTCGTTAACTATGGCATTGGCGGTATTATTTATTAGCTTAATAAAAACTTATAATGCCAGTGTAAATGCTATTTTATTTGGAAATGTTCTTGTAGTTACAACCGAAGACCTTGTGTTATTAATTTTATTCAGTATATTGATTCTTGGAATTATATATTTCATGAAAAAAGAATTGTTTTTTATGACTTTTGACGAAGAAATGGCGAGTGCTACGGGGTTACCCGTCAGATTTTTATCCTATTTGTTTTTAATATTAATTTCATTAGCTATTGTAGTTTCTTTAAAAGCAATAGGTGCGATTTTAGTTTTTGCCATGATAGTTACTCCTGCTGCAGCAGCTTATCAGTGGAGTTATAGAATAAATAGAATAATATTACTATCAGTATTATTTGGGGCTTTCTCCTCATTTTTAGGATTGTTCTTCTCATATGAATTAGATTTACCTTCAGGTTCGACTATTACTATAACTGTAAGTATAATTTTTGTAATTTCAATGATATTTTCGCCAAAACGTCGTTCTGGTAAAGCTGTTGGTTCAAAGCATATCGAGATCTGTGAAACATGTAAAAAAGCTGATATTAATGGGGAATGTGCTTTATGCACTATTGAAGATGAAGTTAAAATCCATAATCATAAACATTAAGAATTTAACCTGCTACTATATCAATTTTATGATATATTTTTAAAATTATGTTTGTTCTCTTCTATCTTCAATGATAAAGATTCTCTCAAATGTCTGAGGATTTGCTTTTAAAATGCTAATTCTTAAGATTACTATCAGGAAAAATGATCCAATTGCTCCAAATGTGAACTGAAAAAGGTTTCCAGGAACTTCCCCTAAAGCTGCTACAACTCCAAACACAAGTAACTGAACAATGAAATAACCAAGTACCATTAATAAACCACCCGCAATTACGGCTAATATATCTTTATATGTACGCTTTCCATGAAAGATGCGAGGATTTGCTATTAATCCAACTAAAAAACCTTCTAATCCCTTAACTAAAAAAGTTACAGGGGCATAAAGAGGAAAACCTAAAAAGATATCAGCTAATGCTGAACCAACTCCTCCAGAAATAAATCCAATAATAGGTCCAAAAATTAATCCCGCTAGCATTACCCCTAAATCTCCAATATTTATATATCCTGCTGTAGTGGGAACGGGAATTTGTATTATCATCGTTAAAACACAGGCTATTGCTGCAAATATACTAGTAATTGACAGTGAAATAGCATCAGTAGGGAAATAATATCCTCGGAAATTGCTTTTTTTTAACAAATGTTCTTCGTTCATAATGTAATTACGCCTTACAAATAAGAATAAAAAAATAAGTGTTAAAAACTTAATTAGTCAGCATTGAGTTTTCTTTTTATTATACTTAAACTTATTAAAAGAAATTAAGATTATTTTTTCGGATGATTATATGAATAAATGAATAAACAATACAATAGATTGAGTGAATTTAAGAATCAAGTATGGAAATAATCAAATATCTTGGAAGTAAATTATCCGAAAGTATTGAATTAAGTCTTCCAGCGGGTCGGGGATTAATTAAGCTAGCAATAAAGGATGAATTAGGTCCATTTCATCCAATTAATCAATTAAATTATGAGAAATTAGTAGAAATCATAAAAAATTCTCTTAAAAAACGACTTGTAGATTTAGATGTGCCAAATATTGAAGATGTGTTAGATTATTTACTTGATGAGTTAAATTCAAATCAATCATTAATAACAATAGCAGGAATATGAGAAAATGAGTGGATTATATTTAGTTTTTTTAAGCTTTTTAATGGTATTTATTGTTGTTTTAATTATAGTGGGTATTTTTTTTCTGATAAAAGGAATACATAATAAATTAATAAACTTGAAAATAGCTGGACTAGGTTTTATTTCATTATGTCTTGGATTTATTGGGAATTTTCTATTTAATTTACAGGAGGGTTTTCAAGAGATTTTTGTTTTTATCTGTTTTACTTTTACGACGGTTTTTACATACTTGACATTTTATAAGAATCAGAAAAAAATTGGACTATTTGTTATATTTCTTGTAATTTGCTTAGGTATTATTCAATTAATTTTAATTTATGCAAGTCTTCTTGGAGTACCTCATCTGTATTATTTAAGGATTTCTTTAGATGTCCCCTATACGATGATCACCTTCGATTGGATGGCTTGGGCATCCTATTCTTCTTATAGACACCTTAAAAATGAAGATATTCAGCCATGGATAAAAATTAGATATTTATTGATCGCTATTTTTTCCTTTATCATTAGTTTTAATAATATTCCTGAATTTTTCCAACCAATTGGTACTACTTGGGGAGATTCAAGTAATCCTGTTAGTTTAGCGGTATTTGGAGCGACTGCAATTCTTGTGGTGACTTTTGCATCTGGTTTTGGATTAGCTTGGTTAATGCCAAGTTGGTTAAAAAATCGCTTAAATAAAGGATACAAGACTATTATTGGAAAAGAATTAACTGAGCAAGAATTATTAACACTTATTAAGAAGCAACTTAAAGACAGCAGAAATGATAATTAAATTCTCCATATATTATTGAGCAAAAGATTTTATAAATTCAATCGACATTATTCTAGAAATTAATTAATTTATATTTGAAATTGAATATTTTTGATGAAAATATGAAAGATATAGTTAACGATAAGATTAATGAGATCCTTTATGACAGCTTGATGAGGAATTATCCGGACTTAATATTAATTTTGGATTTAGATGGAAGAATAGTGGAGGTTTCTGATAATTTCCTCGTTTTGTTTCGAGAAATAAACGCTAAGATTTTTAAAGGCAAGATGCTAATCGATTATATCAGTGATAAAGATAAAAATACCTTTTTAAAACAACTCAGCGAAATAAGAAAAAATAAATTCATCAAAATGAAAGAATTTGAATTCTTAAAAAAAGATGGATCACATTTTGTAGGAGAATTGAGCTTAAGCATAATTCAAACGAAAGAGGGAAATCTAGCTTTTTTACTTGGGATTATGAGAGACATTTCTAATCAAAAAATGATTGAAAGAGATCTTATAAAAAGCAAACAGATGTTTCAACTCGTAATGGATAATATACCTCAACTAATCTCTTGGAAGGATAAAAATTCAATATACATAGGATGTAATCAAAATTTTGCTAGAGTTGCAGGACTAAATGACCCAGCGCTTATTATCGGGAAATCTGATTATGAACTTCCATGGAAAATAAGTGAATCCGAATCATTTTATGAAATTGATCAACTAGTAATGGATACAGGTAAACCAGAATACCATATTATAGAACCGCAATTACAAGCAGACGGAGTGCAAGCGTGGTTAGATTCTAACAAAATACCACTTCATGATTCTGGAGGTAATGTTGTTGGAATATTATGTACTTATGAAGATATAACAAAACGAGTAGATGCTGAGAGAGCTTTGAAGGATTCTGAGAAAAATTATAGAGAAGCATATAATAGAGCAGAATTTTATAAGGATGTATTTGCTCATGATGTTAGTAATATATTGCAGGGTATTTTAACTTCAGTAGAACTATGTCGCATGCAAAAGAACAATTATGATGATTTGGAAAACCTTTACGACATCATTGAAAATCAAGTAAATCGTGGAGCAAATTTAGTATCCAACATAAGAAAGATCTCATCCATTGACGATAGAGAGAAGGCATTATTTCCTATCAACACTTGCGATTTGATAAAAAAGGCCTTTATAGAAGTTAGAAACATTTTTCCTAAAAAAAAAATTGATTTCCAATTAAATTCACCTACTGAGGAGGTTTTCGTAATAGCAGATGAATTATTATTAGACGTATTCCAAAATGTCATATATAACGCTGTTAAACATAATAAGAGTAGATCAGTAGAAATTGATGTTATAATTAATAAGAAAGAGAAAGCCGGAAAGCATTATATTGAAATTCAATTTGTTGATAATGGATTAGGAATACCAGATGCTCAGAAAAGAACAATTTTTCAAAGAGGTACAATTGAATCTAAAAGTTTTAATAGATTGGGTTTAGGTTTATCATTAGTTAAAAAATTAATTGAAACGTACAATGGTCAAATTTGGGTAGAGGACAAAATCAAAAATGACCATACAAAAGGGACTAATTTTATAATATTGATTGAAGAATCAATTGATCAGATATAACTCCAAATCCTTATTTTAGTGCTTTCAATATTTCATATTATGTTTATCTACATAGAAAATCTTATCAAAATTAAAAATAATATAGAGGAATTAAATTTTCTTCCACAACCAAGATATTTTAAACAATTAGGGGATATTAAACATAAAATTGTGAAAGAATCATTGATATATTCAGATATTACTGAAAAACACTTATTTATATTGGATCAATTACAAGAGAGGCTTCTTTCTTTTGGTTTAGAAAGGAAATTAGAGGAAAAATTCCTCAATAATATAAAAAATATAAATTATTTAGAGGATCCACTAACCATCTGTTCGAAGGAATTTCCAAATCTCAATTTGGAAAGAGAAATGAATATGAAAAATATGCGAGATCAAGGATATCTGATATTCTCTACAAATTCAACCTTACTAATTAATGCAGAAAGCCCACAAGGACTCTTTTACGCTACACAAACTCTAATCCAAGCTTTAAATACTCATCAAAATAAACTTATAATTGATCAATTCATCATCATAGATTACCCTTTATTAAAAATACGTGGAATCTCTGATGATGTTTCACGTGGACAGGCACCAACCATACCAAATTTAAAAAAATTCATTGAAACTTTAAGTCATTTCAAAATAAATCACTATTATCTCGTATATATGCAGGATATGTTCCAATTTAAAAATCATGATGAGATAGGAAAAGATAGGGGATCATATACCAAAGAAGAAATTAAAGATTTAGTAAATTTCGCAAATGAACGATTTGTTGAGATTATACCAATATTTCAAACGATAGGACATTGGGAAAATATATTGTATAACGAAAAATATTGGAAATATGGAGAATTTCCAGCTTCCAATAGCTTGAATCTTGCTAACGATGAAATATATGATTTATTAAATGAAATGATAGGGGAATTAAGCGAAGTTTTTACATCAAAATATTTTCACATAGCTGCTGATGAAAGTTGGGATGTAGGAAAAGGAGCATC
>CAZBPC010000114.1:0-8080 GCA_964493715.1 uncultured archaeon
CAGGGGGGTTCTCTGAAGGAATTTTAATGATTTGTTGGTGAAATAGAACAATTTTTTCCTTCATTTCATCAATTTTTCTTAGTATATCCTTGTCAGTTACCATAATTTTTATTAACTGTTTTAATTCTTTTATTTCAGGTAATTCAATGCAGTTAAAGCAAACATTTTCACTAAATCCATTAAATCCTTGATATAAACAAATTCATCTTGGGCATGAATATTATTATCTTTCGCGGAAGCCCCAACCAAGATAGTTGGAATGCCTCTTTCTTGAAACCAGTGCGCATCGGTAGAAGGCATCAAAGTCTTAAATTCTCTCTTCTCCCCATAAATTTTCTCTGCTACTTTCTGAACAACCTTAGCAAAATCAGAAGATGTATCAATCACTTGGGGTTCCATGGCAATTGGTATTTGTACCATTATATCTAAATCAGGGTCGTCCTTTTTCATTTTTTCAACAAACTCAAGAAGTCGCTTTCTTATACTTGAAACATCTTGTTCTGGAATGGTATTAATGCTAAGATGGAGATAACATCGATCAGGAACAGTCGTAATTTTTGTACCCCCATGGATTTCAGCAAGATTGATACTACTCACATTAGAACCCCATCCTTCTGAAGTGGGATAATTAGTGGTCTTTTTCAACAATTCTTCTTTCAATTCAAGTAAGAAATTCATCACGTTAACCATACGTTCAATGGTGTTAATCCCAGAATTCTCATTACGATATGATGCAGGGAGATCGGGGAAGGCTAATCCATGAGCAGTTTTGCCTTTAATGGTAATCGTGATATACATGGTTCCACCACAATATCCAAAAGGATATCCATTAGCAGCGTCGCCTAATAAACATGCATCTCCAGAGATTAAACTATTACTTAAGAGATATTCTGCTCCCCTTAATCCTCCCGTTTCCTCATCTCCTACGGCAGTTATTATTAATTTTCCTTTAAAATCAACTCCTGCTTCGATTAACGCTTGAGTGGCAAAAATTTCCGCCGTCACTGAAGATTTATCATCAGAAGACCCTCTTCCATAGATTTTATCTCCAACAACTTCCGCTCCGAATGGATCCCTTGACCACCCTTTGAATGCTTCAACGGTATCAAAGTGTCCATTGAAAATTAATGTGGGACCGTCACCCTTTGCAAGCTCACCTATAACATTATTTCTTTTTACCGATGTTTTTAAACCAATTTCTCGCATCTTTTTTTCCAAGAATAATGCGACCTCCTTATATTTCGAAGGGGGATTTTCAGAGGGAATTCTAACTATTTCTTGATGAAATCTGATGATCTCTTCACGCATGTTTTCTATTCTTTCAAGAATTTGTCCTTCTAAATCTGTAATAAATATCACCTTTAGTTTTATTATTAAATCTATTGAAACTTAAAAATTTAAAGAATAATGTTTAAAACCATTTTCATTCTAAATAGAACCATTAATTCTTGTCTTTTTTACATTATTTTTTTCATTAGAAAATATAACCCTATTTTATTCACATTATAAAACTAGAAAATTAAAAAACTATCGACCACATATTTAGCTTGTATTTCTAAATTGAAAATTCATTAAAAAATTGAAAAGTGATATAGAATGGCAAAAAGAGTCGCAATAAATGGTTTCGGCCGTATCGGACGATTATTCTTCAGAGCAGTTTACGATAATTACTGGAATGATATCGATATTGTATCTATCAACGATTTATTCGAACCGAAGTATTTAGCTTACGCTTTAAAATATGATACCGTATCTGGAAGATTCAAAGGCAAAATTGAAGCGAGAGAAAATGCGTTGGTGATCGATGGTAAGGTAATACCGATTACTGCTGAAAGAGACCCTGCAGATTTACCACACGGTAAAAATAATATTGAGGTGGTTGTGGAATCAACAGGTCGATTTGTTAATAGAGAGGGTGCTTCAAAACACTTAACTGCTGGAGCAAAAAAAGTACTTATTAGTGCTCCCGCTACGGACCCAGATATAACAGTAGTTCTTGGATGCAATGATGATAAAATCACTGCTGAACATAAAATCATAAGTAATGCTTCTTGCACCACGAACTGCTTAGCTCCAGTCGTAAAAATATTGAATGAAAATTTCAAGATTAAGTATGGCTTAATGACTACTATTCATTCATATACGAATGATCAATCAACTGCAGATATAGCAAGAGCGGGCTCACCTGATAAAATGATTCGTGGTCGGGCTGCAGCTCAAAATATGATTCCCACATCCACTGGAGCCGCGAAAGCAATTGGGTTAGTCTTTCCAGAACTCAAGGGTAAATTAGATGGTATTGCAATACGGGTTCCTACTATTGACGGTAGTGTTGTTGATCTAAAAGTAATCGTTGAGAAAAAATGTACTGTCGAAGAAATAAATGCAAAAATGAAAGAAGCCGCCGATGGGGCTTTAAAAGGCATTTTAGATTATGTAGAAGACCCGATTGTAAGTAGTGACATCATCGGTAATCCTCACAGCTCAGTTTTCAATAGTTTGTGGACAAAAGTTATTGAAGATGAAGTGTTTATCTTAAGCTGGTATGATAACGAGACCGGGTTTTCGAATAGAATGGCTGAACTTATTATTAAGAAATTATAGAGTTTTCACCTATTTTTTTTATTTTTTTTTTTGTAGATTGTTTCAGAAAGTTAAAACCGTTATATCATTTTTAAAATTGTAGAGATTATTTAACTAAATTTAAAATTATCAAATAGGTGATAGATTTATATAATAATCTCAAAAGATACGAGAATCAAATTTATTCAGGCATGAAAGTTGGAGGATCCCATAAATGGCGCTATGATAATGGAACGTGGATTGAAACAAAAATGACTCCTAATCAATGGAAGTTTAAATTTGATAGCGTTAAAACTCGATTTCACCAAGCACCTATTAATAGTGGTGCAAGTAAATATACTAAGTTCCATTGGTATATCATAGCCGATCAAATTGCTACAAAACAAGACCAAAACAATTATATGACAAATATGAAAGGATACAAGTTCAAGATCGGTCATAAACGACCAGAATGGAGTAGATTTAGTTACAATTATCCTAAACAAACATCGTACAGACAAGAGGTTATAGCAATTTTAGAAGAAACACTAAAAAGATTAAAAAATGAAGATACAGGTCTTACAAAATATATTTAATCACATAGTGATCCAAAACAAGCGACCAAATGGATGATATTTTTTTATGTTTTCTTGAGTTCAATACAAATCTAATTTATTGATTATACTTTGAGGTCAAAATCTACTTTTAAATAACTTGTATATTAAATTACTCACTTTTTAACCTTTTTACTCAAATTTAATCAAAATTTTGGCTTTTTTTCTTTTTAGAAGTGAAGTGATTTATCCCATCTACTAACAAAAATGAATCATAATCCTTAAAAAGGTGATTTTGCACCTTTGATTGATGAATCATGAAACGATGGAAAAGAATCTTAGTTATGAAAGAGGAAGATCCTCTTGAAGTTGACGAGGAAAATGATTATCGAATTTCGAGCGGATGCTGTTATTTTCATGACCAAAAGGAATTAAACGAGTTTGCCAATATAGACGACGATGCTCTGAAAGAAGCTTAAAAAGTCTAATTTAAGCAAATTATTATTATTTCTTCTATAATAGAGCTATTAAATAACGCTTTTTTAACTTTTTTACATTATAGTCCAAATAAAGTTTATGAATTTGTTTATACTCTCAGCTTGACATCTAATTAAAAACTACTACCCTACTTTAAAATAAATAATAATTTTTGGAGGGTGAAATAATGAAAAAAATTAGCATAATAGCATTATTAGTGGCATTATCAGTCGGAATAGGAGTCATAAATTGGCTTGCAATTATTTTTTGTATAAATTGTACGGGGAAAGTTCCAGTAATGTTATTTGGACATTAAATTGATTTTCTATCTTTTTTTTTTTCCCCAAAATTCAATTGGTAACTAAAAAAGTTGCCAAATCCTTCAATAAAAACTAATCCAGCTTCTTTTGCCCATTTTTTCTCCGTTCTTCTTAGGGGATAATCAGGATCGAGAAATAATTCGCTAAATGAAATAATACCATTAGGTTTTAATACTCTTTTTAATTCAATGAGTGCTTGAACCGGGTTTGGAATTTCTGGTAAACAAGTAATCGCAAAAATCCTATCTATACTCTCATTTTCAAATATAAGGTTATAAACATCGTTGATCATTGGTATGATATTTGTAATTTTTTCTTTTTCAAGATTTTGTTTTAAACGATCAATGATACTTTCTTGAATATCGATAGCATAGACGTATCCATCAGGTAGAATCTTACTTATGACTGCTTTAGTATAATTTCCTTTTCCTGGTCCAACCTCTATTACTTTCATTCCAGGTTGTAAGTTCATTCGTTCAGCAATTAGATAAGGTTTTTGCATGAATCTTCTTCGTATTGGGTTATCAATTATCCTTTTCATAAATGCTGGAATAGGAAAAGGATGGATTTTTCTTATAAGTTTCATAATAATTAAGAGAAAAATTAGAAATATTGCTAATATAACTATGAGGACAGAGCATATATCTCTTAAGATTAATCCTATACTATAAATCATTTCAAATCATGATAATCAAGTATTTATTATGTAGTATATTGAAGGTTTTTTAAGTTTTAATATTGTATAATCGAAAGAAATTTATAGATTCAATAATATTAGATAAATCATGAGATTAGACGATGCAAAGCGCATAGAAATAACGGATAAAGCGCTTTTTGATTCATATTTTCAGAATTATCCTCCTGAGACATCTGAATTCACCTTTACTAATTTATACATGTGGAGGAATTTCTATGGGTTCTTTTTTATGGAATGGAATGATCATCTAATTCTCTTTTCGCGAGATATTTTCAAGAAGAAAAAAGAACCCGCATCAGGAAATAAAGATTCTTTGTATTTTTTTCCACCAGTGGGTTCTGATCCTGCAGAAATCATCATTTCTTTATTTAAAGAACACAAGGATTCAGAAGTTCACAGAGTTCCTAAAACAATAACAGATACAATTAAAACTAATAATGAATTTCAATCATTGAACCTGAAAATAATGGACGATAGAGATAATTGGGATTATGTCTATGAAACAGAAAGCCTTAAATCTTTACCAGGAAATAAATATCGTCAAAATAGAAGATGGTTAAATAAGTTTTTAAAAACTTATAATTATGAATTTAAGATATTAACGGAAGAGGATATTGCTACATGTAAGAAATTACAGTTGGAATGGTGTATTCACAGAGAATGCGAAGAAGATGAGGGTTTAGAACAGGAAGAAAAAGCTATATATGACGCATTAGATCATTTTTTAGATTTAGGTTTTAAAGGAGCACTAATTTGCGTTAATGAAAAATGTGCTGCTTATACATTTGGAGAAATGTTGAATTCGGACACGATCGTGATCCATGTTGAGAAAGCGCACATGGAATATGAAGGAGCGTATCAAGCAATTAACAATCTTTTTTTAAAAAGTAATTTTCAAGATGCCATATTTGTTAACCGAGAGCAAGATTTAGGAATCCTTAATCTACGCCGAGCAAAAGAATCATATAAACCTATTCGAATGATTGGAAAAAGTATCATATATCGAAGTGAGTAAAAATATCAAGCAATAAATAATTTATTTCTAAAGAATGGCTAAGAAAATGTGAAATTTGTAAACAGAGAACAAGATTTAAGCGTTGCTGGATTATGGAGAGCTAAAGAATCGTATAAACCCCACCACATGTTAAAAAAGAGTTGCGTTTTTCGAATCCAATAATCTAAATACTACTAAGTTTTATAAATTTATCAAATTTTATATCTTAATTCATCTAAATCTACCTTAATAGGGTGTCATAATTTTATTTTTTTAGATATTTTAGAAATTTAGATGAATGAAACCGAATTCAATAAATCTCCAATTAAGAGAAATATGTTAAATACAGATAAAGAAATTGAAAGAGCAGAAATCTTTATGAACGAGGGTAAAGATCATGAAGCGATGCCTATTTTAAATAAATTAGTTGAAACATCAGCATTATCTTTATCAGATGAAATATTATTGAGTTCACTTCTAATTCGAGTTGGTGATTGGGAGAATACTTTTAAGATTGCTGACCAAATTTACCAGAAAGCTCAAGATTCTCAGGATTATTTACAATCAATAAACGCAATATTAAATATGGCTAATTCAGTTATTACATTAGGTGATTTGGATAAAAGTTTTAAATTATTAGAAAAAAGTGAAGAAATATACAGCTTTCTTTCTAAAGATAATCAAGCAAATCTTGAAGAAATTGAAGCTTATAAAGCTTATATTAAAGGACGCTTTTCTTTTTTTTTTGGTAAAAAGGAAGATTCTCTGAAATACATGAAAAGGAGTCTTGACTTACGTAAAAAAATAGGAAGCACACGAGATATAGCTGAATCACTGTTAGGCATGTCAAATATATATCGTATATTAGAAAACGATTTTGATAAAGCTTTTTATTATACAAATCAATGTCTTAAAATTGCCGAAGAAATTCCCTATCAAAGGCTAATAGCTTCTTCACATTTTAATTTAGGATTTATTTATTATCTTAAAGGAGAATTTGAAAAAGCCTTAACACATTATGAATTAGCATTATCATATTTCGAAAAAACTAGTAATTTAAATTCCTCTTTAGGTACTTTAAACAACCTAGCAGCCTTATATCGGGCCCAAGGTAAACTGGATAAATCTTTAGAGTTATTAAGTAAATGTATTAAATTATCAGAAGAATCAAAGAATAACTGGAGTAAGGTTGGATATAATGTTAGTATGGTAGAAGTCCTTCTTGATAAAGGAGATATTGAGAAAGCTAAAAAATATTCAGAAAGGGTCAAACAAATACGAGACATAGAAAAGACTCCCTATATTAATCGGGATTATGCATATACTGAAGCTCTTATTCTAAAGAAAAGTCCCCGAATCCAAAATCGAGCAAGAGCAGAAAATCTGTTAAGATCTTTAATCGAGGATGAAAACACGGTATTTGAAATTAAAATCGAAGGATTAATTCATTTATGTGATCTTTTAATTGATGAGCTTAAATTTACCGGTGAAATAGAGATTATTGAAGAAATTAAGCCTTTAATCAACCAATTGCAAATTTTAACTGAAAAATCTCATAGTTATTGGTATTACGCTGAAACCTACGTACTAAAAGCTAAATTGGCATTATTAGTCTTAAATATTAAGTTTGCCCGTCAATTATTGACTCAGGCTCAAAATATCGCTGAAACATACGGTTTTGAGCCCTTGGTGAAGAAAATATCAAGTGAACATGATGATTTACTTCAAAAATTAACTATTTGGGAAGAACTCGAAGATTCAGATTCATCTTTATCTGATCGCTTAGTAATGACAAATGTAGAAGATCAAATTAAAAGTATGATCCAAAAACGCCGAAATGAAATTCCCGAGATAGTTGAAGAAAATCCTATCATGATTTTAGTAATCTCTGAAGGAGGGGTCCCCACATTCTCCAAATTATTTGCAGAGAATTTTATTATAGAAGATGATCTAATTAGTGGCTTTTTAAAGGCTTTTAACACATTTAGTGGAGAACTCTTTTCTGAGGGACTTGATCGGGCTTCTTTTGGAGAATTTACTCTATTAATGAAACCGCTTTCAGCATTTTTAGTTTGCTACGTCTTCAAAGGACAGTCATTTTCTGCTCAAAGAAAAATGAAAATCTTTGTTGAAAACTTAAAACAAAATGAAGAATTATTGGAAAAATTTAATGAATATTATAAGAACAACCAAGTTATTAAAATGGAAGATTTTCCACGACTAAATTCTTTAATAACAGGAATTTTTATGCAAAAATAATGACTATCCTTTCTTTAGGTAAAATTGGTAAGAACTCTTTATAAATTAAAATTAATTTTTGTCAAATTTTATATCTAATTGTAGTTAAGTTTACATTAAAGTTAGAAAGAATTATATTAAAATTTAATGAATGGAAATCAAACATTTAAATACAAAATTGTCGTTATCGGGGATGGTGGAGTAGGAAAAACATCCTTAATCAAGAAATTTACTCATG
>CAZBPC010000115.1:0-8066 GCA_964493715.1 uncultured archaeon
TTTTATATCACCAATGATTTTTAATACATCTTTTATCATCATGGGTGTTCCAATCCGTCCTGAATATTTAACTGGTCCATCACTTTCCAATAATAAATGATCTATTTCAACCATGCAAACTGTTTTTCTAACCATGGTAGAATATTTAATAGCGGGTGTTATCGAAAAATAATAACCTCTTTCAATTCCTTCTTTTAAAAATTGTTCCGGTCCTGAATACCAATGTATATTGACATTAGGGATATCATAAGATGGGAGCAGTTCAAAAACTTCATTTTCCGCTCCTTTAGTATGAAGGTTAACAGGTAATTTTAATTCTTGTGCAAGTGAGAGCATTAGGTTAAAAATCTTTTCTTGGAGGGGATATGTCTCCAGATCTTTAATGAAATGATGGTCTAATCCAATCTCTCCAATACAACATATTTTGGATTTATTTTCTCGAATTAATTGTTCTACAGATCCAATCATATCAATGATCTGTTTATTCATTTGAATTTCTTCAGGATGAATACCTAATGAAGGATAAAAAAGATCATGATGATCGCATAATTCCAATATTCTTTTTTGACTAATTACACTCATTGCAACGGCTATTATTTTCTCAATCCCTGCATCATGGGAATCCTTAATTAAATGGTTTAATTCAAGGTATAGATTTGCATGACAATGAACATCGATTAACATTAAAACACCATGTATTTTTTTAAATAATAAAAAAAGAGTAAAGTTTTATAATTCTTTTATTTCTGCTCTTAATTTTACAATCTTCATAACAAGATTAAATTTTCCATGAGGATAATCTTGAGTCTCAAGATATTGATTTAATTGATCTAATTCTTTTATTAAATATTTCTTTATATCTTCTTTCGTTACATTTCCTAATAGTTTTGGGAGGGGTTCGAATTTTTGAGATCTCTTTTCTCGTAGACTGGATATTGCTTTAGCTAATTGAGCTTGAAAACCTTTAGATTTTGAAGGATCAACACCATCAAGAGTATCTAATGTTGACTTGAGACCATCTATAAAAGCTTCTAAATCTCTAATGTCAATTTTCTCAATATTCATTTAACTTCGTGATCCTATATAGCATTTTAATATATATAATTCTTTATTCTAATTAATATTTGGACAGAGTATTTATCATAAAAAATCTTTTTCAAGTTCATTGAAGATAATTTCAGTGAGATTAAATAAGACTCTATTTCTTAACTCTTTATCATAGATTCTAATTTTATCAGAAAATTCAATTTGAATGGATTGGCTGTTTTTAATATTAGTAGCACCATACTTTTTTGTAATATATCCACCAGTCAGAACATATTCTCTTCTTAAATGATGACCGGGAGCAATTTGGATGCCAATCTTATTAAATCGCTTGACTATTTTTCCCCGGACATTATTACCATGTTCCTTTTTAGGTTTGGATTCTGGAAATAATGTCTTTAAATTATTGGTTCCCAAAATCAACTCGACGTCTCTAAAGCCAGGAGGTCGTTTATTTGATTCGAAGCCATGAATATCTATTAATAATGATTTATTAAAGATTTCTAAATTATGATAAATAAATTCTTCTAATTTGGAATGATAAAATTGATAAATTTCTTTGGCAAGCATAGAAGTTCTCACATAGGCTGCTGATTTTTCTCGATTTAGGTCGATATTGCTTCTACTTACTAAAGAAAAAACAAAACTCGGTAATTTTGGATCATTTTTTTGTAGAAGATATTTTTTTTTAATTTGTTCAATGAGTTCTACTGCAATTTCTATCGTGTTTTTATCTATCCCGCGAATACCACTCATTCTTTCTGGTATTTCTTCAATTTTTAACATTCCTCCATGAGGAACTGAAATAATTATTGGTAAATTTCCTTGATAATATTTAACATATTTTGCAAATTCGTGCATAATAGTTATCAACAAATTTGAAAATAAGGAAAAAAAAATAAACATATGGATTTAAATATAGTAGTAAGCGCGCATTATCATAAATACTCCTAACCATAAACTAAAACCGCAAATACCGAATAAATAATATACCCAAAATGTGTTCTTATCAAATAGCCAATGACAAAATGCCCAAGATACTAACGCACCTACAATTCCCATTAAAATATCACTGATTATATTTGCCCAACTATCTACTCGTCCCTCGAATTTCCAGCCAATCTGAATGAAAAGAATATTTTCCAGAAGTTCCCATCCAATAAATAATAAAAACGATATCACAAACACGCCTAATGGAGAAAGTAAGGGAGTTTTACCCTTTTTTTTGGGAATAGTATAAAATAAGCTCAATATTGTAAAGGCAGCAATACCAAAGCATATATGACCGATTGAATAAAAATCGAACCAAGAATTACCCACCTCAGTAATATTTTCAGCAAAAAACCAATTAAACATCATATTTATCATTCTTCAAATATTTTTTTTTAGTTGATTTTATTTGAAAAGCAATTGAATTATATATATAATTAGGTCTCCGGTTTTAAAATTATTATGATCAATTACTTGAAGAATCAAATTGCATTAGTATTGTATTACCATAAAGATCACATTTTTTCCTATAATGCTCTTGTAGCAGCTGTAGAAACCGAAAGCTATCTGGATGATATTAAAATTGCTTTCATTCGCAAGCAAGAGGATTTAATCATAGAAATTAAAAAATTAATTTCAAATAAGTTTAAAGTAATTTTGGGATTGTCTTTTTTTACACCTCAAATTTGGGAAACTTATGAATTAATTCGTCATTTAAGAAAGAAATTCGCAAATGAAGTGTTAATCATAGCTGGTGGATCCCATCCAACTGGAGACCCATCAGGAACCCTTAAAATGGGTGTTGATATTGTTGTTATTGGAGAAGGAGAGAAAACTTTAATTGAGTTATTAAAAACAGCAAAAGTTGATGGAGATATTAAACAGGTTAAAGGATTAGCTCTACTTAACAGTGACAAAGAAATTATTATAACCGGAAATAGAGAACCCATTGATTTAAATCAATATCCTCCCCTGCCTCAAAAATATATAAAATTTGGAGCAATTGAAATAACTCGAGGGTGCCCTTATGGGTGTTATTTTTGCCAAACATCTTACATTTTTGGAACTACTCCAAGACATCGGAATATTGATTCAATCTGTAAAGCCATTGAGTTAATGAAGAAATATAATAAAAATGATATAAGATTTTTATCTCCTAATGCCTTTTCATACGGATCTATTGATGGCAAGTCAGTAAACCTACCTAAATTAGAAGAATTGCTTACACGAACCAAAGAGATTATTGAACCAAAGGGAAGAATTTTTTTCGGGTCATTCCCCTCTGAAGTACGCCCAGAACATGTCACTCCTGAAACCATCAATTTAATTTTAAACTATGCTGCAAATGATAATCTCGTGATAGGAGCTCAATCGGGAAGTCAAAAAGTTTTAGATGCTTGTCATAGAGGACATGACATTGAAGTTGTGTATAATGCAGTGAAATTAACACTCAAATCGGGACTAAAAGCTTATGTTGATTTCATTTATGGTCTTCCAAATGAAACTGATGAGGATATAGAATTAACTTTTTCATTTATGAAAACACTTACAGATATGGGTGCGCGGATTCATGCACATTCCTTTATGCCTCTTCCAAAAACTCCATTTGCTAAAATGCCAGTAAAAATTTTTACACATGCTTTCAATAAACAAATCAACTTATTAAATCGGAAAGGAATTTTATTTGGAGAATGGAAAAAGCAAGAAAAGTTAGCAATGAAAATCTCTAAATACTTAATCGAAAACAGATTAGATAATTTCTAATTCTTGATGAAAAATCTATCCTGCTCTTCCTGAATAAAACCTTCTTTTTTTAATGCATCTAGAATTTCGATAACCTTTTTTTCTTCATAATTGATTTTATCAATAATTTCTCTTTTTGAAAAAGGCTTTTTTAAAAGAAGTTTTAGGACTTTTCCTCGTACTTGTCGTGTCGAACCAACAAATTTAGATTGCTTTCTATAATGAGCACTTTTTTTATTTAATTCAGGATGAGTTTTTTTTAACATGGTTCCAAAATCCATTAAAGCATAATACCAATCCCTTGGATTATCTTTATCTACAGAATCTTTAACTAATTCCATAATTTCTTTATCATCAATTTCTATTTTACCCGGAAAGAAAAAATAAATGTATACTCGTCTAATATTCGTTTCGATAAAATATGTTGGAATGTTATATGCAAAACTTAATATCGAAGACGCAGTGTTATGACCGATCTGGGGAAGAGAAGTTAATGAATCCATATCCTTAGGTACGTTACCATTGAATTCACTTATAATTCGCTCAGCTATCTTTTTTAAAGCAATGGCTCTTCGATTATAGCCCAATCCTTGCCACATAGATAGTAATTCTTCGACCGAAGCTTGAGCTAACGATTTGAAATCAGGAAATTTATCTATGAACTCTATAAATTTTTCTGCAACTCGGTTAGTTTGAGTTTGCTGGAGCATTATTTCAGAAACTACTACTTTATAAGGGGTAATATTTTCTCTAAAAGGAAAATTTCTTTTTTTATGATTATAAAACGAGTATATGATGTCTTGAAATACTTTAATAACTTCATTAGTAGGCCCTTGCAACTTGTACAACTTATGAAAATCAGAAATTAATATGATTTTTGTATTCAATTTTTTTCTGTTTATATCAATAAATATTGATAAAAGAAATTAATGTTTTCAAAAATAGTTGGTGAAAATTATTTAGAGATATTAAATGCAAATTCTGTAACTCCACTCTCTATTTTTTTTAAAGTTAATTTAAAACCTGAGGTGTTAATGATATGTAACATTGATTTATTTTCAAGAAGTATCGATCCGCCAAAAGTTTTATAATTAAGTTCACGACCTATTTTTACTAAATGATTTAAGAGAAATTTGGTAATACCTAAGCCTCGCCAATCTTTTTGCACGACGAAAGCTAATTCCGCCACTGATGGTTGAAGTGTTTTAAAAAAAGCTCCCATGGCAATGATTTTTCTTTCTCCTTCTAATTCTACTTCTCCTATTAATATCATATCTGTGGTGTAGTCAATATTTACCATTGGTTGCATCTTTTTATGACGAAAATCTTGAATTGGAGAAAAAAATCTAAAATAACGATCTTGATCATCAAGGGAATAATGAAGTTCTTGAATTAGTCTTTCATCTGTTGGTTTAACCGGTTTTATGTTGATTATCTTTCCATTCTTTAATTTAAACGAGGTTTCATACTTTTCGGGGTAAATGCTTATTCTCCCATCAATAGATACCGGTAATTTTTGATCAGAATACACGTAATTCCATTTTTTTGCGTGATTCAAGAGTTCCTCACGAAAGTCCGGATGAGCAATATTAATCATCTCAAGCACTCGTTCTCTTATACTTTTTCCATATAAGTAAGCAATTCCCCATTCTGTTGCAATATAATGGACGTCTCCTCGAGTGACTACCACACCACTCCCTGGTTGGAGAAACGGAACAATTCGAGACACTTTCTTACCATCCTTTAACGTAGCAGTAGAAGGGAGAACCATTATCGGTTTTCCATCAATAGCTCTTGCTGCTCCTCGAACAAAATCGACCTGACCTCCGATACCGCTATAAAATTGATGTCCTATCGAATCGGAATTAACTTGACCAGTAAGATCTACTGAGAGTGCTGCATTTATAGCTACTTGTTTTCTATTTTGACTTATTATATAAGGATCGTTTGTATAATCGCAAGGATGAAATTCGACCATGGGATTATCATCACAAAAATCATATAAACGTCGAGAACCCATAACAAACGAACAAATAATTTTATCCTTATGAATTGTTTTCTTTTTGCACGTAACAACTCCTTTTTCTACGAGATCTACAATTCCATCAGAAAAAACCTCACTATGAACTCCTAAATTCCTCTTGTTTCCCAATTCAACTGTAACCGCATTTGGAATCTGACCAATACCCATTTGTATTGTTGATTCATCTTCAATCAAAAAGGCTACAAATTTTGCTATTTTTTGAGCTACTTCATCTGTTTCTCCATAATCATATTCAATGATATCGTGATCAGATACTATAAAAGAATCAATATCATCCATGTGTATGAATGAATCTCCAAGAGTTCGAGGCATCTTTCGATTGATTTCAGCAATCACAAAATCTGCTGCTTCAGCAATTGGCTTGACAATATCCACGTTAATACCAAAACTGCAATAACCGTATTTATCTGGAGGACTTACTTGAATAAGAGCAGTATCAAGGTGCATTCTTCCAAGCTTAAAAAGCCAAGGGATTTCTGACAACAGCATTGGAGTATAATCAGCTTGACCGCCGTTTATATATTTGCGAAGTGATTTACCAATGAAAAATGCATTATGTCGGAATAAATCTTCAATTCCACCAGCAGTTTCATAATAATCCAAATCACTCAAACTCAAGAAATGTAATATCTCAACATCTGGGAGCTTTGTACCCAATGTAATTAATTTCTGCGTAAGATCTATGGGTTCAGAACAACCCGAATCAATAAAGATTCTATCTCCTGGGTTAATATATTTTAGTATCGCGTTCTCGACCGTAACCCTCTTTTTTTCGTACTTTTTTAATGATTCGAGTAGATTTAAATTGATTTTATCTGACATGATAACACAATATATACTAGTTCATTAAATTATTAAATAGAATTTGGAATCTATTAATCTTATCTTGTTTTAAATCTTAGAGAAGATAGTCTAAGTCACTTAGACAATAAAATAGTGTCCCCTATATTTATCTTGTGGACGATATAATGAGCGCTACAAGCTTATTAATATACTTACTTTTTTGAATTTTGCATATACGCGCAACTTTTTTAAAATTAAAAGATTCTGCTAAAGCATCCAAATAGGAAATATTATATAGAATTGATATGTTTGAATTATTTTTCATAAAGAGATCTTCTAACTCCAATTGGATCTGGTTTTTAGTGATCTTTTTTGAGGATTCTCCCACTCGTTTAAGAACCTCTTCAAGAACATAATTAAAATGAATATCACGAATTCTCGATATTAATGAACTAAGTACTAAGATATATAATAAGACTATATCAAAATTAGTGTCCTTAAGTGCTGTAAGCTTAATCTGCACTTCTTGGTTAATTTCTTGGATGGAATTTTCATCTACTCCTTTTATTTGGGTAAAAGGATGGAAAAATTTTAAATACTCCCCTTCTAAGAAGAATTTAAGGTTTTTTAGAAATAAATCCTTAAATTTTTTAACAACTAATCCTGAATTTCGGATCTTTATCGATACATCGGGAGTCCTACCTATGATTCTATCACTACCTTGAATATAAAACTGTTGTTCTATCAAATTATCTGTGGCGTTGTAAAGTCTTTGTAGTTCCTTATCTATAGTGCTGACACCCCAAAAATCTTAACTTTAAAATTTCATTAAAATTATGATAATTATTGGATATAATCTTTTGGTAAATTCGTGCTATTAACTATTGATTCAAGATCTGCTTAATTAGATAAAATAGCACAAATATTAATTACAGAGTATAACATGTATAATATAATCGAAATTTAATTTTTATAAATTTTTTATAAAACAAAACAAAAATAAAGAAAGGCGTTATTATATAATGGGATTAAAAACAGCATCAACAATGGCAACCCTGCTCTTATTTGCCATGGTCTATGCTTTAGTATTCATTGTAGGAATATGGTTTTTACCATCTGATCTGTTCGGGCTCTTATTAATGATTGGATTCACGATACTTATTGTTTTATTTCAATATGGTATCTCTCCTTTAATGATTAGATGGATTTATAGAATTGATTGGATTCCATATGAAAAATATGCTTCCATGTACCCACACTTAGGAAATGCAATTGATAAAGTAGTTGAAGTTCAAGGAATCAAGACTCCAAGAGTTGGAATCATTCATGACAGGAATCCAAGTGCTTTTACATTCGGTTACACAAAAAATAGTGCTAGATTGGTAATAACTGATGGAATTTTGCATTATTTAGATGAACGAGAACAGACTGCTGTAGTTGCTCATGAATTAGGTCATATTGT
>CAZBPC010000116.1:0-7826 GCA_964493715.1 uncultured archaeon
CTAGCTTAGACCCGTCCGGAGACCAGATTTGGCCGGATATATTGCCTTCAAGAGTATAGATATCTGGTATTTCACTAGAATTAGGCTTCTTTGCTTTAAGTGTATCGTTCGTGTCAAAATTTCCTTGATAATTAGTAAAGTTAAAAATTGAAAATCCAAAAATACAAATTAAACTAACTAAAGCTATCTTTTTTTTTGTTATATTTCTCATTGAAATTTCGCCAAGTAAATTTATACTTGTATGTAAAAATATTATAATTTAGTATTTAATCTTTTTTATGTTATATTTTTAAAATGTTAAGACAAGAAATAATATCTTTGAAATTCTAATATTAACAATGATGATAGATATTCATTGTCATATGTCCCATAAGGATGAAATAATACATTCTTATCCTTTGATTAAAAATCTAGCGGGAAAAACACATACTCTAAAGGAATTTAATGGCGCTAAAGAAGACTTAGATATAATTGATCCATATTATACTAATCGAAAAATATATCAAAAAATAATGGAATTAATTGATAATGAAGTTAAAAATATGATTCTGAAAATTATAAAAATTAATAACTCAAATAATTAAGTTAATTGACAAATTTGTGAAATATGTTTAAAACCATTTATGTGGACTAGATCCCTATTAAGGTCGTTAATTATTTTTAAGAAAAAATATAAATAGCATAATTTAAGATAGTTAGTTAATGAATCAAATCATCATTAAAAATGCGATTGTAGAACTCTTTATTGGGGAGTTAATAAACACGGAATATGATGCAATCATTGTTCCAACTAATAGTCGTCTTCTCCCCAGTGGTGATTTGAGGTGTAAAACGCTCCGAGAAGCTGGTTCAACAGTTCAAGTAGAATGTAACAAAATTATTCAAGAAATTATACAAATTCCTTCTGGAAAAGCCATCATGACTTCTGCTGGCAATTTAAAATCAAAATTTATAATTCATGTTCGTGCAGGTCATGAAGGAAAAAAATTAATGTTAGCTACTTGGAATTGTTTAAAAATAGCTGATGAAAAATCTCTAAAATCTATAGCCTTCCCTCCAATTTTAAAAGAGATAATAGGATTTAACACTAAGAAATCTGCAGATATAATGTTACCAACTATAGATAAATATTTAAGAGAAAAGAATAAAAATTTAGAAAATGTGTCTATTTGTCTTGAATCCCTTCCCGATTATAAAGATTTTGAAGCTGTTTTGGAAAGGATATCTAATTAAAACGAATAAATTAAATTAAGTAATGAATTATCTGAATTAATTTTCTATCTTATTTATTATTTAAAGGGGATTTCATGAATTTAGAGGAGTATAATTCCATGTTTGAAAATGATAGTAAGAACGTTAATTCTTTGAAAGGTTTCGAGATCATTTGTGAATCAATGGTTAGTAAAATATATGATCTCTTTGGTAGAAATGCCCTCCTCTCAATGCTTTTTCAGATTGGTTCAGGACCAGGAAATGTTATAGCTAATCGAATAAAACAAATTTATGGAAAGGAAGAATTCGAAGTTTTAGACGCTTTCGCGATTCTATTGAATGAATTGAAGGATTATTATTCAATTGTTGTAAGAGAGATTGAAGATAGTGATGATAAATTAAAACTTGTTATTGAGAATCATTGCTTTTTAAGAGAACCTATTAAACATAGGGAAAACATGAAATTTGGTAAAGCTTTTTGTAGAGTAAATAAGGGATATTTTGAAACCGCATTTAAAAATCTATTAGGTAATAAAATCAAAAAGATTGAAATTAACTTTCTCTATAATGATGAAGAAAAGGATATGTGTGTTGAAGAGCTCACTTTTTATAAAAATAATATTCTTTAAACTTGTACTTTTTCTTCCAAATGCCATTATTCTCATATACACCTAAAATTTAATTAAGAAAACTGATCATCAATTTTAGCTTTAGATAAATCAAATTTCCTTTTCAATTAATAAAATGTCAAATGTTAAAAAAAAAATAAGATTACATAAATTATTAAAATTGAAAAACAAAAAAAAAAGGTTGAAATTTAAAAATGGTTGATATAAAAAACATTCTTGTAGTCGGTGCGGGCTTAATGGGAAATGGAATTGCCCAAGTTTCACTAATGGCGGGATACAATGTTAAATTAGTGGATATCAAAGATGAATTCGTTGATAATGGATACGCAAAAATTGTTGAAGGAATGAAAAAACTTGAAACTAAGGGCGCTTTAGGAGAAGGAGTAACGGCAAGCGAGATATTAGCAAGATGTAGTAAGTCCATTGATTTAGCATCGGCAGTAAAAGATACGGACATAGTTATTGAAGCTGTTATTGAGAGAATGGATATTAAGAAGCAAGTATGTAAAACAGTAATGGATAATGGACCATCTCATGTCATATTCGCATCAAACACCTCCACCATGAGTATTTCGGAGATTGGAAAAGATTCAGGAGCTCCTGAAAGAGTAGCAGGAATGCATTTCTTTAATCCCGTTCCTTTAATGAGATGTATCGAAGTTATTAAAGGCGATAAGACTTCTGAGGAGGTTTTTGAAACAACGATGAAAGTTGCTGAAAGCTTACCGTGCTTAAAAGGAAAACGATATATAGCTCCGGTTTTAAAGGATCGCCCTGGTTTTATTGTTAATCGGTTGAACGCTCCTGCACAAATCTATTTAGGGTGGGTTTTTGATAAAGCTGCAGAACAAAATATTCCATGGGAAAGAATAGATGCTGACTCCGCTGGTATGACACCAATGGGTATGTGCGAACTTGCAGATTATGTTGGATTAGACACGATGATGCATGTAGCGGCTTATTATAAAGAAACCCTCAGTCCAGATTTTGAACCTGCAAATGTTGTTAAAGAAATGGTAGCGGCAGGAAACCTTGGAGCTAAATCAGGAAAAGGATTTTACGATTGGAGTAAAGGAAGAGATGGAATAAAAGCAAAAGTCAAAGCTGCCGAACCATCTGGATTATTTAATTTAGAAAATACAATGGCAATTTTACTAAACGAAGGGTGCAGGATCTTAGAAGAAGGAGTAGCTTCCGGCTTTAAAGTAATTGACGAAGCAAATATGGCGGGAATGAACACGCCTGGGCCGTTTGGGGCTGGTAAAAAGAATTATGAAAAATGGAGTCGGATGTTGGAAGATTTAGCCGCTAAGACAGGAAAAAATTATTTAAAACCGTGTGATTTAATGAAATCTGGCGGTTTTGTTAACATGCGAAAATAAGAAATTTCCTTTTTTCTTTATTTATTTTTCTTTTTTGTTATTTTGATATTCTGATCTTTGCAAAGAAATTTTGAAAATTCATCCTCTAATTTTTGAAAATTTTTAATTAAAGTAATGATATTACTAATTATCCATATTGTCTGTTTTAAATAAAACAAACAAAATATAAAGAAATAGGTAATTAAAATGAATGAAGAACATAAATTCGAGACATTAAAAATAGATTGGCCAACTCTTAAAGATGATGAAGGGAATGTCTTAAGAGAAGGTACTGTAGATGGAAATTATGCGGTAATTTCAATTAATCGACCAGATAGATTAAATGCTTTAACTGAACAAGTCGTTGGTGAAATTTCCAAAGCTTTAAGACTTATGGAATTAGATGGATCTGTGAGAGCTGTAGTCATTAGGGGTGTGAAAGAATTTACTAAGAAACCAGCGTTTTCTGCTGGTGCAGACTTAGCAGCTGCTTTTAATCCGCATTTAAAACCAAATATTCCCATGCACATGGCTTTGGCAATGAGAATCAGACATAGAGACTATGATGAATTCGAACAATTTTCAAAGCCACTAATTGCAGCTGTTGATGGTTTTGCGTTAGGTGGTGGATGTGAAATCGTATTATGTTGTGATATTGTAATTGCATCAGATAGATCGGCCTTTGGTTTACCTGAAATAAACAGAGGAATATTCCCTGCTAATGGAGGTGTTACAAGGATGGCAGCAAGGATAGGTATTAACCGTGCACTTCGTATGGCTTATTTTGGTGAGGCATTTGATGCAAAAACAATGGAAGATTGGGGGTTAGTTACTTGGATGGCTCCTGCTGGGGATGAATTCGAAAAGTTAGTCCATGAAAAAGCAAAATGGTTAGGAGAGGCTCCAACTACCGCATTATTCGTCATTAAAAAATGTGTAAAGTTCGGCACTCGCTATACAGAATTAGGATGCATGATGGAACAGTTAGGTTTTGGAGTAAATCAAGCGAGTCATGATGCGATGGAAGGTATCTTGGCATTTAATAGAAAAGTGAAATGTCCTGAATGTGGGGGTAAAGGTAAATTTGAGGATGGGAGTACATGTCCAAAATGTGGTGGCAGTAGAAAAATTAAAGATACCCCGCATTTTAAAGGTATCTAATTAACTAAAAATCTATATCCAATCCTTTTTTTATTTTATTTTCTTAAATTCTAACAAGATTAAGGAAATTCATTTATATACTAAATTTATTACATAATAAATACTCACATTCAATTGAGCATTTAATGTTCGAAAAATTTGAGATTATTGAAGAATTAGATGATGAAATTCTTCATCTTCGCAAAATTGGGAAAGAAGATGTGCAATTTTTTTATGAGAGTCTTGCTCATGCCCAAATTACAAATTATTTATCCATGGGGGCATTACATTCTTTGGAACATGCAAGTAGAGTAATTAAGAATTATAAGAAATCATGGGATAACCTCCAACAGTTTAATTATATAATTGAACTAAAAGATTCTGAACAAGAAGAAAAAATTGGGGCAGTTAGTTTATGGAATATTAGCTGGTTGCATCGAAGAGCAGAAGTAGGGATCTGGTTGCTCCCAAAATGTTGGAAATTTGGTTATGGTAAGAAGTCAGTAAATTTAATAAAAATAATCGGATTTAATCACCTAAAACTTAATCGAATAGAAGCTCATGTTGCTATTAAAAACATTAACTCGATTAAAATGTTTAAATCATGTAATTTTGAAGAAGAAGGTATTTTAAGACAATATCTAAATCTTAATGGTTTATATCAAGATGCTATGGTACTGGGCTGCATTAGAAATTAGTAAATTAGTTGATCTTCCCCTAATTTATCAAGGTTTTCTAATTCTTTCGAGAAGGATTTAAATCGGGTGACATTGCCATCAAAATTTTCCAGGAAGGATTTATACTTTCCCACAAATTGATTTAGGATATAATTTGCTTTGAGATTTAGAATCTTTCTTTTAGATCGACTCGAATCAGTGTTGATATCACACTTTATAATTAAGTGAATTTTTGAGAGTGGATGGGTATGAAAATAAAATATGGATTTATTTAACTTTAATGAATTGATACTCTCTTGAAAACCATATTTCGCAAATCTACAAATTTGATCGAAATAGCTGGCAATAATTTGAAAATCGAGATCAGAATTGAGATTTGAGAGGAAATTATGGTAAAATAGAGGAATGCCGTCATTAGATAAAATAATTATTTCCTGGATCAAAATTTTTCTCAAGAAATATTTGGCTTTTTAGATATTTAATACCTTTGTTACTAAAGTTAAACCTCGAGGACATTAATTAAAGCGGTTATTAGCTCATTAATAATAGAAAGTTACAAAATTATTCTTTTAAAAATGCATTCAAGAGCACCTTGATCTTTTTGTAATTCTCCAACAAGTGTTCAAAATTATTCTCATTTAATGCCAACAAACCGTCTTCATTTAAAGCAACTACTGAATTTCTCATGGTTTTAAACTGTTGATACTCTCTCAACTTCGTATTTATATCATCACCTAGTTGAGAATACATCTCTACATATTTTTGCTTTCCAACAAAACGAGATATTTTAACAATTTGATCACAATTTAACAAAGCTTCTTGAAATAACCCTAAAGAGATATTATCTTTGATAGTTGTTTCAAGTGTAATAATTTCATTAATGAGTTTATTATATTTATTTTCAGCATCAACAATCGCCTTTTTTTTTATCTCAAATTGTTTGCTATAAGAAATTAAATTTTCTTTCTGTGCCAATTCCATCATATAATCAATAGATTTTCTCGCTTCATCAAATTTATAATCATCTGTAAGCTTATTTATATTTTCAATCCCATAATTTAATTTTTCTACAAGATTTTTATTTTTTTTAATTGAAAAAAGAGTAGCTTCAAGATTCTTCCATTGATCTATTAGATTCTTATTATCTACGTCCTTTAAAATTAGTTTTGCTTTTGTTAATATACTCTCTGCTAATGTGATATTATTAGTTTTAAGATAACTAGTGAATTGGATTTCAAGAGGGTCAAGTTGATTTTTAAAGGTACCTTGTTCTTTTAGGAAATCTTTCCATAAATTCTCTGCTTCTATAATTAGATCATTTATGGATGGAAAAGATTGAAAATCAACAACATTTATGTATTTATGCTTAAAAACTTCAGTTAAGGTTTGAGCTTCTGTGATATCGCCTTCTGACAAGTAATTTCTGACTCTTTCCTCAATTTCTTTGAACTCCTCTTCAAAAAAAAGCAAATCTTTCCCATTTTTTATTGAGTTACGTATTGTAGAAATAAAATATTTTTGTTCAGCAATAATAGATTTCATTTCTCCCTTTTGAGCAAGTTCTATTATTTCTTCGGAGATTTTTATTGCTTCATAATATTTTCTCATTAAATAATGATTATTTGCGATTACCTTTAACTGATCAATTTCTGAAATAATTTTTATCCGTGCTCTCTGCGATTCTTGTTCTTCAGAATTGGGACTCATCAAACTTCACTAGTTGGTCATTTCTAATTTTTCAATAATTTCATCTACCAGTTCGGTACATTTTTTCAAATTTTTTTGTTCTAATTGAGCTATAAATATAGATGTAAGTTGTACAATATCATTTTTAAAATCGGATTTAGTTTGGGAAAGTTGTTCTTCATATTTATTCCATTTTAGAAAAATTTCATCATCATGTAATCCCTTTAATGTAGCTTTTGCTTCTGTTAATAAATTTTGAGCATAATAAAAGTGATTTTCTTTTAAATATTCACAAAATCTTTGTTCTAAATTATCTAATGTTTTCATTAATTTTTTTCGTTGATCATTAATTTTATCAGAAAAACCTTTATCATAGGATGCTAAATCTTCTATTTCGGGAATTATACTAATATGGTAGTCTTTTTCATATTCACTTATGAAATCTTGAATCAAGTAATGTGCTTCTAGATATTTCTCATCTCGGACCAATTGATCAACTCGAGTTTTAACAAAGGCACTTTTCTCAACAATTTGATTAATTAACTTTTTACCTTTATAGCGAATTTTTGCCTCTTCAATGAAATTTTCTTGATCTTTTACTAAGGATTCATTATTTATTTCTTTCGCTAATTGTTTGACTTTAAGTGCAAGTTCCATCGCTTCTTCAAATTCATCATTCATAAAATGAATATCTGCCTTTTCTTTTAGATGATTAATTTCTGAGATGATAGGTAATAATTTAATTTCTTGACTTCTCAAATGAGAACTTAATTGTAGTGCTGTAAATCCACATAATTCAAAAAAAGAATTTGGTTCAGAACCTGACTCTAAAGTCATAGTTCGCAGAATAGAAATTTCTGGATATTCTTTATTAAAAATCTCTCTTATAGAAATAGCACTTTTCTTTAAATTTTTTGATGCCTTTTCACCAATCCATACATACATTCTTCTTTCTGCAGGTATATAGATAATTATTGCACTATATAGATTGAAGTTTGCAAGAAGCTGCTCATGAAATATCTCCTCAACGCTACCAGAATGATTTAACTTAAAATATTTTAAATTTTCTTTCATGTACCGCTTCTATTGTTTTTTATTAGGATATAATATATATATTTAAT
>CAZBPC010000117.1:0-7617 GCA_964493715.1 uncultured archaeon
ATGGAAACAAAATCCAATTTCTTTTTCACGTTCTGGGGATTGAACTTATTAACCAAAAAGTTTAAACCGAAAGTTGCGGGAATGCCCTGGCCTATGAAAGGCATGGGAGCAAAGATTTTTAGAAAAAGAATGGCAAAATTTGGGATTGAAGATCCATGGGGGATGATAAAAGATGCAATTGATAATGGTAATATGAAATTATTTCCATGTCAAATGACCATGGATTTAATGGGGATTAAACGAGAAGACTTGCATGATTTTGTCGAAGATCCTGTTGGTGCCGCCACATTCTTAGAAATGTGTGAAGGAGGACAAATAGTCTCATTATAGTGAGACTTAATATAATTTTTTTTTTTAATTTAAGATAAATAAAAGGTGGAAAAAATGTCAGAAACGAAAGAAGAAGCTCATCGGGAATATAAGATCGATGAAGATTTCGATAAGGAATTTTTTAAAAATATAGAAAGAAAATCTAACATTTGGCAATGTATTCAGTGCGGAACGTGCACGGCCAGCTGTGAGTCTGGACGTTGGACCGCACTAAAAACTAGAATAATTATTAGAAAAGTATGTTTAGGAGATCTTAGTGTGCTCAAAGATCCCGATATTTGGCTTTGTACTACATGTTATAATTGTTATGAACGATGTCCAAGGGATGTTCGTCCTACGGATGTTATAATGGAATTACGAAATTATGCAACAAAGTTGGGAAATATTTCTCCCAATCATAGAGCTGTTGTTGGATATTTAAAAAACTTTGGTCATGCCGTACCAATAAATGATAAAGTTAGACAAATAAGAGTCGAATTAGGTTTAGAAGAATTACCTCCTACGGCATTTAAGTTTAAACAAGAAGGAGATGATAAAGATTTGAAAAAATTCGAAGAATATATGTTCGATTTACCTCCTGTTAAGGAGGAAAAAAAGAAAGAGGAGAAGTAAAAAATGGTAAAAGAACAAACTTTCGCATTTTTTCTCGGATGCATCATGCCAAATCGATACCCTGCTATAGAAAAAGCAACCAAATTTGTAATGGAAAAGCTTGGATATGATCTTTTGGAAATGGAGCGTGCCACGTGTTGTCCAGCACCAGGAGTATTCCGTTCGTTCAATAAAATGGATTGGATGGTAGCTGGAGCTCGAAATTTGTGCATTGCGGAACAATTAGATGCGGATATTTTAACTGTCTGTAATGGTTGTTTTGGGACACTCCAGGAAATAAATAAGCATCTTAAAGAAAATGAAGAACATCGTGAGTTGGTAAATGAAAAACTGAAATTGCTAGGCGATTACGAATTTAAAGGAACAATCAATGTACGCCATGTCGCGGAAGTCCTTGGATATGAAATCGGACCTTGGGGTATAGAGGATCATATAGTAAGAAAGATTAATTTAAAAGCTGCGATTCATTATGGTTGTCATTTCTTAAAACCAACACGAATTAGGGAAATAGAAAGTTCAGAGGGACCAACAATCATTGAAGATTTTGTTGAGGTATTAGGTATTGAGTCCGTACGGTTTAAAGAGCAACTTACTTGTTGTGGTGCTGGTGGTGGTGTAAAAGCATATTCAGGTGATTCAAGCATGACGATATTTGGTGAAAAAATGAAAAATATTGACGAAGTAAAGCCCGATATTATATTAGATATTTGTCCATTCTGCCATTTGCAGTTCGAAACTGGCCAGGATTACCTAAATAAGAATAAGGGTTGCAATTATGACTATCCAGTAATACATCTTTCCCAGCTCGTTGCATATGCAATGGGAATGGACCAAGAGTTTGTTGGTCTTCAGTACCAAATGATGGGGCGAGATTTTATTTTTGGGGGAGAAGTCATAAAAAGAGAGGAGGAGGCAATTTAAATGACTGTCAAAGAAAAAGTAACAAAAATAGACGAAGAAAAGAGTGAAATAGAAGAAGAGAAAGAAGAAGAGCCCCGAATTGGGGTCTTTATTTGTCATTGCGGACATAACATAGCTGATACCGTTGATGTTGCCAAGGTAGCAGAATACGCTAAGGATTTACCTAACGTGGTTAAAGCTGAACATTATATGTTCATGTGCTCAAAACCAGGAGTACAAATGGTTAAGGATTCTATTAAAGAATTAGGAGTTAATCGGACTGTTGTCGCATCATGCTCTAAAAATCAACATGGGAGAACGTTTGCGAATGCAATATCAGAGATGGGATTAAATAAACACCGCCATCAACAAGTAAATGTTAGGGAATATGATAGTTGGGTTCATCGAAAAGAGAAAGCTAAAGCCACGGAGAAAGCCAAAAAGTTAGTCGAAGCAGGAGTGAATAGAGCGAGAAAATTAGAGGATGTTGAAACACGTAGAGTCTCAACTACCAAAGCTGCATTAGTAATTGGAGCTGGTATTGCGGGACTCCGCTCAGCTAATGATTTAGCAGAATTGGGCATCCCCGTGTATTTAATAGAGAAATTATCGACCATTGGTGGTCACATGACACAACTCAATAAGACATTTCCAACATTAGAATGCCCACAATGCTCAATATCGCCGTTGACAAATGGTGTTGCGAATCATCCATTAATAGAATTATATACAAATGCTCAGATTAAGAGTGTCGAAGGTTCAATGGGCAATTTTGAAGTGGAAGTAGAGATTACACCTCGATATGTTAAGGATAATTGCACTTCTTGTGGAGAATGTGCTGAACATTGTCCTGTTGAGTTACCAAGCGAATGGGATAGTGGTATGTCAATCAGGCATGCTATTTATAAAGCCTATCCACAAGCAATTCCTGCTACATATATAAGAGATAAAAAAAATTGCATCGAATGTAATACTTGCATAAACGTGTGTCCAGTTCAAGCCATTGATTTTTCAATGCAACCAGAGACCAAAATGTTCAAAGTCGGCTCGATTATAGTTGCTGTTGGTTATGATGAATACAATCCCGCTGAGATTGAACCGTACCATTACGGTCAAGAGGGGTATGAAGATGTCATCACGCAGTTAAAATTAGAGAGAATGCTAGCTCCTGGATCGCTAACAAATAGTCAAGTTTTAAGACCTTCGGATGCGAAGATTCCAAAAAGAGTGGTAATGATTCAATGTGTTGGTTCTAGAAATGATCAAGTTGGAAATAAATATTGTACCGGAGTATGCTGTAAATTTGCAGTTAAAAATGCGAGGATCGTCAAAGAAATGTATCCTGATGCCGATGTTACCATCTGTTATATTGATGTAAGAACACCAGGATTGAATTTCGAGGAGTTGTACAAATCCGCTCAGGAAGTTGGAGTACGATTTATAAGAGGACGTCCATCAGAGATAGTGAGAGATCCAATTTCAGGGAATTTAGAAGTAGTTGTCGAAGATACTTTGAGCATAACCCCATTACAATTGCAAGCAGACTTGGTAGTTCTCTCAGCGGCTATGGTGCCACCGGAAGGCATCGGTCCATTAGGTTCGAAACTTCACGTTTTACGATCAAAAGAAGGATTCTTAAAAGAATTCCACATTAAAATGAACCCTACATTGAGTAGTAAGGGTGGAATTTTTTTAGCTGGAGCTATTCAAGGACCAAAAGATATATCTGAATCAGTCGCTCAAGCTGGAAGTGCTGCGGCATTAGCAGCTGCTCCGTTAGTAAAAGGATATATTGAAAAGGAAATGCTAGTTCCTACAGTTGATTTTGATTTATGTGTTAGATGTGGACTATGTAAAACAGTATGCGCACCCGCTGCAATTGAGATTAATGATGATGGAACACCCATGATTAATGAAGTTGCATGTAAATCATGTGGCATGTGCATGCCGGCATGTCCAACAGGAGCAATACAATTGCTAAATTTTAGTGATGATCAATTATTAGATGAAATAAAAGCAGTATCTGGAGGTGTTATTTGTCAAGATGAGCTGTGAAAATATAGATCCTGAAGTACTGGAGAAGATGGAAAACATCGTAGTATTCATGTGCAATGAATGTGGTCAAGGATCCGCAAATACGGCGGGAGTTGCACGAATGGCTTATAATCCTGCAATTCGCATAGTTCGCGTTCAGTGTACTGGTCAAGTTGGACCCATTCAGATAATGGATGCATTAAATAATGGTGCTGATTCAGTGGCTTGTATTGGGTGTTGTTTAGGAGCATGCCATTTCTTCAATGGCAATATTTTATCGATGCATCGAATCAAGTTATTGAAAAAAGTGTTTAAAGAATTAGGCTATAGTGATCAATTCGTCAATCAATATACATCCCGTGCAGCAGAAGGAGAAACAGCTGTAGGTGATTTTGAAGACATCGTGATACGATTAGCAGATGCAATTATCGAGGAGGGGACTATAAAAGATGGATGTTAAGATTTTTCAATTCAATGGATGCAACAAATGCTATAATGAATCGATTCTGCTAACTGAAGAATCCAAGTATAAAGTAGAATTTATTGAAGATCCGAAGAACTGGAAGGAAACAAAAACCGATTTTGCCGTTATAACAGGATATCTTTTACCTGAAGACAAAGAAGTTTTAAATAAAATAAAATCTAATTCTGAAAAGGTGATTGCTTACGGAAATTGTGCTACTACAGGTGGAGTATATGCTCTTGCAATCCAACGTGGAAATAAAATATTACCTTTAAATAAATTCATTGCAGACGCCCAAAATATAAATGGGTGCCTTGGAGAAATTGAAGAATTAAAATTCGTCATAAATGATGAAGAAAACTCGCAATTAAAGAATTTATGCATGGTATGTGGTAGGAAAACTACATGTGATTATTTAGATGATGTAAAGCGTCAAATTGAATTAGATGATGATAAAACTTGTTTTAACGACCTTGGATATCTCTGTAATGGATTTATCGCGAAAGAATGTAAGGAACGTTGCATTGATTATAACGCTCCTTGTAGGGGATGCAAACCTTCATTGGAACGCTCAGGCATTAGAATGCTAGGTATGTTTGGCACTCTGATGGGGAATATAGAAGTTGCCACCGAGCATTCAGAATTGGGTGCTACTGATAAACTTGCGGATAGAGACGATGAAATAACGGATAATTTACCCGATGTGTTAGGGAATTTCTTTAGATTCACATTATCAACATCTGGTCTCCCAAGAGGAAGAATTCCTTCGTCAGGATCCATAATTGATGATGTATTTACTGGAAGATTAATCGAAGAATTACCCTTAATTTCTGGTTTATTAGGAGGAGATCATTCAATCTCGCTAACTCTCAAAATAATAGAGACTTATGAGAAAGCCAATCAAATTGAAATCAGTGAAACTACGAAAAAATACAGAAAAGAACTATTAGAGTTAGAAAATCAACTGCTTGAAGCGATTAAAAGAAAAGATCCTGAACAATACAAAAAGACCACTGATGAAATAAGAAAGATTGGTGGCAACATGAACTTATCCAATGTATTTTTTGGAGGTTTTAGGACACAAATTGACGATAAAGATAATTTTGAAGATTATAAAACCCACGTTTTTGATGTCGTCGAAGGAACCTATAAGAATGGTTCAGTGGAGTTTACAATAGATCCAATAGGTATTGTAAAAGAAATTAAAATTAAAGAGGTATGAAGATGAGTTTTGTGCTATTAAAAAGTGAAATTATTGATGCTGGCCTTTGTCAAGGGTGTGGTTTATGTGCTGGTTCATGTAAGCATATTGAAATGGATGTAAAACGACCAAAACTTAAAGATTATTGCATTCTTGAGCGAGACGGTGAAGATTGTGGAAAATGTTATCAAACATGTCCTCAAGTCATTCAGAAAAAGTTCAAAGAAAAACAACCATTAGCAATTTATTCATTAAGAACTAAGAATGCTGAAATTTTATCCAAAGCTTCAAGTGGAGGATTTGTTACAACATTCACAAGAGAATTATTGGAAAATAAAACCCTTGAAGAGGTTGTAATGGTTCAAGAAAACGATGAAAAACCAATTGCAGATAGAGTATCTAATCCTGAAGATGTTATTCAGAATGCTGGCGTTTATTATGGTCGTTCTGGAGTTCTTGAAAGGTTAGTTGAACTTACTGGGGAATCTTTTGACCCCGTCGGTATCGTTGGAGTGCCTTGTGAAATGAGAGGTGCGGCTGAATTAGCGGAGGATATGAAAAGGGATATATTAAAGATTGGTCTTTTCTGCAATTCTCAAATCCGAACTGAAGAAACTGACAAAGGTTTGGTTTGTTCTCCGTGCTGTAATGGTTGTCCTTCTGGTGTTAATGCTCAAGGATATATTTCTCTAATCCGTCAAGGGAAATATCAAGATGCAGTCAACTTAATAAGAGAAAATAACCCATTACCCTCAATTTGTGGGAGAATATGTACTAACGAATGTGAACATTCTTGCACATTAATAGGCGATGATCATCCGGTGGCGATTAGAGAGCTTAAGAAATTTGTCACTGAATGGGAGATCCAACAAGAACATAAACCCAAGAAAAAGGTAAAAATAACCGGAAAAAAAATAGCTATAATTGGTGCTGGACCTGCAGGACTAACTGCAGGGTATTATTTACGAAAAATGGGATATGCACCAACTATTTTTGAGAAAACTGATCAAGCAGGAGGAATGTTACGTTTTGGTGTACCGCAATTTAGATTGCCTAACTATGTGTTAGACTACGATGTGAAATCCATAACTAATGCTGGAGTTGAAATTGTGCTAAATAAGCCTTTAGGACCTGATATGACGATTGAAGATCTTAAAAGAGAAGGGTACGAAGCTATATTTATTGCTACTGGTCAATATAAACCCAGAACGTTACATTTAGAAGGTGAAGATTTACCAAATGTTTATGTGGCAATTAATTTTCTTATGGATAGAAAATATCGCTTCTGGGAAAACAAAGAAGAATTCAAAGGTAAAACAATTGGTATTATTGGAGGAGGTCCCGTTGCTGTAGATGTTGGTCAAACTGCGTTAAGACTTGGAGCGAAAAAAATCCACCTTGTAGATATTATGAGTGAAAAAGATCTTGAATTGGTTCTTAAAGATATTCCCGAGAATGAATTTGAGTTCATGAAGTATCATTATGCAACTTCCACTTCAAAAATAACCCAGAATACAGATGGCAAATTAGTCTTGAACTGCTATAATGTTGAATGGGGTGCTCCAGATGCAACAGGGAGACGCCCCTTAAATAAGGTTGAGGGTTCTGACTATGAGATACCAATTGATGTCATCGTAATGGCTGTAGGTCAAGCAGTAGACTTTGATCTAATTGATGAAGCTACAAATCATAAACTAGAAAAAGAGAGAAACAAAATCAATATCAATCCTGTCACTTTTGAAACAAACATTCCAGGAGTATTTGCTGGAGGGGATATCGTCGCTAATTCTAAAGCTGTTGCGATAGCAGGAATTGCTCATGGAAAAGAAGCTGCTATTTCAATTGATAGATTTTTGAAAGGTAAAGATTTAGAAACTGGACGTTACGTTAAAAACAAAATGTTCTTTACAGGACCTAAAAAACCACCAAAAGATTATTCCTTGAAACCAGAAAACTTAAGCGAAGCCACAGAAGAGATTAACTGGTCATTTGATGAAATTGATGAGAAATTCAATGAAGACATGGCAATACAAGAAGCACGAAGATGCTTAAGTTGTAATCATTTCTGTTCACATTG
>CAZBPC010000118.1:0-3159 GCA_964493715.1 uncultured archaeon
ATTATTATTCAAAATGTTAAAAGAATAGTAGTAGAATTACTATTTAAATTATATCTAAAGATAATAATGTTAAGAATAACAAGTTTTGAAGTCAAGAATGTGATAAAGGAAATAACAAATTAATAAAGAAAAAAATCAATTAATCCCTTGACTCTCAAATTTATAAGCATTCATTCCATAATATTAGTACTTATGATTCAAGAATCATTAGAATCAAAGTCGTGTTGTGATTGCGGTCTTTCCATTCCTTTTACCCATTTTAGAGCTATAAATCCATCATTATCGATGCTAGATGCGAAGGAACTGTATGAAAATCCGCTTATTGATATCTATTGTCCCACTTGCTATTTTCAACGTCCTGAAAAGCCCTATAAAAGTAAAAGAAGAGCTTATTATAATAAATTCTAATATCATCCAAAATATGATGTATAGGTTATACATTTATTATCCTAATGATATAAAATATATATATTGGAATACTCAATCTTGAAAATTGTTAAGTAAAGTATGTATCTACAGAAAAAAAAAAATTAAAAAAAAATTTTAGTCATTCTTTCGATTATTATCAGTCATTTCGATACCGCGTTGTTTTAAAATTAGTGAAATTCTTTCAACATCTTTATTGACCCATCGTGTTGCTAATAGCCATAACATTCCACCAATAATTCCTATACTCATGGTAATACTTACAGTCAACTGATAATTATGGCTAAACAAGGCTAGCACAGTTCCTGCAATGATAGGTCCTGTGCCACTCCCTATACTTTCAAGAAATTGGTTAGCGGAACTTATTGTACCCTGAGCTTCTGGTAAATTAATTGCTTGTAATATAGGTGGTTGATTTATATTCCACAATCCAACTACTCCTCGTGCAATCAAAGCTATTATACCCATTAACCACACCATTGGAAAAGTTAACATGAACCCTATATCATTTCCTTGAGCGACGGTCACATGAGGAAGAGGCATGAAGAACAAGAAGATATAAAACCCAAATAAACCCAAAATAGCTATTGCTATCATGTAAACTCTATTTTTAATATTTTTCTTAGCTAGTTTATCAGATAGTTTTGCAAGCGCTAAGGAACCTAATAATCCACCTGGGAGACCAAACATTATCATGAATATACTTGAAGCAAAGGGAGAAAAGTTATAAGGCTCAGATTGAATATATGGAACGAAAAGAAAGTCAGGGATCATCAACATGACCGTAGTGAATAACCCTTCTATAAATGCAATGATATTCGTTGGTCTCAAAATCGTTGATTTAATTGTATCTTTATTCAATTTATATTCGTATTTTATATCAACATTAGCTAACACTTTGCTTAATTCTTTATGTGTAGATGCACGTTTTGGCTCCTTTGCTCTCAGGAGTATCAAAACCCCAAATAGGAAATAAAGAATACCAAGAAACCAAAAATATTGTCTCCAAAACAAATTTTGAAATAAAACCGCCGAGACCACCATGCCCACTAACTGAAATAACTGAAATAAAGCTTGTAACATCCCAAAAAATTGTGATCTTTCCTCTTCAGATGTAGAATCATTTCCATAAGAGTTCAAGATGGGCCAAAAGCCTCCAGTAGCGAAACCTCGGATTAAACTGAAAATTAAGAAGAAAATAAAAGTCTGATAACCTAATCCTTCAATTACAAATCCATTTAATAATAACCCTAAACCAAATATTATCTCAGATATCGCCATTAGTAACCTTCGAGAATATCTATCCGCTAACATCCCAAATAATATTCCCGAGAATGCCATGATATACGTGCTCGTGCCAACTAGAATTCCCATCTCTTCTGAATGAAAAGCCTCACCGGGCCACATAATATTAGATACTAATAAAAAGTTGATGAATATCATCGAGACTGTAAACGCAAAGGAATTATACGTAAGAAATGTAGGCCATAACCGTTTTAATAAACGAAAAAATCCGGTTTTCTCCAATTCTTTCTTATCCTCTTTATTCATGCAGTAAGAAATCTTTGTTTTAAAATAAAAGATATGGAGTCCATTACTTAAATTAAGTTTAACTGAATGTTATTATTGAAATTTCTCCAAAAATTCTATTTGAATATTCCTAAACCTTTGTTCATGATAGACTTTACTAATATTCGGTAAAATTTACAAAAAAGTAAAAACTTAAATATTCCCTTATTATTCTATATTTTACACTGAAATCTAATATTAAAACAAATTAAAAAATGAGTTATATTGAGGTGGTAAATAAAAATGATATTTATTTCATACTGGGAGTTAAATCCTGATTTTGATCCCGGAGAAATGGCTGAGATAGCACAAGAGCTTATTGGTAAGAAACTCTATCCAGCAAAAGGAGTTAAACAGCTAGCATATTATATTAGTACCTCGGATTATTGGGGTATTGAGATAGATGAAGCTGACAGTGAAGAAGCCATGGTAAAGAGTACTAATATGTGGAGAATTGCAAAACCTGGAATTATTAAATTTGTGAAAACCACTCCTGCTATAGAAGTAGCTAAAGTACTCCCAATTGTGGCAAGCTTGAAAAAACAAATGAAAGGTTAATAATAATTAAATAACAATTTTTTTTTTATCTGAGAATATAATCTATTTCCAATCTTTCTTATAAGTCATTACTATTAATATTAACAACTAATACTTGAATCTTTTGAGCATTTGGACCGTTGTAAAAGAATCTTTCCCACCCTTCCGCAGAAAATCCATGGCTTCTTCGATTCCTTCGATTGTGAGGTGAAACATGGGGATTATGCTCGAAATAATCTTCCGGGTCTATGGCACCCACTCTAATCTTATGATTTCGGGGTTTAACCAGACCACGTTATTCTTATAATGGTTCGCAATCTCACGAATTTAATAGATGGTCTGCAAAATCCTTTTTATCCAACAGTACAATAAGATATAAATAAAAAACATAAAAAAAACGTCTTATAATAATATAGTTAAAACAAAATATACAAGAAATATAATAACGATACAACAATATGAGCAACACGCAAATTCTTCCTGAATAGAGAATTTAATTACTTGATTTTCTGAAGAAAATTCTGTAATTCTTTGAGGTTCTGGACATGCTTTAAGTTTTGTATAAAATTCAAAATTGGGATTTTTCGCACGTAATTGAAGATTTCTTTCAAATTCTTCCCATTCTTT
>CAZBPC010000118.1:3259-7614 GCA_964493715.1 uncultured archaeon
ATTCTTCCCATTCTTTATCCGTAAAATTTACGGGCATAATTTTCAACACCATGTTTCATTATAAAAAGATTATTCAAAAATCATCGGAATTGAATCGGGAACATGAAAATTTTCTCGTATTTCTTTCTCGGTTCTTTTCCAACCACTAATACTTAGACTATCCAAAGTTTCTAAGGTTTAATGAATTAAAATATCACTTTAAAGGTATAACTTAAATATTTTATATTCCAAATATTTGCCTTAATTCCGCATAAATTTTTGAAAGTTCAGCTATTATCTGATGATTATTTTGTTCTAAATAATAATTTATATAACCCGAAAGACCTTCACTATCTTTTATCCATTCTAAGAGGGATTGAATTTCCCCTTTTAATTCTGGGTCCATGTTCGAGTTTTCCGCTACTGGTGGAGCTCTTTTAGAGTTAGATTGAGAAATTGAGTGCATTATACCGGAAATCATTATATATTGAGCATTCATGCTATTTACGCTTGAAATGGCTCTGGTTACATCGGGGTTGATATTAAAATTCTCCTTTGAATCGGAGTCTTTATTTAGAGATGCCACGGTTGGCTCATCAGGCACTTTTGGAGGTAGTGGTAGATTTAGTGAGAGCTTTGAGGGCATTTTTGAAGGAGTTATTCTACTTTTCAATTTGAAATCACTTTTAGAATAATCATCATCCTCCCACCTTGCGTGTATTTTAATTGAATCAGAGAATTTTTCCTTGCTGATACTTTTTTTTTCATCATTCCTTTCTATGATCAGTCTTGTTAAAGCTTCGAAAGCTTTTTCCACATTTTCCCCCGTTGTAAGACTACCTTCAATAAATTGGTCCAAACCCTCCATTTTAACAAATTTAGTATCATGTTGTCTAATAGGGGTATCCCCTAACGCAACTTTGGGACATTTGAAGAGTAATTCTGAGTTATTTACCTCATTTATTCCATCTATCCCGTCTTGTAGTTCAGCTACCCAATTCTCTCTCGTAATATCAAAAATAAATAAAACTCCTCGCGCACCTTTAATATAGTTTGCATACAAAAATTTAAACCTTTTATCATCTACACTCAAATTCCAAATTTGCAATTTAAAGATCTTATTATCAACCACGAGATTTTTAGCTTTAAATTTTATACTAATTGATAAACGAGAGTTGGCTTGGTAAATACCCGTTAACCTTGATGTGTCCACTCCAGGACCACTCAATAATAGAATCTTGAATGAATCGGTTATGTCTACCATTTTATTTTCAAGCCTAAAATTAGTAAGACCACCCACACATATAATCTATTTTAAAAAATGATCGGAAAAATGAAAGAAAGCAAGATAGGAAGCCCCGGGACAAAAAATACGGTCGTGTTCTTTTTGCTATGAAATATCTAGGGTTCTATAAGCGGGTTCAAAACGTGATCTAGGACGGTGACTGTTTTTCTCGCGTGAAGAGGTGTCTCGGTATGTTCCTATCTTACTTGTTCTTCATGAGGATATTTTGGTTAAAAATCGGGCTGAAGAAAGTTTTACTAATATTTTGCTCAAGTTTTTAGATTAACGGCACAAGAAAAATCGTGCTCCTTCATTTGGTGCTTAAGGATGCTAAGAAATAGGAGTAAATAAGAAGAAATTAGCAGGTTCAATCCAAGCGCTTCAACATGATGCATTAAGCTTTATGAGCAGAGTAAATTCATTTTAGGATTTTATCTTTTATGTAAAAATTCTTAAAGTAAAGAACCTATTTTCTTATTTGTAAGTTGTTCCTTTAGATTTTCTCCACATTCTTCACAGACCTCTTGTCGATTATCTCTAATTTTCGCTCCACACTTTTTACAATGGGTTAATTGCGCTCTTAATTTTTTCTCAGCTTCTTCTCTCTCTTTAGCGATTTTTGCTTCCACAAATTTTGTATAGTCCTCTTTTAGAGAGATTTGCTTTTGAAGTGAGGAGATAGTATCATTTAACCATACTATAAATAGATATTTTTCTGTATCCTCAATAGTTTTAAACGATTTATAATTCTTCGTTTGTTTATCTGGAACATCGATAAATTTTTGAGTTCCTATTTCCAAAAACGTATTATAAAGAGAACTCCATCATAAATTAAACTTTTCACTTCTTGATTTTTCTCTACCTCATAGGCCAGATCGGAGCCAGTTGCACCTTCCTTTACCATATTTGATAGACGCATTAGAAAATTTAACTTTTCTCTCGCACTATTTTCCTTAGGCTTCTCTTTTTTAGCATCTATGAAGAGACACCCACTTGACCTATCATTATATAACTCTCTTTTATACTGCTTTTCCTTCTCAATTTTTTTCTGTAACTTTTCTAGATCTGTACCTATTTTCATCTTTCAGGAAAGATTGCTGTTAATTTTCGCTCTAATTTTTTTAATAGTTCTGAGAGTCAATAGGTGCTCTTTTAATAAATATTTTTTCTAATGGTCTAATTTTTTCAGACAACTTAAGAATGGTTATCTCGAGTTACAATATATTATGGGTCTCAAGGAATTGATAATCGGACTCAAATTGTTTTAAAAATATTATGTTAGAGAAAAGATCACTATATAAAAGGATTAAAGAGAATTATATCACTTTTTTACCACAATTGGGGCATATACTCTGCCCTTCGGGAAGAAAAGCACCGCAGTGCTTGCAATAGGGCTTTTCCCATAGATCTTCTGGATCTTTAGGAGTGTGAATAACTTGGAGTTGAGTTGCTTCTATTATATCATCCGGTGGTTCTGGAGGTTTGAAAAGATAAGGAAAAGAAAAATCGCCGTGGTATGTCATAGCTCTTCTTGCACATTCATAAAAACTTTGATAAATATTTAAATCCTGACCATAAAGGGCGCAGGTATTAAAAATTGCAGGATTCCAATTGGAAAGCTCATGATTCGGTTTAAACCATAAATTTTCTTTTTGTAACACTCGTTTAAGAATTTCTTCATTGATGGTGTCTTTTAGATCCTTTTTATTCAACATGACTATAACTGGGATTTCTTTGATTAATTTATCTTGTGCGATATTTTTTAATTCCAATAGGGATTCTACATTATCTTCCAAAAAATTTGATTGAGAGTCAACGACCAAGATTACAGCATCAGTACCCTGAAAAATTTTGGATCTTAAAGGTGAAAAACCAGATTGACCTGCTACCGAAAATACTCTAAAAAAATTATTTTTTTGTTTTGTGGATTGGAACAAAATTCTATCGAAATATAACGTTACACCACTTGCTTTTTCTATTTTTTTAAGATCTTCAACAGGTTCAATATCCTTCTTGGATTCTTTCGTGATTTTATAAAGTGTCTCCAATATAGTTGTTTTTCCTGAACCTACCATGCCCCAATATACTATTTTGATATAAACTTTTCCATCTTTTGTTAAAACCAGCGATATTTCACCTTGATGACTTTAATCCTTTTTTGTTAGCCTAACAAAGCTAATAAAATTTTTATTTTTATTATAAATTTTTATTTAAAAGCTTAAATATTAAGCTTTTCTATAGCCTATCTTATTATACATTACCCTATATTAATAATTTACAATATTAAATTATTCAGTGAGATCTATTCCCGGAAAGACAAGTTTTCCTAAAATGGAAGTGGCTACCGCGTAATGCTAACGCAGTTTTTCCAACGCCTCCATCCCCTAACACAATAATCTTAAATAGATAATCATATTCCCCCAAATCTTTATCTGTATAGGAATAAGAATTAATCACATCATTACCTTTTAGTACACTTAAAGCTTTCTTCCCATTTATATGCCCCGATTTGACTCTATTGGATGTTCCAATTATTCCTAACTGATTCGCCAACGGTTCCAGTGGTTCGAACTTTTGTTTTCGTTTTCTTTTTTCTTCTTAATTTTTTTTCTTCTCTTTTTTTTAGAGTGTGTGTTGTGAACTTTGAAATTAAATTCAAAGCAAAAACGACTCATCTAAACAGCTCATCTAAAATTTCTATAGTAATTCATATAGTTTGAGCTAAAAAAATATTAAATGAAAATTGTTGAATAAGATGGAATTAACAATAGCAAAACTAAAAAAAATCTTAAATGAATTTGAAGATTATGGAGCGGTTTCTGTTTTTTTAAATCTTCGGGATGAGGATTATTTAGAGAAGCATTTTGGTATTGTATATGAAATAGATGACTGGGGAAATAATAATGGAAACTTGGATTTATGGATTTCAGACTCACTTGACCAATTAGGACAGACAATTCAAACTACTAAAAAACGAAATGAAGAATAGTTAATACTTAAAGCCTTTTAACATTTGAACTGTTGTGAATGAGTCTTTACCGCCCTTCCGTAGAAAATCCATGGCTTCTTCAATCCCTTCCACTGTAAGGTG
>CAZBPC010000119.1:0-4423 GCA_964493715.1 uncultured archaeon
GCACCAATTTTGGGACCTTTTCAAGCTTATGGAATGTTTCACGTGTTTCAACTCATAAACAAATCAGGATTTGGCCCGGGTGTTCATGTGTATCCCAAAAGAAAACGGTTAGCGATGCCAATGATTCATGTTGAGGATTTGGTAAGAGGTGCAATTTTCCTCTCAGAAAAAGGGGAATCTGTAGGCGAAGAATATAATCTCGTAATTGACCCTTGTTTTCAAGAAGACTTCATGGAATATGCAGCGGATATCTTAAATGTGGATTACTTCAATTTTCCTGTTTGGTGGCCATTCTTCAAAATGTTTTCGAAATTCCTCTATAGATTGAATGAACGGAAAGAAAAAAAAGCACGAGCATTACATTCTAGACCGCCCGTTGATACACCAATGACAGAATACACGATCCATCAATATCTCTTTTCGAATCAAAAAATTAAAGACTTAGGGTTTAATTTCAAATTTCCAGAATATAGATCTGCTACAAAAAATACCATAGATTGGTATATTTCAAATAACTGGTTGGAGAGTGAATGATAATGGGTTATGTTGAGAGTTTAATCATTAGTTTCGTGATTGGATGGTTGAATTCTTATCTTTATAGAAAGTATTTACGTAGGCGAAATAAAGATTGGATTATCTTTCTTGCTGTAATCTATTTATCTTTAATTTGGGTGATTGAAATCTTAATCTTTTTCGATTTTATTAATATTAGATTTCTAAATGCTCTCCCTTGGATTGATATACCCTCCAGTGAACCCGGAAAATATTTCTTGTGGAATTCATTTCTGTTATTTGGGGTAGATTACGGAATTATCTTTCAACCAGGAATGGAAATCATTTCACTATTCTTGTCTACATCATATCTCTTTTGGTATTATTTTGGGTCAAAAATAGGGAAATTATTTAATGGTTACCGCTCTTACCAAGGAGGTTATTACTTAATATTTCGCCCTGTAAAGAAATACATTAAAGATAGGGAAAAAAAATTGAAGGAATTAGATAAAAACTTAAAACCTTAAATCTTGTGATAAATTTAATTAACAATCACCTTGATTATTAGCTTAAAGCGTTTTTTAGATAATTAGGTGCTATTTTTTGATAATTTCGACATTTTATTTTTATAAGCCATAACTTTTTATACTTCGGACGCAGTACTACTATAATCGATGTATTTCTAGTGGTCTTGTATTAAACATCATGGTCGAAAACATAGCTGATAACTTTGAAAGAACAATGAAGAAGGGTTTTGTTAACATTTTTGTTCTCTTAGTGTTAAATAAAGAACCTACACATGGATATCAATTAAAAAAACTAATAGAGGAGAGAACATTTGGCTTTTGGACACCATCAGATTCAACAATGTACACAATTCTTAATAATTTACGAGAAAAAGGCTTGATACGACAAAGTGATATTCAAGACTCTGATGATACAAGGAAAACTTATGAATTAACAGAGAAAGGCAAAGAAACTTTAGAAATAATGATGCAACGTGAGAGAGAGATGAGAGAATCGATGGCATCACTTATATTTTCGACAACTGAAATTGATAACGATTTTTTGCAAGATTCCCTTCAAGAGATCATTTTATACGGTCCCAAATCAAATTTATCTCCAATGTATGGAGCTCCAATGCAGGGATCTCCGATGAAGGGTCCATTTATAAGACCTTTTAAAGAGAATTTTATGGTTATGCTAAAAAAAAAATCAAAAAAAGAACAATTAAAGCTTTTAAACATTAGTAAAAAGTTTTTTACTGAAAGGATTCAAGATTTAACTCATATATTAGAAAACATCGATCAAAATATCTCAGATTTAGAATCTGAAACAAAATCTAAATAAAAAAATCTTACAAAAAATTGAAAACGCGATTTAAAATGTCAGAAACAGTAATTAAACTGGAAAATTTAACGAAAAAATTCGGTCATTTTACAGCAGTGAAGAATATAAATCTTGTAGTGTGCAGGGGAGAGACAATTGGTTTAGTTGGTCCTAATGGTGCTGGAAAAACGACGACGATCAAGATGATTGCTAAAATACTAAGACCTAGCGAAGGTAGAATCTTGATAAATACGGATCACGGAGATTTACAAGATTTGCAAGGTATATCCGCGGCTTTAAGCAAGATGGGATTCTTGATAGATATCCCCAATTTTTACCACATGACAGCATATGAATTACTTAGGTATTTTGCAAAACTTCAACATTATCCGAAAGATAAAATAAATGATAGAATTGATGAGCTCTTAAAATTCTTTAAACTAACAGACTGGAAATTCAAAAACGTAAAAACTTTTTCCAAGGGAATGACGCAGAAGTTAGGCATCATTCAAGCATTAATCCATAATCCAGATATAATAATTTTGGATGAACCACAAACTGGTTTGGATCCATTGGCTCGCATTGAAATAAGAAAATTCCTTCGAGATTTGCAATCCACTGGAAAAACTATATTTGTAGCATCGCACATGTTATATGAAATTTCAGAAGTGTGTGATAAAATAGCACTGATAAATCACGGAGAAATTCTTGGCTTCGATACTGTTGAAAATTTAGCTATATCACTAAAAGCTAATGAATTGAATTGTGTGCTTCTAGATCCCATTCAACCCGAAAACTTAGGTCCAATATTGAGACGATTGACAAATAGGCTTCAATCCTATTTAGATCTAGACTTGGATCCAAAAATCTCAAAAATTCCCATAGCTTACAACCAAGAAAATCAAGGTTTTAAGATTTTTTTTGATGGAAAGAAGGAATCAAAAGTGGAAATTTTGAAGATTTTGGTCAAAGAATTTGAATCTGACTTTTCAGTTGTTTCATATATTCAACCAAGAACTTCTCAACTTGAAAGAGTCTATATAGAGATGGTAGAAATGGATGATAAAGATAATGAATTAAAGAAGGGGGTTCTTTAGAATGCAGCGTGAAGAAACAATTAAAGATGGAATATTGCCAATATATAATACAATTATCTTTGAAATCAAGATGCAACGAAAGAAATTTTATTTCTTCTTTATAATTACAATTTTAGTTGTAGTATTAATGGGATATATTCTTGTATTAATCCCAAGTAATCTCTTAGCTGATACATATGTCGAGTTTTTTAGTGGTGGATTAACATTTATAAGGTTTATTACATTGTTCGCGGCTTGCTTGTTTTTCTCGGGAATAATTTGCTCGGAATTTGATAAAAGAACGGGTTTTATCGTGTTTCCCAAAATTAATAAATACAAGTTGATATTGGGTAAATATTTGGGAAATTTGGTTCTTGTAGTATCGATTGTTGCAATATATTACTTTCTACTTGCAGTATTCGGTATTTGGTATTATGGTCCTGTACTCAACATTCGGATATTTTATTCATTTGGATTTGCCGTGCTATATGTAATCATGCTTAGTAGTTTTGTCACATTTTTTAGCTCTTTTTTGAAAAATGTCAATGTTACAATTATATTAACATTAATAATTCTACTGATAGGATTTAATATAGCAGACTCATTTGTTACATTATTTCTAAAAGATGCTTTTGAACCGTTATATTCTCTAATATATTTAGGTAATCTTATTACTTCAATTCTTCAGAATCCATTCCCTAATCCAAGATATGAGGAATTTTCTTTTGGGGGTACGGGTCCTGGTGGTATGGGAGGACGTTTTACTATTGGCAATTGGATAACTCCTAGCATTGAAATGGGAATCACGTTGTTTGTGGTTTATATTGTGGTATTTTTTGTATTAGCAGCTTATTTATTCAAAAGGAGGCAATTATAATGATGAAGAGAAAAATAAAATTCAATATATTGAGTTTGAGTTTACTCAGTATAATTTTCTTTGGAACCTTACTTTCAGCAGTATCTGCAAGCACGATCTATCAGTTAGGATTGACAAAAAGTACCGAAGAGTACACAGTTATTCAATATGATGATGCCGGGTGGAAAGCGACAATTAATCCCGTTTCGAATCCCAAAGTGTTTTTTCAAGGAGATGCTAACGTTACTGATGCGAAAAGCAAGCAAACCATAAAGGGATGGGTGGATCAAACCTATACCACCTATGACGCGCTTCTTTCATTATATTTTTCCTTATTTGAGTATATAACGTGGAATAATTTCAAAACAAACTTAACTGCAGCAGGATATGATAATATTACAATTAACACGGCTTATAATAATACTTATGATGCCTGGTATGGCTTAAGTGCAGAATGGTGGTTCACAGATGGAATATATAAAGAAAAACCAAATAATACTGCTAGCCCAATAATCATAATGAAAAACCCCTCAGATTACAAGTTAATTTTAGATAACTGTAATGCTTTGATTAATGAGATCTTAAACAATACTGCAATCGATCCTAGCTTTAAAGTTCTCTTCAATTCCTTTGCGAATAAGACAGCAGATGATTTCTTGTGGCAATTAGT
>CAZBPC010000119.1:4523-7440 GCA_964493715.1 uncultured archaeon
GCTATTATCACCTATGTTGTTGTCAGAAATAGAAAGTTAAAGAAATAATATATTAATAAAATTTTTTTTCCTCATTTTATTTTTAATCTATTTTATTACTTAATTACAAAAATCTGAATCAATCAGAGAGTAATTTTTCTCATAAAAAAGAATCCTTTATAACTCCAAATTTCTATTTTTATCTTTCGATATCATTATCGTGAGTTTGATAAAGTAAATTAATAACGCACCAAGAAAACAGGAGACACAAAGCACAGAAATGTATAAGCTTGCAAAACTCGATTCGATCAAGAACGGATTTCCAGGAAGCGGGAAAAATGGATTCATTTCCTCGTAAAGTGGAACGTCCAATAAAATATGAGAAAACGTGCCAAAAAATGCGCCAATTGAAATACTTCTTAAGGATATGTCTTGTTTTAGCTTTAAAACTTCCATTATTGGCGTAAAATATTTCCTGAGAAATTTCATCACAAAAATAAGAAGAAGAGCAGCTAAGAACGCCCCTAGAAATGAATGAAGTATGCTATGTAAGGGATAAGACAAGTTAAAAACAATAATCATGATTGGTTCGATATCTATAATAACACTAGCAATTATAAGGGTTGGAAAATCCACCCATTTTAGAAATAATATACCTAAGAGGCTACTTGGTCCGAGATGATATGGCGTAAATGGAATTGAAATCACATGAATATAAGTTTTTCTTTAAGCATTCAAGCACATATCATTATTTAAAAATAATCGCCTAATCCAGTTTTCCTACTAAAAATTTAAAGAATTTTCCGATGTTTTTTGGTTTTAATAAAATTGCTGGTACTTTTTTTTGATAATCTCTATATGAATCTCCAAAACGTTCAATTAATTCTTTTTCTTCCACAAAACGTATGTGTACCATCAAACCAAAAATTAGCATTCCGTAAAAAATGAGAGAATAAAGAGAAAATCGAATAAGAACACCACCTAACGCCAAAATAAATAGAGCCAAATAAGTCGGATGTCGTACGACTGAATAGATCTCATGATGTTGAACTTCAGATTCTTCAGGATAGTAGACATAAACTAATGCCATATAATCTATTCCGAATACACTCAAAGTCCGAAAAATTGTTCTTCCTCCAATAACTAATATAAGGAATCCAATAATCGAACGAATAATAATGTCAAGAGTATTAAATCCAACAAAAAGTTCAGTGATAGAAGTCGAAAGGAATTTTGTGATGAAATCCATGGAGGATATGGGAATAATTAAATCAATTGGAAAATAAATGTGAACCGCGAGAGTAATTACCCACGGAATTCCGATTAATGCATAAACTAAAGCTTTCTGATAAGCTTTATTTGCTAATTTTTCAAGTAATTTGTTCTTTTTCTTCCAACATAAATAAACCAATAGAAAACCCATGAACTCTATAATTCCCACTCCTAAAATTGGTCCAAATGGCCCTAAAATTACTAGAATTTCTCCAGAAAGAAGTATTCTAAAGATTCCATCCATAATTATCATGAATAGTAAGCCCACTATAGTAGAAATAGCAGACAATCTTGCAAAGAAGCGAATTCTTTTATCAGGATAATCTGGTAAGTGTGCATGGAATTTATCCATTCCTTTTATCTTCATATTACGATCCTAAGATAATTATAATTTAAAAATATTGATATGATATTTTAAAAAAATAGATATAGAAAAAAAAATATTACTATTTGGGGTGCTTTAGAAAATACTGGGCGCTTGCATTCGCAAGCTTGATTCTAAAGCACTCTATTTTAATTATTCTCCTCTTCAACTATATTGATATTCTTGGCGGGTTTCTTAACTACCGTGATTCTGAGAAGACCGTTTGACATTTTGGAACTAACTGAATTTTCATCTGCATCAGCAGGTAATGGAATGTCCATGTTCACATCAATAAACTTGAATCCATTCATTGGGAATGGAACTCCACAGCAACCTTCTTGCCTTGTTTGTTCTTCCTTTCCTTCCTTTTCAGGAACATTTGGTTTTTTAGCTTCCACGTTGATATTCTTGTTTATGAGTGATACTTTCACATCATCCTTGGTTCGGCCTGGTAATGGAATTGTAATCAAGTATTCCGTGCCAAGATCATCAATATTATGTGGAACGAATGACTCCATTTGATGCATGAATCCTTTCATGAAACGTCCTGCCATGTGTTTCATTCTTGCTACATCTTTCGGAGAAAAGCAAAAATCTGCCGAATATCCATGAGGGTGCATCCTTCTTGGGTCAAAATTCTTTTCTTCACACATGATATTGTTTGCCTCTTGATTTTTTATTTAATTTATATTTTTTTTACGATACATAATCATCTTCAATATCAATAGTTCGTCTGCTCTCTTCACGCTTCTTGAGAATATTGGCTAATAAATCCTCGTGATACTTTATCTCTTGGTTGATATGGTCTGCTCGACGTTTTAATTGGCGAATTTCTTTATTTATTCTATCAATGTTCCGTTGAGAAAGGTCTAATACGTCCTCCCGGTTAGTACTTCCATGACAGGTTTGATAAGGGAAATTACAAAATGTTACTTCTGTTTTAGCTCTCATTTCAGGTATCGCTTTGAAAATTGTCTGTATGTAATCTTTTAAGGAATCTACACTGACCGCAAAGACTTTATCCAATTTCTTTAGCTCTTCTTCCCCTTCACTTGTAATAAAGTATATTTTCTTTAAACGATTGTTTTCTGAAACTTCCTGAATTCTTACCAATTTTTTTTCTGCAAGTCGACTTAATAAGGGATATATGGTTCCAGCAGACGCATGCCACATTCCACCAAACTTTTCTTTTATCTTTTGGATGATATCGTATCCTGTAGTACCATTATGATTTTTAATTATGGAAAGGACAAGAATCTCGATCCCAGATAATGAATCGGCATGATAACTGGCAAATCGTTT
>CAZBPC010000120.1:0-7362 GCA_964493715.1 uncultured archaeon
TCACAACTTTTCTCCAATTCTTTTTGAATTATTGTTGCTCCTTCAGCTTCTTGGGAGCTACAAGGCATTCTTGGTCCAACTTCATTAACGATTCTTTGAACGAGATTATACATGTAATCAGAATCTTCTTTTACGATTTCAATTTTCATATTTATTACTTCATCCATAGTTATTAATGATAAAAAAATAAACTTTAAATGATTAAAAGGTATGCTTTTAGCTATTAACTAATGATAGATATAAATATTACATAAATCAACACTAATTATTATAAAATTATACTTAAATTAAAAAATAATAGGTATTAATGTATAATGGCATTGGAGATCTATCAAATCGTAGTATTAATATCAATAGGAGCGCTTGTAGGAATCAGTATAAGCTTTATTGGTCAAACTGGTTTAGGAATTGTACTTCCTATTATCTTATTATTAACTGGAGATGTGTTTTTAGCCATTGCTATAAATCTGTTAAATGATTTTATTACATCCGCAGCTGTATTAATAGGTTATCTCCGGAAAAAACAATATAAAATTAGAGTAGACACATTCATAATAATGATTATAGCTGTATTTATATCCTTTTTAGGTGTGTTTATATTAATGACAACTCCTTTAGGTAAAGCTTTTGGTTGGTTTATTCCTTTATTTACAATAATTTTAGGGCTTACTTTCCTCAAGCGCGGTTTTCCCACTTATGAATCAGTTAAAAAGATGGCTCGGAACTGGGCTCGCAAAACGATAAAAAAAGGAAAAAGTGAAGCAGAACTTTCTGAATTAGATGAGAAGATCGATGAACAATTAGCTTCTGAATCTGATACTATTCAAGGATTTATATCGAGTGGATCGAGATTGTTTTATATAATAGCAATTATTTTTGGAATATTTGTTGGTTTAAATTCAGGATTATTTGGAGGAAGTTCAGGTCTTATTTTTGTGTTAGCGTTAGTTATACTTTACGGATATCCCCTTAAGAAGGGAGTGGGTACAGCTCTAATTCTTAGCATGATAATTAGCTTATTTACATTTTTATTTTACCAAGCTTTTGGCATTTTAATTAAAGGTCAATTTTTTTTTAATTTCGAATTATCTTTTTTTCTTGCAATAGGGTCGATTATTTCTGGTATAATAGCTTCAACGTATATTCAAAAATTATCAGCTAAAACAATGGGGAGGGCTGTTGGTCTTGTAATTTCCGTATTAGGTGCCTTGGCGTTTACATTTTACTTTATACATTAAATAAGTCAAGTTGCTATCAAATTAATGTTAAAAAAAGAATATAAGGAAAAAAATAAAAATTTTACATGAAAACGATCGTACCCTCACCAGAGGTTACAATTTCATCATTCTGATTTTTTACAATTGTTTCAGCGATGATAAATTTTAATTTTCCATCTTTTTTAGTAAATTTTTCTTTTACTTTACCAATAGCGGTTAAAGTATCACCAAAAAACACGGGTTTTAAGAATTTAACAGTTTGACCGCCATATAATATCCCTGGACCAAATAGTTTTGTTCCTAGGACTGCTGATATTAACCCAGAGCTCAATGCTCCATGAGCAACTTGCTTCCCAAACATTTGGGTTTTTGCGTATTCTGGATTCACATGAATGGGATTGTAGTCCCCTGTAACTTCAGCAAATTTCATTACATCGTCTTCAGTGATTGTTTTGGTAAATTCTGCAGAATCTCCAATTTCGTAGTCCTCCCATTTTACTGGTTTTAGATTTGACATAATAATTTATTAATGTAAAAAGGGATAAAAATATTCTCTATAGCTCATTATCGTTCCAAAATCACAATCTTATTGTTGGAGACTAAATTTCTTGTATTATAACTTATTTTAAGTCTGATTTGCATTGTCAGTTTCGGTAAAATCAAATAGCCTGGAAAAAACAAAGCGTAAGAACTTATTAGCAATCTCATTTACCAAATTGATTCATGGGTTCGGTTCGAATATTTTTGGAGTAATTTATCAACCATATTTATTAGAACTTACTCATTCACTTGTTTTAACAGGGATAATTGTTTCTATTGGCTCAATCATGCAGTTCTTACCCTTGCCATTCATAGGAAAGTTATCTGATAGGCATAACAGAAAAATTCTCATCACAGCTTCTATGCCTGTTTTTATAATGGGTGTTTTTTTATTGATGATTGCAACCCCTTTGACGATTTATTATGCAATTTTGGGAGTATTACTCTATTTTTTAGGTTTTGCGATAAATAACTTAAATTCCCAATTTATTGTTTCAGAAAGTTCAGATAAATCAAAAGGGTTGATATATGGATTTATGTTTTTCTCCTTTTTCTTAGGGAGCATTGGGGGGAGTACATTAGTGGTATTTAGTCCTAATATTGATACTAAAATGTATTTCTTAATATTTATCGGAATTTTAGCAATCGAAGGGATAATGTATAGTTCAATATTATCAAATAAAACACAAATTAGGAAATCTAATTCTCTAAACCATAAAGAGAAAAAAGCAGTGAATTTATGGATAAATATTTTAAGAACTAAGACTTTAAGGTCCATTCTCATGTTCTTTACTTTAGATATTTTTGTGTATGGAATTACTTTATCTATTTATTACGCTGGTATGGTTGATTATTATCATTTGACCACTGAAAATATTGCGATCCTATCAATTAGTTTGAATATTACAAATATGCTTTTTCAAATACCTGCAGGGAGAATTACTGATAAGCTTGGGAATAAAAAAACATTAATATTCAGCCAAATTTTTGGATTAGGATTTTTCACAATGAATATAATGACAGTTTTTTTATGGATTAATGGAATTACATCCACCTTATTACTTACATTACTATTTGGTCAAATATCCTTTGCTTTTTCAATTGTTATGTTTATACCAGCAGAACAAGTCATCTTAACGGATTTAGGAAAAGAAAGAAAGGCGGAGCATTATGGGATAATTAACTTTGTACGAGGAGTTGGCTATATTCCTACAGGATTTATCGGAGGGTTAATGGTAGAGAATATAGGCTATTTAAGCCCATTTATATTTAGCTTTTTTGGAGTACTAGTCGAAATTATCTTTCTACTTAGATTTTTTCATCATCATTCTAATGATATCTAACCTCGTTTATCTTTTTGTGAAATAATATTCTTATTAGAAAAAAATTTATAAGAATAAGAAATAAAATCATTCGAAAATTCAAATAAATTAATTTTAATATAAAAAATCGAATCTCAAAATAATATAAGTGAATGATATGGGAAAATTAGCAAGAAAAGTTGCTTTAGTGGGCGCTGGAATGTCTAAATTTGGAAGGAATTTCCCTTTAAAACGAAATCCCGATATGTGGGTTGAAGCATGGCTTAATGCTATTAAAACTGTGGATAATGGTATCGAACCAAAAGATATTGATGCGTGTTATATAGGGAATTACTCTTCTGATTTATTCAATCATCAGGGACATTTAGGTCCTCAAATGGCAAATTTGGTAGGGCTAACTCCAAAACCAGCTTCTCGATTTGAGGGTGCCTGCGCGAGCTCGGGAATAGCTTTACGCCAAGCAATACTTGGAATTGCCTCAGGAATCCATGATGTTATTGTTGTAGGGGGGGTTGAATGCATGAATGAACTTCCAACGGCCTTGGTAACCGATACGTTAGCAACTGCAAGCGATTCTCTCTTTGAATACCCCGCAGGTGCAACCTTTCCAGGATTATATGCAACAGTTGCTTCAGCACACTTCCATAAGTATGGAACTACTTCTGAAGATTTAATGCGAGTTGGTATCAAAAACCATGAAAATGGTGCAGAGAACCCATTTGCTCAAATGCAACAATCAATAAAAGACTTAATGAACAGTAAAATCAAACGATATGAAAAAGAAGGAAGAGATGTACCAGATTGGAAAGATGAATTTGATTTCCTAAAGAGTTCATCAAATCCCATGATTGCTTCACCTCTTAGACTTTTTGATTGTTCTCTTGTAACGGATGGAGCAGCTTGTCTATTTTTGGCTGCTGAAGATGTTGCTAAAAAATTTACGGACACCCCTATTAGAATTACTGGTACTGGTCAAGGAAGTGCAGCTCTATCATTACATGATCGTGATACTTTAACGAGTTTTATAGCAACCAAAGAAGCTTCAAAACAAGCTTATCAAATGTCAGGATTAAAACCTGTTGATATACAGATTGCAGAGGTTCATGACTGCTTTACAAAGAGCATAACTGAGTCGTTATGTGCGTAATTTAGCAGAAATCCTCGCAATGGAAGATCTTGGATTTTATGAGAAAGGAAAGGCTGTGGATGCAATAAAGAATGGAGAGAGTAGAAGAGATGGACGCTTGCCAATTAACACCTCGGGAGGATTAAAAAGCAAAGGTCATCCCGTTGGCGCAACTGGAACTGCTCAAGCTGTAGAGATTTTCAAACAAATGAGGGGTGTTGCAGAGCGCAATAGGCAAGTAAAATTTGATGTGGAAAGAGCCCTAACTCATAATTTAGGGGGATCTGGAGGCACTTGTGTAGTAACAATTTATGAAAAATAATAAAAGTTTCTTTTAAATATTATTTTTTTTTATATATTCCAAATTTAATGGTTGTTTGAATAAAGATTATCAAAATATTGGCTTAAATATATTTCCCATTTAGAATCGATTGGGTAATCAACTTCTAATTCTCTAACAAGATCTTTAATATATGTATATAATATACTTGGGTTATACTCCCAAGCATTTGATTTGTTAAATGTGATGCATTTAATCGTTAAACTAGACACTTTAAAAATTTCTCTCAAAATTAATCCGTAAACACAAATTTGAGGAATTGACTTAAGAAAAATTCTATCTCTGTGTTCTGGCTAAAAACTTTTATACTTATTTTTGTTATTGTTCCTTAATAGAGATTATAAAAAAGATGATTAATCCAATGATTAAAACTCATAATTTGACCAAAAATTATGAGAATATTCCAGTGGTTGATAATTTAAGCATAGAAATTTTTGACTCAAGTTTTGCTTTCTTAGGACCTAATGGTGCTGGTAAAACTACTACACTTTTAATGTTTCTAGGTTTAATAAAACCCACAAGTGGATCTATTTACATTTTTAATTTAGATGTTATAAATCATTCAGTTAAAATTAATGAAAAAATAGGTTATTTACCTGAAAATTTGGGATCTTTTTCTAATATATCGGGACGTGAACATCTCACTTTTTTCTGCAACATGAGAGAATATAATCAAGATATATATGAAGAAGTTGAATCTTTTTTAAATTGGTGTGGAATAAATCAGAGATTTTGGGATAAAAAGGTAAAAACTTATTCTCAGGGAATGCTTCAAAGATTAGGATTAGCAATTGCTTTTATAGGTAATCCCAGGTTGGTGATTTTGGATGAACCTCTCTCTAATATTGACCCCTTGGGAAGAATAGACTTAATCAATAAAATAAAACTTAAGCAAAACCAAGGAGTAAACATTCTCATTTCAAGCCATATAATTCATGATGTTGAACAAATAGTAGGTTCTATTTGCATTTTAAATAAGGGAAAAGTGCAACTCTTTGGTGATGTATTAGACCTAGCAAGAAAATTCGATTTCAATGAGTTTGAAATACGAATTATGCAGAATGCTGAGGAATCAGGAGGTCTAGGAGATGTTTATGATGCAGTTATCAATGAGAAAGATGTGTTATTAGACAAACCAATTCTTTTGGATGATAAAATAATAATTAAGTCTAATGCATTAAAAGAGATTATTAGCATTATCACGGGATTTAAAAATGCTAATATTAGTCCAATATCAGGAACACTAGAAAAGATATATCACAAAACTATGAGGTGTTAAATGATAGAAAGAATCCAAATAAATAAAAAAAGATTAATTCGATTAATTTCATTTTTTTTAAGAAGTTATCGAAGAGATCTAAGGACTATCATATCTATCATATTATCCATTATTGCACCAATCTACCTGATAAATATCATAGTGAATCTATCAGATTCTATTATTATAAATCAAGAATTTGTTGATAATTATCTTTTCTGGGGATCCTTTATAACCTATTCAATTATAATATTTAGATTTATCAGTATAATTATAACTAGTGATATTATTTCTGGTGATTTTTCACATAAAAGAGCTATGATATTATATACTCTGCCCATTTCGAGAGGTGAAATTATTTTTTCAAAAGCTATTACAATGATGATATACTTATTTATACTACAAAGTCTTACATTAATAATATCTAGCCTAATTCTATGGATAATGCTTGGTTTAATTGTCTCTTTTAATGTTTTTCTTTTGGGGCTTTTAATTTCGTATTTGAGTGCATTATTTTACTTTTCACTCACATTACTTCTCTCTGGTACTACAAGAAACACAATAGTCTCAGCTCTGATCCCTCTAATATATGTTTATATAGGGCCTCAGATATTTTCAATTTTTGATCTTAATCAATTATCATATGTTTTTCATGAAAATAATGGCAGAATATTTCTTCAATATTTTATATATGGAGATTTTACAGGTTTAAATATTGAACAGATCTCGAGTTTTATAATTTTGTGTGTTCTACCTATTATAATAATCATAATAACTATATTTTTCTTCAAACAAATAGATATTAGAATTTAATAAATATAAATAATCTTAATTTAATTACACGTGAGTAAAGTGGAAAAGAGACGAAAAAATCAAATATTATTTACTTATAGCATAATCTTTTCCCTTGGTGTAGTGTTATCATTTATTCCATTGCCTTCAAATGAAGTTGTATTAAATAAACGAAGCTCTGCGATCGTGGAAGGTGTATTATACATCGAACATTCCACATTTCCATGGCCATCAATAAGTCAGCAAATCTCTGTCAGACTCCAAGCATTTAATGGAACATTCTCATTGCTAATACTAGACGATGACGCATTTGACAAATGGGGTATTAATGAAACTTTCTCCCCGATCTATAGAATGGATAATGTGACTGATGTAAATAACTTAATCATCATTAATCCACCTTATAACGACGAGATTTCTTTCCTAATTACAGCAAATACATTTCTAGTATATGGAGGTATGATAGAAATGGATTGTTTGAGATTTTATATCAACTGGGGCGGATTATTCATTGGAATAGGAATTATAGGATTAGTCTATTTGATATTAAAAATAAGGAGACAGCAAAAGATATCAAAATCTAAATAGTAATTTTGATTTGATCGGAGTACCATCGAATTTCTCATTGGACAATTTTTCTTATATTAAGTATGTAATCAAATATGGATGAAATTTCTATTATATTTGCTTTATCAAAGGAAAGCATCATCCTGTAAATTTCTTGAAATTGTATGTTAAAGTAGTACTGATTATATGAAATGAAATAT
>CAZBPC010000121.1:0-7073 GCA_964493715.1 uncultured archaeon
TTTATTTTGTTAATTCATCTATTTGCATTTTTAGTTTAGAATTTTCTATTTGACAGGCATTTAGTTGATTCTGGAGCTTCTGAATTTCTCCTACAACTTTGTTTGAATTCAAAAGAGTATCATATAACTGAGTCTTTAATTTATTCACGTCTAATTCAAGTTTTTTTATATATTGCTCATCTTTGCGTTCATATGGCCATTCTTCTGACATAACTTTCATACTTCTCTATTTTTAATTTCTATGCAATTTATAATTTTAGGTAATTTCTATTTGAGAGAGACCTTTTGTGTATCTGGATTTCGCACGAAAAATCCCGTTGTACCACATTCTTGACAGACTTGGGTATTATCCTCAAGAAAGATCATGGATTTCTTAAAACATGTGGGACAGATGAAGTGAATAAGTTCTTGTTCGTCCTCCGAGAACTCTTTTATCAATTCAATCTTGGGTGTTATTGGAGTCTGAATACAATACATGCAAAAACAGCGTTTTTTAGTATCTTCAAGAATGTCATTCAATACATCTAGATTTGCATCAGTTTCAACCGTAACTTCTAATTTGTAATTCTCCACCGCATCTATCCCATCTTCAATCCCAAAACCAGTTGTTAGGTCAATATCTGCCATAATTCTTATGTTAAATCGTTTTAATTCTATTCCACGCATTGCTGACCATTTGGCAAAAGCAGCAGAAAAACAACCAGCAAAACCGGCCATACAATAGTGTACCGGATGAACTGCAGTACCTCCGCCCCCAAGAATAATGGTTTCGTCTGTTTGTACCGTTATTTCACCCGCTCTTTCTGTTTTCAACTTTACTTCAAATTGTGGTCCATAATCTACTTCTAATCTCCATCTACCATTTAACTCTAAAGTTTTTTTACAATTTGATCTATCTTTACGATAAGCTTCTTGTACTTTCTTGAATCCCTCTACATCAATTCTGTTTAACATAAATTTTCCTCTTTATAATCCTTTATGAGAAGTATATAATTTCTCAATTATTGCTTTAAATGCATTCTTTACTCCATTTCCTGTTTTTGCAGATGTTCTAAATACGCCCAAATAATTTTCTTTCGCACTTAATTCTTTAAAACTACCTCCATCTATTTCAGTATCATCAACTAAATCTGCTTTATTAGCGAATATTATAATGGGAATATCTTCACAATACTGTTTCATTTCATCATACCACTTCATAACATTTTTCAAACTTTCAATTCCCATATCATTTCGTTCTAATGAATAAACTATTATTGCTGCTTTACTATTTTCATAGAATGAGGATCTAAAAACTTTAAACTCATCCTGTCCTGCGAGATCCCAGAAAAAAAGCTTAATTTCATCGCCATTTATCTTTTGTTCATTGATAGAAAATTGAGCTCCGATTGTAGAAATATAATCTTCTTGAAATTCTCCTTGAGTGTATTTTTTAATGAGGGTGGTTTTTCCTACTGCTCCATCCCCAATAATCGTTATTTTAAAAACATATTTCATTAAATTCTCCCAAAAAATATGATTCTGACGTTAATTTAACTATTATTCATAAGTTCTATATAAGATTTGCTACAAATAAGTCATATTAAATGAATCTTGGTTACAGAAATGTAAAATATTAAACCATACAATTAAATTTTCATAAAAATAAAACTAATCAATGTAATCCTAATATTGATAATTTATGAAAAAGAAATCCATTAAAGCGAGATTTATTAATACCTTCATTAGAGATGTTGATATTTCTAAAGATTCATTTCTTTATTTATTTTTAACGCTATTTGCATTAATTTTAATGGTGGAGGTAACTGTACTTAGATATGTGCTATTAAATGAGATAAGTAACATTGTAGAAATTGAAATAATTCTAGCCCTTCTTATAATAGCAGTTGGGTTTATTTTATCAGGATATATAGTTGACCAGATTAAGAATAAGACAAAAAGTTTTAACATTATATTTGTTGCGTGCATAATTGGTCTATTTTTAAGTACGTTTAAAGACACTTTTTTTGATCATTTTGGGATTTTGATTGTTCTAATTGGTTTAACTCAGTTGACTTCTCTCTGGTTTACTACATTAATTCATAATACAACCATATTAAATAGGGGACGCATAACCGCATATTTATTGATTCTATCTATCGGATCAAGCGTAATCTGTATATTTTTCACTTATAACGATCTCTTTTATAATACTTTTTTTGTATTTATGGCGATTATTTTATTTTTTATTTATAGAAGTTCAAAAATAAGCCCATATATAGAAACTGAGGAACGATTAGAATCATCAATTAAATATAGGAATATAATTTTAGAAAAACAATTTTTTAGATATGCCTCTACTTTCTTCATTTTAAGTTTTATTTTGGGCGATTTAGTATCTAGATTTACCCTTCAAATTAATTTGGTTGTTTTTATAATAGTTACTGTATTATATCTTATAGCTGCTGGTTGTTTTTTAGATAATCTCGGGAGAAAAATATCTATTGTCCTAGGTATACTTGTTCTTTCATTTTTCCTCATATCTTACGGTTCATATGCAGAATCACTAACTATATTTGGATTACCTCGAGAAATATTTCTATCAATTCATTATGCTTTTTCCTTAGCACCATTATTACTGGCGATCTTCACAGTTTCCGGAGATTTTTCGACTGAAAGGGAAAATGTGAAGTATAGAGGTCGAATTAATGGATATTTCATTTCTTTAGTATTCTTTGGTGTCATTTTAGGATTCTTATTCAGTCGTACATTAAATTATTTATATACAGTATATCCTGAACTAAATAACATCATTCCTGATTTTCCCAATAGGTTAAATTCTTTTTTACTGGTAATATTACTCGTATGGATGATGGCAATGAAAGAATTTTTAATTTCTAAAGAAAAAGATTGGGCTTCAGCTATAATTTCACTTTTAGTATTCCACAAGAATAGCGTGTGTTTATATGATCAAACATTTAAAAGAAAAGTTGATGATATTCCTTCAAAGTTGGATGAAAATGTTGTTGCAGGTGCTTTAACGGGAGTTTTGACAATAATTTCCGAGATAACTCATAGCAAGAAATTTTTAAGAAAGATTGACAAGGAAGGTAATTATTTGTATTTCTCATACGGAAAAACTCATATTGTTACGTTAATCTCTTCGATGGATTTACCAATATTAATTAAAAAATTAGATGCGTTTTCAAAAGATTTTGGAACAAAATTTGAAAAAGAACTCAAATCTTTCGTAGGAAATGTATCCCCTTTTGAAGATACCAAGTATTTAGTTGAAAAATACTTCAATCAGAAATATTCCGTTTTATATGGGGCATGATCGTTATTTTTTATTTAGTTCGATAATCTTTTCAATTGATTTTATTACCCCTTTTTCTACACGTTGAATAGTTCTGCTATATACCTCAGGTCCAAAATTGACAGGATCGGGAATGTCTAATTCCCCAGTTTCACCTGCAAATTCTAAAAGTAAGAATGATTTCTTATCAATGTCTTTTACATGTTTATATTTTCTTCTCAAGCGTTTTAAATGGTATTTCTCCATCACCAGTATTAAATCTTGCTCATTCAAGAGTTTTTCATCCATTATCTTGCCATGAAATTCAGTAAAATCTATACCTTTTGTCTTTAAATAATCGATTGTTTCTGGATGGGCGGTTTTGAAAAAATTAATGAATCCCGCAGAATCAAAATTAAGATTCTTTAGTTCTTCTTTATAATTTGTGTTTTGTAACCAATAGGAAAGTCCATGTGCTAGTGGACTACGGGAAGTGTTTCCAAAACATACCCATAGAACGTTTTTAATAGTTTTCATAATCAACTCTTAAGAAAGTATATCAAATTAAAAAAAAATTTCGATTTAAGTTAAAAAGATGTAAAATTTTAATTGTAGTTAATGTTTTTAATCATAACTTTAAAAAAGAATAGAGATTTCCACCTTAAACTTCATTGAAGATTAAAACTGATATTTTAATTATAGGAGGAGGTATCTCTGGTTTATCATTAGCTCTTAAATTATCTCATTTAGCTCCAGATATACAGATTTTATTAATTACAAAAGAGGAAATTAAAGAATGCAATACATTTTACGCACAAGGAGGGATAGCAAGTGTTTGGAGTAAAAGTGACAGTTTTGAAAAACACATCCAAGATACATTAATTGCTGGAGATGGTTTATGTAATGAGGAAATTGTAAGATCAATTATCACAAAAGCTCCAGAAGTAATTAAAGAATTAATTGAAATGGGGATTAAATTTACTAAAAAGGCAGATGGGGATTATGATCTTGGTAAAGAAGGGGGTCATTCTGAAAGAAGAATCCTACATGTGAATGACTTAACGGGTCAAAATGTAGAAGAAGTCCTTATCAAGCAGGTTAAAAAACTTCCTAATGTAGATATCAAGGAACATTGGTGTGCAATCAACTTATATGCTACAAATTTCAGATGTGATGGCGCATATGTTTTAGACCAAAATACTGGAGATATTTATGGGATTGCTGCTAAAGCAACTATACTAGCTACTGGAGGGGCTGGTAAGATATATCTCTATACCACGAATCCCGATGTTGCCTCTGGAGATGGTATTGCCATGGCTTACAGAGCAGGGGCTATCATTGCTAATATGGAGTTTTATCAATTTCACCCAACTTGTCTATATCATCCTTATGCAAAATCTTTCTTGATAACAGAGGCAATACGTGGAGAAGGAGCTATTTTAAAGGATATAAATGGAACTGAATTTATGGAAGGATACCATCCTTTGAAAGAATTAGCACCCCGTGATATCGTTTCTAGAGCAATTGATGCTGAATTGAAAAGAACTGGAGATGATCATGTATTATTAGATATTGCTTCCTATAAAAACCCCAATTTTATAAAAAGCCATTTTCCAGGAGTGTATGAGAATTGCATAAAATTTAATATAGATATTACAAAAGATCCTATTCCTGTTGTTCCAGCGGCACATTATTGCTGTGGAGGCGTGTTAACTAAGATAAACGGTTCTACAAAAGTAAAAAATCTTTATGTTATAGGAGAATCCGCCTGCACAGGCTTACACGGGGCCAATAGATTAGCAAGTAATTCATTACTTGAAGGGTTAGTATGTGGACACGAATGCGCAGAATTTCTTGCAAAAACATTAAAGGACAATAAAATTAATGAATTTGAAGATTGGGAACCAGGACATGCCGTTCCTTCAACGGAAGCTGTAGTTCTCACCCAGAATTGGGATGAGATTAGAAGATTTATGTGGAATTACGTGGGAATTGTCCGAACAGACAAAAGGCTTCAAAGAGCAAAAAAAAGAATTAATTTATTGCTGGATGAGATAAATCAATACTATTGGGATTTCAAAATTGAAAAGAATTTAGTAGAATTAAGAAATCTAGCCACAGTTGCAAAATTAATTATTGTCAGTGCAATTTCTAGGAAGGAAAGCCGAGGAATCCATTATAATATAGATTATCCGACTAAATCTACTATGATAAGACCAACAACTCTTAGGAGACCTTGGTAAATGCATATTTTAGTATATTTTATATGGTATTTCTCATTAATTTTGAATTAATTATTATTTGATATTAAAAAACCAATGTGACACTTTCTTGAATCAAGGGAAAAGTATAAGAATTGAAAGAATCATAAATAGGAAAAGTAAAAGAACAATCATAATACCAATGGATCACGGATTTTCTGATGGTACCATAAAAGGATTAGAAAATCTCGCTGATATGATCGATAAGGTTTCAATAGGAGGCGCAGATGCTGTATTAATGCATTCTGGGATGGTAGGTGCTGGTCATCGTCAACAAGGTAAAGATATAGGTTTAATAATCCATTTATCAGGAGCTACAAGTCTTTCCCCTAATCCAAACAAAAAAGTATTGGTTTGCTCGGTTGAAAGAGCTTTAAAATTAGGCGCTGATGCTGTATCAATCCACATCAACATAGGCGCGGATGATGAATCAGAAATGCTTCAAGACGCTCATAAAGTGGTTGAGGACTCAAGAGAATGGGGCATGCCCTTGATTGCAATGATGTATCCCCGTGGTAAAAAAATCAAAGATGAAAACGATCCTGATGTTGTGAATATCGCGGTTAGAGTAGGGGCTGAATTGGGTGCCGATATTGTGAAGACAAATTATACAGGTGATATAGATTCTTTTAGATATATTGTGAAAAGCGTTAATGTACCAGTTATTATTGCAGGTGGACCCAAGATGGAAACCATTCCTGAACTACTCCAAGTTGTTTATGATTCTCTTCAAGCAGGAGGAGCAGGTGTTGCTTTTGGGAGAAACGTGTTTCAGTCAAAAGATCCTTCAATGTTAGTTAGTGCGATTTCTAAAATCGTTCATGAAAGCTATTCTGTAGGAGATGTAATGGAACAATTTAGATTTAAATGAATGAATTAGGGGATTTACTATGACAGAAAAAAAAACCATTCCATATTCTCATCTATTTAGGAGGGCTTTGGAATTGTCGATAGAATTTGCATTACTAATGATTCTTATCTTTTATCTTCCTCAAATTATTCGGTTAATTAAATTAATATATGGTTTAACTTAGAGGGGATATTAATATTTCTAATATTTCATATTATGCTCCCTTTAATTGTAGTTGATATTCCATATATTAAACACAATTATAATTTTAATCGCTTAGCATTAATTATTGGATCTATTTTACCTGATCTTATCGATAAGTCATTAATGTTTTTAGGACTTGGTTCAGGACGTGGATTTTCTCATACGCTATTATTTGTAGTAGTTTTTTATGTGATTATATTACTATTGTTTAAAGGAAAAACTATCATACCAAATTCATTGACGATCGGAATTCTATTTCATCTATTATTAGATCTTCCTGAAATTCCTTTATTTTTTCCATTTATCAATTACCAATTCATTTACCATGAAGATCCATTTAGTGATTGGCTATTTACACTTTTTAATGATCCAATTGTACAAATTACAGAAATCTTAGGGATTCTATTCTTAATTATTATTATAATTCATAACAAACTTTATGGTATTAGAAAAATAGTCACTTACATAAAAGATAGTAATGTAA
>CAZBPC010000122.1:0-6775 GCA_964493715.1 uncultured archaeon
CTGATATTAGAAAACTCGGCGGTGCCCTCTTTGCTGATCGCCGCTACGGCAATGTTTTCGTGTATCACAACAGTGCGCCCTCTTACTATGGCGTTAGGGGGTTCCGTGGCTCGCTAAGGGTCTAAATTTCAACTTTGAATTCATTTTTTTTTACTCGTGTTGATGTGGTTGAAGAACAATTCTTCCCTTTATTTGTAGAAAAAAAGTCCGAATCGAAAATTTTCGGAATACCCTAGATTACCATGTTTATTGATATCCCTTAAAATCATAATATTTAATAACTTCTTTTAGATATCTTCTATTAAAAAACGAGAATTTGGTGCTTTTATTGAATGACAAAGATAAAAAAAAGAAAAAATTTGGAGAGGTAGCGGGTGATTTAGAAGAGGATTGGGAAGACCATGATGATGATGACGATGATGACGACGATGACGATAATGATGGAGATTGGGATGACGATAATGATGGAGATTGGGATGATGATGATAACGATGATAATGATGATGACGATTGGGAGGATGACGATGATGATGATTAAATCTTCGTAATAAATCGGAATATTTTTTTAATTTTTTTTTCCTATTTTATGTGAATACACATATATAATTTATTTGGATTTATTTGCTAATTTAATTCTTCACAATTTCATGCTTAGTTCTTATAGGAAAGAAATCTGCTTGAAACGAATGATGATATAATTTACTAATAATTTAAAAGAACTATATCCATATTACACGATTTATTTTTTATTAGCAACAATATCATATATATATTTGAAAAATCACGATTAATATAAGGGGATTAGACATATCTAAAATTCAACCTCTTTTACAAGAAATAAGGATAGGGGATTTAACTCTAAAGAATAGGATGGTAATGGCGCCCATGACTCGTAGTAGGGCAAATAATCCAGAAAACCGCCCTAATGAGCTTCATGCTAAATACTATGGTCAGAGATCATCTGCTGGGCTGATCATTACTTGCGGGTCGCAAGTTTCGAAAAATGCTGTAGGTTATATTAATACTCCTGGTATCTATTCAGATGCGCAAGTAGAGGGTTGGAAGTTAGTAACCAATGCAGTCCATGAAAATGAAGGGAAAATATTCATACAATTGTGGCACGTGGGGAGAATATCGCATCCAGATTTCCATGATGGCAAGCTTCCATTAGCTCCATCTGCCATAAACCCTAAATCAAAAAGTTTCACTTACGAGGGATTTAAAGATACCTTTACTCCCAAGGCGATGACCATCGATGATATCAAGCAGACAGTTCAAGATTTCAAGAATGCAGCGAGTAATGCAATGAAAGCGGGATTTGACGGGGTTGAAATTCATTCCTCGAATGGGTATTTATTTCATCAATTTTTTACGAGATGTTCTAACAATAGAACGGATGAATATGGAGGATCAATTGAAAATCGAGCCCGATTTCTCTTTGAGGTCATTGAAGCTATCAAAGAGGTAATGCCTGAGAATTGTATTGGAACGAGGCTGAATCCGTCGTTTCATGATCTGTTTGGAATCACAATTGATAAGGAGACAATTCCTACTTTTGAATACATAGTAGATAAACTCAACAATTACGACTTAGCTTATTTGCATTTATCCGAACCATTCACGGATGTAACTCATGTCCCCTTTTCGGAGCCTCACATCGCAAAACATTTTAGACCATTATATAAAGGATGTCTAATGATAAATAATGAATTTAACCAAGAAAAAGGAAATAGTATTATACGTGAAGGTTTAGCTGATCTTGTATCGTTTGGAAAACTGTTTATTTCAAATCCTGATCTCCCAATAAGATTTGAGCTTAATGCAGATATCGCACTATGGGACAAAAACACTTTTTACACGCTTGGTGAGAAAGGTTATACTGATTATCCTTTACTAACTGAAATCTAATTTCAGTTTCTATTAACAGAGTCATCCACAACGATTTTCTATGAAAATTTTAAGAGATTTATGTCATCATAAGATATCCTAATATGTCTAATTGGCTATAGGAATGCAAAAAAGTTGTAAAAAACTATTTGATTCCAAATTTTTTTTTTAAACAGCTATATGCAACTAATTTCCACATATAACTATCTATCTTTACTTACTAGAAAGGAAAAAAAAAGGAGATTTGAGATTTACATCATAGATTTCCAACATTTTATTCTGGAAATGCAGGCCAAGGGATTAAGATTTCCCATCTGTTCTCATCTATCAATGGTAAGGCTGCTTCTGCGAGTTTTTGATAATCGGGATCTAAAAATGCCTTGGTGTATACCTTCTCCATTTTTGCCATGCTGTCCCAATGATAATCTATAATTAAGCTATTTACACCATCGGAGCCAAAAAGTGCTCGATATCGTTTTTTCGTTTCTGTAGGAAAGCCTAATCGCTTTTCAGCCTCGATAAACTTTTTTTCCAGCTTCTCTAATTCATCCCATTTATCAGACTTAATTTTTTGAATTTGACGCCAAATAATCAATACCATTAAATTTCACCATGAAATTATTTTTACAAAATTGTATTAAAAAAGTAAGAAAAGAGTGAATTTATACCTTTGCGTATATTAAAATATAAAATTTTTTGAATTAAAGTTTATCTTACATAAAAAAGGAAAAAGAAAAATAAAAAAAAGAGTAATTCTAAAAATATTTCTATAAAAGAGAGGAATACATAAAAGCTGTACAAGATTATTTAAACTTCTGTCCATATTTATCTTACAGTAAGCAAGGAGGTAATAAAAAAATGGATCAAAAATTATACAAGAAGTCATATCCCTATATTTGTACGAGCTGTGGAAACTTTATAAACATGAAAAGAGAATATTGTGAAACTTGTGGAATGAAAGGCACGATAGTAAAAGCTTCAAAGCAAGATTATAGACAAGCGAAAGCCTAAACCCCTTAACCTTGAATTCTCAAGAAGCTTCATAACCTTTGAAAGGATTATTTCTTTTTTAAAAAAAGGCAAATTATTGTAATTGAGCGATAATTCCTACAGTTTCATAAATATCTTTTATGATATAATCTGGTTTTATCTTTAGTAATTCAATATTTGGTTCGTTATTTACCCAAATCGCACGCATGTTGAAATTTTTCGCACCCACTATATCCGTATCGATTAAATCACCAACATGGATTGAAAGTTCTGCTGGAACTGCTAGATTTTCCAGAGCTGTTTGAAAAGGCAAAGGATGAGGTTTGTAGACCCCGATTTCGTCTGAAAAAATCAATGTATCAAAAAATTGGAGGATTTCGTGATATGCCAATGCTCGTTTCAAAATCCTCCCCGGTGTTATTCCTGTATCGGAGATAAGACCAATTTTATATTTCGGTGCTAATGATTCCAAAGTCTTTTTAACATTTGGTTTTAATGGTGGAGGACTACTTAGCAGAGTATCTTCTAATTTTGTTACAATGTTTTTGATTTCAGCATTACTCATCTTGACATTTAGATTGCTTAACAGATTCAGAAATCGTTTTTCGGTATAAACATGGTGTAATTTTTTCAGTTTTTCCTCAGGGTTAATGAATGAAAAGTTAGATTCATAAAATTCCTTAATCTTGTCAAATGTATGAATGGATTCTTTTTTTTTAATAGTATCTGAGATCAATTTTAGTCTAATATCTGAATATGAAAAGTTTTCAAATAGTGTATTCCATAAGTCAAATGTGATAGCTTTAATTATCATCATGTAAAAGAATGAAGTATTCCTAAAAACCGCATCGCTATATGTGTATATATACCTATATAGAAATATCTCATTTAGTTTCGGACTTTTAATATTTATACTTAAAATTAATAATAAAACGGTGGAAGAATCATGAGCTTTAATAATTCATCAACAGAAGCTTCTTTTGAAGTCCCTATTATTACAATGGTCAAATTTGAAGATTATACGGAATCTAAAGTGGCATTAAGAGTAAAAAAATTTGAGTTAGAGTGTAAGAAAGATCCTCTTCTTAGACACTTGAGACCCGTGGGTGCACGTTATACCTCCCACGAAAGATTTAAACAATATGTGATTGTTCATGTCATGGAAGAGTATTATGAAATTCCATTTTCTTCTTTCGATGAGGACAATCAAGATGATGAAATCTATCAAGATTATCAGGACAAAGTGAATGCGATTACTCATTCAATAGATAAGTTAAGAAAACAAATCCAAGAGGCTGATATTGAATCTTGTATTCGAACGATTGATTGAACTTAAAAGAAGTGAATATATAGAGAGTATTTTTATAAATTTAATTTATTTTTCCAGAAATTGATTTTCTTGCGAAGCTCATCTACTTCATTAGGAGTTAATATGTTTGGTCCTGTCTTTAAAGAAGCAATTCCTATACTAATTTGATTTAAAACGCTTGAATAACCCATTTCTTCGACAATATTATTTCTTGTAGCTTCTAAATCTAAAGAAATTTCGTGAGCTGTTTTTTTAGTAAGATTGCTTATTATATCTTCTAGTTGGTCAGATAAAGTGGATTTTATCCCAGATATTATTTTCCCTGATTCTGGGGGCTGTTGTGGGGTTAACCCTTCTGAAGATTTAATAGGGATTTTTGGTACTTGTCGGATAGGATCAATCTCAATTTTTTCTTGAATAGGTCTTTGAATGGAATCAGCAAATTTTTTTGAGGTAAGAACCTTATTATCATCCATGATATTGGCCGATTGTTTAATTTGAGGCATAATTTTATTCTTTGATTCGGGTACGTGTAGAGTTCTTGATTTATATGTCAACATGCTATCATCTAACTTTTTACTCTGAATCCATACATCTTCTATTACGCTAGCAAACAATTTGACGTGTTCTTCTAAGATTGATCCCATTCCTGCTATTTCAAATTCCTGGTCGACTTTTGAAACAGCACAGACGGCAACTTCCTCGAAATCCCTATTTATTGCCCAAATGTTTTCTCTCGAGTAATGGCGGATTGCAAAATTATTAATTTGCATAATTTCTGCGAGTTTTTCTTTATCTTTAGGATCATCCCAATTAAAATTTGTTGAGATACGGACATTTACATGATTTTTTACTTTAGTTAGGGCTATTAAATCAATGTCTTCCAATCTTGGAGCAACGATGTGCATTCGCATCTTTACGCGTGTTATAGCTTCATTAATATGTGCCTTCATTCCTTCTATACTTCTCACAAACCAAACATCCTTGAATGTTAACATCGAAGCTTGCTTAGAACGTTCCCAGAATTCAGTCATGGTTTCTTCGGAAAGTTCTAATTGATGGAGAATGTTAGTAATGATATCTTCTTCTAATATCTTATAAATTTCCTTTTGGAACATTTCTTTCAGTTCTTCAATCCCTCTATCGACATCTTCATAAACCGTAGTTATCCTCTGTTCTAGATCTTCTAATGTTTCTTTTAATCGGGATTCAATATCGGATAATGTATTGCTTAAATCTATACTCATATCACCAGCAGCATCAGAAATAGAAGCAAGCTGATCCGTCACTTGATCTAACGTTCCTTGTATTGTTCTTACAATTTTTTCCTGAAAATAATCAATTAAAGAATGGAACTGTTCAGTAACGACACGGTCTACGATTTTTTCGGCCATGGTTTTTAAAGCGCCGATTCTAAAAGTCTTCTCAAATGATATTGAAATTTCTGATTTAATCTTTTCTAATCTTGATTCCACGACATCAAATTCTTTTATTATTTCTTCTGGAACAATTGTTCTTAAGTTCAAAATAAAAGCTCTAATTTCCTGAAATTTTTTAACCTTATCTAATTCTGATTCTACTCTACTAAATTGAGTTTTCATTTGGTTTGGTAAGTTAGTTTTCATGATTTGAATGTAGTTTCGATATTCCTCCAGTTTGCCGAGTTTTGCTGAGTGTTGTTCAATTTCTTTAAATTTCAATTCAAGGGCCTTCGGTGTAGTTTCTTGTATGCCTTTTACAATATCCTTGAATTGTCGAATTTGATTTAATAATGCAGCATATGGTGGCAGAGTCATATAAAAAGGCGTTTTTCCAGGGATTTCTCTAACTAATCCCTTTGCTAATAAGTTTTTAGCAACAATTTCCGCTTCATTTTCTTCTACATTAATGAGTAAAGCTATTTCCCCTACCATTACTGGTCCCCTACCGGTAAGATGAAAATATGCATTGATCTCATTATGAGAGAGCCCAATCAGCTCTAATACTTGTTTTGTTGATTTAAAGGTATCCACTTCATTCATTTCATGATTCCCCTTTTAAAATTCACTTCTTGTATACTTGTTCTAAAATTTCTAAATGTTTTATCGCAGTTTTTTTTCGCAATTTCTTATCTGCTACGTCTCGCCTGATATTTTCAATTAAGTATTCAGGAAAAAAAGTATCAGCGATGGTATCGGTCAGTAATAACACCCACTCATCATCTTTATCTTTTATAATTGTAATAATTCTATCCTCTTTTAATTGATCTATAAATGATCTCACGGTTTCAAAACTTTCTCCAGGTCCTTTAGGAATTTTACTTATCGGATATGATTTTTCTCTGAGCAGCACGATATAATCGTATTTATCAGGATTAACCATATTTTGAGCAATTGTTTTATTATCTTCAATTGAAGGTTTGTATGTTATAAAGAAATTTTTTACTTCATTGAGATATTGTTGTGCAGCTGCTGGTGTAGGAATACCCTTTTGAGCTTTTTCCACTAAATTGGCAACAGGAGCTCTCATGAGTTCAAAATCTGATAAAAGAAAAAGACTTATATCTGAATCTCCTTCCATCCAATCTTGCCTGACAAGATCGGTTTTTAT
>CAZBPC010000123.1:0-6765 GCA_964493715.1 uncultured archaeon
CAAAAAATTTTTTTCTAATCTTATACTAACACGAAAATCTAAAATAATTTCAAATAATAGTTTAATTATGAAAATCATTCGAATTGATCTTAGTGAGAAATCAATCTCTCATTATTTAATTACAAAGAATTCAAAGTACTTTTTACTAGGTGCTCGTGGATTAACGTCTCAAATCGTTTTTGATGAAGTTAGTCCACAATGTGATCCTTTAGGTCCGGAAAATAAGCTTATTATTGCTAATGGTATACTAGCGGGAAGTCCTTTCCCAAATTCAGCAAGAACTTCAGTTGGAGCTAAAAGTCCATTGACTAATGGAATCAAGGAGGCTAATGTGGGAGGAAGATCTGCAATGATGCTTGCGAGACATGGAATCAGAGCATTAATTTTTGAAAATATTTCTGATAATTTGCATATCTTACTCATTGATGATAAAAAAACTGAATTGATTGAAGCAAATGAATATAAAGGACTAGGGAATTATGATCTTCATACAAAATTATATGAGCGATATGGAAACACCATTGGGATTTATTCAATTGGACCAGCAGGAGAATATATGATGAAATCTGCTACAGTTGCTGCAAATGATCTTGAAGGTTACCCGAGTAGACATGCCGCGAGAGGTGGACTAGGTGCTGTTATGGGGTCAAAAGGTATAAAAGCAATAGTTATTATTCCTTCAAAAGAATCAAATGCACCTATGCATGATCTTAAAAAATTCAGAGAAACTTCTACTCCTTTTGCGAAAAATTTGATTGATACAAAAACTGCATTTTCTACATTTGGAACATCGATGGGAATGAAAACAATGAGTAATTTTGGGGGTATTCCAACCAAAAATTTTTCAATGGGATCATTTAATGATATTGATAAAATCTCGGGTGAAGCACTTCATGAACTCGTGATAAAACGAGGAGGAAAAAAACGATTAGCTTGTTCTCCAACATGCGTTATTAAATGCTCAAATTTGATTGTTGATCAAAAGGGAAACCATATTACATCCAGCTTAGAATATGAGACAATGTGCTTAAATGGTACTAATTTGATGATTAATAATATTGATAGTTTAGCAAACATAGATCATTTCTGCGATGATATGGGAATAGATACGATCGAATATGGTGGGACATGTGGTGTTGCAATGGATTGTGGTAAACTTAATTGGGGAGATGCCCAAAAAGTCATAAAAATCTTGGATAAAGAAATTAGAAATAATACTGAAACAGGAAAATTATTTGGCAATGGTGTAAAACATATAGGTATCCAACTTAATGCTAAAAGGATTCCTGAAGTTAAGGGACAGGGATTATCTGCCTATGATCCAAGAGTCATGAAAGCTATGGGGATAACATATGCAACTTCTCCAATGGGTGCAGACCATACGAGTGGAGCTGCTATTGTTGGGAGAGTTCCTAGGCAAGGGAAGAACTATGGAGAATATTTTGACATTAAACATAAATTAGATTTATCTTTCGAGCTACAAGTATATACTTGTGTAATGGATACAATGGGTATATGCTATTTCGTGGGGCCTAGTTATGAAAACATGTCTATCCTTGCTAAAGTTGTCAATGCAATGTATGATCTACAATTAACTAAGAATGACATTATCAAAATAGGGATAAATGTGTTAAAAATTGAAATAGAATTTAATAAGAAAGCGGGAATTACACAAGATAAGAATGATGTACCAAATTTCTTTAAAACCGAAGCTTCTCAACCCATGAATTTAAGATTCTCATTTACAGAAAGTGATCTAAAAAACTTCTGGGATAGATTAGACAATTATGTTTTTTAACAACTCTAATTAGAGATATTTCAAGTATCCCTTTCTTTTCATTATATATTCCAATATTAATATCAGTATTGAGCAAAAAAGAACGATGTTTAATACACTGAATCTCAAGGTTAAATAATCTTCGAATATTAGTGAACTGAACTGATATATGACATTTACTCCATAAAGAATCAGACTATATAGACTAAAAAGAAGTTTTTTCTTTTTCTTTATTGAAAGTGAATAATTCCAACCTAAAACTCCCATTACACTCGTAGTTAAAATAATAATATTGAGGATTAGCAAATATATTATCATCACTATTATGAAAATTACTTCAAAAATAACCCAAATAACAATAGCAAACACAATAAATCGTCGGTTCTCTAGCATAAATTTCACTTCAAAGCTCAATCCTTCAATCACAAAAAATAATAAAATAATAGTACTAGTTAGAATACTAGCTACGACTATATTACCTACTACTATTAAATCAATTAAGAATAGGACCAAAAATGAGATTAAATAGATTATTGAAATGACAAATCGGGTTAACATCAATGCTTTAGCTTTAATCATAAATTATAACTTCTTGAAAAAATTCAAATAAAAGATAATTAAATGTAATTAAAGAAACACATTTTTAACTAATTACACTTTTTTAAATTATGAAAATAATTTATAGAATCATATTTTTTAATACTACTCCAATAATCCGAGGAATTGTCCTTCATTTAGCTTTAATACCCATTTATTAAACTATTATTTTATGTATTTAAAAGTTATTAACTAAGAAAATCTATAATGAATTATTATTAATTACAAGCTTGAAAAACCTATGAATAAAGAAAATATCCTTGAACAATTACAAAACATTGTTGGAAAAGATTTTGTTAGTAATCGAGAAGAAGACCTTTACATTTATTCTCAAGATCCTGGAGCTTCACTCTCAAGACCAGTTGACTTCGTAATTTTACCAAAAAATACTGAAGAAGTTCAAAAAATTGTAGTATATGCTAACAAAGAAAAAATCCCTATAATCCCAATGGGTGGTGGTTTAACATTATCCGGTTTGGTTATCCCCGTAAAGGGAGGAATTGTAATGGATATGAAACGTATGAACGAAATTATTGAGATTAACGAAACCAGTAGATATGCATTAATAGAAGCGGGAGTAACCACTGGGCAGTTACTTTCATATCTCAATAAAAATTATTCTCAACTTCAACCTCCAATTCCGGATTCACCACCCTCTGCAACTATTGCAGGAAATGTACTAATTCATGGATCTGGCTATTTGTCTCAAAAACATGGGGATCATGGGTCAATGATAAATGGTTTAGAAGTGGTATTACCAAATGGAGATATCAGCAAATTTGGTTCTTGTGCTCTATCAGATTATTGGTTTTCAAGAGGACCAATTCCAGATTTTATTGGATTGTTCACTAGTTCTTTTGGAACTCTAGGTATAATCACCAAACTTTCACTTAAATTATATCCAAAACCTAAATTTAGAGATGTTGTATTTGGGTTATTAAAAGAAATTGATGATATTCCTAAATTATTGCTCGAAATTACTTCAACTGGATTAGCTGAAGATATTCTACTGGGTATGCAAGACAAGCCCGATTGGATGAAGGGATATATATTCGTTATGACCTACATCACGGGAGATATTGAAGAAGAGCTATCACAAAATATGAAAATCTTGAAAAAAGTGTATAGAAAAGCAAATACACGTTTTATGAAACCACCCGATCGAATGAGAGAATTGTATCTTGAAAAACCAATATTTGCCGCTGGTCTTGCGGATATTAGAAAGGGAGGAGGATTCGAGTATGTAGGAGCATTTATGCCTTTAGAAAGAGTTCCAGAAGCTTATATGAAAGCTGCTGAAATCTCTAGAAAATATAACGTCCCTCCTACAATAGGTTCGAGATTAATGAGCGGTACTCATACAATTATAGTTTTCTTCTCCTATGCATTCAACCGAGCAGATCCTAAGGATTTAGAAAACGCAAGAAATGCACTACATGAGACCAATGAATTAGCATTAAAATTGGGAGGAATTCCTTGGAAAGTTGAGCTTGATGGACAGCAATTAGTCTTAGAAAAGATGGATCCTAATTATAAAAAACTATTAAGAAGTATTAAGAATTTAATAGATCCTAATAATATTATGAACCCTGGTAATTGGGAGGTGAAATAATCATATCAGTCAATTTAGAACAAGATTGGAAAGACATTGTACATAGATGTTTTAGATGCGGCTATTGTAAATTTACCGCTGATTTTTTTGATTTTAATTGCCCAAGTTATAAAAAATACAGGTTTGAAACATTCAGTACTGGAGGTAGAATGTGGACAATTTATGGTTTAATAAGTGGAGAAATTCTTTGGAATGATCAAATAGCTAATGTTATTTACGCGTGCTCAACTTGCGGTAATTGCATGGAGAATTGTAGATTTGATAAATTCAAGGATTTCCTCGTAGATTTCATAGAAGCAGCACGTAAAGAAGCAAACCTTCAAGGATTTTGTCCAGAAAAACAAAAAGCTTTAGTTGAACGCATTGAGGATACTACCATGTATAATCCATATGGTGAGAATAATTCAGATAATGAAGCATTGAAAAAAGAATATGGTTTACCTGATAAAGCCAGTTGGGTATATTTTATTGGATGCACCTCTAATTATCGTCAGAAAGAATTAAGGGATGCAACATTGAGGTTTCTCAAAAAATCTAATATCAACTTCACACTTGTAGATGAGCATTGTTGCTGTAGTCCGATTATAAGAACTGGACAAACAGAATGCGTTAACGATTTTATTAAATATAACTTGATGAAAATTAGAGAAACTGGAGCTTCAAAAGTTATTACATCGTGTGCAGGATGTTATAGAACCATGAAATCTGATTGGAGAAAATATGATGACTTTTCTGATATTGAAATTTTCCACACGATTGAACTCATTGACGATCTTCTAAAAGAAGGTAAATTAAAATTTAAATCGGAATTAGAACAAAAAAAGATAACTTATCACGATCCTTGCCATTTAGGAAGACACATGGGAATTTATGAAATCCCTCGGAATATTTTAAAGAGCATACCCGGAATTGAATTCAAAGAGATGGAAAGAAATCGTGGTAATGCTTGGTGTTGCGGAGCTGGTGGAGGAGTAAAGATAGGATATCCCGAATGGAGTGTGGAGATCTCTAAAGAACGTCTTGAAGAAGCAAAAAAAACAGAAGCTTCTTTAATCGCTTCAGCTTGTCCATTTTGCGCTACAAACTTAAATGACGCAAATAAAGAATTTGATATGGGATTTGAAATTTTAGATATAATAGAAATTATCGATAAGTTAGATTATGATATACTTTAAGTGTTGAAAAATCATGCGTTTAGGAGCTCATATGAGCATAGAAGGAGGAAAGTATAAAGCTTTAGAGAGGGGAAATCAACTAAATTGTGAGTCCATTCAATTATTCATCAGAAATGTTCGATCTTGGAATAATAAACCATTAGAACAAAAGGAAATAAATGAATTTATTGAGAAAAGAAAAGAATTGAAAACAATTTGGCCTATTATCTCACATAATAGTTATTTAGTTAATCTTGCAAGTTTAGATGAAGAAAAACTGGCGAAATCCTATGATGCTATGCTTGATGAATTAAATAAAGCTACATTATTGGGTATCGAATATGAAAACATGCATCCTGGAGTCATCCCTAAAGTTGATAAAAATAAAATTACTAAAGAAGAAGCTTTTGATCAAATTACTGAACAACTTAATCGCTTGATTGAAGTAACAAATAAATCAAAAGTAAAAATATTATTAGAAACTACAGCTGGACAGGGTGAAGGAATAGGAAATAAATTTCATCATTATGAATATATCATTAATAAAATTAAAAATAAGGATAGAATAGGGATTTGCTTTGATACTGCCCACTCATTTGCTGCAGGTTATGATTTTAGAACAAAAAAGAAATACAATGAGATGTGGGATGAATTCGATAATATAATTGGATTGAAGTACTTATTTGCTTTTCATTTAAATGACACTGAACAAGAATTAGGTTCTAGAGTTGATCGTCATGCTCACATCGGACAAGGAAAGATTGGTAAAGAACCTTTTGGCTTTTTTATTAATGATGAGCAATTTAGAGATCATCCCGGAATTTTAGAGACCCCAAAAGAAAAAGATATGAAAGAAGATGTTATGAATTTAGCTATTTTAAGATCCATGATAGAATAGGTTAAATTTCTAATTTTTTATAACTTGGATAAAACAATACCATATTTATTTAATTAACTTTAATTATTCAATTACTTCAAACCAAAGAGGAGATTTATCATTAACACGTCCGTTGTAATTAACTGTGAGTTCCTCTCCTTTTTTAATATCCTTAATAGCAGAAAACTCGATCGCCTCTTGCTTATAATCATACAAATATCTTAAATTAGGTTTAAAAGAGTGATTAATAAACTGAGATATACTAAGCGTTATCGCATTTTTAAATTCTGGTTTTTTTGAATCTCCCCAAATATAGCAATAGTCATAAAGCACAGTTTTCCATATCTTATTATAATCCTTATTTGGAATTAAAATTATATTTGCTACATCAATTACAGTATTTTTCTTTATATCTTTCTTAGCAAAAGCCCCTCTTCCTTTTTTTTCAGATATATGCCTAACTTCAATAAATTCATGCATATTATTTCAATTTTAATCTTTTTTAATTGAACCTTTCAAGAAATATTATAGAGAACTGTAAAATTTGTTATTCTAATGATGCATGTCTATTATTTATATCTAGTTCTGTTACTCCTAATATTTCCATTAAAGTGCCTCCAATAGAATCTAAAACTGAAAGTGTGGATATATCAAAAAGGCTTGTATAAGGAGCTAACGAATGTTGAGATAGCGCTACATCTTTGCTTTTTCCTACAATTTTTATAATACAATCGGATATATTTCCAAT
>CAZBPC010000124.1:0-6660 GCA_964493715.1 uncultured archaeon
AACTAGCTAATATCGATGTCTTGGATTATGATGAGGATAATTCAATGGTCACGCTAAAAAAACGTCTATTTGCAAAAAAAGCTCTCGATGAAAAAAAATAAAGTCCTTCTTTGAACTGATTTTTAGTGATTCTTTTATAATAAAGTTAGAACACATGCAAAAGTTTTTCGTCCCTTCCATCATATTTAAAAGAGCAATTTGATTATTATTATAATGTTGTAATCCAATTTTTTACAGCCATGTCAAATTTTTTAAACCAACGCTAATTTTGAAATGTAAAGCATCAAGAATAATAAATTTAGAAAAAAGAAGTGATAAAAAATGGAGCAAAAAATCACGGAAAGTGATATTAGTGCAAAGTTCGATAAAGCAGTTAAGGATTTAGAAGAATCTCTACCCAAATCTTTTCCCGCGGGTTGTGCTGAAGCGACTTTGACGAATATTTTAAAAATACTTGAAAGTGATGAAGAATTAATTCATAATATCATGATCCCCTTATCTGGAGGATTAGGTGGTTATAAATCTGAAAAAGGATGGGTTGGACCATGTGGTGCTGTTGTTGGAGGGTGTGCTGCAGTAGGTGTGATTCTAGGAGGAAAAGAAAAAAAAATTATGTCACCTAATTCAGTTATGCCTGCCTACCTGAAATCAGCACAATTTGCAAAAGATTTTGAGAAAGAATTTGGAACAGTACTTTGCCCAAATTTATCCGGGTATGATTTCAGTGATCCGACTGCAATGATGGAATACATGAAAGAGGGAGTTTGGGGAAAAACCTGCTATAAGTATGTTCTATGGGCGATTGATAATATAAGAAAAATGATGGCAAAAGAATTAAAAGCGAATTGGTAGCGCTTGATCAAATCTTCTCAATTGTAATTTATTTATGGATTTTTTTTTTTAATTTTTATTTTTAGAGAAATTAGATTTCTAATTGGCAAATAAAAATTTCTTCTGTTAATGGTGTTCAAATCTTCTTCTTGAAGAAAAGGAAAAAGATTACTAGTACAGCCATATAAATGCCCAAGAATAAAATTTTTAAACTTGGTCGTATTTCACTTTTTATAACTTTTAGTATTCATAAACATTTTGCCCACATAGTGTAGCCCGGCCCAGCATTCGGGACTGTCACTCCTGCGACGCGGGTTCAAACAGAAAAATCGTCTCGTTTTTTTCGGAAACTCCCGCTGTGGGCGCCATTCTTACTATTTCGATAAAATTTGATTAATTCTTCCAAATCCCCTCATGTAAATTTAGAGTTGTTAATATATTTACTTTTTTGAAAAAAAATTCAAAAACTGATTTTTAAGTTTTTAACCTCAAGAAAGTATTCGTTATGTTTCTCGCTCTAAAACTTTTTTATTACCGACGAAAAAAATAGTAATCTAAAAAAGTAATGCATTCAATTTTATTCATATTATATAAGAAGAAATATAATCTTTTTATATAGTAAAAAGTTATACTTAATAGTATTTGTTATAACCTAACAATCAAAATAAGTACAAAATTATAAAAGAAGGTTGAAAATCAAAATGGTTGACGAAGCATTAATTAATGAAATGAAAGGAAAGTTTGACGCTGGAGCAGCAGCTGCATCACCTGCTGATTCTTTAAAAGTTTTTGAATTGTTCAAGCAAATTGCTGAAGAAAACGAAGACCTTAAAGAAGAGTTAGAAGACATGGATATCGTTATTCAAATGATCATAACCGATAAAGATGCTAAATTTTGGCTAAAAGCACACGACGGCACTTTAGAATTCGGTGAGGGGGTTGTAGACAATCCCTCTTTCACGTTCTCCGCAACCCAAGAAGTTGGAGCGGGTATGCTCTTCGGTGAAGTTGATGCAACTTCCGCATACATGGCTGGCGATATTACAGTAGAAGGTAATCTTCAAGACGCAATGGCTTTCCAGGAAATCATTGAGTTAGCCCTTGAAGCTTTTGAAGACATGGTGGATTAAATTAAAAATTACTCCATCAAATGAATTTCCTTCGAAATTATTTATTTTTTTTCTTTATACTCTTTTAACTTTTATTTAGATTGAGATCTAATTTTCTTAAATCTCATATTTGATTAGCTTTTATCTCCGTGATAAAGTAATAGACGAAAATATTAACATTTCAAGAACTGATTTTTAAAAGTCAGTTAAACCTATCATAGGAAATAAAATTGAAATAAGAAATCGTTCATATATTGATTTATTAAATGAGGAATAAATAATCCAGATGATCTATTATTTAGCTTTACTAAAAAAAGAAAAGAATGTGAAATTATTCAGTTTTCTTGGAGTTTGCTTCAATATCTATGCTCTTTCATTTGAAGTCATATATTGCTTGTTGATGGCTTTTGAAATTAAGACTTGCGACATATTTGCGATAATTGTTATCGTGAGTTGGATTTACAATATATTTTTTATATTTTTCATTGGTTTTGAATCAGAAAAGCATTGGATATGGAAGCTAAGCGAGTTATATCTCGTTCTTACAATTTTATCCCCTTTACTCATGCTTTTAGGAAATTTCCTGATTTCGGCATCTTACTATCCAATTGAAATATCATTGTATTCAGTTTTAAGCTATTTCGGGTTCTTTTCATTATCGATTTGTGGATTTCTGGTTAGCTATTACTTGTTGATTTCAATTCAAGGAAATATAGCCTTGAGAGATAAAAAAACTACGATTAAAAGATACTCTAAGAAACGAAGTTTTACTTGTAAAACATTTTTAATAGTCGGATTTCTTTATTCGCTCTCATTAATAAATGGAAGTTCTAATTATGCTGCTGGAGTGTTAGCTGCAGCTACGCAAGTGTCATTGGGGCTTTTTTTTTCTTTTACTGCCTTTTTAGTCTTCTTGATAAAAACAAACCCCGATAAAATCAGGATGGTTTTCTTCAGTTGTATAGGAATTTTTACAATTATTACTTGTTTGTTACCATTGTTTTCAATCAATTTTTCAATAACCTTAGCAACCCATGATTTTGAAAGTGCTTTTGGTTCAGATTGGGATGAAGAGTTTGAAAGTGTTCAATCTTTCTTTTTAGAAAGTCCTTATTCGATTTCCAAATACTTATTAGGAGATTCTCCTAAAAAATGCGAAATCATAAAAGATGTTTTATATTATGAGGGAGAAGGAGTTGAGTTATATTTCGATGCATTCATTCCCCCTTCTAGCAACTTGCCTGGCAATAATTCAGTTATAATCTCAATTCACGGTGGAGGATGGAGTTTGGCTGATAAGGGATTTACGAATAAAATTCAAAACAATAAGTATTTCGCTGCTCAAGGATATGTTGTATTTGATATTCAGTATGGTTTAAAAAATTCCATGTCATTTGGGGTGATAACACCTGAAAATGTCAAGGGTGATTTTACTATTGATGATATGGTGCGACATATAGGTATATTTACAAAGTATTTGGCGAACTATTCACAAGATTATAAAGCAAATCTTGATTCTGTATTTATCACGGGTGGATCTTCCGGAGGTCATTTAGCATGTGCTGTGGCTTTTGCATATCATCATCCTACATATTCTTCACTTTTTAGTCAAGATATAACAATTAAAGGGATTATTCCATTGTATCCTGCAAATGGTATTGCTACTTCGATCCTTGATATTTCGGGTTCAGCAGATTTAGTTCAACCAGAACTCTTGGTTAACCAATCAAGTCCTCCTTGTCTCGTGATTCATGGTAGTAGTGATGGTATTGTTGATCCCAGCATTTCATTAACATTGAAAAATCGATACCTTCAATATAATAATACTCATATCGTGCGAATTTTGTTGCCATTCGCAGGTCATGTGCTGGATTATTATTTCACGGGAATTTACAATCAAGTATGCTTATATTTCATTGAAAGATTTCTTTATCTTTTTCATTAAATAATTAGGAATAATTGAAGTGGTAAAATACATATTGCAACTTTATAAAATCTTTTAAAAACAATTATAATTTTACTGTTTTAATCCCATCACGTATACCTTATCATTTTTTTTAACTGGTTTATCCACTTGAATTCCCACCGTTATCCTATTCTCTTTAGAGGAAACAAATGGAGTTTCAGAGAGATTCTTTTTTCCCTTGATTTGGATTGAATTTATTTCTTGTTTTAAAAATGTATCAGTGTGTGTCCCGATAATGAAGATTTCATCCTTTAATTTAAGTTTCCTAGATGTAAGTAAAATCTTGGCTGCACTTTTTTCAGGAAAATAGCTTAATACTTTACCAATTTCAATCTTTTTATGGGTGGCAATATTTCCATCATATTTTGATTGAATTTCGCTTCCTTTAGGCAGACCAAAATAAAATCCGGTGGAAAAACCTCGATTATACACTTTTTTGAGACGTGTAAGCCAGTTTGTGACTTTTTCTGGGGTGAATGTATCATTGTAATGGGCATCAATTGCTTCTCGATAACAAGCGGTTACTTCTTCGATGTAGATGGGATCTCTCATCCGTCCTTCAATTTTAAACGCATCGATATTAGCTTCAATTAATTTTGGCAGGTGTTCGATCATGCAGAGATCTTTTGCACTGATAAAGAATGTTCCATCATAGAGCAATTCATTATTTTGGTCGTCATACACGCGCCATCTCCTTCGGCATGGTTGAACGCATCGCCCTCTATTAGCGGAATATTCTTGACTTCTACACGTTTCTGCTGAGAAATAACATCTTCCCGAGATTGATGTGCACTGAGCACCATGAACAAAAGTTTCAATTTCGGCTATGTGTATTTTCTGTTTTATTTCTTTAATTTGTTCCAGAGATAATTCACGGGCGAGAATTAGTCTTTGTGCTCCTAAAGATTCATAGAATTTGGCTGTTCTTGAATTTGAAATGCTTGCTTGAGTTGAAATGTGGAAATTTAATCCTTTTTCTTTCGCTAGTTCAATAGCACCTATATCGTGTACAATTATGGCATCAATTTCTGCTTCCACTGCTTTCTCTAGAACGTGATCTAATAATTCGAATTCATTTTCATAGATGATAATATTTGTGGTAAGATATGCTTTTACATCATGATCATGACATTTCTTTACGATATTTAGTAAGTTATTTAACTTGAAATTATCACTGAACATTCTCATGTTTAAACCTTCTACACCAAAATACACGGCATCGACAGTATCAATCACTGCGTTTAAGGACTTCAAGTTTTTTAAAGGAGCCATTAATTCTACTTTCTTTCTATTCATGTATTTCATCAGCATTGAGTATTATGTGCATTAATTAAGATAAGCTTTCATTCAATAAAAGAGATCAGCAGAAAAAAATATAAAAAAATATAGAAAAATAATTGAAAAAAAAATTTAGTTAAAATACAAATGTAGCAAAATAAAGATAAAATAGAAACGCCCCGATAATGAAGAATAGCACGGCAAGGATATAAGTCATATGTTTAGCATAATTTCTAAAGACTCTCCCTTCTCTTGTTTCTAATCTATCAATTTGAACATATGGACTTGGTCCACGACGATACCATCCCCTAATTCTGACCGTCTGTCCAATCAAGTGCTTTACTTTTGTGATTGCCCAGAAGAAATCGACTATGCTCAACCCAAATCTATAATCAATGTACATTAATCCTGTATTATCTTGGAAGAATAAATCATCGCTGAAATAATATCCCGGAACTCCTTTTCCGACGATTACACCTTCTAAAACTGCTGGAATAGGTCTAACAGGAGATACATTAATCTGGGTAACTAAATCTACGACAAATTTAGGTTCAAAACCACTTCGATACATAAATTTTGTTCTTCCTATAACGGCAACCCCCATAATAAAGAATCCCACTGCCCATAAAAGATTTAAGCTTTGTAAACTCCCAAAAATACCTAAACTCAGGTATCCAAGATAACCAATGAACCACACAATTGTCAAAGCAGATGCTATCCAGAAAACTATTGAATGTAGTTTCTTAATTAGTATATCGGTGATGAATTCTCCTGCCATCGATTTTCCAACTTGTTCCTCTTTAATCTTCCGTGCATTAGAAAAATCAATTTCTACCGGCACACCATATGTAGCACACTGTTCATTTAATCGTTGAATTCTTTTTGCGGGTAAGGGATGAGTGCTAAATATTTGGAAATATTTAGCCCAAGGATTGAAGAGATCCCAACCAGCAGCAGCCTGAATTACATCTTTAGAATATTTGCCTGATCCATCCATACCTTCTATTGCAATTTGCTTAGCTTTTTTTGGGTCGAAGATACCTAATCCTCTGAGAGCTCTCACTTTAGATTTATTACGTTCTTTTATCTCTTCTTCTGTCCCTCCAACTAATAATCCATAAGCGATTTTAACCAACGCGGTAGATAAAGTGTTTGGATCCTCCGTTAATTCTGCTGCATGCTGATCAGCATAATATTCACGAATTCTACTGATAACTAGAGATACTAAAAATCCTAAATAATACATAATATAAGATATTAAAGAGATTGCGAATAAAGCAAGCCCAATATACCCCCCAGAATCATTACTACTCGATTTTCTCCCTCCAGAAAATGCAGCAGCATAGTAAGACCACCTAGCTACTGTTAAGAAAATAAGAGGAATTGCAAATACGACGGTCATCAAGACAAAATCATTATGTACAATATGACCTAATTCATGAGCAACTACAGCAGTCTGTTCTCGTTCATCTAAAT
>CAZBPC010000125.1:0-6475 GCA_964493715.1 uncultured archaeon
AACAATAAACCAAGATTTCTCTTTCCCGAACTTCCCTTACTAAATTGAAGTTTAGTTTTTCCAAAAGAATTCTTCTTTAACATCATGTTTAATGTGGAATTTTGACCATTTGAGAAATACATTAAGTCTTCGGGAGTAGAAATGAGTTCCAAATCATAATCATCAAGTTTATCTCTACTCAAACTATATTTTCCGTCACTTGCTACCAAATTCAACCAAAAAATATAATCTGCTTCTATTTGCAATCCCAAATTAATCCTCGCTTGAAATTCATTGAGTAATTTCTCATTTTTGGGATTTTTTCGTTTATCATCAATTATACTTTCAATTACGCCTTTGAAAGTGATAAATAAATTTTCTTTTTCAGAATCTTCCATCATGCTATCTCATTTTATTATTAAATATGACCTAATTTTCCAAGCGAATAATATCTTTAGCTTTAATATTGTATTTAATTGAAATAAAATATAAGTATTTTGAAATTCTTTTTTGTACAGATATGAATTAAAATTAAAATTTATAACTTTTTATCTCAATATGTATTATAATATAAATATGATCACTTCACCTTATAATTTAAGATGTGAATACCTCACAAATCCAATTGGAATTGACACGGTATCGCCTCGATTTTCATGGCTACTAGATCATGAAGAAAGAAACCAAAAGCAATCAGCTTATCGAATTCTCGTGGCATCAAATAAGGAAATTTTGGAATCCAATAAGGGAGATATGTGGGATAGTGGTAAAATCGATTCTGATCTTCATTTCAACGTAATATATACCGGAGAATCTCTTAAAAGTGACAGTACATATTTCTGGACGGTAAAATGGTGGGATAAACATGGTGTAGAAGGTGATTTTAGCCCAATCGCAAGCTTTGGTACTGCTTTAATTGAAGAATCTGATTGGAAAGCAAAATGGATAAGCAGATCTGAATTTATTAGTAAAGATTCTTTGAAAAAGTGCCAATATAAGTCCGGGAATCGAAGTGTGTTTGGAAGAGTTAAAGAGGTTTACGCCGTGTATCTTAGGAAAGAGTTTCAAATCTCTAAACCCATTAAAACGGCAAAAGCATATGTATGTGGTGTTGGATATTATGAATTTCATTTGAACGGAGAAAAAGTTGGAGATAGGATATTGGATCCTGCCCAAACTGATTATCATAAAGTAGCCCTCTATTCAACATTTGATATAACCGATAAAATAAATAATAATAATGCTATAGGAATAATCTTAGGTAACGGACGATGTATTGAACTCTTTAAATATGATTATCCAAAATTAATATTTCAGATTAATATACATTATGGGGACGGATCTAATGGAACTATTCTAACTGATGAGAGTTGGAAAGTATCCTTGGGACCGATACAGGAAAATGGAATATATTTAGGTGAGATATACGATGCTCGATGTGAAATGCCCGGATGGACACAGCCAAACTTCGATGAATCCTTATGGAATGCCGCAGCATGCGTGCAAGGCTATAATTTAGCATCGCAAATGATGGAACCGATTCAGATAACTAAAATTCTAAAACCTCAAACTATATCCAGTCCGAAACCTAGAATGTATGTTTATGACTTTGAGCAAAATTTCACTGGCTTTTGCAGGTTAAAAGTTCGAGGCCCCAGAGGCACTCGTATTCAATTAAGATTTTCCGAACTACTACATGAAGATGGTACATTAAAAACAGCAACTAATGGCAATGCAATTGTAACAGATGTCTATATTTTAAAGGGAAGTGGTGAAGAAATCTTTGAGCCCCATTTTACCTATCATGGCTTTAGATATGTTGAAATGACCGGATTTCCTGGTGTTCCTTCTTTAGAGAGTCTCGAAGGTTTGTTTTTTCATAGTAATGTTTCTAATATCGGAAATTTCTCTTGTTCAAATGATTTGATAAATAAAATCCACACAAATGTAATCTGGGGGCAACTCAGTAATCTAATGAGCATTCCAACAGATTGCCCTCAGAGAGATGAACGACTTGGATGGATGGGAGATGAACAACTAACAGTTGAGGAAGCAATCTTTAATTTTGATATGGCAAGATTTTATATAAAGTATTTACGCGACATTAAGATCTGTCAGAAAGAGGATGGCAGCATATCAGATGTAGTTCCTCCATATTGGAAACTATATCCTGCAGATCCAGCGTGGGGTACAGCATATATTACCACAGCTTGGTATCTCTATTATTATTATAAAGACATTCAAATTCTTGAAGAGCATTTTGATTCTATGAAACGCTACGTAGATTTCCTTTCTTCGGTTACTGAAGATGATCTCGTGTTAATGGGAAAATATGGTGATTGGTGTCCCCCTTGTAGCATCGTTTCTCGTAGAACTCCTGTTGAATTGACTTCTGCGTGGTATTATTATCATGATACATTATTACTCTCAAAGATTGCTAATATCATTGGAAAAGATAAGGACGCTGAACCTTATTTAGCTAGGTCAGAAATTATCAAAAAAGCGTTTAACAAGAAATTTCTTAGGGGGATTTATGCCGTCGAAAAACTTTCTCCTGCAGATGGTACCGTGAGCCAGACATCCAACGTTTTACCACTTTATTTGAACATGGTACCCGAAAATAGACAAAAAAGGGTTTTAACCTCCTTGATAGAATGTATTCAAAATGAATTCGATTACCACGTTAATATGGGTATCGTGGGAACCCGATATATATTTGACGTATTAACCGAAAAGGGGTATCCTGATATAATTTACAAAATGGTCAAACAAACAAGTTTTCCAGGATACGGATACATGATTAAAGAAGGAGCAACGACTTTATGGGAACGTTGGGAAAAATTAGAGGGTGCTGGAATGAATTCTCATAATCATATTATGCTTGGTTCAGTTGATCCTTGGTTTTACAAGTGTATTGCTGGAATTAATGCCATTGAACCTGGTTGGAAATCTTTAAGGATAAAGCCTTACATTCCTCCCGATATGGATTACGCAACTGCGTCTGTTAATACAATTAGAGGCAGAGTTCACGTTTCGTGGGAAAAAACTGGTGATTTAATCAAATTTATAAGTCAGATACCTATTGGTTCCACTGCAGAATTATGGCTTCCTAAACCTGATTCGACATCTACTATTATAGATGGAGAGATGATTATTTGGGAAAATGGCAAATTAACTTTGGATAATTCCAGTATAATTTTCAAAGAAGAAAAAGATGAATTCATAATATTTGAAATAGGTTCTGGATTTTATGAGTTTCAGATAAAATGAAAGAATTAAATTTTTTTATAATTTTTTTATGTTTCAGAGTTACCAGTCTGAAAAATCCCCATCTTGAGAGAAATCACGTAATAAAGGTTTGCCTGTAAGAAGAGTTAAATATCGAATTTTCGCAGATTGCTCAGCACCCGTTACATATTGCAAAGCATCCTCTAAAGTCATTCCTTTCGCAAAGATACCGTGTCCACGAACAATCACAAATGGATAGTTTTTTAATACTTTTGGAACTTCTATTGCAGTGTAATATGCACCTGCTGGAATTTTCACGTCTATTATTGGAATTTTTTTGTAAAGAGCAAATCCTTCTGCATCAACACACGTGATTTCATCCTCGATTAATGAAAGAGCTACACAATATGGATTATGAGCGTGAATAACCGCCATAGCATCTGTATTTAAGTAGATCGCTCTATGTACCCCCAATTCAGTGCTCGCTATTAGTGAACTAGAATCTTCTTCGGTCAAGGAGCATTCCACCAAATCTTCGAGTAATAGATCTCCGAGCATTGCAGCTCTTCTTTTAATATAAATCTTTCCACCGCTTCGAATGGAAATGTTTCCTGAATGGCTCGTATTATATCCAAGCTGAACAAGATGCTTTCCTATCTTTCGGAATACCCGATATATTGAATCATCTATAACCATGGTTACCACATATTTAAATTATTTAATATTCAATTTTCAATCTATCTAATAATTTCTTTGTTGGAATACCTTCATGATCCCAATTTCTCACTGAATAAAATTGCTGTAGCATGTTATCTAATGGAACTACATGATCTTTTGATGCCCCCTCTTTTAAAGGTTCATTTAGAAATCTAAGTGGTAGCGTATCGTCTTCTTTAGTTAATCCTTCTCTAAGGTTGAATAATTTTTCAAGGGTATAGATCCTTTCTCCGATTTGGGTTAAAGTTATAACATCAAATTCGATGCCAGTTATGGCTTTTAGGAATCGTGCGTAATAATCTAATCCTAATGCCCATCCTGCAAACACACAGATAACTAAGCTATCCTCTGTAGCTTTTTGATTTTGTTTTAATGCTAGGAGATCCGGCTTCCCTCCAACCATAAACCTGTCTATCTTTTTCGGAGCAGCAAATATTTCAAGTGCGGCCATATATCCCGTTAAATGACACCCTCCTCGATTGGAAGTGGCATATCCTAGAGCATGACCAATTGCACCTCTCGGATCATACGCGGGGAGCTCTAAACCTTTAACCTGTATGGCAGATTCATAGGAATTATATCTTTTTGCAAGATTTGCTGAACCTTCACCTATTTCTGCTCCCACATCTTTCTTTAATGCTATGGATTGAATTAAATTCAAGAGTATGGATTCATTTCCAAACTTGATATCTTCTCTATCAAGTTTTCCTTTTTGCTGTAATTCCATGGCACATGCAATGCTTCCTCCGCAAGAAATTGTATCGATTCCTAACTGGTTGCACGCATAATTTGCTTGAGCTATTGTAACCAAGTCATAAATACCAAGATTCGGTCCGAGAGCCCAAACAGATTCATATTCAGGACCTTTACCCGTGGATCCTCCTGCTTCTGTCAGTCTTCCACAGCGTATTGGACACGCAAAACATCCCTCATCCCCTTTAAACAATTTTCTATTAATTTCTTCTCCACTAACCAATGCTGCCTTTTCATTATATCCTTCTTGAAAATTATTTATAGGAAACATTCCTAATACGTTTATTAAATTTACTAATGCAGACGTTCCGAATTTAGGCAGAGAAGATCGCGTGATCGGTACTACTTTAAATTTATCTAAAGCCATGTGGACAAATTTTTGTAATAACTCCCGATCGTTCACTTCAACTTTTTTTGTACCATTTTTAACAACAATTGCCTTCAATTTTTTTGATCCCATGACAGCTCCAACTCCTCCACGACCGAAAGCTCTCGCTGCGTCATTCATGATCGCTGAAATTTTAACTTGATTTTCACCAGCAGGACCAATTAAAAGGCAATGGATTCTGTCTCCTTCCAGTTCTTTTAATTTTTCTAAGGTTTTTTCAGTATCTAAACACCATAATTCTTTAGCTTCTTTGATAGTGACGGTTTCATTATCATCGATTAATAAATATCCCGGATTTGATAAAGCTCCATCGATCATGATACCATCAAATCCACATTTTTTCATGGATATTGCAAAACTCCCTCCGGAATTAGAATAAAATATACCATTCGTTAAAGGTGATTTTGTTACCAGAGAGAACCTACCATTGGTAGGAACATTCGTCCCACCGAATGGACCGGTGGCAAATATCATCACGTTCTTTGGACTTAATGGATCAATATTAGGGGGTAAATACTCCATGAGTAATTTGACGCCCAATCCTCTACCCCCTAAATATTTCTCTAATATGGAATCAGAAATCTTTAGAGTGCTTGTTTTTTTGTTGTCTAATTCTACCCTTAGAATTAGGTTATTCATTCCTTTCATGATTTGACGCAAAAATTTATCGTTTTTTTAAAACCTCATCTTCATATGTTTCTATGTTTCGAATCCAATCTTTTCCGATGGGCACTTTTTTAAAGTAACAGTAATAATCCCATACCGCACCGAACGGAAGGGATTTAAGTTCTTCAAGATATGCTAATCTCTGAAAATATTGACCTTTACCTTCGTATTCCTTCAACAACTCCCATGGTTCTAAGAGTGCGTATAGAATACTTTTTAACGTTGACCTTGCTCCAATTATCCACGCTCCAAGCCGGTTAATTGAAGCATCAAAGAAATCAAGAGCAATGTGAATTTTATCCAGATTTCTTGATCGCATGATCTCTTCTGCAATTTGGATAACTTCATCGTTTAAAATCACAACATGATCACTATCCCATCTTACTCCACGGCTGATGTGAAGCAAGATTCCCTTTACGAATGGAAGAATAGATGATATCTTATCAGCGGCAGATTCTGTAGGATGGAAATGCCCAGCATCTAAGGTCAAAATGAGATTGTTCTTCACCGCATAACTTAAGTAAAACTCGTGACTTCCCACAACATATGCTTCGCTCCCCAATCCAAACAATTTTCCTTCGAGTGCATCTTCTATGTAATTTCCGTCAAGCTTCTGTTCAAAAATTTTATCCAAAGAATCCTTTAATAACTCTCTATGACTCAATCTATCAACGGGAATATCCTTCATCCCATCGGGAATCCAGATGTTATGAATTACAGTATCATTGAGCTGCTTGCCAATTT
>CAZBPC010000126.1:0-6451 GCA_964493715.1 uncultured archaeon
AAATAGGAATTGTGTAAAACTGCCTTTATTTGCGATTTTTTCCATCTATATCTACTCTTTTTTTTAAGATATCTTTATTCTATTATTGGAATTGAAATATCGAGATTGAGATTCTTGTCAAAATCGACTTTTCGGACTCCCGTGAAGAAGTACAAAATTATACATAGTACTACTCCCAAAATTGCACTTATTAAAAATAAACCGTTTACCGAAAACATAACTGCTAACGGTCCAACGATTATCGAAGCAACTGGGTTAATAAGCATTGAAAGGGTTGAATCGATTGAGCTTACTCTACCCAATTTCTCGTGAGGAATGTTGACTTGTAAAATTGTTTGATAGATAGTATTAATTATTGGTAATCCAATACCCATTAGGAATAGTGCAGAAAATATAAAACCAAAAAAACGGTATGGTGCAAATGCTAGCATGCCATATCCGATCATCAAGATCACCACCATACCAAAAAACCATTCCATCTTGTGATGCCAGTGCTTTTTAATAGAAGTGGTTATTGCTCCAACGATTATTCCTCCTTGGATCCCCGCAGATATCACCGCGTATTCAAATACTGTAGCAGAATGAATTTTTTGTGCATAATATGGAGATAAAACATTCAAGGGTTGGATTAGAAAATTACCAAGCATAGAAAGAATTATTAGAACAATCATTCCGGGGGTTTTTCTCAAAGTATTTATTCCATCCATAAATTCCTTGGAAATTTTTTGTTTCTCGATTTCTACTTTGTTCTCTCTTTCGACATGAACAGTGGGGATTTTAATGAAAATTAACGGAATGATGGCAATTATAAATGTAATCACATCAATCCATAATGCTTGACTCACGCTTAAAAATATTAAGAGCATAGCTGCAAACATCGGTGCCACAAGCTGTACGAATCCCGAGAATAGAAAGTTAATGCCATTGATCCTACTTAATTTATCCTTTGGAACCATCGTGGGGATAATTGCATTTACAGTCGGTTGGTGAAAAGCTTGAAAGACGCTCCGGAGAGCTAGTATCGTAAATATAAACCAAAGCTCTCTATAACCCATAGACATAAAAATTATCAAAATCAATGTAGCAAGCGCTTGTAGGAAATCCGCGATCATGATAATCTTCTTACGATTCAATCTATCTGAAAACACACCAGCAATTGGACCTGCCAAGACGAATGGTAAGATGAAAGAAAAACTTGCAAAGGATAGCACGATAGGATTTTGGGTTTCCACCTCAAGCCACCATATTATCACAAATACCACTACTTGCGACCCAAAAAGCGAAAAAATTTGCCCTATCCAAAAATACAAGTAATGGTGAAACGACTGTTTTGTCGGTATTATTTCCATTTTTTATCTGCCTCTTATAACTTATCTATTAATACAAAGAGCTTTGCGAGCACTTCATCTATATCTCCGACAAACTTGAATATTCCTTCTTCAAGTTCTCCGTCAACGCCCCCTGCAGCAAGCTCATAAATAAGGTTTTCTGCAAATTCTTCGGATTTATTAAGAGCTTGGGCTAATTTATTAATGGGAATGTTCTTATAGAGCTTGATTAATCCTTTAATGCGCTTTTTTATCGTTTCAGAATCGCTTGATACATCCTTATCACTTTTAGTCTTGACCTTTATATCTTCGAGACCAGCAACTCTTAAACTTTGTTCTATTTTGTCTCCTAATCCTTCAATTCCAGACCCTTCAACCGCCTTTTCAATATTATCTCCCCATTTTTCCATTTTTTTTCCAAATTCTTCCAGCTTCTGAACATCTCCAACGTTATTCTTAACAAATTTCATTGACTTTCTCACCAACTCTGAAACAGAGGATCCTAAAGTATCTGACCATTCCCTCCATTCTTCACTCAATTCAGGGGAGACTGAAATATTAATACGCGAAGCTTTATCGCGAAGCTTTTCCGCTTTTCTTCTCGCTTTTTCTGCCTTCATGCGCGCTTTTTCTACTTTAGCTTCAAATTTTTCACTTAAACGTTCCATTTCCTCTTCAATTTTTTCTCGTTCTATTTCCAATCTCTCCACTTCTCTCTCTAAACGCTCTTGTTCCCTTTCTTTTCTCTCTTCTATTTTATCTTTTAAATCTTCAACTTGATCTTCCACTCTTTCTCGTATCTCCTCAGCAATCTCCCTAACTTTCTCTCGTAACGCCTCCTCTTGTTCTCGTACTTTTTCCTCCCTTTCTCTTAATTCTTCAAGATACTCTTCGTATTCTTCATCATCTTCAAAATAATCTTTTCCATTTTTATCTGACATTATAATCCCTTAGATATCTCATTCTTTTAGCATTAAGTTTAGATGTGTATTAAAAAATATAGAAAAAAAATTAATGATTTATATTCCCATATGTTAAAAGATCTGGGTATAACTTTCCTTTAACATTAACTATGCTCATCAGACCATTATTTATTTCATATCGATTCATTTTTGTATCACTTTTTTTATTTTGTTTGTGTATTCTAAGAAGAAAATGTTTTCAATAGTATTTAAATGTTGTGTATTTCTGTGTGTATATTGATATTGTGATTATTAAATAAAATCGTCTATAATAAATAATACTCAAGAATTAAGATTAGATTTAAAGATTTATAATAATTTAAATCCAGTTTAGGAATTACATTACTAATCTTAAAAATCTAATAAAACTTATAATTTTAATTAAATTGTGTACGGATGTGTAAAAATAAAAAATTAAAAAAGAAAATTTTCCCCAACTTTGATCTTGTGGAATTTTTCAGGATAACGAATTTCCAATATATCTTTATTTTTAGTACAATGACAAGCTCCAATAAAATCTACAGATTCCAGACATGTAAAACTTCTTGTATCATGCAATCCACCTATAATAGCCTTTAAGTCTCTAGAACAATTAAATATATTAAAGATAGCATATAAACCGGGATGACAACATCCTACAAGTAGAACTTTCTTTCCATATTCAGTTTTTAATAACATTGATTGTTCTTTCAAATAAGTTCCCAGCTGACCAGAAATAAACAGGTTTTTGTCAATTTCTAGCATCCCCGCAACTCCATATACTTGTGCTAAAGGATATTGTCTGTTAAATTTTACCTGGTTTTCTATTGGAACATAAATTTCTAATTTTGGATTTTTCTTATATATTCCGTTTAAACCCCCAGAATGTTCGAGATGGTCATGTGAAATAACAATTTTTTGGAGATCAGAAACAGTTAACCCTGCTTCCTTTAAATTATGAATGAGGATGTTAGCATCATTTCCTGTGTCAAATAAAATATAATTTTTTGATTTGATATTGTAAATCAAGGCAGCAAATCCATAGGAGGAAATGTACCCTTCTTGAGCCTCTCCTTCATTATTAAGGATACTCACGCTAAAATTTTCCTCCATTGTCTCTGTAAAATATTGATCTGCAATTTGCATTTTTTTCACTAACTATTTTGTTTTTTGAATTTAGTATATTCTCGATATTTTTATTAGTTCAAAATAAAATACTGTGAATAAACTATTAGACCGTTATTGGACTAATTTTATCATTTTCATTAGAACCCGATTTTACAAGCAAATATATTCTATTTTATCTTTACTAAACTGAAGTGTCATGAAAGAATCCGTTAAAAATTGGTTATCAACCCATAATATTCAGTATATTTTGCATCAACATCCAGCAGTATTTACTGTACCAGAAGCCAAAATTCATTGTGGGCATATAGAAGGGACTCATTGTAAAAATTTATTCCTTAAGAATAAAAAAACAGGTCAATTTTATTTGGTGACCATACCTCATGATAAAAGATTAGATTTGAATGAATTTCGTCGCATGGTAAATGCTCTAAAACTGCGATTTGCAGGATCTGATGACCTTCTTAAGGTATTAGGAATTACTCCCGGAGCGGTATCACCAATAGGGTTGATAAATGATTTCGAAAACAAGACAATATTTATCATCGATAATGATGTTTGGAATGCAGAAAAAATTTGTTGTCATCCGAATATAAATACAGAGACTATGCAAATTCCACGATCTGATTTTCAAAAACTTATTAACGCTACTGGAAATGTTTTAGAAATTAAGAAATTACCCTATTCAGAACCATTACAAGAAGAATAAGCAGAAATCTTTAATGTAAATTTGTCGTACTTATTATATCTTCTTTTGAAAATAAATGGTTGGATTTAATTTAAAAATTCGATGTGAAGTTAAATATGCATTATACGTGCCCAGTATGCTTAAGTATGAAAAAGCCTAGAATTTTTAACTATTTTCCTCCAGTGATAGTAAAATGTGTCGAATGTGGTTATGAAGATGCTGAAAATATATTTGTCATTGAGGAAAAAATCAACACCCAACACTTAGTCAATTAGAAGGCTTTAATACATTTTTATATCTCCCTTTTTTATCAAACTTAAATGTAATTTCTTCCATAATCCTTCTACTTTATGGAATAAAATATATAAGAGTTTAAAATCAATATTAATACATGACATATTGTCCTGGATGTGGAATCCAAACTGAGCCAAACTGGCAAGTATGCCCAAGTTGCGGAATAAAATTACTAGGTGGTACTCAATCTAATATTAGCTCTCCTCCGATAATTTATAGTACATCTCAACAATCAGAAACTAACACATATGGCATAGAAGCGTTAGTATTTGCAATCTTAGGATTTATCATGATTCCATTTCTCGGTTCTATACTTGGAATTATTTTTGGTATAAAAGGCAAAGATAAAGATGATAATCCATCATACGCTCAAATTGGACTAATATTGGGTATTATTGGTCTTGCGTGTTGGGTTATTTTTGGCTTTGTAATAATAAGTTTCTTAGTCACTATATTTACGTTAATGGGTCCAACATATTAAGAGAGGGTTCCCCAATTGAACCGAGGAAGAATCAGCATTGACGGGTGTATAATGGCAGTTGAAAATCAAGGTGAAAAACAAATTTCTCGGAATTATACTTACGGCTACCTTGTATTATCAGTTCAAGTAGGGGCAGATTTATATTCAATTTTAGTGTCCTCATCCAAGATCAATTCCTACGGATTTTTACCGCGAATCGGACAATATATTCATGCTGAAGGAATCAGATCTCCTGGACGTGATGGGTTTCACGACTATTCTTTGAGTTATTTATCTTCTCTGGAGCATATAGAACCTCCCAAGAAAAAGTTAAAAGAAAATTTTTAAACTATCTTTCTAATTTCTCCAAGGTTTCTTCAAGTTTCTCTGAAGTTATATACGTTGCATTCGGAAACTCAATCTTGGCTTTTTTCAGTTCCTTAGGTTTCCCATCGATAAAAATAATAGGAATATCTTTAATCGTGTCTGTATCTTTTATAATTTTTGCGGTTAATACACCTCTAGAAGGTGTTACTTTTAGATAGATGAGAATGATGTCAGGTTTTAACTTCTCTATGGTTAATTTAGCACGAACTTCATTTATATACTCGTACCCAATGTTCCACTCTTTTAATAAAAGAGGCATAACATACTCATGTAATTCTTCTTCATTCCAATGGATAACAAATATATTTAACATGATTAATTTTAGAAATATGAGTATAAATTAGAATATTTCCATTTTATAGGTAATAAATAGAATTAAAATTCTATCTGAATATTATCTAAATTTAAAAGAATTCAAACACATTATTACATGTATAAGTGTTGAGTAGAAAAACGAGTGTATCTATCTCATGATAATTTGGATTTTAGAAAGTGATTCTGGAATTAAATTATTCTACAAATCATTTCTAAAAACAGATGCGGATTCAGATATTGTATCCGGATTTTTGACTGCATTTAATCATTTTTCGATGGTCGAATTTAAACAATCATTAGAATCCATAGAAATGGGAGGTTTGCGCTGGATATATATTTTAGAACCGGACTACAACTTACTTTTTGTAGCTGCTGATGTTAAAAGCATGAAGACCGAAATATTAATGGGAAGATTAAACGTGATTAGAAATGCATTCTTGGAAAAATATGATAAGGTCTGGAAAAAACGAGGAAAAACATGGGATGGTGATCTAAGTGTTTTTGTCCCATTTGTTGAAGAAATCGAAGATTATTACAATCAATGGGTCCAAATTGAGAGTATTTCTCAAATGGCTGATTTTTTCGATGTATTAGGAGTTTTTCAACAGATTTTAATTAGCATTAGAAATATTATCGATCACCGCATGTACAGCAAGTCTCAAAACACCATTCTAAATAGAATTCAAGAAGAGTATGACAAAATCACTCAACTGAAAAGGTATAAAGATAACCCAGAGCTAAAAAATATTTCCTTAAGTAAAGAATCTTGGTTTAATATCATTGACATCAATTTAATAAAGAATAGAAAGGAGATAATCATTGATTATCTGAAGAAAATAATAAGAATGGTGATAGAGGTTCTAAAAAAAGAAAAAGGAAAGTATACTTGTTTAAAATATTTTAGCGAAGAAAA
>CAZBPC010000127.1:0-6424 GCA_964493715.1 uncultured archaeon
ATTCCATTATTCTTCAATACTCTGTAAATTTCTTTTAAATCACTAATTAAATCTGCCCAAAAATAATACGCTTCAAAACCGGAAACCAAATCAAAAGTATTTTCATTAAATGGAAGCGCTGAAACAGAGTTATGATATATCTCAACATGTCCACTATTGATAAATTCTTTATTAATCTCTTTACTAACTTCCACAGAAGTGGTCGAATAATCGACTCCGATAACTTTTCCATCAGTCACACACTTCGCGAAATAATTCACGTTTGCCCCACCTCCACATCCTACATCTAAAATAGTCATATTAACATTTAACGTTATAATAGATAGCCCCCACTCTGCTAGCATTGCATGACCTCTGTTCATTCCTTTCGCAATGTTCTTTCCAAACAACCCTCTTGGATTTCTTACTTGATTGACTAAATATCTTAAAAATCCCATAAAAATTCACAATCTTTAAAAATATAATGCATTTTTTTTTATGGTTTTATATTATTATAAATGTTATATACTTTTTTTGGTCATAATCCTTATAGTTTTAAAGAGATAAATTAGGTTAATAATATGAATACAAGTGAAGCTTGGATAATATTTAACAAATTAATTCATTATATTTAGATCTAAAAAACTTTAAGCAATCCAAACTATTTAAGTAATAATTGCTGAAGACAGTCAGAACTATGCATATTGAAACTGAAAAATTTCTCACTATAATAGCTGAAAAAGCTCAATTATTGGAAGGTGGTGAGGGTGTTAGGTCAATACTCCTTACGATGTTTCGTTTTCCTTCATTAAAAAATAAAAAAGTTTCACAGAAGACTGGAATCGCAATCCCAGCATTAGCAGCTGTTCGGGGTGAACTTGTAAAAGCGGGGATTATAGAAAAAAAAAATTATCTCGGTGAAAATGGTAGAACATGGATTAGCGGAAAGTTAAACTTAAAATTTGAGAAGGATCCACTTCCAAATAATTTTAACTCGTCTATAGCTGAAATTCCTGAAGAATTTGCTTATCTGAATAAAATTGAAGATTTTTTAATTAATCGTCCTGATCCAAACTTTGCTTTAGACCAATCTCACGCCACTTCATCTACAGTAGTAAATCGTGCTCTTTATCTCGTAAAAAAAGGGGAAATTGAAGGCAGAAGAATAATTTTCCTTGGTGACGACGATGCTACATCTTTAGCTGTTGGGTTGTTGGACTTAGCAGAGGGAATAACTGTTCTAGATACAGATAAGAATATATTAAATTTTCTTTCAGAAAGTGCAAAATCACTTTCAATAAAGAATTTTAAAGCTATATTTCATGATCTTAGGGAACCATGTCCTAATCACATTTTAAACCAATTTGATGTGGTTGTAATGGATCCCCCTTATACTAATGAGGGGTTAAGATTATTTTTAAAAAGAGCTAAGCAAGTTTTGAAAACTGAAATTGAAATTGAAGGGATAAAACACAATGTGTTAGGTAAAAAATGTCTTCTATGTTTTGGAAATAAGCCTCCCGAAGAAATGAAACAAATTCAATTATCAATTTTGGATCATGGATTTGTTATTAGAGAGATGATCCCTTACTTCAATATCTATAAGGGTGCTAGCATATTAGGTCAATTTAGCCATTTATATTACTTAGAACTTACAGAATCGACATTGAAAGAGGATAGTTTAAATTTAAAATTAAAGTCAATATATACTTCTGAAGTAAAAGTTCAGGATGAAATCTCATTCCGTCCCATAGGAGTGCATTTTATCGGTGAAATGCATTTTAAAAATCAAGCAAAATTGCTGAAAAATGAAGAGCTCCATAAAATCTTTATTGATGCTTTAAATGAAGCTGATTTGATTATCATTGATGTTTACAATCATAATTACAACCCTTATGGATTTAGCGCTGTCGCAATTTTAAAAACAAGCCACGCAAGTATTCATACCTGGCCAGAACATGGTTACATCAGTTTAGATATATTTATCTGCGACGAACCATCAAAAGGATTGAAGGTTATCAAATTCTTGAAAGAAAAAATTCAACCGACAAGATCTGAATTTTTCTACATGGAGCGAGGCATTGAGCCCAGTATAGACTATAAACCTATTAATTTAGGGGGTGAGGATACATAACAATATTATCTCTCTTTTTATATAAGAAATCATAATTTATTCATTAATAATTCCTTTTTCCATAATTCTCACTTCTTATGACAGCAGTTATAATTAAATCAAAAAATCTAGTTGGTACGTTAAACGAAAGTTCACTTCATAGAGAACTAAAAAAGATTTATAAGAATTCAGGAGACGAATTAGAGGTAAAAGTAGGAAAACATCTCATAGATATTGTAAGAGAAAATTTGTTAGTAGAGATTCAAATAAAAAATTTCTCTGCTATCAGATCCAAATTAGAACATCTCTTGCAAAATCATAGAGTTTTATTAGTACATCCCATAATTCGCGATAAATGGATCTTGAGTGTCGATTTAAAAACCAATCAAGTGATGCGGAGAAATCTTTCACCAAAACATTGTACATTTGAAAATATATTTGAAGAGTTAATACGAATTCCCCATCTCATATCACATCCAAATTTAATAATTGAATTGGTATTAATTCAAGCAGAAGAAATCCGGGTAAATGATGGTCAAGGAAGCTGGAGAAGGGGAGGATGGAGTAACATTGATATAAAACTAATTAAAATCTTAGAACGTAGAGTATTCTCAAACTCAAAACATTTTCTCGCGTTGCTTCCAGAAGATTTAAACGTTCCTTTTACCAATAGAAACCTTGCAATTTATTTAAAAAAGCCTATTAAATTAGCTAGTATGACAACATACAGTTTAAGAAAAATGGGTCTAATTGAGGTTGTGGGTAAAAAGGAGAGATCATTACTATTTAATTTCGTGAATAATCGAATTTAGTCAACTTATCTTAAAATTTTCTAATGTATGGTAATTCTCTGTAGAGTCCTTCATAATCTAATCCATATCCCACCACAAAAATTTTCGGAATCTCAAATCCTATAAATTGAAGATTATCAAACAATTTCAAAGCATGTACTATACGCAAAACTAATGGAATTAAAACACGAAAAGTCACGAAATACTTGGAAGAACGTTTTTTCAATTGTTACATTCATTTCTGTTACCATTTCACTGATGCTTTACACTCTTAATTTAGATTTCACTATTCCTATAATAAGTTGGAGCATTTCTTTGCGTCATGGATTACTATTATTAATTAATGTATATTATGGATTTAGAGAATAAGTTTCACCTTTTTTTTTATTATTTCATAATTATTAACACATCATTTTTATTGCAATTCTTATGGATCCTATTCTGAGACATAATAACCAGATCTTAGTTTTTTCGTGTTATCAACACAAATGAGGATTCGAGGCTATCATTTTTATATAACTTAAAACAAATACTATATTGTACTAAAGAAAGGAATTTCCAAATCTTGGCAAACATTGGATTTCAAGGTGGTAACATTTCGTACGCCTGATTAAGCCCTCTATTAAACCAAAATGATGGTTTAATTATCTCTTACCCTTAATAATACGCTGAGATTAAGGAACCTTTCATTACTTTTTTTCCAAAAGATATTTTGATTAAGAGATAAATTTTACTGTTAAACTTCCGTTTAATTAAAAAATGAAGTAATAATTTATTATCTTGTTCCTACTATTATTGATTTAATTGATCAAAAATAAGGAAAAGTATGTTTAAACAATGAAAGCAATATGTCAACAATGTGGAATGATCCGATCAACGAAAGATTTAGTGAAATGTAAGGATCGAAGTTTTTTATGTTTCTCTTGTTGGAATAAAAAACGTAAAGAAAATGGATTTGCTCGAAATTTTTAGAATTAGGACAACCGCATCAAAATTTATCTAATCATATGAAACCAGATAAGTGTATTTGGCCAAGTTAAATTTCCTGATTTTTAAATCCTCTTTTATAGATGATTCATCTTTTAAAAGAGGGATTTTAATGACAACTTTATAATCTTCTAAATATAAGTTATTATAAAAGCAATTTTTGTACTTGTCCCAATCTAAAAACATACTGATTGCTATCGCATCTTTTTCAACTGATGGGACTACCGTCATAATTTTCCTCCAATTTATTTATTAAATTAATTTTATTCACAATTATCCAAAAATTTTCGTTTAAAGTAGGCAATCTTAACCCATTACCGCAATGAATAGTGAAGGATGAATGATACACGCATAGTTAATTGAACTTACTAATAACTATAGTAAATAGATAAATAGCATATATAATTGTTTCGATTATAAAAATCAATTAAATAGATAATAAATGAATGCATGCATTACCTTAATATCGTCATAAACGATTTATATTAAGATAATTTATTTCTCATGCAAAATCGTTATATGGAGAATGGGAATTAAGAATTGATGAAAAAAAAATCAGGCAAGGATAAAGAGTTAGGATTTAGAATAATAGAAAAACTTTTAGGAGATTCGCATAGATTAAAAGAAAAATATCCCCCCATTTCTTATATTGTCAATGGTAATCCATCAATACTTCAGATAAATCGTTTGTATGAACTTTTGGGAAATTTAAAGCATTTTTACGTGGTTATTGCAAAATCTAAAAGTGGAGAATTGAAACATCTTATTTGTATAACATTAGCTTCGCAAAGTTCAGATTTCCTTGTGAGTTTAGCCAGAAAAACTATAAAAGATGAACCTTCCCTTCGATTGCTTCAATTTTCATTAATACCAAAACACTTGAGGGTGAATTTATTGTGTTTAAAGGAAATCGAGCAAGAAGATGATCTACAAGGCAGTATCACCCTATTGAAACAAGTAAAAAGTAGATTCCGAAAAACCTTAGAAAATATAACATCCCAAATAGATAATTTTTAAAAAACACAGATAATATAATTAATAAATAATATAAAGATTATGAAATAATTAAAATTTTGAAATCTCATGTCTTTTCGTGAAAATACCGTAAAAGTAATTGCCACAGTTGGACCAGCCTCAGATTCAAAACAAGTGATCAGAGAATTGATTGATGCTGGAGTTGATTTATTCAGATTGAATTTCTCACATGGTACTCATGATGAAAAAGAAACCATATTCAAGAGAATTAGAGAAATAAGTGATAAAGTTGGAATTATTGCGGATATTCAAGGCCCAAAAATTAGGGTTGGGAAGTTCAAGGATGATCAAGCGTTTACATTAAATGTTGGACAAGATGTAAGAGTATATGAAAAGGAAATTGAAGGGGGTGGGGATAATGAGAAATTTTCAGTACCTTTAGTAGGATTTTTAAAGGGAATGAAAAAAGGTGACAATTTCTATGTAAATGATGGGATCATAAAAATCAAAGTGAAAAGCATCGAACGAGATCATCTTGTAGGAGAAATTATAGCAGGTGGAATCATTAGTAATAATAAAGGAGTTAATATTCCCACCAGCCATTTAAAAGCTAAAGTTCCTACCGAAAAAGACATCAAGGATCTAGAATTTATCGCAAAAATTAATCCTGATTTCGTGGCAATTTCCTTTGTGAGTGGAGGAGACGACGTGCTAACAGTAAAAAAAATGCTTGAAAATTATGGGAATAGTGAGATAAAACTAATTTCAAAAATTGAACGTCCCGTTGCTATTGACAATTTCGAAGATATATTGGAAGTCTCTGATGGGATCATGATTGCTCGTGGAGACTTAGGAGTCGAGATTGCTCCGGATCAAGTTCCATTAAGACAAAAGGAATTGATAACTAAATGCAATAAAGAAGGAAAGCCAGTTATTGTTGCAACTCAAATGCTTGAATCAATGATAAATACTCCTGTACCAACACGTGCAGAAGCTAATGATATTTATAATGCGGTTATAGATGGAACTGATGCGGTAATGCTTTCTGCTGAAACAGCCGTAGGAAAATATGCAGTAAATTCTGTTGAAATGATGAACAAGATTGCCTCAACAGCTAGCTCGCATGCTCCAATAAGATCGCCAGACAATTATGACTCCAAACGATTAACACATACCCAGACCCTTGGTCATGCAATACATGATTTGGCAATAGAAATGGAAGCATTGAATTTTAGAGGGAAGATCTTAGTAATAACGAGACAAGGATATGGAGCTCGCATGATATCTAAATTCCGTCCCCCATTACCGATTATTGCAATGACACCTCACAAGCGAACAGCAAGAGAATTGACCTTAGTATGGGGCGTTCAAGCAGTTTATATTGAAAATATTGATTTCTTTAATTTAGATGCTGAAAGCTTAATTGAAGAATCCGTGAGATTTGGTGTTGAACTTGGTATAATTGATGAAAATGAGCACGTTATCATCTTGCTAGTCTCTCGAAAATTTCAAACGAGAGGAAATCTAGTAGGTTTATATTATGTTGGAGAAATTCTCGAATCAGAGAAAAAATAATATC
>CAZBPC010000128.1:0-6399 GCA_964493715.1 uncultured archaeon
CCCCTAAGAATTGACGAGCATAACTTGATAATGATTCGAGAAATCTTCTTTGACCTTCGGCAAAAAGAGTATCCATTGCCAAACTCGACTTCCCACTTCCACTAATACCGGTAATAACAACTAGCTTGTTTCTTGGTATAGTGACATCAATGTTTTTAAGATTATTCTGTCGAGCTCCTTTAATAATAATTGAATCTACTGGCATGTTTATTTCTACTTGTATGAATTAATATTACGAGAAAAATTTCACTATTTTATTTTATAATCTACAAAGATTGTATTTTTGCTCCAAAAGGGTAATGATTTTCTAATCATCCCTCAAAAGGATGGGTTAAATAAATCAAGAGTGAAAACAAAATTAGGTGCAAGATCAATTATTAATGGATTAATTTCATCAAATTTATTAATTTATCTCTTTGATTTCTGCTTTAATCTCCTTATCTATTATAATAATTGCGATTGACGCAGCGGGGTTATAAGAGAACTCATCAATATATCCTCTTCCCGGATTAACTAATAACGTTTTATCTGCCCACTCGACTTTCGCTTCATGTGTGTGGCCATATACTATAACATCTACACCGTGATCTCTAAATTGTTTTATAATTTTTTTTTTCAAGAAAGTTTCTAGACCACCAGATTCTGGATGAATAATGCCTATTCTTACACCTGATATCTCAATCACAATTTTGGGGGGAAGCAATTTTCGGATTGCCAAGGGATCCGAATTTCCATATACACCCTTAAAATAATTGGGTTTCAGCTGGTTAAAGCATTCGACTATATTTTTTGAAGTATAATCTCCAACATGTATTACCCAATTAGATTCTTTTACATATTGAAAAATTTTCTTCGGTAAATCCTTAATTGAAGAAATATGAGTATCTCCAATAATTAAAATTTGAGTCTTCAATTTATTCCTTTTCAACAAATTAATATAAATTCAAAATTTTAAGTGATGTCAAACATTAAATGTTTTCAAAAGAAAACACTTTATCTAATTTTTGAAAGTTTAGAAAAATAGAGAATTTTAATTGTAAATAAATGATGTTTGGATAAACTAAAAATTATGTTTTATAAGACGAAGATATAATAGTTGAAATTTTACTTTTTTCTTTATGATTGAATATGAAAACAATATTGAAGGGAATTGGCAAGGTGCTCTCACTGTTGGAACTAATAAAGTAACTCTTTCTTTCATTATAAAGAAAGCGAGTAAAGAAAATTATGCTGTAGACTTAATTAGTTCTAGTCAAGGGCGAAAAATAGAAGCTAACAGCGTAAAATTAAGGGGTGACCAACTTGAAATTGAATTTAGTAATATCGGAGGAAAATTTGACGGAGAATATCAGTCTTCTTCACAAAAAATACCAGGTAAGTGGTATCAAGGAGGACAAGCATTCGATGTTGTATTAGTAAAAACACAAAAAGATATTGAAATAAAACGCCCTCAAGAGCCTCATAAGCCTTATCCTTATGTTGAAGAGCAAGTAACTTATAAAAATGCTAAAGCAGATATTACATTGGCTGGGACTTTAACGTATCCCAAAGAGGTGATAAAATCTCCCGCTGTTATTCTCATTTCTGGTTCTGGTGCACTAGATAGGAATGAGACTGTATTTGGGCATCAGCCTTTCTTAGTTTTAGCGGATTATCTCACAAAACGCGGGATTGCAGTTTTACGTGTAGATGATAGAGGTGTTGGAGGATCTACAGGTAATTATATAAAATCGACAAATATAGATTTTGCTAACGATGTTATTTCAGGAATAAATTACCTGAAACACCATCAAGGAATTGATCAGAAAATGATTGGATTAATAGGTCATAGTGAAGGAGGGGTTATTGCCCCTATCGTTGCTTCGTTATCTTCTGATGTTGCATTTCTAGTGCTTATGGCAGGACCGGGTATCCCTTTAGAACAAATTCTCTATAAGCAAGCAGAATTAATTGGTAGGGGGGAAAAATTAAGCGAAGATCTAATAGCTCAAGAAACATCTCTACAGAGGAAGATGTTTTATATTATCAAAGAAGAGAGCGACAATGATTTAGCAAAATTTAAGTTAGAAAAGGTTATTTCTGAAGCTTTAACAAATATGAAAAGTCAAAATTTGCCAATATTCTCTCAAGGGTCAATTGATGCCCAAATAGAGTATATGTTGTCCCCTTGGTTTCGTGATTTTCTATTATATGATCCGAGAGAAGCATTAAGGAAGTTAAAGTGTCCCATACTCGCAATTAATGGCGAAAAAGATCTCCAGGTCCCATCAAAAGAAAATTTATCTACGATTGAGAAAGAACTTAAAAAAAGTAGTAATAAAAATTATGAAGTGAAAGAGTTACCGAGTTTAAATCATTTATTTCAGACTGCTCAAACGGGTGCTTTAAGTGAATACGCTAGCATTGAGGAAACTATTTCTCCGACTGTATTAAAACTGATCGGAGATTGGATTTTAGAACAAAACAGTGAAGAAAAGAAACTAAAATAGATAATATTTTTCTTGATAGTTGTGTATAAATCACAAAAATTTGAATAGACACTTTTTATTTAATTCAATTATGATGAATTATAATATAAAAACAATTATATTTGACTTAGGTGGGGTCTACTTTACTTCAGGCTCGATTTTGGCAATTGAAAAGATAAAGGAAATCTATAATATTGAGGATGAGGCATTACTGCGAGAAATTTTTACCGATAAACCAACTACAGAAGGCAATCTATTAAGAAAGGGATTAATTACTATTGATGAATTTGAAGAACAATTATTTAAAAAGTTGGGAATTAATCGAAAGGAGAGAAAGCACACACGATACATATGGTTCGGATCTTATTGCGTTCATTATGGAATAGAAGATTTGCTCCAAACATTAAAAAAAAATTATAGATTAGTGATTTTTAGTGGAAATGTTAGAGAGCGGATTGATTATCTGGACAAAAAATGCAATTTCTTGAGATATTTTGATGACACGGTGTTTAGTTTTGATTATCAAAAAAATAAAAATGATATTGAATTTTACAAGGAGTTAATTAAACATCTTGGATGCGAGCCTTCTGAATCATTATTAATTGATGATGAGAAAAAAAACATATTGATTGCACGATCACTAGGTATTAACGGAATACATTATTATTATACTGAAAAATTAATTGATGATTTAAAGAAATTTAATGTTATTTTAAATTAATTTAAAATCTATACTTGAATTTTATAATCTTGTCTTATTTCCGAGATCTTATCTCTCAAATAAGCTGCATCTTCAAATCGGAGTTCTTTAGCTGCTAAAAACATCTTATTTAAAAGAAACTGGATCACAATCTCCATGTCTCCTTCCTTTTCTAACTCTTGAATTTTTTCTTTTACTGATTTCTTTAAACGCTTAACTTCTTTTTCTTTCAATTCCACTTCTTCAGAAAGAGAATCTAAGATGTTTTTCTTTATTGTTTGTGGAGTAATGTTATTCGCTTTATTATAATCCTCTTGCTTTTTTCTCCTACGATTTGTTTCATCTATAGCAGCCTTCATGGCGGGAGACATTTTTTCAGCATATAATATAGCTCTTCCTTCAACATTTCTTGAAGCTCTCCCAATTGTTTGAATTAACGACTTTGTATCTCGTAAAAAGCCTAATTTATCAGCATCAAGAATTGCGACTAATTTTACTTCGGGCAGGTCTAATCCTTCCCTCAATAAATTTATCCCTACAATGGCATCATAAGTTCCATCCCTTAATTTTCTCAAGATATCAAATCTTTCAACAGTATCCACTTCTGAGTGAAGGTAGGCAATCTTAATGCCCAATTCAGAATAATATTCAGATATATCTTCTGACATTCGCTTTGTAAGAGTGGTTATTAAAGCTCTCCCTTGGTTGGCTATGACTTTACGAAGCTCATTCAGTAAATCATCAATTTGATTTTTGGCTGAACGTACTTCTACTTGAGGATCAACCAATCCGGTAGGACGAATAATTTGTTCTGCTGAAATACCATTACTCTTATCAAGTTCCCAATCTCCTGGTGTAGCACTCATCATTATGATGTATTTGATTTTACCTTCCCATTCTTCAAATGTAAGGGGTCGATTATCAAAAGCACTAGGAAGTCTCCAACCATATTCAACAAGGTTTTTTTTACGAGAACGATCGCCACCGATCATCCCGTGGATTTGTGGAATTGTAATATGAGATTCGTCAGCTACAATTAAAAAGTCTTCTGGAAAGTAATCTATCAAGCACATTGGGGGCGTTCCGGGTAATCTACCATCGAGATGTCGGGAATAATTTTCAATTCCTTTACAATATCCCATCTCTCTCATCATTTCAAGATCAAACTTGGTCCTTTTCTCAATCCAATGAGCTTCAGCATATTTTTTTTCCTTCAAGAATTTAGCCACTTGCATTTTCATTTCTTCTTCAATTGATTCAAGAGCCTTAATTTTATTCTCTTCTGGAATTATGAAATGAGTTGCAGGAAAGATACGAACGTTAGTCAAATTCTCTATTACCTCATTTGAGATGGGGTGAATTTCTTGAATGGATTCTATTTCATTTCCAAATAAAGAGATTCTAAATGCCGTATCAAGATACGCGGGATAAATGTCTAAAATATCACCATTCACTCTCACAACGCCTCGCTTGAATTCGACATTTTTTCTTTCATAATTCATTTTAATTAATCCCTTAAGAATATCTGATCTATCAATGTTTTGACCAACTTCTAGATTTATCGAGACCGCAACCCACTCTTCTGGGGATCCGATCCCATAAATACATGAAACCGTGGCAACAATGATCACATCATTTCTTGTTTTTATGGCATGAGTTGCTGCTAACCTAAGTTTCTCAATCTCTTCATTCACACTGAAATCTTTTTCGATGTACATCCCAGTGACTGGCATGTAAGCTTCGGGTTGATAATAATCATAATAGGATACAAAATAATGGACGCTATTATTCGGAAATAATTCTTTCAGTTCATTAAACAATTGAGCCGCCAATGTCTTGTTTGGAGCCATTATAAGAGTGGGTTTTTGGATCTCTTGAATTATGTGAGCTATAGTGAAGGTTTTCCCTGTTCCCGTTGCCCCTAATAATGTTTGGAATCTCTGACCCTTTTTAATGTTCTCAGCTAATCTTTGAATAGCTTCTGGTTGATCTCCGCGAGGAATATATTCAGATTCAATTTGAAATTTAACGGGCATTTTTAATCCACAAAATTTTGAATTATTAAGAATTGAGATATCATGAATATAAAAACAATAAGAGTACAAAAATTGTAATGAAGGTTACTTTTTGATTTTTATGAAAAAATTATATTTGGAGAATTAAGGAATAACGATTACTTCATGTGTATCTTCTGCACCTTCCTTCGTTCTAACTATGATTTTTAATTCATCACCAGTATTAATAGTTCCAATATAGCTCTCAAGATTGCTAATTGTTATTTGGAGAGAATCAAGGTATAGAATTATTTCTCCAATTTCCAATACATTAATATAAGTGCCATTGATACTCACTGAATCTAGAGTAACATTCAAGCCACCATCATTATCAATCGTTAGTACTAATGTATCAAGAGATTCATCTGCAGTTGTAGCTACTGGATCGATATTTATATTATATAGAGCAGAATCAACAGTAGCAACAAGATCTTTTGATGCTATAGCAGTCGTGTTTGTAGTGATACCTACATGTATCGTATTCGTTTTATTGATATTCAGGCCCGTGATGTTAAAGGAAACGTATGCACATTCTTGCTTGCTTAAGATTTTGTCTCCATTTAAGAATTTAACATCTGAATCAAACGATAAAATTGTACTACTATTAAGGGTGATCTCATCAAGAGTTATGTCTTCATCACCTGTATTTTTGATTAATAATCGTCCAGTTTCATTTGCTGCAATGTATGAGGCTAATGAACCTCTTACACTTTCAATGATTTGAATGTCAGGATCATCATTTATTGTATATAAATAACCTATATCTGAAGCCTTAGTAGAACCATCAAAAAGAGCTGTCACAATTAATCCTATTTCATCATTTACGTCAAGATCTAAATAATCTGATGCTTTAATAGTAATGTATTTTTCTTCTCCTACATCGATATTAGTCGGAGTAAATGATACTTCATTATTATCAGTCCAAGCACCATTCTCTCTTAAGTAAATCGAATCTAATCCAAGAATGATATTTCCCGTATTTTTCATTCGAATTGTTAAAAATGTTGTTCCATTGTCATACGTATAGGCATGGGTACTGCTGATATCAATTGGAATGTTATCTCTAAAATCATCGCCTTGAATGATCGTAGCTTCCGGAGATGATATTCGAGATTCAGATAAAAGAGAAATCTTGTAATTTTCGTAATTTGATGTCAGTAAAATTTCATCTTTTATT
>CAZBPC010000129.1:0-6248 GCA_964493715.1 uncultured archaeon
TCACTCTTGTTTTATATATATATATTAATTTATCAATTTAAATGGTATTTTTTCCTTAAATAATGAAAAAGTTATGTTATCGCAAAAAAAATTAAAAAAGAAATTATATGCAAAATTGGTAGAAAATTGGATTAATTTTTTGCTCCACAATTCGTACAAAAAGTATCGTCTGATGTTAATTTAGCACCGCAATTAGTGCAGAAATCTGTTCCAGTACCACCTAAAGTGGGCTCTGAAGATACCTCGTCTGATTTTGATTTTTTCATCTTTGGGGTTTTAGCTCCTTTTCCTTCAGGTTTATATTTTAGACTGCCTATAAATCCCCCAAATACGGCTCCAACGAGAGAACCTTCCAAGATAGACGTTCCAACAGCTAAAGCATATGGTAAATCTGTAAGACCTGATGCTAAACCGTCGATGACTCCCGTGATAATTGAGCCTACCATGGGGATGAATGGAAGAATGAAGTAAATGACAAGAGCAGGAATTACATAACCAATTCCTATTGCTAAGCTCGTGTGAATACCTCCTCTCGGTGAATGAGCAGAAATTGCACTTGTTATCGTACAGCACAATATCCAAGGTAATATGACTGATATTATTAACATTACATCATTAGGACGATAAAATATACACCAATGGATTGGGAACAAGAATATCAGGATCAATCCAATGAACGCCCCACCTATTATTCCTATTATAGTACCTATGCCTGGTAAAACAGTTCCTAATGAACCTAATGCAGAATTTAAATTCGTAATCAACCCTCCTGTGATGGAGCCAGTTAAATCAAGAAAAGAGAAGCTGATCCATGCCATGGGAATCAAACATAACATCCCGACACATCCGCTCCAACATACTCTGCCGAATCCTATATCGAATCACCTAGTTTTATAAAAATATTCAACAATTTTTTTATTAATAGTATTATTACTAATTCAGACATTATTCATGTATTTATAATTTTGGATAGAATAATTTCTACTAATAGATTAACCCTTTTTGACAAATTAGAATAAAAATAAAAATTTAAATAAATTATTATTTGATTTTTTGGATTGCTCCTTTTTCCATTGAAATAACTTTATCCGCATAAGATGAAAGAGAAGCTCTATGAGTCACAACAATGATAGTTGTTTCCATATCTTTGTTAATTTTCTTCAATAAATCCATGACTTGTTTTTCTGATTCAGGATCAAGGTTCCCAGTAGGTTCATCAGCTAAAATTACTCTAGGACGGTGTACAATCGCTCTTGCAAGGCCACACCTCTGTTTTTCTCCACCAGACATTTGAACAGGATAATGATCTTTTCTTTCCAATAAATTCACGTCTCTTAATGCAGCTATTGCTCTATTCTCTATTTCTTTTTCTCTCAATACTGTTGGCCATAGTAGTGCTGAAATATTTTCGATCGCTGTTAAAGTAGGAACCAAATTAAAATCTTGAAAAACAAATCCTATTTTTTGCCTGCGAATCTTGCTTAAACGATCTTCAGTTGCCCTTGCTATATTTTCTCCATCGAAAATAATCTTTCCTGAATCTGGTAAATCCAATCCTGATAAAACATTAAGTAACGTACTCTTACCACATCCCGTGGGACCTTGGACAATTACAAACTCTCCAGATTTTATCGTGAGATTAATATCTGATAAAGCTCTTATTATAGCTCCCGCTCTTCTATATTCTTTATTAACATCTATAGCCTCAATCATTGTATCTTTATCTATTGGCATTTTTTTTCTCACTCTCCGACCTTCTTTAATGCAATTATTGGTCGTACCTTGTAGATTTTTCTATTTGCTAAAAGTAGTGCTATGATTTGAACTGCGAGAAAAGGTATGAATGTAAAGATTACCGGAATTAAATCAATCAACACTAATGGTATTCCTGTCAGAAGATTTGCAGATTGAAGGTATCCAACTCCCGCTGTATAATGAAATAGGATTTCAATAACAATGAGAAAACCTAAGAATGTTGTAAAAAAAATTTTCCCTGTGACCAAAGAGTTGATGTCCGAATTTGTATAACCAATGCATTTTAATGTAGCCCAAGTTCTTCGATTTCTTGCTACAATTATCCAAGCATACAACAACGAAAGAAGTAAACTAACACCAAAAAAGATTAAAACAAAGAAACCAGCAATTCCTCCAAGGTTTCCCGTAAAAGCTAACTGCATGAAAAGACTGGTGAGAAAGATTAATGAGGTGTAAATAAGAATAAATACCGTAAACATTTTCTTCTCTCGTAAAGTCATTAAGATTGCTTTTTTCCATAATCTAAAAGCCATTTGTTTCACCGATTTTTAAATTTTATTTTTTATAAGTGTCTATTAACATAATATATTAATTTATATTGTTAAATTTAACCTAAATTCAGAAATCGATTTTATGAGTAGATTTAAATTATACTTATTGTATAAAATTTTTAGAATAAAACAAATTGAATAAAATGACTGCTGAAATAGAAGCAATTATTGATGATTTATTAAATGAGGAACAGAATGTTTTTGGTGTGGCAATCGTAAACCAATCAGGATCTTTAATAACACAAACAGAAAACTGGGATATTTCTGGAGATTTAAGCACCATTAATGAATTACTTCAAACTAAATTAGCATTAGGTCAGAAAGGAATGTCCAGTATAACGATTCAAGGAATTAAATACATGCTTGTGGAAAATACCGAAGAAAGAAAAATCGGAACAAATATTACTGGTAAAGGACATGTAATTATCGCACCAATTCCCATCGGTGGAGATGGAGCACTTATTTGTTACATTAATCCTCAAGTAGGACCAAGAGATACTTTATTCTCCATCCAAACATTTGCACTCCGTCTTTCTAAGTTAATTTAAAAACTTTTTTCATTTATAATTATAAACGTTGAACTGGTCTTATAGATCCCTCCAGTATGGAGTTAACAGTTTTAATAACATATTTTTTATTTTGTCAACTTCATTACTGACTGTATTTGGAAGAGATACATTTTCAAATTCAGGAGGATTATATGTTTCATCTAATAGCGCCTTAATTATGGCAAGTACGCAATATTTTAAACCAATAATACTATATCCTCCTTCTAGAATAAATGCTAATTTCCCTTCACATATTTTTTCACTCAATTTTAACAAGCTCTTGGCAAATTGATGATATGTAATACTAGTTAGCTGGCAGTTTCCAATAGGATCTGCAAAATACATGTCAAATCCTGCAGCTACGATAATTATACTTGGTCGAAATTCTGTCAAAATGGGCTTAATAATCTCAAAAAGTTTCAAAAAGTCTTGATTTACAATTCCAGGGGGAACAGGAAAATTAACATTCTTTCCCACTCCCTCATATGAGCCTAATTCATCAATCAACCCTAGATCTCCCATATCATAATCATATTCATGTATTGAGAAATATAATACATTGGGATCTTCATAGAAATATCTCGCTAAACCATCTCCAAAATGATCGTCTATATCTACAATCGCGATTTTTTCTTGATAATTCATGTATTTTCTTACATAATAAATCGCATTTGCTATATTGTTAAAAATACAGAGACCAGATGATTTCTCTCGAAGTGCATGATGACCTGGGGGACGAATCAACGCAAAAGATTGATTTATTTCACCACTAATAACTGATAATATCGCTTGAATCGCTCCTCCAACTGCCATTTTCGCTAACGTGAAGGTATCCTCGGTTACAAACACCTCCTCTTCTAATAAACCTCCTCCAAGGGATGAAATCCTTTTAATAGAATCAACATGATAACGAGAATGTGCTAAATATAGATCCGATTCAGCAATTTCTATAGGTTCTAATCTCACAACTTGTTCATTTTCAAAAATGCTCTGGTTTTTTAAATATGTAACTACATGTGACATTCTAGACGGGTTTTCAAATGATATAAAACTTGGTTTCGGATAGGGAGGCTCATGCATTAAACCAAAAGCATCATCCGTAACTATTCCCAACTTGGATTTAGGTTTCATGATATTCATTCTTAACTAAGGTAATAATACCTAAACTAATATATTTAAAATTGCTTAATACATCTTAAAAATATAAGGTTTTTTTAAATATAAGAGGTAATCATTTTGAGTGCAATAGAAATTTTTCTAACGATTTTATATAATATTCTCCCAATTGTCATTCTTTCAATCCCTTACTTTTTCCTCAAGAAAAGATTCATTGGAAAATTATATTTCCGTTTTTTATTAGGAATTATCGTTTTTTATCTAGTCTATTGGGTTTTGCCAGTAATATTTCAACTTACTGCAACTCCAATTGAATTAACTGGAGGTGATCTGGGATTAGGAATTGGATATATCGCCGCTCACTTTGGATCATTGATTGCATTATTTGCAACGTATCCGTTAATAAACTTGCCTTTTATCTTCTTTGTGGCACCATTAATCTCGATAATACATGTTTGGAGAAGATTAAGAAAAGAAGAGGGTTCAACACGAGATAATTTAGGTTTATTAACATATCAATTAAACGAGAGCCCTAGAGAACTCATTCGACAAGGCATCATGAAAGGCGATTGGACAAGAGAAAAGGAGATTTTAAAATTACTGATTGTTCTACTACCAATATCACTTTATCTCCTGCAGGTAATCCTCACCGTTTCTAATTTGGAAACCGTCTCTTTAACCACCGGTGAAACTGCTTTAGGCTGGTTTTTAGAAATATTGTTTGTATATCTTGCTACATTCATTTTCAGTATTGAGTTGCTTTATAGTTCTAAAATCGCATTAAAAGGACGAAATTTTGGTGAAACAATAAGAAATCAAACATATAAAAGTCTATATTCAGTAGGTGCTCCAATTTCAATCCTTTCAATTGTATTATTTGTTGCTCAATACTCGGAATCATTGTTAATTGTGATATACTTTTTTGCGTATTTCCTCATGGCTTCAGTCATATTTATCCTATTTTTAAAATTCTTTGAGCCCATTTCACTTTTAATCTTCGTGAAAATTATTCATTGGTGGAAACATCGAAAAGAAAAATTGAAATCAATCTCTTCTAGAAACGTCATATATATTATAACTTATAGTATTCTGGCGGTAATAGGCTTTTTACTACTTAATATCCTTGTGTTTAATCCAATTTTTATAACCTTCTTTCCTAATGAAGGAAATGACATCGTTCAATCAGCAAGATTTGATCAATCTCAAACATTATTATATGCATTTGGTTTCGACTTAATGAACGTATTTCTTTTCGTCATTCTTGTTGTAACTCCAACTTTATTAGCTGTTTTATCATTAGTTTATGCTTTAAAGAAGATGCGAAGTAAATTCTTAGGATATTTAACTTCCCTCATAATATTAATTGGATTTTCGGTCTTTTTCATGTTTTTGGGCGCAAATCCAATAATAAACTTCGCACCAGATACTTATTGGATTACGGGTCAAACCAGTTTCACATCAGTCTTTGGATTTGATTTCTATACTCTCCGAACGGCTGGACTAAATGCCGATCTTAGTGGACTATTAGGGGTTCTTTCCATTCCTTATATATATACTCGATATATTTTCAATATCATAATCTGGAGTTTAATAGTTAGATATATGGGGAAAAAATTCAAGACAAAAAACGTGTCTCTGAATGAGAATACTTTTGAAAAAACGATCTTTTCTAATATTGATGAATTCATGTATTTTGACGACTACATCAAAGGAGATATACAATATTTAGTTACTAAAGGAGAAGACATAGACACAATAGAATTAGAAAAAGAACGGGACGAAATTAAGACATTTCTGAACCTTCTTGATAAAAATAAATTACTAAGCGAAATTGTTCCTGTTGATGAAAAAGAAAAACAGAGATTTTACTTTACGCTAAAATATCTCTATAACAATGCATTAATTGATATCTATGAACCAGAATTCAGCTTCAGATTTGAAAAAATTGAAAAACAAGCATTATATGTAATATATGATGATGGAAGGGGTATTTTTGATTACAGTTTCGTCGAAGCTTATGACCAAGATCCTGGATTGATATCGGGAATGTTTTCTGCAATTACATCTTTCATTAAAGAAACGACGAGATCTCAAGATTTACTGAAAACGATTGATCATGGAGATATTAGAATTCTTATCGAATATCGAGAAAGAATCTTTGGGGCATTGTTTATGAAAGGACAACATTCATCTGATGTCAGGACCTACTTGGAGGAATTTGTGGATAAATTTGAATCAAAATATTCTGATGTTCTAAAAGATTGGAGTGGCGCTTTAA
>CAZBPC010000130.1:0-6202 GCA_964493715.1 uncultured archaeon
AATAAAGAAAAACGATTAGTTTATTTCGTTTCTGTTTTAATCTTTTTAAATCTTTTCTTAACCCTGAATTTTAATTTAGGTAATGTAAGTGCACAATCTAACGATAAATATTTAATTGTTGATAAAGAATATCAATTAACTGAATTTTCTGAACACTCTGGAGAAAACATTAATGTGGATGATATAAATATAACAATGCCATCATCTGCATGGAATATTACCTCTTTAGAAGCGAATTTTACTGATATTAAATTAGGTGAAGAAGTATTCACGGTTGAAGAAGAAAGTACAACGTTTAAAACTATTGATAAAAATCATGATGGATACGGAGTTCAACTCAATATAACAGAAGATATTTTGTTATTTGGTGTATATATTTATGGGTATTTACCCATAACGCCCCCAACTTATAGCGATGTGTGGGTACAAATTAAGGGGTATGACAATGATACTAATACACCTAATTCAACACAGTATGGTGATTCCGTATTTTTAAATATTTCGAGTGTCCCTAATTGGTACTTACAAGAATTTCCCAGTCCCATTTCACTCTTAAAAGGGCAATATTATTTGGTTTTGAATGGTACAGGTTTTCAAACATCTGATAATTCTAAATATTACTGGTATTTAAATGAATACTCTAATCACACAAAATTATATACCTCTAATCTTAATTTAGGTGTTTGGAATCTCGAAGATCAAGGAAGTCCTTTTTTACATAAGTTAATACAAAGAACTGATAGAACATATAATCCTGAAGATCTTAATATGACTGTAGGTATAAATGGTGACACATTTACAATTGCAAATGGGTATGATCCAGGTACAGGTACACTAAACGCAAAAAATATTAACCATTTTCCCAACGCCACATCCTTTATTAGTCCAATACAGATTAATTCATCAGTAGCTCTCCTTTTCAATATGACGTATAAAGCAAGTTATAAATCATTTTTGGAAGCTCCCGGTTCAGTAAGAATTGAAGAAAATAAGGATAATTTGTGGAGTATTTCCCCCAGTATTACTAGAATCTTCGAAAATCATACTCTCTATTTCAATTATCATGATACTTGGAATGGAATTAAAATTATGAGAAATTCTCAAGATATTACTTCACAAGCGGTTATCAATGACACTCTTAAGTATATATTCCTACCAAACGAGACAATTCTTGATGGCGCTACTTGGTTAATTCAGGCTAATTCTAATAGCATAAATTTCAAATTAGTTTTGCCTCGAGATAAATTTCGTGCGGGTCAAGAACTCAAGTTTTCTTTAGAAGAACCCGCATTGAATGGTAATTATAAATTTGTATTATACGATTCATTAGGTTATGAGTTAGAAGACAGCATGCAATTAAAACAAATTCCGGGGGATACACTTATTTTTTCATATAATCTATCCTCTATTTCTAACGAGGGAACTTATAAAGCCTATATATACTGGAATAATCTCTATGATGCTGGCGTTGTCGTTCAAGAGTTTAATATAATCATTCCCGAAGTATTTGATCCGACCTTTTTAATTGGAGTAATAATAATTAGTGTTGCTTCAATTCTTGTCGGTATATCTCTTTATATAACAGTTAAAAAGTCGAATGAGAAATCAAAAATAAGAAAGGAAGCTATTATTCAAAAATGGAAAGATATCACTAATTTACAATATTTCATGTTAATTGAAAAATCAGGATCTTTAAATGTCTTTGAACAAGTTTTTACGAATAGGAGAATTGACCCCAGTTTAATTACGGGCTTTTTATCTGCAATTCGTTCCTTTGGCATAGAATTAACTAACTCAGAAGATAAAACTCAAACAATTAAATTAGAATATAAGGATTCAAAGATCTTGATGGCTGAATTTAAACATTTTAGATTAATTTTCATAATGGGAGATGTCCCTTCACAATACTTTCTACAATCATTAGCAGACTTATCAACTGATATCGAAGAAAAATATGGAACCTTGCTTGAAAAATTTGTAGGAAATACAAAACCATTTGCTGGTGTGGAGGATTTGCTGAAAAAACACCTCAAAACATCAATTCTCTATCCATTAAAAATTTCGGAAAAACAAGGAATTAAAATTACTCCTACTGAAAAAACAGTAATCCTCAAGGCATCTGACATTTTAAAAAAACAGAAGAAAGATTACTTCTACATAACTTTTCTATTATCAGAAAGAGTGTTAGATTCGAAGGAAATAGATGCCATTGTGAGCTTAATTGATAAGGGAATCTTCATACCAATTTTATAATTCCTTTCGATTTTTCAAAAGATATCTTTTTATATATCATAAGCCTTAAATTTTTTAATAAGACAATAATGATTAAAATAATTGTTCCCTACAACGGTAAAAATGATAAAAAATTATAATCCAAGAATAGTACTTTTAACTTTAATATTTGTTATTTTTACCTTTAGCTCACTTTCTCCACTTATAAACGTGAATGGACAAGGGAACAAATTCCAAAACATCAATCAGCAATTTAACATGATTGAAAGTTCCTTTATTCACAGCGGACATCAAAATGCTGATGGTTTCGATATCACACTTCCTTCCTCTCTATGGACAGTCAAAAGCATGGAATTGAATTTTACTAATATTCAATTCAGCCCCGAAACTAAAAATTATGAAGATACAACATATGGGGACAATTATTGGTTAAATTATAAGAATGAACCAAAAAAACTCTTTGCTGTAGCAGTTCAAGTAAATTTAACTAATCCCACAACAATTTATGGCGCTTTTATTTATGCAAATAAGTCTACTTATACAACAGAAACGATTAAAGTACAAATAAGAGGATATGACTCTGTTTTTGATAGACCAAATGGGACTATTTATGCAAGTTCTGATTTTAATGTTTCTTCTGCCTTGAATTGGTATTTTCAAGATTTTTTAACACCGATCACGCTTCCAAAAGGTAATTATTTCTTAGTGTTAAATGGATCATCAATTATCCCCGGAAATTCGGATTTCTATTGGTATTCCAATGTAGATCCAATAGATCCTTCTTTAAAGGTTAAAATATACATTAATTCTTGGACTGATGGAACAAATGGAATTCCATTATTTAAATTATTACAAAATGTAAACATCCCAATATACCCGGAAGATATTTCTATGAAAGTAGAAATAGATCAAGACAATCACACGGTTTTAAATGGGCCATCTGAAGGCCAAGGTTATTTAATACTTTCTGGAATAAATTATTATCCAAATTCCGATTCTCTAAATCTTTCAGTTTTTAATAATGTTTCAACGACACTAATATTTAATGCAACCAGTAATATTGAGCTTGAAAAAATAGTAACTTCCGCTGCAAATTTGAGAATAACTGAAAACCAACCAAGCCAGTGGACACTAACTCCAACAATTCTGCGGACTTCTTCTAACTGCTCCGTTCGATTTGAATATCCAAGAAGTTGGGAGAACATTACCATTTATAAAGATAGTATCGATATCACTTCTCAAGTAATTATTGATGAAGCTAGTAATAAACTCATCATTCCTAATGGAACAATTTCAGGAACGTCCAATTGGGAGATTAGAGCAAGCTCCCCATTGATCACTTTTGATTTAAACGTACCTATAACCGAATTTGAAATTGGAAATGAACTCATTTTTGCATTAGCCGGTATTCCCCTCAACGGAAATTATACATTCATTTTATATGACATTACTGATGTGGCCTTGGCACCAATTTTAAAGCAAATCCCTCCTGATGATGGAGGCTTTAAGTTTCCTATACCAACTAATTTTCATGAAGGAAACTACCGAGCAGTTGTGTTTTGGAATAATGCTACTGATGGGGGTGTTACCTCACAATTATTTAGTTTTGTATTACCTGCTCCCACCACGCCTGATAATACTCTACTTATCATAATTGGATTAATTATTGGCATAAGTTCCATAGCTGGAATTTTCGCATATGTTGGGTATAAAAAAATATCGAAAAAACGCGATTATGCGTTGGAGACAATTTTAACAAAGTGCGTTGATGTGTCTAACATTAATCTTATTATAATAATGGATAAAAATTCTGGTATTGACCTTTTCTCTAGATCCTATAGTGGGAAAAAGATTGATCCAACGTTAGTAGCAGGATTCCTCCAAGCTATAAGAAATTTTGGTACAGAGATATCTGCTGACTCAAAAGACTCTCGAACAATCAAATTGGAATATAAAGATTCCATATTGTTAATGAATGAATTTGTCAATTTAAGAGTGATCATCTCAATGAAAGATAATCCCTCCAAAAATTTTATATATGCTGTAGATGACTTGGCGTATGATATATATAAAAATTATGGTGAAGAAATCGACAATTTCAGAGGGAATGTAAAAAAATATCGTGGAATTGATCAATTAATAGAAAAACACCTTGGAGTATCGTTCATTCTTCCCTTGAAAGTCATGATATCTGATGATCAAAAACTAACAATAGCAGAAAAAAATATGGTAGAAAAAGCTTTGACTTTAATGGAAGATCATAACATGGACACTTTATATTCTCTTTATTTGTTGCCCGAAAATGAATGTTCCCCAAAGGATTACAGAACAATTAGGAGTTTGATCGAGAAAGGTGTATTCAAACCAATCTATAAAGATTCTACTTAACCAATTTCTGCTTTAAGATATTAATTTCTTCTTTAAACTGGTTTACAGCATTCTTAATTATATTTGCTGCTATGAATGAGGGTTCAGCGGTTGCTTTTTTTTTCAATATCTTGCTCTTCAAGATCAATGCATCCAAATATAAATCATCAGTTACTTTTTCTCTTCCTTTTAACACAATATCAATAATATGAAGTGCTAATTGGAAATTATCTTTTTCAAATAAACTTACGGCATGATTTAAATAGGATCTAGCATCATTTATTTTCAAAAGCTCAGTTGCAATATCATTTGATTTGGCTGGGAAGAGATCGGTGGGATTACCCGTATTATACCATCCATGGTAAAGCCTATAAGTAGCATGAATTGCAAACCTATAACATCCATAAATCGGACTAAGCATGTGATGTTTTTTAAACTTGTCGGGGAAAATCTCCATCATCTCATGATAAATTTGCTCAAACCACTTTCCTTCATTCAATCTTTTAACCACTTCATCATGGACAAAGTGCATTGCTTCCGAAGTTATTGATAACGCATCTTTAACTTTTTCTCTTCCTTCGATGAATTTTCCGTGACCAGGGATTAGAAATTTCGCTTCTTTCTCTATCATTTTTTCTAATGCTAATGCCCAATCCAACGGATATCGTTGTACTTTATATGGGTTTCCGATATTGGGAAACGAGGAAAGAAGTAAATCACCTGTACATATCGTTTCTTTTTCTTCGATCCACATCCAAATAGAATCGTCAGTTTCACCCTTATCATGGAACAGATTAAATTCAACTCCCCCTAAATTGAACGAATGCTTGGCTTCATTTCCAATCATTAAGATAGTTGGTTCTAACGAGTGCTTGGGAGAAACTGTAGCAACTGTTTTATCCTTAGGAGCTACGGAAGCAAATTGTTGACTATTTATCCAGTTATGATATTGTTCTAACATCTTGTACTTGTTGAATCTTCTAACGCAATTTTCATGTCCAATTATTTCTGGCATCTCCCAACCTTTTTCTCTTATTTCTTCAAGGAAAGGACCAAATCCAAATGCGTGATCAAAATGACCATGTGAGAATATAAGATACTTAACTGGTTTATCGGTCTTGTTTCTTATTTCATTAAATGTTTTAAGTGCATTTTGCTTTATAGGAACATCGAAGACGACCAAACCCTCACTTGTTTCAAATAAACCCGTATTTCCAAATCCTGGAATCACGTGACACTTACCATCTGCAAAAGTAATTGATGGATACATTCCAAACCAAAATTTCATTCCTTCTCTAGGCCCACTCATATATAATCAAATCAAGTATAAACTTTCTTATCGAATATGTAACTAAGTCAAAATTCTTCTTTTTGATGTTAAAATAAAAATGTTCTAAAACCATTGAACTCGTAAGGGTTTTCGGGGAGGTACTCTTTTATATTTCACTTTGGGATAACCAATTGTTAATGAATACCCTATTTCATGATTCTCTGGAAGCTTTATTATGCTCTTGATTGTGTCAGACTGGTTTGCATGGAAGGTTAAATATCCTAAAGAACAAGTTCCTAATCCTAAAGTCTCAGCAGCTAGCATGATATGTGC
>CAZBPC010000131.1:0-6039 GCA_964493715.1 uncultured archaeon
GATAAATTTGAATCAAAATATTCTGATGTTCTAAAAGATTGGAGTGGCGCTTTAAGCTATTTCCAAGGAGATAAAGAATTAGTTGAAAAAATCTTTAAAGAAGAATAAAACATTTTTATTTCTATTTTTTTTTTAGTCTGGAATTGTAGCAACTGCTCTAACCCAACCAGCGCTAGCTCTCGCGATTTTTACGGGAAAACAGTAAATCGTAGCACCAACGGGAGGAACCTTATCTAGATTCACCATCTTCTCCATTTGAAAATAACCTAACTCGATTCCAGCAAAATGCCCCTCCCAAATGAGTGATGCATCTGGATTTTTCGCTTTCAAGGACTGTTTCCATTTTTTCGCTGTTAACGTAAAAGGAGCATCCCACGACCACGCATCAATTCCGACCACGTGAACTCCTTGCTGGATAATGTGTATGGTTGCATCTTTACCAACACCTACACCTATGTTAATATAATCTCGAGTCCCATAAAATTTAGGAGCGTTAGTATGGACACAGAGAATTTCTCCTTCTTTCAAGACATGACCAATATCGGCTAATTTGCCATCCACATCTTCGGAAGTCATTACATAACCTTCCTCATAATCAGTACAATCCAAAACAATGAGAGGACCAATCCCCCATTCTAAAGGAAATTCATCAATAGTTAGGGCTTTCCGTTCTCCAATCAATTTATCTTGAATAGGTGCAAAATGCCAAGGTGCATCCATGTGCGTCCCACTATGTGTGCCTAAGGTAAGAGTTTCCGTAGCCCAACCCTTTCCATCTGGTAAATGTTCCCTCGGATTTAATTTAGGAAACACAAATCCCATTTCTTCCGCACCTCGTTCATGATTCCCATATTCAATATGAGGTTGAGTAAGAGGGGGATCGAAAAGGAGTTCATCTGGATTAATAATGGGAATTGAGAGATCTATAAATTTCATAATTTTCACCTTTTTTTTTACATTGAGCATAAAGTAATAAACTAATAAATACAATAATTTCTGATATTTATGTTACCCCTTTTTTTTGGGTATTAATGATTCGACTTGTATTAGGAGGTTGTGCTATTTTTGTTGTCTAATAATAGTAGGAATAATGATATCCAACTCTTCATTGATTGTTTTAGTAAAGATTGAGTGATAATTTAACCTAATCTTAAGAAATATAAATTTTAAATATCTTGAAGTTGAAGAAGAACACATGAAAAAACCTCTAAAAGTAGATTTAAATCAATTAAAGATAGATCAATATGGTTTTGTCTTTAAAGATATTGACAAACAAGCAGAAATCATGGAGAAAATATATAATATTCCTAAATTTAACGTGTCTGAACATAAAGATCTCGAAATTCAGTATCGTGGAAAAAAATCAATGATTTCTCAAAGAATCGCATTAAGTAGATTAGGAAACATCCAATTAGAGCTTATTGAACATGAAGAAGGTGATAGTATATATCAAGAATTTTTAGATGCAGGGAGGGAAGGATTTCATCATATCAGTTACTTTATTGATAATTTGGACTATTACATTAAGGATTTCATTGATGCTGGATTTGAGATCATCCATTCTGGATTGTATTGGAGACAAAATGTTGCCTATTTTGATACTGAGGAAACTTTCGGGATGCTTATGGAGTTTCAAGAAACAATAAAGCGAAAGAAGAAAAAAGACTAATCTTAAATTTTTATTATTAATTTTTTTTGATTTTTAATAAATTTTGAGCATTTCTACCCATTATATTCTCCAAATCTTGCTGAGTTAGAAATCCTGCATTATTAAAGTAATCTATTGCAATTTCGATCATTTCAGGGAGAGATCCATCTGATCCAAATAGGATTTTCCCTGTTCCCATGATTTCTTTAGCCTGAAGTAAGAGTTCTTCTAAATGTTTGGGCATCATATATGCCATGTTACTTACATCTAAATAAATATTAGGATACTGCGTTGCGAGCGCGATTGCAACATCCGTCCAAGGAAAACCCATGTGAGCAATAATTATATTGGCTTTTGGAAAAGAGTTTATAAACTCATCAATGACGACTGGATTGGAGTAAGTTAGCACGCTCTTTTTTGTTCCGGGAGGCGGGTAACCACTATGCATTAGTATTGGCACCTTATATTTCTCAGCGATCTCTAAAGTTGGATATAATATCTCATCATTCAACTTTTTCTCTCGAAATGATAACATGATCTTAAAACCCTTGTAGTGATCCTCCTTAATCGCTTTCTCAATAACCTCCTTAATGTCAACTTCATTATCTTCTTTTTCAGGAGGATTATAAAAAGGGATAAAGACATTGGGAGCCTCTTTTTGCCAATTTTTCACCATTTCATTTTCCTTCATGTTAACTGGAAGAAGCACGACTTTATCTATCCCTGCCTTTTTCACATGATAAAGCGTTCTTTGTATGATATCGCCTGTTTCTATGGTCTCTATCTCTTGAATTTTATCCATCATTCTTTCATAAAAACCATAACCCTCAAATTGTCTAATAATGCCTATTGCTTCTCTTCTCATTTGTTTCTGAAAAATATGACAGTGGAAATCTATCCGCAATTTAAATCAACTTTATTCTGCATTCATTTAGAAATTATAACAATATAGATTTGAAAAATCTTAGCAATATCCGATAACAAAGAATAATAACTTACTGAGTCTTAAGACTCTCAAATACCAAAAATTATTAAAATATAAGAAATACATTTTTTTGGGGAGCTCATAGGATCCTATTATTAGATTAAGTTTTAAGAACGAGACTTTATTTCCTTTCCGTGTAAACTGCTTTATATATGTCCTTAATAAAGTCTGACTGATAACGGATTAAAAACTGGGGATCTGGAGTTAATAATATGAAACGGTAATAAACATAAAAATCCGCACCATATAATTGCCATTGGGGTTTTATTAAAAACTTACTTGTCCATTTTTGGCAAATCTCGTCAAGTAAGCGTTTATTACGATTCACTCTTTTATCTAAATTTAATTCCAAAACATACCTGACTATTTTATTTTTATGTACATATTTTGAGTAAGAAATTTTTCCTTTTTGTTCTTCTCCCTCCATTATAAAAAAATTTTGTTCTGCATCTTCCATCATTCCTAATGTTTCACGCACTACTGTTAACTCTTCCCTTATTTCATGTAATATATTAAATCGACTTTTCTCCTCTTCTTCTAGCAAAACTTCAAGTTCGTTTTGGGTTTGCTCCAAACGCTTTATGTATTGATCTAACCAATTTTTAGATACAGAATGATTAATAATATTGGTATTAATGCAATTAATATTTGGTATAAGAAAAATTGATTCATCGATACTTTTCAATTTTGTATAATTAAGAGAAATTTCGGTAACAATACCATCCGTGCCGTTTATGCTAATATAATCACCAACAGTAAAAGGTCGTACGGTCAAAATCCAAACTCCCGCTATAAAGTTAGTAATAACATTCATTGAAGCAAAGGTGATTGCACTTACTACAATACCTGTTATTATTAATAAATAACTAGACTGAACATTAAGGAAATTCATTACTAATATAATAATTATAATTCCTACAATTAATCGGATGACGAATTTTAAACCGTTATACACATCTGGAGTAGAGCCTTGTAAAGTTATTCTTCTGTTTAAAGCTTTAAAAACAAATTTGTAAACGATTAAAATAATAGCAATGCTTCCAACAAGAATAATTAACCCTATGATTGGAATTTTCCATCCTGCTAAATTAAAATAGCCTAAAATGCCTAAGAGTTGATCTAGTGGATTAGATCCTGACCCCTGAAATAATATGTAAAACATTTTATCCACCTCCGTAAATTGCTGTCATTAAATCTTGAATAAAGTGCGATTGGTTTTTAATTATAACATATGGGTTGTGACAATAAATCTTGAATCGGATATGAACACGCCAGTATATGTAAGTTATAATGAATTGAGGTCTATAGCGATAAATTCTTCTGTGCTTATCGCAAACTACATTCACCGCACTAATTACTTTTTCAGGTAATTGATCTAAATCAACCGCAATCTCGAAAGTATATCTAACTATTTCAGAGTTCATAATTAAACCTTTCAAAGTGTCTAATCCTAATTTCTTTTGTTTTTTTTCCTTAGTTTTTTTCTTTTCCACTTTGGAAAGTTCTTCTATATTTAATTCTATACTCTGAGCATCGATTCTTGATCCAATATCTTTTGTAATATCTGGGGTTAACATAACAGTGTATTTGTGAACATCAGCATCCAAAATCGTTTTATTAGGTACCTTTACTATTGTCCCACTGAATTTTTGAAGCGTTGTAAAATTGAGTCCAATCTCTATAACTAAACCGTCTAAGTTGTTTATGTTAATTAAATCATTAACTTTGAAAGGCCTTGCAAAAAGGAGATAAATCCCTGCGATAAATTGACTAACTACTTGAGTCGAAGCAAAACCTATTATGAGCCCCGTGATTGATGAGATAGAAAGTAGAAGCGAAGACGAACCTGGAATAAATGTAAACAAAGCAATTGCGATTAATAACACTGTGATTAAACGCACGGTGATTTTTATCCCATTCATTGCTTCAATGGGTAATTTTTGCTTTTTGGTCCCTCTTCGGACTAGAAACATGACAAGACGATACAAAATCAAAATTAAAATTACGATTATAGCTACGATTAAAGCATTTAGTAAAAAATCAAACCATGATGCCATCTATATCTACCTCTTACTTATTTATTCCTTACGAACCACTACGATTTAAAAGAGCTTTTATCTGATGTTTAAAAAGAATATATTAATTATTAATCCTTGATCTAAAAATTATAAGTTCCAATTTATAGCCCTCTTAGAGTATTTAGTGACGCAAAAATTAATGCGTTATTGAAGAAATTTTATATAATATAAAAGTTTGCTTTATCTTTTACGTTCGGATTATAAAAAGTTCTTAAATAGGCAGAATTTAGACCTCAAGCCTGATTTATCATAAATTTTAAAAAAGCTCAAAACTAATAACAAGTTCTGTTAAAATTGAATACTCTTTTAGCAAATTTATCACGAATTTTATTCGAAAAAATCGGCATTAATAGGTTTATTCGTTATATTGAGATTTTTCACTTTTACTCAAGATTTTAAAGAATTTATCGTCGCATTCTTTCATTTCATCAATATAACACTTAGCAAATCTTATTGATCGAATACTTCTATAGAATAAAGCTACTGGAAATACTAATACCAAAGTAAATCACGGTTATCCATATAGTTGCAAGCTTGACAACCCTTAATAATGACCCAAAATCAGGAAAGGTCAGAATTGGCTATCTAGTCAGGAAAGAGGTGAGCTTACGGACATCTCGAGCAGATTTAGCCCAATTTATGTTAGAGCAAGTAGAAAACGCAGAATATCCTCATCAATCACCTGTAATTAGCAATTGATGGGTGATAAATATAAACATATACTCTTATTGAGAATCCTAACAAATTTAATAGCGACTTAATTGTATATTACTATGGATGATACGGATCTTAAAATAATACTTCTCTTAATTAATAACTCTAGACTCACTTATCGTGAGATTTCAAATTATCTTGGTTTATCTGTAAATGCCGTATATAGAAGAGTACAAACTCTAATGGATCTAAATATTATTCAGAGATTCTCTGCGAGATTAAAACCGTATGCTGTCAATGCTATTTATGTATTCATTTTTGGACAAAGCAACTCGCAAGAAATTGATAAAGTTATATCTCAATTAGGTAACCATGATAATACTTGGCAGATAATGTTGTCTAGTAGAAATTACGTGTATATCGGAGGGATGCTTGAAAATATCCATCAATTAGAGGATTATTCGTCATTTGTTTCTCAATGTCTCGAAATTCAATCTCCTCAAGTTGGGCTCCTCTCGAATGTACAATATAACACTCCAATACCTTATATATTACCAAAATCTAAATCCATGAACTATGATAAATTGGATTTAGAAATAATTCGATCCTTGCATAAAGATTCTCGCAAGCCAATATCAGAGATTGCTGATGAAGTTAGTAGCACTTCAAATACT
>CAZBPC010000132.1:0-5656 GCA_964493715.1 uncultured archaeon
AAAAGAGGGAATAAAAATTGGAGTCACTGGAACGCTCTCATCTCCTTTCTTAGATTTTCCTAACAATATGGTACAAGGTAAAGCTTTTGATGATCGAACGGGTTGCAATGTGATGATTCAGATCATGAGGATGCTTAAAGAAAAGCCAGTGAGTGACACTGTACTGTTTAATTTTGCCGTGCAAGAAGAAATTGGAGGAAGAGGTGCTATCACAGGAGCATTTACACTAAAACCCACGATTGCAGTAGCAATTGAAAATACAACTGCTGGAGATGTCCCGGATATCAAGGATCATGAAATTCCTGCCTTTATCGGAAAAGGTCCAGCAATCACAATTGCAGATATCTCTGTTATATGTAGTCCAAAAGTAAATGAGAGATTAATAAAAAATGCGGAATTAGCTAAAATTCCATATCAGATGAAAAAACCGCTATACGGGGGAACTGATGCTGGAAAGATTCACACATCAAGGGAAGGCGTTCCAAGTACTGTGGTGTCCGTTCCTTGTCGATATATTCATTCTCCAACATCTCTTTTAAAACTTGAAGATATTATGAATACTGTACAGTTATTAAAGGCATTTATTGATAATAATGCTGAAATATAAGATTTTTTTTTAAGAATTTAATATTTTCTTCATTCTCATTTTACTTTTAAGTGTTATATTTATCTAATTATATTATATTAAGTAAAATGTTAATGAATTTAGAATAAAATCAAATAATTTCAACATTCGACTATTAAATAAATTAAAGAAAAAAATATATTTCAAAAATTAAATTTCTCATTTTCTGCTACCAATGGGGAGAATAGTTCTTGCGTAGAGCTCGTTTAAAATTTCTGCGATTGATGCATACATAGCACTAGCACCACACAAAATTCCTTCATAACCCGCTATTACAGTTATCAAAGTATTACCAGTGAAATCACCAATTGCTAATAATACGAATAATATGGTTAATGTAAGAAAGACAACTTGCAAAGCTCTGTTTAATCTTAAAGTTCCGAAAAACATAAGAAAGGTAAAGATACCCCACATTAAAAGATAGGATCCTATTTCTGAAGAACCAGAAGCTAAGGGCCACATACCAGTATTAGGCAAGATATTTATAAATACCAGTGATAACCAAAATAATCCATAAGATGTAAAAGCAACTGTTCCAAAAGTATTACCCTTCTTATATTCCATAATCCCTGCTATAACTTGAGCGAGACCTCCATAAAAAATACCCATACTTAGAATCATTGGACCTAAAAGGTAAAAACCCGCATTATGAAGATTTAGTAAAACTGTTGTCATACCAAATCCCATAAGGCCTAGAGGTGCCGGATTCGATAATTCGTTACTCATTTTAAGTTTACTCTCAGAAGAAATTAATTATAATTTAGTATTGTAGCTTGAATATTTTATTAATTGAAAAAATTCATTTAAGATTAAAAACCTATCAATAATAATTTATTGATCATTTTCTGAGTTTTGACGTCAATTATAAGTAGGATCATTCAAGCTTCGTGTTTTATCATATAGAAAACATGCTATTTCTTCTTCTTTTTTTGTTGCTTGATGAGATAATATACTAAAGCACCTAAAAAGATCCAAAATAAGATCCATATCATCCATCCTATTATAACATCAAGACGGGGAATGCCAAACACAAATGAAAAGCACGCTGCATATTCCAAGATAATATATGGAACATGTGTAATTGGCTTTGACCGGAAATCATATTTGAAAACCGTATCAAGCAAGAATTCTGCTAATAAATATATGAGAATTAAAACAAGGTAAATAATAAAATTCAACGCTTTTCCAATAATGATATAATTAATCAAAGTTACAATGATTGGAAGCATCAGAATTGCAAGGATCACCCCAAATATTCGAACCGTCTTAAATTTCTCATTTGCCATCAATAGGAGTGCACTAATCATTGAAATAAAAAAAATAAAGCTAGATATCACAAACATTAAATCAAATAGGTCCATAATTATAACCAAATTGAATAGAATTAAAGTATTAATGTACGATTTCTAAATATTCCAATGCCACATCTTATTTAAACACATAATAAATTTTGTTGTAATGGAATAAGAAGATAATTAATTCATTTTAAATAGAATGAAAGAAAATACAAGATCTATGAAAAAAATAGTTTTATCAAAAAATCATTCTATTTGGATCATTATTTTTTTGACCATTTACATAATAGGCACCATATTGATTTTTACAGTACCTTTTTCTGTAAAAAGTACTTATGGACTCGCAACCGTCACGGATGATGGAGTTACAATCGCTTACAATGTATTTGAACCACAAAATGGGGGTAATAACAAACCAGCATTTATCATTGGGCATGGATCCATGGTAAACAAAGAAATGGTAAAAGGTTATGCTTTAGAATTAGCAGCGGCCGGATTTGTCGCGGTACCTTTTGATTTTAGAGGTCATGGTCAAAGTGGTTCGGGTGGTACTGATAACATGACGAAAGATATTATTGCTATTAAAGAAGAACTTGCCTTAAGAGGGGACATTGATATGAATTCTTTAGGATACATTGGCTATAGCATGGGAGGATTAGGACAAGCTTTAATTGAAGTAGATCTCTCATTTAAATGTTTCATAGGAATAGGAACGTGGTTATCTGCAGGTTTAAGAAATGGAACAGTAACTAATCCTCTAAATGTATTGATGATTCAAGCTATATTCGATGAAGCAATAGACCTTTCAGAAAATAAAGAGAGTCTATCTAATCGAACGGGTATTCCAGTTTCGTCTATTGACGTAAATAGGATTTATGGTTCATTTCAAGAAGGAAACGCATCAATGATATATCTTGATGAAAACAGCAATCATTTATTGGTTGCTTGGGACTATAATTTCATAAGACAAGCAAGAGATTGGGCCATCAATTCTTTTAATTTTGATGTGATTGATGAGAATTTTTATGTGAATATTCGTGCAATAATTCTTCTATTTCAAATAATTGGAGGGATCGGTTTTTTCTTTTTAATCATTGACCCACTTTCTAAATTGATCTTGCTTTCAAAAGAAGAAAAGGAAAGAGAATTGAAAATCGAATATTTTGAAATTAACACCTCAGTAATTTCAACTAAAACGATTATTTTAAAAACCATATTATTTTCTCTGATATTAGCTCTTCCAGGAATATTGATATTCTTCCCCATACTCCTTATTTTGCCATTAGCTGTCGCGGCATTCGTTATTACGTTGCTGTTCGGTCAGATTTTTGGGATAATGATATTATTATGGCGTATCGGTAAAAAGGTGGATTATAAGTTTCGCGATATGATTAAGAATATTTTCAAAGAAAGACGTAACGTATGGAAACATTTAATACTAGGAACAATTCTTGCAGTAATTTTATACCTAATCTCTTACTCCTCAATAGGTTTGAACTATCTGGGATTACTTCCTTCATTAGAAAAGATCTGGACAATACCGATTTTCTTTATAATGGGTTTCTTTATCATATTAATACAAAATTTATTGGTGCAGGCTATACTCCAACGTAAATTTACAAATTCTCTCAAAGATACTCTTAAAGTGGTATTTCTGGGTTTCTTCTTTCCATTCATTTACTATTTTGTCTACTTGCTAGTTTTAGGGGTCATTACGAGAAGTTTTTTCTATTTTGGAACCTTCATTCCCATATCAATTGTTATGTTCTTACTCACTTCTGCAGTTTGCGTTGTTACATATAAAAAGACAGGTAATATTTTAGCTGGAGCAATAATAGGAGCATTCTTGTTGACATTTCTTATCGTAACCATGTCCCCGCCTCAAAGTGGCTTAGCATTCTTAGCACGGTTCCTACATTAAATCTAAATCCTTTTTTTTATTTTTATATTTTAAAAGAAAAATTAAAAACGAATAAAGTAATTTAATATTTTATGTCGAGTGTAAAAGGCTACTTGTGGAGTTTTGTCTTCTTATTATCAGCCGTAATTTATGGTTCAATTCCGACTTACCTAATTGTAGTATATTGGCAATGGTTAAATGCTTTTACTATTTTTGGAGAACCAATTTATACTTTGACGTTGTTTATGCTTTTTCTATGGATTATTTCATTAATAGTTACATTAATTTATCTAGTTGCCATGATTAGAGCTGTAGTTCAGAGAAAAAGTGAAGATTTAGGCATACCGAAAGGAATTAAATATCTTGGTTTAATTACCACAGTTGTTATTATTACTTTTATGATCGTTTGGTATATTCTATTCCAAGAGATAGCATTTTTCACAATGAGACCTTAATTTAAAATAAGAATAAAAAATTAAAGATTTAATGGATAATCTCCAAATTTCTTTGTTGCCTCCACCATCCATTTTAGATTATCTACCTTAACACCAGGATGCATATTAGCAGCACTAACCATGAAACCTCCTCCTGGACCGCCCGTTTTAATCGCATATTTCACCGAATTATATACCTCATCTTTAGTCCCATAAACTAAATCATGCGCGACGTCGATGTTCCCCATCAAACAAAGCTTGTTTCCGACCTTCTTCTTAACGAAAGCAAGATCTACTCCTGCAGTCGGTTCAAGACTTTGAAGACCATCAAATCTGCAATCAACCACGAAATCTAACAGAGGGGTGACTTGTCCATCAGTATGAAGAACTATCTTCCCACCACCTTCGTGTACTGTATCTGTAATGATTTGATAAGCAGGTAAAAGTAATTCCCTAAATTTCTTTGGGCTCATCATAGGTCCAGTATGATATGCTAAATCCCCGGATTCGACAAAAACCTCTGCCCCAACATCCATATAAGCTTTATAGCATTCTGCAGTGAATCGAGCTATAACTTCATGCACTTCCTTTATAAAATTAGGATTATTATGAAGCATTTTAGCATAATATGACATTCCCATTCCTTGGGACGCGCTTTCAAAGACACCAGCTAAATCATTAGTCACAATCACAAAAATTTTATCTTTATGCTTTTTATTTATTCTTCTATAAAACTTTCGAACCATTTTCGTATATTTTTCTGTCGCGGGACCTTCGATATGCGTTTTTATATCCTCCCATTTTTCTGGACTATTCATTGTACCATACAAGTAATATGGATTAAAATTACCTTCATTATCTCGAATTTCCCAAATCCTTCCAAATATGTCATTCATAAGAAGGCGATCATCTCCAGGAAGCTCTGTGACTTGTAGTGGTACTATTCCAACTTGCATTGTATCTAATCCTATAGCTGCTGCTGCTTCAACGCAACGAGAAAACACAGAAGTTTCAACTGCATCGAGTAAATTGCCTAATTCCTCCCGCCAACCATCTGGATTTTCTCTTTTTAACTGTTCTACCGTATCAAAATCTGAAATTTCGGGTTTGCCTAGAATTTTATCTACATTATTGGCATCGATTAAAATTGTATGGCAAGGAACTCTATCGGGTTCTTTTAAATTTAAAGCCGCTAAAACTCTTTCTCTACATTCCATTTTTCTCATTAAAAGTTTTTTATTTTCATTTAATAAATAAGATAATTAGATTCTTTTTTAAAAATTTAATTAGAAATTCAAAAATGGTTATAATACACACCATAACTTCACTTAATTAATAACTTTAATAGTTTACTATAAATATCTGGGTTTCTCAATGCAAATCTGATGATAAAAGTAAAAAC
>CAZBPC010000133.1:0-5633 GCA_964493715.1 uncultured archaeon
GTGAAAAAGAATGTGAAGCTGGTGCTATTAATTGGGAAATGAAGGATGAAGTTGTTGGATACAACGTGGCGTCAATCATAGTAGCAACAGGATTTGATCAATTAGATCCTGTGGTTTTAGATAGATATCATTATGGAGAATATCCAAATGTCATAACTGCTATGCAATATGAGAGATTATTAAGTGCTTCAGGTCCTACTGAAGGAGAATTGATTCGCCCTTCAGATAAGCAACATGTACATAATGTTGCATTTATTAGTTGTGTAGGTTCAAGGAATGAAGACTTATGTTCTTACTGTTCAAAATTTTGTTGTATGTATCAGACAAAGGAAGGTGTGGTCACTAGAGAACACTCCCCGGATACCAACGTAACAATTTTCTTTAATGACATAAGGATAATTGGAAAAAATCAAGAAGAATTCATTGAGAGAGCTAAAAATGAATATGGATTAATTTATTATAGAGGAATTCCCGGTGATGTTCGTGAAAATCCTGAAACTCATAATTTATATGTTAAACATGCAAACCTTGATACTGGAGATGTAGAAACAAGTGAATTTGATTTAGTGGTACTCGCTAATGCCGTCATCCCTAGAAATGATGCAGGAAAATTAGCCCAAATTTTAGGTATTGAACAGAATGAGTTTGGTTTCTTTAAAACCAATGCTTCTACCGAGGATCTTCGTTCTACAAGAGAAGGAATTTATGTAACTGGCTCATGTCAATCACCCGATGATATTGCCAACTCAGTAGCAAAAGCAGGTGCTGCGGCTGCTCTTGCAGCTAATCATGCCATACCTTTAAGTGCTGAGGAAATGGAAATCTCTCTACCACCATTAATACCTGTTAAAGCAGGAGATGAACCTAGAATTGGTGTATTTATCTGTCGTTGTGGAATTAACATTGCTGGGTATATGGATATACCAAGCTTGGTAGATTATTCGGAAAAATTACCTAATGTAGTATTCGCCATGGAAAATAAGTATAGTTGCTCACAATTAACTCAGGATATTATTAAAGAAAAGATCAAAGAGTTAAATCTAAACAGAGTTGTGGTAGCTGCTTGCACACCAAGAACTCACGAACCTCTATTCCAAAAAACAATCAGAGAAGCGGGATTAAATGAATATCTATTTAATTTCGTAAGTATTCGTGAATTGGATTCCTGGGTTCACATGCATGACAATCCAAGAGCCACTGATAAAGCTAAAGATTTAATTAGAATGGGAGTTGCGCGTGTAACCGCTCAAAAAGCGGAATATAAAATCAAAGGTATAGTTGTTCCTGAAGCTTTAGTGGTAGGCGGTGGTGTCGCAGGGATAAGTGCAGCAATGGAAATAGCTAAAAAAGGCTTTAAAGTTCATCTCGTTGAAAAAGAAGATAAACTTGGTGGTCAATTGAATCTGATATACAAAATTAATTTTGATAAAATTGATTCTAAACAATTTTTAGATGATCAGATCAAAGTATTCAATGGTATGAAAAATATCTCTACTTACTTGAGTTCTGAAATTGTTGAAATCAAAGGTTCAATCGGTGATTTTAATGTAAAGGTCAAAAATAAGAAGGATAAAATTGATACCTTGAATGTGGGAGTAATAATAATTACAACAGGAGCTTATGAATATAAACCAATTGGATGGTATGATTATGGAAAGAATAAAAATGTCATGACTCAACTCGAGTTGTCCGAGAAACTCAAAAATGATGAACTAAAAGATGGAGAAACACTTGTTTTTATTCATTGTGTAGGCTCAAGACAACCTGAAGGAGCTAATGGTGTTAGCTATTGCTCTTTAATTTGTTGTTCTGAATCAATCCGACATGCTTTATATGTCAAGGAAAAATATCCGAATTCAAATATATATGTTTTATATCGAGATATTCGGGTTGGAACATATGAAGAACCATACTACTGGAAAGCTCGCGAAGATATTAACTATATAAGATTTAATGATTATCCCGTACTTGAAACAGCTGATAGTAATTTATCTATTAATGTTAAGGACATTCTAACTCAAACGGATCTTACAATTAATGCTGATAAAGTCGTTTTATCAACACCATTAATTCCCTATGATACCAAGGCTTTAGCTGAACAAATTAAGTGCGCCAGAGATCAAAATGGTTTTTTCTTAGAAGCTCACGTTAAACTCAGACCCGTAGATTTTGCAACTGCCGGAATCTATCTAGCAGGAACTTGTCATGGACCTAAAGGAATATCTGATTCGATATCGCAAGGAAGAGCTGCTGCAGCGCATGCATTAATACCCCTAATTTCTGGTGAAGTTGAGAATGAACCTTTGGTTTCTATCGTAGATCCCGCTTTATGCATAGCTTGTCAAAAATGTGAAGAAGTATGTAATTTTGGAGCCATTGGGGTAAACTTTGATAATGAAATATTGGTTTCTGAATCAAATCCCTTGTTATGCAAGGGTTGTGGAGACTGTTCAGCAGCCTGCCCTGCTGGTGCAATTACAATGAGTCACTTCTCAGACGATCAAATATATCCAATGATTCGAGAAGCCACAAGGGGTGATTTTCTAGATGAACGTCCACGTATCGTAGCTTTCTTATGTAATTGGTGTAGTTATGCAGGTGCTGATACTTGTGGAGTGAGTAGATTTCAATACCCGACTAATATTAGACCAATTCGAGTAATGTGTACGGGTAGAATCCCAAAAAGCTTCATTTTACAAGCATTTTTGGAAGGAGCTGATGGCGTTTTTATTGGGGGATGTCATATTGGAGATTGCCATTACTTAGAAGGTAATTATGACATGCTGAGACGTTTTAATGAAGTTCACGAACTCCTTGAAAAAGTTGGGATTAATCCAAAACGTTATCATTTAGAATGGGTTTCTGCAAGTGAAGGAAAAAAGTTCTCTCAAGTTGTTACACAATTTGTTAATCAAGTTAAAGAATTAGGACCAATTCCTAAAACTGGTGATAAAATTGAACCTAAAAAAGAAAAAGCTAAGGAGGGAGCATAAAAAATGGCTGAAATGGTAAAGAAAAATGCATCAGATCTATACACCAAATTTCGTTACGAAATTAGTGAAAAAGTGGGAGCAAAATCACTTTTAAAATGTATACAGTGTGGAGTCTGTTCCTCTGGATGTACAGTTACTGAATATGTCGATATGCAACCTCATCGAGTCGTTGCATCATGTCTCTTAGGGTTAAAGGATGAAGTTCTCTCAAGTCAAGCGATCTGGACTTGCTCTTTATGCCATAGATGTACTGAAAGATGCCCAAAAAATGTGGATTATTCTTTTATCTTAGCTCTTCTGCGAAATATGGCAGTAAAGGAAGGGAAAATTCCTATAGAATATTCAAGCACTCTAGTTACTATCTACAATAATGGGTTTGTTGTTCCTTACACGGGAGGGTTAAAAGATAACATAGATAGAAGAAGAAATAAAATGGGATTACCCCAGATTGTGCCACCTAATTTAGAAGAAATTAGATTTATTATTGAAGAAACTGGATTAGGTGAAATTGCAAGAAAGAAGGAGGATGAATAAAAATGGAGAAATCATATGCCTTTTTTCCGGGTTGTAACATACCTTTGAAATCACCTCATTTAGAGAAAGCTTTTCGGGATGTTGCAGGGATTTTAGGCTTAAAACTGATAGAAATGGAGGGAGTGAGTTGTTGCCCAGAACCAGTATCTTTACAATCTTTAAATATGGATACATGGGTGGCATTAGGAGCAAGGAATCTTGCTATTGCAGAAAAAATGGGTCTAGACATTTTAACGATTTGTTCTGGTTGTTTCGAAACATTAAAAACTGTAAGCGTCCTATTGGCAGAAGATAAGGAATATCTGAAGAAAATCAATGCTATCTTGAAAAAAATTAATTACAAATATTCTGGTAAAGTAAAAGTATTTCATTTTGTAGAAATATTTAGTCAACCCGAATGGTTGGACAAAATAAAGAGTTCAATTGTGAGACCATTAGATGATATGAATATTGCGGTACATTATGGATGCCACTTGATTCGACCAAGTAAAATAATGCAATTTGATCACCCCGAGAAACCCGAAAAAATTGATATAATTATTCAAAATTTAGGAGCAAAAACAATTGAATTTGCTAATAAATTAGAATGTTGTGGCTTTTGTGCTCGCTTACAAGATGAAATTGGTGAAAAATTAGTCGAAGACAAAATGACAGAATTATGTGAGCTCGAAGAAGAAGTGGATTCCTTAATAGCAGTATGTCCAGCATGTACAACTCAATATGATCGGAAGGAGAAAATAATGGCTCGTAGAACAGGTAAAACATTAGATATTCCCGTTTTATATTTAGCTGAAATAATGGCAATAGCGTTAGGGGTAAAATTAGAAGACCTTAGTTTAAATAATAGATCTGTCAAACCAAATAAGTTAATTGAAAAATTAACAACCTAAATGTGAGATTTTTTACTCAAATTAATCCAAAATAAAATTAAAGAAAAAAAGTGAGAATTAGTAATTAGGAGATAAACAAAAATGATAATTACCAAATTAAAAGATATAGTAGAAATTTATGGTATGGTAAAAGACTATAAAAAAATATTAATTGCAGGCTGTGATGGTTGTTGTCAACCTCCAAGATCTCTGAATGAAGCAAAATTTTTAGGACAAATGCTTGAATTAAAAGCACGAACCGAAGGAAAGGATCTTACTTGGAAAGCAATAACAGTATTAAGACAATGTGACGACAGAATTGCAACTACCACCATTCGACCATTTATAGAAGATTATGAAGCTATTGTCAGTTTATCATGTGGTCTTGGGGTTGTGATGTTAAATAAAGTATTTCCAAAGATCTTAACATTTCCTGCCCAGAATAGCATGTTTGGAGGAGTTCAAAATAATGGTGAGAATAGTTTCATTGAATATTGTGAAGAATGTGGCGATTGCATTATTGGAGAAACGGGGGGTTTATGTCCACGTGCGGGATGTGCGAAACATCTGAGTAATGGTCCTTGTGGAGGTATGGTTGATGGAATGTGTGAAGTTGGAGGTTATACCATTCCTTGTGCATGGGTACGAATCTGGACAAGACTAAAAGAGTTTAATAGGCTCGATCTTTATAAAAAGTATAGACCACCGCGAGATTATCGAACATCTACCAGTCCGGGATATTTAACCATCTACAAAGAATATACAAATGAAGAAGTTAAGGAAGAGGTGAAAGAATAAATGACAAAAAGACCAGCTTATAGTAATCTATGCAAAGCAATCGAAGCAGGGCATTTTGTGTTTACTGGGGAACTCGAACCTAAAAAAATCTTAGATCTCAGCGAAATCATTCATTCTGCAAAAGAAATGAAAAAAACTGGAAGAATAGTAGCCGCTAACGTTACTGATGGTCCACAGGGTGATGCTTACATGTCATCATTGGTTCCAAGCTATAAAATTCAAGAAGAAGCGGGAATCGAAGCAGTTTGGCAAGTAACCGTAAGGGATCGGAATCGAGTTGCTCTTTTTGGAGACGTGATTGCAGGTGCTGTCTTAGGATTGAAAAACATTCTAACGCTTACAGGAGACCATACTGCTCTTGGAGACCATAAGCGTGCAAGTGCTGTCTATGATATCGATAGTACTCAATTTGCAGAAATGCTTTCAATGATGATAGATG
>CAZBPC010000134.1:0-5273 GCA_964493715.1 uncultured archaeon
TTTTTATTTAAATATATAAAATAATAAAAAAATATTGTATAAAAAATCAAAATCTTTAAATATAAAATAGGATCTAATTAGAATATTTGCAAAAAAATAGAGAATATATAAAGATCAAAAAATAATATAGTATATAGAAAGATTGATAACTGGGTAATTATGACAATTGCCCTTTTCATTTAAAGGTTATCAATAACCGAAATAAATTCAATTAGTTCCTTTAATAGGAAGAAAATTGAATTTATATCGATATAGTATGTTAGTTCAATAAAGCAGAAGATTTAAATATGATTCATATAAAAAGGAACGAAAATTTAGCGTTAAAAATTTTATGTCATTAAATGTTTAAATTAAAATTTAGAATTGATAATTTAAGAAATAAAATATGAAGTAAAGAATAAAAATGGAGTTGAAATAATGAATGGAAGAAATTAAACCCATAAGTAATGCAGAGCTCGAGGAATTAATTTCAAAAATTCTCTGTAGTAAGTTTGGATTCTGTCCCGCAGAAGTAGAAACAGAAACCCCCCAAACACCAAATAAATGTATTCCCGTTTTAAAAGTTGGAGAAAATTACATTCAATATGATCCCTCGCGGAATGAATATAAAGTCTGGGCAAAAGACGGAACATATTTTGGAATTGCGAGGAGCAAAAGTGATGTTTGTCAGAATCTTGAACCGTATAAAGAGGGAAAATATTATGGATTAAAATAAATGAATAGAATTCTATAAAATGAGGGAGTAAAAATGTCAGATGATGATGACGATATGCCAGATATTGAGGAGGAGGATATAGTTTACTTTCGTCACGATAATCCAGATAGAGAAAAACCTGATTTAGAAGAGGATTCTTTTAATGAGGATTTGCCGAATATAAATGAGAACAATATCAAATTTTTTGGAATTCCCAATGTCACATTTAATTTTCCTGATATAACTCATAATCAAGTCAAATCAAAAACATTAGCCTTAAAAAAAGAAATTTTAGAAGAAGAGATAAAAACACTATCTAAAGAAAGAGATTATAAGGGGTTAAAATACTTTAATCATAAATTTAATATAAATGAAGTGCAAAAAGTTCAAAATCTTGTGATAAATAAACATTCTAAGAAAGAACAAGAGATATATGATTTACCCGAAGAGAAGGCAATTATCGAAAGAGAAGAATTAAAGCATGTAATTGAAGAAATAAAAATAAAACAGTGTGATCGAAATTATACAATTAAATCTTTGAGTGAATATGCTGGAACTAACCTTTCAAATGCTTATTCAAAAGGATCAGTTGTTTCTCTTAATTCTTTAGAAAAATTAGAGTATTTAGCAAATCGAAAAATACAGCATACCATTGTTTTAGGTAATAAAAGCTCTAAACGTATCATATTAGAAAGATCGACAAAACTTGCAGAATTAATTGGTTTTGTCATAGTTAGTGGAAGTATCAATATCCATAAATCTGAAAATAGCAAAAATAAAGGATACTCTTTATATATACATTTCAGAAAACGTAATAGGTCTGAAATTTTAATAAATCATATAAAATCCTTAGTTAAAAAACTATTTAACATTGATGAGTCAAAAATAGAAATAATAAAAAATAAGACCGATAAAGTAATAGCTTTTAGAATATATTCACTACCAATTTGTTACGAATTATTTATTCATGGAATTAATCCCGATAATAATATTGTCCCTAATTGGATTTTTGACAAAGAAGAATTTATTATTCATTGCTTAAAGGGACTTTTTAATGGATATGGTGATTTCGATTTAACATTACCAGAATACAAAGATTCTGTCTATGGAAATTTTTCACTTCTGTTTGAAAAAGCATCTCCATTTTCTGTTGAAATTGCAAAAGATTATAAGAAATTATGTGGTAAGTTGGAAATAGAAACAACAAAAATCTATAAGAGGAAATCTTCTAAAGAAGATCCTACTATTCGAGTTATAGTAAAAATTAATAAAAAGGATTCTTATGTTAAATTTCTAGATATAATAAAACCTCTGATATGGGATATTAAAAAAGGACGCATTTATGACTTCTTTTTAAAAGCAGGGATTAATCCAGATACAATCTTTCATTACAATGAAGATTATCTATTACAGCAAGAATTTAATTATCGTAAAGAATTAGCAGAATATTTATTATCCCTATTTGAAGAATATGGGAATTATGATGATGTTATTGAAGCCTTTAATGAATCTATAAATAAATGTACAAAAAAACCATTAGGGAAAGACCGAATCATTAGCTATATTAAGACTTTATTTGAAGAAGGAGATTACTTTAAATGTTATGGTAGTGAGGGATATGAGCAATGGTATAATAATAATTCCCGAATCCTTATAGGAAGGGATTTAGAATCTACCACTATACCATATTACTTAAATATCCAAATTTTTAGGGAGATCTATCAGATCTTGAGTAATAATTTATTTGATATTGACAATACAGTAGTTATTAAATCTGTTTCTAATTACTTTATACATAAAAAAATGGTAAAGTTTGCTAGAATTAATGAACCTAATTTATTAGAATTTGGTAGATTTTCTAAACTTTTAAAGGATATTCCCTCAAAAAATTTACTTAAACATTTCGATTATATCATCAAATTTATTAAAGAGATAAACTATCATACTGAAAAAAATATACGAATTAGTTATGTAAAATTGGCAAATCGGTATAAAATACTCTTTTATCATCATCAGCACGTTAAACAAATAATCGAAGATTTAAAGGCAGAATTTTCTAAAGAATTTAAAGTTGGATTTGATCAAGAATATAGATGGCACAGATTAAGGTTTAAGCATCATCCTACTAATCTTTTAAAAATAAATAAGACCACTCTATTTAAAAAGCTTATTTGGCTTTTTGAAAAAATATCCAAAATGGATTATGATGTAGATATATTTAGATTAGAAAATCCAAGGTGTTCAGATTTCATAATAACAGGTTCTAGATCAAAACCGATTCAATCTGAAATATTATTACCTTACATTAAAAAATTGTATGATAAAGAAATAATTAAAGAAAAAGGTGAATCGGTATTAGGTAGTCGATTGATAAAATATGTGAATATGGCAGAACGTTATTATAAAAATAAATTTTTGCCGAAATCTTATAATTGTTTTTTAAGTGATGAAGGGAATATTTATCATAATCAATTACAAAATTTTATTTTTAGAAAAGATTCTGATATTATTGCCACTGAACTTCTAGTTTGGCTAGAAATCAATTTTCCATTATTGAATATTGATTATTTATCAGGTCATATTGATTTTTTATTCTTCTTTAATAACTGTTTATATGTTTGCGACTATAAACCAGAGCATAGAGACAGAATTTTTCTGAGATCAATTCCTCAAATATCAGCTTACGGATTACTTTTAGAAAAGATGATGAATTTACCAAATTTACAAATTAAATGCATAACTTTCAACAAAACTAATGCGTGGGAATATGAACCAAGTATATTATACATATATATTAAAGATATTATTTCAGAATTAAAAATCGATTATCCAATTGATGCAAAATGGGAAACTTACTTAAGTAAACATTTTGATTTCTCCTAATAATCAATATGATATGTAAGATATTATCTCCGATAAAAATCTAAAAAGGGGATCAGTAAATTAATTCTTAAAACCTTTTTCACATCTTTCATTAAACCATTTTATTATTTCAAAGGTTTTCTGTACATCTTCTTTATTATATTCAATAATTTGATTTTTAAGGTTATTATCCTCGGTTTCAAGAAATTTATGATATGTACATACTGCATCTAGACCATTCTGGATATCAGTTTGGTCTGAATTATTACTTCCATATAAATAATGATAAATCTCCTTTAAACCATAAGAGAGCAATGGAAAAGAGATTTGTTTTCTAATCTCTAAAAGAGCATCTATAGTTTTAATGGAGGTTGGAAGAGAACTATATTGTCTAAGTTTTGGTATATCCGCTGTATTAATACTCCAACCTGCTACTTTTTTTACACGATTCTCTTTTAAAAAATTAAAAAAATCTTTGACAATTTTTTTCGAATTTTTATAATCTTTGGCAAACCAGTTATAATACCGTAAATTTCCTTTCTCATTTACAATACCAAGGGAGATTGAAAAGATAGTTCCGTCAAGATCATATTCGAGATCAAATATCACATCGTTTTCTTCAAGATTTATTTTTTCTAAATTTGAGGACCTTTGAATTAGGTTGTTTTTTACTATAGCTTGAGCTTGTGTGACAATTTTAGTTGCAAAATTCATTCCGATATTTTTTGTAGGACTATTTTTACTCTTATGTACTATTTGATCAGGATTTATTTTCGCTAACTGCTCTACTGACTCAAATCCTAACTTTTTCAATATTTCAGCATATTTTGGTCCTACTCCAGAAATACATTCAAATCTTAGATTATTGAGAAAATAATTACTGCATTCTCTATAAAAGAAACATAGTTTACACTTATTCGTTAAACTGAAATCATTATTGAAATATAATATAGGATATTTCATAAAATTATTTTTTAATATTGCAATTTCTTCCAAAATCTTTTTCCATATTCCAATATATTGTGATAACTCCTCTCTTTGAAAAGAAATAAGCTTGTTTTGAAGCTTCTTTGGTTGCTATAAAACTCGTTAAAGTATCACGATCATGTAAAGATAGAGCTACACTTCCTTGACCAGTCCCAGTAATTCTAATAGGAGTGTCCGTAAACTTTTTAGCAACATCTTCAGCAGCCAAAAATAGACAAGCTGCACCATCCGTTACAAGAGAACAACCAAAAAGCGTGAGAGGCGACGCAATCATAGGATTTGACGAATTCTTAAGGAAATCAAATTCATCCTTCCAGTCTGGTGCATTCTTAACTTCTTTCTGATAACGTTGAAGTATGCTATTCATTAGATCTTTTATTGATTGCTGCATTTGGGCAAATGGATTTTCTTTTCCATTTTCATGGTTTTTGATACCTACTCGCTTTAAAATAAATCGGTTGATCTCTTATAGCAGATCCAAAGATATTTTGTAAAAATTGACCAAATCTTAAATCAGGTTATACGGGTCTTAAAATTTAAATAATTGAACTTCTTAAAAAACAATCTAACGAACAACGGGAGTTCAGGTAGATTATTGCATTAAGGGATAACCTTTTTAATTTTATGACTTAAGTATGTTGTTGGGAAGAGAGAATTTTAAGAGTTTATATTTAAATATTTCATTTCATATAATCAGTACTACTTTAACATACAATTTCAAGAAATTTAC
>CAZBPC010000135.1:0-5132 GCA_964493715.1 uncultured archaeon
TTACTTACCTAATTATACCTTAGATCCAGTTCAGGGATGGACAAGATTAACTGATTCTTTCGCGGTGGTCATATTAGGGGGTATGGGGAGTCTTTTTGGAAGTTTCGTAGGTGCTTATGTCATTGCGTTTGCTAATAATTTTACTAGTATTTTTATACCTAATGGTCCCTCATGGTCTCATGTAGTTCCAATAATTTTAATTCTTATCACGTTAATCGTTAGACCTAGAGGGTTATTTGGAAAAAAAGAGATTATGTAGAAAGAAAGGAGGTTATAGAAAAATGTTTAAGAGGAGAGCTTATGAAAAAATATTGCAATTACCAGGGTATTTAAAAATTTGGGTAAAATCATTCACTGGTGCTTTAACTGTTTTTTGTGTGATTGGACTTATTCTTTTACCATTTTCTTCCAACAGTCCTACTTTTCAAAATGTCATGTTACGCACTTTTACACATGCGTTGATTTTCTCAATATTTGCAGCTAGTTGGGATTTTCTAGCAGGTATTGCAGGTCAGGTAAGTTTTGGACATACCATATTTCTTGGGGTTGCAGGATATATTTGTGCAATCTTGGTTAAATTTCTTCTATTTCCGATTTGGATTTCTATTTTCATTGGAGCGTTTGGTGCAGTATTATTTGGTTTAATTATTGGAGTTCCTTGCTTAAGGTTAAAGGGACCCTACCTTGCGCTTGGTACTTTAGCATTTAGCCTAATCATTTTATTGATATTAATTATGGGATCCCTTTCAGATTTTTTATTTGGAGGTGCTGGGATTCCCGCTTTGCCAAGATTATCTAATAATCCTACAGAAGAGTATCTTTATGTACTGATCTTTATGTTGATTTCTTTCATTCTGTTAATTCGTATTAGTAAATCAAAATTTGGAACAATCCTAAAATCAATAAGGGATGATGACACTGGTTCTCAGGCTTCTGGTATTAATATAACACGTTATAAAATTTATGCTTATATGATCAGTGGGTTTTTTGCTGGTATAGCAGGATCATTATATGCACTTTTTATAACAGCTGTAAATCCATCGGGTAATTTCGGACTTATTAATTCCTTCTTCGCTATTATTATGGCATCTTTAGGTGGAATTGCAACAATCTCTGGTTCAGCATTAGGCGCTTTCTTTTTCATCTTTATAGAATATGTACTAATTCAATTGGGATTTGGCAATTGGGTTTATCTAATATTTGCGATACTTCTTATTTTTGTAGTTAGATTTGCTGAACACGGCTTATTAAAGCCTATTCTTGAAAGATTAAAGGATCTATTCGATATTGTATTAGGGAGATAATAATAAATTAAAATAAAAGAAAGAGTAATTAAATATGGGAGTAATATTAGAAGTAAAAAATTTAACAAAAAAGTTTTCTGGATTAACTGCGGTAAATGATATGAGTTTCGAAATTAATCGTGGTGAATTCGTTGGATTAATAGGTCCTAATGGGGCAGGAAAAACCACAATCTTTAATATGATATCTGGTTTTGAAAAACCCTCTTCAGGAACAATAAGATTTAATGGACAAGACATAACAGGCATGAAACCATTCAAAATCGTGAATCTGGGATTAGTAAGAACGTTTCAATTAGTAAGATCGTTTAAATATATGACTATACTTGACAATATTAACGTTTCTAGTTTATCACATAGAGGAAAAAAAATAGCAAAAGAATATGGCATTGATGAATATTCTAGCGCGATATTAGCTTCTGTAGGTCTTGTGGATAAAGCAAGGATACCCCCAATCATATTACCTCATGGAGATTTAAGAAAATTACAAATTGGTAAGGCATTAGGAACAAATCCTGAATTATTACTTCTTGATGAACCTTTTAGTGGATTATCTCATGAGGAGTCTATTAGTATTACAAATTTAATAAATAGTTTACAATCAGATGGAGTAACCGTATTTGTTACAGGTCATGTTTTACGTGAATTGATGCATCTTGTTCCGAGAGTTATTGCTATGCATCAAGGTAAGTTTATAGCAGATGGATCTCCAAGAGATGTTGCAAATAATAAAATTGTATTAGAAGCATATTTAGGAAAAGGTGAAGGATTTGCTTGAAATAAAAAAGTTATACCACTATTATGAGAAGGCGAAAGCCCTTGAAGAAATAAACATGAAAGTGGAAGAAGGAACACTAGATGCGGTCATAGGTCCTAATGGTGCTGGAAAATCTACCCTTTTGAAGGTAATTTCTGGATTGGAAGAACCAGATAGAGGTAAAATAGAATTTTTAGGAGAGAGGATAGACGGCATGAAGCCACATCGAATTGCGAAAAAAGGAATTGCTCATTGTCCAGAGCGTAGGAGACTTTTCCCCGATATGACTGTTTTTGAAAACCTTGAAATGGGAGCCTACATGCTCAAAGACAAAAAAAAATATGAAGAATTGCTAAATTTCGTTTTTGAGGTTTTTCCTCGTCTTCGAGAGCGTTTAAAACAAAGAGCGGGAACTTTAAGCGGTGGTGAACAACAGATGTTAGCCATTGCACGAGCTCTGATGGCTAATCCTAAACTTCTGCTTCTTGATGAACCTTCTTTAGGATTAGCACCTAAAATTAAAAATTTTATATTCGAAGTAATTAACAAGATAAAAAAGGAAGGTACCACCACTTTATTAATCGAACAAGATGCTACTTTAGCCATGAACGTTGCTGAAAATATTATTGTCCTCGAAGATGGAAAAATTGAAATGAGAGGTACAAAGGAACAATTAGTAAAAGAACCCAGAATTAAAAAAGTATATTTAGGAATATAGGTGATCAAATTGTCAGCTTCTTTAGAACAGTTATTAAGGGATGCAAGGGTAGATTTAGTTTTATCCCGCATTGAAAAAGATCCAACAATTATAAATGAAGTAATAAATCAAATTGATAGCGAAATCAGATCTATTCGATTTAATTCAATTTACGTGCTAGGTGAATTAGGAGAAAGAGCTAGCCTTCAAGCTGCTGAAAAAATCATAGAATATTTGAAAGACGATGATTGGAGTATACGACGAGAAGCAGCTAGAAGTTTAGGCAAGATTGGACCAATTGCCAAAAATTCAATTCCCTCTTTAGCTAATCTTATAAACGATAAAGAAGATAGTATTCGCACTGCATTGGTTATCACATTGGGTAAGATCTGTGAGCCTTCCAAAGAATGTATAAATACTCTTAAACTTGCTTTAAAAGATAAAAACGTTGAGGTTCGTACAGAAGCAGCTAAATCTCTCGGTCTTTTAGGATCTGAAGCCTATGAAATAATCCCGAATTTGATGGATAGTATGAGAGATCCAAATTGGACTGTAAGAACAGCATGTGCTGTAGCAATAAGTGGAATTGGGAAAGGTACGATTAAAGCGATTCCTACTTTAATTAATGCACTTAATGATAGAGATTGGAGAGTACGCTATAGAGTAATAAACACACTTTCAGAAATTGGAGAACCAACAGTTCCTTCTCTTATCGATAGTCTAAGCGATAAAGATAAATTCGTAAGGGAAGGCGCTCTTGAAACCTTAGCAGAAATAAAAGTATCTAATCCTGAAATTTTGGAAAAAATTTACAGTTTATTATCCGATAAGAAAGAAACGGTGCGTGGTAAAGCTGCAGATGCTCTTAGAACTATTGGAAAGGATGCAATTCCTACTCTCCTTAAAGCTCTTGATAACCTAAATAATAAAATGAAGGTATTAATTATCTCTTCTTTCGGGGGAATCGGTGAAGGAGCAAACGAAGTAATTCCTCAATTTTCTAAATTAATTGAAAACGGGAATTCTAAAATACGATTAGAAGTGGCAAGAACATTAGGTAAAGTGGGGCAAGGAAATAAAGAAGCTCTGCATTCTCTCATTAAGGCGTTAAATGACAAAAAACCCGAAATAAGAAGAGAAGCAGCACTCTCATTAGGAAAACATGGATCCCTTGCAGCCGAAGCAATTCCTTCCCTAATCATTGCCTTAGAAGATAAGAATAAAGATGTTAGATGGAGAACTACTGAAGCACTTGGAAAAATTAAGATTAATACCGAAGAAGTTATTTCTGCTTTAAAAAGCGCTATTCACGATGAGTGTGATTATGTTTGCGAAGCTGCAGATTTAGCAATAGATTCTATTACTGGAAATGAATAACCTCTTTCTTAATAAGGTATACCAAAAATAATATATTTTAAAATTAATTGATACATATAATAAATATAAAAGTATGATATTAAAATGAGTGAAGATCCTTATTTAAAAAAACCTTGGTTAAAAAATTATGACCCAGGCGTTCCACATCATATAGATTACCCAAAAATGAACATTTATGAATTTCTTGATAATTCTGCAAATGATTTTGGGGGTCGAACTGCTATCTGGTTCATGAAGAATAAAATATCATATAAAAAATTAAAAGAACTTGCTGAAAGATTAGCTACTGCTTTAATGGATCTAGGTGTTAAAAAAGGGGATGTTGTGGCTATCATGATCCCTAATTTTCCTCAATTCATCATAAGTTACTATGGAATTTTAAAAGCAGGTGCAATTGCAACAGCTTGCAGTGTATTACACACGGAGCATGAGCTCGCATATCAATTAAATGATTCTGGAGCAGAAGTAATTATTGCTTGGGATAATCAAGTCGAAAAAATAAATAATATTCGTGATAGAACAAGATTAAGACATGTAATTATCACAAATGTATTCGATTTTTCTCCAATGGCTCCTCGAAATCCTTCAGAAATTTCAGGAACTAAACAATTCCTTAATTTAGTGAATAATACCAAACCCGATCCGCCGAAATTTGAGACTGATTTTGAAGGTGTTGCTTGTTTACAGTATACTGGAGGTACAACGGGATTACCCAAAGGAGCTATGTTAACTCACCATAATATCGTTTCGAATTGCGTAGCTGTAGGAGCATGGGCAAGCACTGAATTTAGAAAGGGAAAAGAAACAATTTTAACAAACTTACCATTATTCCATATTTATGGGCAAACTGTGTGCATGAATCTTCATGTTTATATGGGTTCAACAATCGCGTTAAATCCAGATCCACGTGATCAGAAATCATTGTTTGAAATGATAAAATTAACCAGTCCAACAATGTTTCCAGGTGTTCCAACAATGTACATGCGTCTTCTTGAACGTG
>CAZBPC010000136.1:0-5109 GCA_964493715.1 uncultured archaeon
CTCTATGTAATTCTGAGGATGCAACGTTTAGTTTAATTGATAAAAAAAGCGAGAATGAATAATTCTTTTATTTTTTTTATCATTAATTTTAGAAAATTCAAAATAAGAGGAGTGACATCTGAGATATATACCCGCCTTTCTGTTAGATAACCGGTCACCCAGATATCCGTGAGGCATCAAACTATGCGGTCTACCTAAAGCTCGTTCCAAACACTCATCGCTTTCATTTGACCTTACACTAAAGGTTTTAGCTCGTTCCAACCAATCCCTTCTCCAATTTCTCTGGCTTATATCCAAGTCATTAATATGCGAAAAAGGGCAGTGTCGTTTCAGTTGCTAAAACATGGTTTTCACCATGGTAGTTCTCTACTCCTTCTTTGGAATGGTGAGGCGAGGTTCCTCAGCAGGTCAAGCCTACCGTCAGCCTCATATCTCATCTGTCACGTGAAATTATGAAGAATTTATCATTTAATTATTTTTACTTTTTAAGGACTTCAAGAATAAAAATCAATGAACGAGAAAAAAATAGAATCAAAGGAGATTTTACCAAAGGTACGAATATAGTTCTATTGTTTCGGGAGGTATAATAATAGTATTTAGATTCAGAAGATTATTTTTGTTTTTCGTAAGAATAGAGGTAAGAATGCTTTTTCAAGTCAAAAAATAATGCTATAAAGAGTCCAATACCTAAAATAACGGCTGTATATCCTATAAGTTCATATTGATTTAAAAAAATAATTCCAATAGTTAATCCTCCTATTTCTATGAACCCAGTTGCCACCAGCGGTGAAATTACTTGGGCGATTGACTGAATATTGGTCGTCATCCCGGACACTACACCTTGTTTATCAGCATCCACTGCTTTAGTAATATTACTCTGTATTAATGAGGGTAGGAATACCATACTGAATACGAATGTTGGAATGAATGCAAAAATCATCCATAATTCTTCCATAAAAGGAAAGGCTGCAAAATTTACAATGAGGAGAATTGAAGCTAATAATAATATTCTTTTTTCTCCTATTTTCTTAAAAAGTGGTTTCATGAGAAGCCCCCCATATATCATTATTGTTACCCCTGCTAGTGTTAAGACAAGGCCAATTACGAGCGTGGAAGCTCCATATCGTTCAAAAAGAATCAATGACATGCTAGAATTAAACATGACTGTGATGGAGAATAGTAAGAAAACTTGAACAAAACGTACTATAATTTCTCCCGTAAATGTCCTTAATCTTTTTTCGGATGCTAATTCTCTGATATTTTTTCTTTCTTTGAGATCTGAAATTCGATCTTTGGGCATACTTTCTATTAATACCCTTATTGTTAAGACCATGGCAATTATGGACAATGTTACCGCGACTAAAGAAGGATATCTCCAATTAATTTCTCCCAATAAACCTCCTATTAATGGCCCAAAAATCATCCCTACTGTCTGTCCAACCATTATTTTACCCATTTCAGATGCTCGAGTTGATGGCGTTGTGATATCGGATATGTACGCACGTATAACGGGTATTTGACCTCCAAAAACTCCATCTAAAATTCGTGAGAAAAGAATAACGTTAATATTTGGAGAAAATGCTAAAATTAAAAACGATACTCCAGTTCCAGCTTGAGAGATAAGAAGTATTGGCTTACGACCATACTTATCGCTCAATTTTCCCCATATGGGTCCAAAAATGAAAGCACTGAGTGCATTGGAAGAGACTAAAAGCCCCACAAATAACGGAGATGCCCCCAAATCCGTAATAATAACGGGAAGAAGTGGTAATACCATACTGTAACCGAAAACATCCACCATAATACTGAGAATAATGGTAAACATCGCTTTTCTTGGATCTATTGAATAAGTACTAAGATGATTAGCATGTTCTTCTTTTGTTTGAAATTTTCTATCAGTCATGGGCGAGTCCAAATTCAAGAATTAAAGGTTTAAATGATAAATTAAATATACAATTCAAAATAATGTTTTTCGATTTTAATGTCAATTTGTCCTTTACTAGTCATTTTACCGAAAAGTTAATAATAAAAAAAATTGAAAATTTTTAGTTTGATATGGTTTATTTAGCATATTACAGTATAATTAACCCTGCTCCCCCATTAATTAATAGGAGTACGTTCATAAAAATGGATGCTGTTAAACTCATCACTACCAATAGAGTATTAATACTCGGACCTGCTGTATCTTTGAATGGGTCTCCAACTGTGTCTCCAGTTATTACTGCTTTATGAATGTCTGTTCCCTTTCCTCCAAGGTTTCCATCCTCTACATATTTTTTTGCATTATCCCAAGAACCACCAGCGTTGCTCATGAAGACAGCAAAAACGAATCCAGATAAGATTGCTCCCGCCAAGAAAGCACCTAATGCAGCTATTCCGAATAATGCTCCTACCGCAATTGGAATAGCTACCGAAATGATACTAGGTATAATCAATTCATGTAGAGCACCTTTAGTGGCAATAGCGATGGTACTATGAAAGTTAGCGGGCTCTTCTCCTGTTAATATCTTAGGATTAGATTCAAATTGACGTCTAATCTCGTCTACCATTTTAGCAGCATTCCTCTGAACTGCCAAAATTAAGAGTGCTGAGAATAACGCAGGAACCACAACCCCTATAAATGCTCCAATTAATACGTTGAGATTTAATAAGCTTATATCTGCCATTTCAACACCAGCTTCCTCAGCAAAGGAAAAAAGCAGTGCTAAAACAGTTAAATTGGCCGCACCTATTGCAAAACCTTTTGTAATTGCTTTCGCAGTATTTCCGGCTGAATCCAATCTGTCTGCAGTACGAATTACCTCTTCACCTAAATCTCCTTGTTCAGCGATACCACGAGCATTATCCACAATAGGTCCATATGCATCATTCGAGACTATTGTCCCTACGATAGAAAGTAAACCAACAGCAGCCATTGCAACTCCAAAAATTCCATCAAGCATGTAGGATAAAACCATGGCAGCTATAATTCCTAGAGCTGGAGGGACAACGCTGATAAGACCATAAGCAAAACCTGAGAGGATAACCACCGCATGACCTTCTTTTGCAGAATTTGCTATATTGAGTGTGGGTTTTCGATCATCTCTCGTAAAATAATCACTTGTAAATCCTATGATTATTCCACTAAACAGTCCGAGAATTGTAGCAAAATAATTTCTCCACAATCTAAATACAATATCGCCTGAAGACGTTAGTGCCACCCATAATACGAATAAAAAGGCAAGGCCCACAAAAATAACTGTGGTGATGTAAGTACCACCATTCAGTAATTTTCCCGGATCATCTGACCGTTTTGACTTAATATAATATATTCCAATTACAGATGAGATTAAACCTACTCCAGATAAAACCAACGGAAATAATGCAAGTGTAGCTCTTTCAAGCCCAGTAAATAAAGCAAATGCTAGTATCATCGCAGCAACGATTGATGCAATATAAGAATCTAAGAGATCGCTCCCCATACCTGCGATATCGCCCACATTATCGCCGACATTGTCCGCAATTGTAGCAGGATTGCGGGGATCATCTTCGGGGAGATTATATTCAGCTTTTCCAACTAAATCTGCTCCCACGTCAGCCGTTTTGGTGAATATACCTCCTCCTGCTTTCATGAATAATGCTATGCTACTTGCACCAAAACTAAAGCCTAGTACTATTTGGGGGCTTCCAAAAATCCAATAAACAACTGAAACTCCAATTAATGCCGCACCAACAACAGCTAAACCCATCACAACTCCGCCAAAGAAAGCAACATTAAATCCGGGCTTAATACCTTTTGTACAAGCTTGTGCTGAACGAGTGTTTGCCTTTACACCAACCATCATGCCGATATATCCCGCTAACATCGATGCGAGTGACCCAAAAACATATGCAAGAGATTGTTCCCAATTAAAAAATACTGCATATCTAAAAGTTAACTGGGGAGGTGAGGGCAATAGGAAGAAAATAATAAGACCTAATCCTGCGACAAAAATACTCAAGACCTTATATTGAACTTTAATGAAAGTTTTTGCTCCTGCTTCAATATATCCGGATACTTCAACCATTCGTTCATTGCCAGGATCCTCCTTCATGACTAATTTGGCAAAATAAATTGCTAAAACTATGGCTATAACACCAGCAATTAAAGCAACAAAGATAAATAATTCAGACATATTTTTCACTTTATTATTTTTGTTTAAAATTTTTGATATTTAAAAAGATATAAATATGTATTTGCCGAAATGCTATAAATATTTTTAATTTTACACTTCTGTTTAATTAATTAATTCAACTTTTTGAAACAATAGAGAGAATCTATTATAAAATTAGATATTTTTATTAAATTAATTACAAAAAAAGCCTTTTTATTGCAGATTATCCTTATTCTTTTTCTTAATATATTCTGGAGTATGAGTTTGCTCGCATTTTCTCCGTGATTCCCAGTTTTTCCACGTGTTATCAAGTATCTTTTCAACTTCTTCATCATCTACTTCTTTTTTCTCTTTATGTTTCATAATTAACTCCATTAAGAATTTATAATATTAAATTCATTATTGTTAAATCCCCATGATTTTAGTACAGCTTCCGCATTGCTAATTAATTCATGTAAAAACTGTTTCATTGGAATTACTTCTTTAGAATGAACAATTGCTGCTGAAGGAGCCATGAAATTCTTTTTATTGTAAAGATAAATTCTTTTGTGGAAATCCTCGGAAAAAATATCAGTTTGTAACCATTTCTGTTTTACTCTCAATGGTACGGGGCATTCATTAGTTGTCATTAGTACGGTTCCTAAACAGACTCCATCTGCACCCATCGCTAAAGCACCTAAAAAGCCTCGTGCATCACCAATACCTCCAGCAGCAATCATTGGGATTTTCAAGTACTTTTTCATTAATGTAATATTCACGAGAGTTGTATTTGAATTTGGATTCTTAAAGCCAGTACCCTCTAGACCTAATATTGTTACTGCATCCGCTCCTTCACTTTCAGCTGAAAGGGCATGGTTCAATAAAGTACATTTATGTATCCAATAACCCCCAGCTTCATGAACCCTTTTTTCAATAAATGAGGATTTGTATCCTGAAGTCGTGAAGACCTTGCATCCTTCAGCAAGAGCAATCTCCA
>CAZBPC010000137.1:0-5084 GCA_964493715.1 uncultured archaeon
GTTATCGGGGATGGTGGAGTAGGAAAAACATCCTTAATCAAGAAATTTACTCATGGAATTTTTAAAAACGACTACATTAAAACAATTGGAGCACAATTTACCAAAATAGAGAAAGAAGTTAATGGAGATGATATTAGCTTAATATTTTGGGATATAGCTGGTCAAGGCAGTTTTGATTTTCTTAATTCTTTATTTTATAAAGATAGTAAAGCATGTATTATTGTTTATAGTCTTGAAGAAAATGACCTTGGCAGTGAAAGCTTTAAACATGTAAAAAAATGGAATGAGGAATTCAAAAATCGATGTGAAAATATGCCCGTGGTTCTATTTGCCAATAAAGTTGATTTAATACATAAAAATGATTTGGATATTTCCAAGATTCAAATGACCGTTAATGAACTATCCCTTTTTGGTCATTATCTGACGTCAGCAAAAACAGGTCAAGGAGTTAGTGAAGCATTTAATACGCTGATTGAACAGTTATATCAAAAATCTAAGTTTTTGACACGGTAGAAATTATATCACTTATCTTTTTGTTCCATAATTTCAGCAAGAAAAAGATCTGCAATTATGAGCCAATTTTGGTTTGTTTCAAAATGGTTTTCATTTTGCTTTATTATTTTTTTTCCCATTTCAAGGTTTTTTATTGCTAAATCATATTTTTCAAGCGCTAAATAGCAAATTCCAAGTTTAATATATGTCTGATAAATGAACCAATCATTATCATTTAGGAGAATAGCTTTTAAGAATTTTTTAGAAGCTTCTTCAAACTCATCAAAATAAAGTAATATCTCCCCAAATGTATCATGATATGTAGCGTTTTCAGGATTGTTTTTAATAAGTTGTTTTAGAATTTCTATTGCTTCTTCTTTTTTACCTAAATAACGCAGCCAATATGCCCTATAATTCTGGAGATCAGTATTCTCTGGATATTTTTCAATCAATTCCTCGATGATCTCCAATCCAGCTTCTACTTCTTTTTTCATTTTAAGAATTGATGCCTTTTTCATTAACAATTCTATTACTTTTTCAGGGAATTTTTCAAGCATTTCATCTAAAAAAGCCAATACCTCAGCATGCTGATTAAAATAAATTAGGATTCTTATTTTTTCACCATAGGATTCATAATCGACTGGATTTAGAGCAATTAATCTCTCAATTTCTTTTAATTCTTCTTGATACTGATCTTCTAACGTTTTAGAGCTTTCTGAATGAAATAAATTCGCCATATCTTGCCAAATAATTCCCTCTAATTTATCATAGCTATCCGTTATTCTTTTCTTTGTTTCAATTTTATATGCTAGGTGTTTAATGTATCCTGGCAAAAACTCTCTTAATGACTCCCTTAAATCTTTATTGAATAGAACTACACAAATTTCATTTAAGATTTTATTAATCAATATATCAACCCCTTCAGAACTTCCAAATTTTTGTAAAAATTTATTTTTAGTTATGTAATCTTCCGTTATTGCTCGGAGCATCTTTTCCAATTTTTCATTAGATTCAAAAAAGTAATACCTGTCAGGAGGAACTTCTAATCGATGAATTTTAATATCATAAATATCTCCTGATAAAATCTCATCTATCCAAAAATCAAGAATTTTCTTTTTGATTTGATAAAGATTTGAAAACTGTTCAAGAGAAATATAATTTGGGTAATAACTTGGATGATTTAAAGAAATAAACAGTAGAATTTTGTGAAAGTCTTTCTCATCTGTTAATATCATGCTCACTTTTGAATAATCCAACTTCAAAATTTTATTTAAATATCGAAATTTAACCTCTTCATCAGTAACATTATATTCATCGAAAAATTGAGCAGTTTTTATGGTAATTTCATCAATTCGCTTGCTTTCCACGTCTAAAATAGTTTGCCGATCTAAGTCATAATTCTGTAATATCTTAGAATATTCTCCCTTACCTGCTTGGGTAATTTTGTATAAGTGATTAGAAGTTTTCTGAATAAAACTCTTCTCAATAAGATATTTTAGGTTTTTTGATAAAGAATTTTGATTAATATATAATGGATCGTTGGTAAAATCAGATCTTTTACAATACTCGTTATTATATACCATCCAGAGTATCCAATGATCATAGTTTCTGCCGCGTTTTAAAATTACTTTAGGAGGATAATTTAAATTATGCCGCTTGCCTTTATATTTAGATAATTCGTGATATCTTTTTTTCCCTTCTGAAGTGATTTCATAATGACCTCGAGAAATCTTGTTTATAAATCCCTTTTTATCTAATAAGCCCAAATACCTTGAAAGCGTGGCCTCCGGAATATTGATTGGTTCCTTTGATAAATCAGCCCATTCACAGCTATCATTATTAAATAGCATCCATAGTATAATGTGTTCATAGTTCTTCCTCGTTATTTTTCGAGGATTGAGTATCTCTTGAGAGGGAATATTCTTTTTTTCCATGTTTTCATTAAAAAATTTTGGTCTATAAATCCCATTATGTTCTTCTGATATAATAATATTACTTTCAGAAAGTATGGGACTTCCATAATACTATTGAAAGTATGATTATATATTCGAAGAAGCAAAATTTATCATTAACTCTAATTTACAGAAAAAAATATTTAATTAAATTTAATCAAATCAAATAGCGGCTGAATTATAATGGATATCGAAAAATTTACAAAAAATTGGTTCCTTTTTTCCTTTGTTTTACAAGTATTCTTTGGATTGACATTTATTTTTCTTTTAGATGTATTCTTGGACATGTTGTATTGGCCTTATTATGATCCGGGCATTCCTCGGCTTTTTGGAGTATCTCTTCTAGGATTTTCTGTCCTTAACTTACTAGCATACAGGAAAAAGGAATGGGATTGCGTGAAAATGGTTGTTTTAACACAGATCATATGGATCTTAATGGAAATAGCAGCCATGTTATATATCCACTTTGGGCTTCCCACTCATCCAATTGTTTGGATTAACACAATTATATGGATCTTTCAAGTAACCGTTTTTATTTACATCTACATCAAACGGAAATAATGGCTGAAAAAAACTCTTAAAAAACAAAATCAATTTTTTTTTATTTACAACAACTCAACTAGTATCCTAAAATTAAAAAAAGGAAATATAAACGCTCAAAATGATTGAAGACACAGTTAAAATACTCCAGAATTGGATTTATAAATATAGCTACTATTCATAGCTACATTAAATCTAACTAAAAATTTGAAGTGCAGAAAATTTATGGACAAAAATGAAAAAACTTAACAAAAAAGAGAGGGAAATCTTAAATTTCAAATTAGGTTCTTATTAAAAAGTAGTTTTAAGAATGCTAAGTTAGTTAATCGAAATCCAGACTTATAATTCCTTGGTCTGCGCCGGATAAAAGAATCATATAAACTAATTCGGATGATGGAAAAAAGGATTTTTTCTCGATGAGAATAAAATTCAAAGATTAGATTCTTATAGATTTAAATACTCTTTTTCAATTTTCTATCAATAGTATATAATTAAAATAGCATGATTTTCATATAATAATAGTAGAAATTACAAATGTGATTTTAGATGTCAGATGATGATAATAATTTTGATGCAGGTCCCGGAAAGGATAAGATAGGGAAAGTTGGAAATTTAGTCGGTCGGACAATGACTCATTCCGTACAAATCCAATTCACTGATCCCGATGTAGAACGGAACTCTTATTTTGTTATTTACGGTGATAAAGATGAAAAAGGAAATAGACCACATTACATTCTAAGTATTACTAAAATGTGGAGCGAAGCTAAGGGAACAATTGCTGATCTTCAAGTACTTGGAGATAGACCAAACAGACCATTTGACATTGGATCGGAGGTTTATAAAGCAAACGAAGAACAGATTTCTCGTTTATTAGGGATCTATAACGCTCCAGAAGAATCGGTCTCATTAGGAAAATTAATAGGATATCCATTTGATGTAAAGTTGTTAATAAAGAATTTTGGACGGATTTTCATTACTGGAAAGTCGGGGAGTGGAAAATCGTATAGTATGGGAGTTTTATGCGAAGAATTCATGAGAAAGGGAATTCCTTTGGTGATTCTGGACAGACATGGAGAATATGGATCTTTGAAAGTTGCTGCTGATGATACTCCTGAAGATGAACCAAAAGGAGAAGCTCAGAAAAGTGAATTTGTCGATTCAATCATCGAATTCGCCGATTTAAGCATAAATAAAGGAGGAGATATTGATATAGAGTACCTATTTTCCTTGGATGCAGCAGATCTTGTAGCTCCTAATCTATGTACTATTATTAACATGCGTGGAATGGATCTTACGGTCCAAGAAATGGTGGCAGGAAAAGTACTCAAAAAATTATATCAAGCTAGTACAGGTCGCAGAATTCCGCCCTTCTACTTATTCCTCGATGAGGCACACTTATTTGCTGGAAAAAAACAAACGGACACTTGTGAAGTTGTGAAATTATTCAGCCAAGAAGGTAGGAAATTCGGAGCTAATATTGTAATTGGGACACAAAGGCCGCAACTTCTGGATACTACGATTCGAGCTCAAGCAGGTAGCTGGATCGTGCATAACCTAACGGACATTCGAGATATAGATGTTACTATCTCAAGTGCAGAAGATTTAACTCGAGGTAATAAAGCAGATATTTCAGGGTTAGATAAAGGAGAAGCAATCATATGTGGAGAAGCCGTGAAGGGTATTCCTTTATTTGTCAAGATTCGAAAGAGAGCCACGGCTCATGGTGGAATTGGGTTTAATCCTCTTGATTTTCTTTCCCAACAAACCGTAGAAGAATTGCAGAAGCGAAGACAGCGCATTTTGGGGGATAAAAGTGCGAACGAGTTAGAAACGGGCAAGATGATATTTGATGAAATAACTGCCCCTAAAACTTCAGTAGAATACCTAGATGAAATTGCATCCTTAAAAATAAAGATCAGGGAATTAGAAGAAGAAGTAGAATCTTTAAAAGTCAGGCTTATAGATATTGAAGATTCTGGAGCACCTATTTCTACGAGTGATATAACTAGCGACGATGATTTTGAAGATCTTCAAACAGAAGTAAAGGTGTGGAAAGAAAAATATAATTATTTGAAAGAAACTATTGAAAATCCTAATTCA
>CAZBPC010000138.1:0-4593 GCA_964493715.1 uncultured archaeon
TTGATTTAGATGTGGGAGACAAACGCATGACTTCTGAAAAAATTATCAAGGATAAGATAAAATTATTTGCTCAAACGCTTTTATAAGATTCGAAATAAAGATATTAAAATGGATTTTTGATTCAAAGATAAAATAGATACATACTTAACATTATGTTCCTAAAATGAGAAGTATAAGAACCTTTAAATATTCCGTTTTCGCTTTCTATATTAAATACAAATCTAACCAAAAAATTCAAATAAATATTATTTACTCAAGTATGTTCTCACATTGCTTGTCAACTATTTGGTTGTTGCTCTTGATATATTCGTAATAAGATGGTTAAATGAATTTAAAAGAAAAGATCAAGAATCTCTGGAAAAACTATAAGAAACATCATCTTATTTTTTTAAGTGGTTTTATTGCTGGTATATTCATATTGAATTGGATGATGTTCTTTTTGGGAGTAGTGGACTTCGAATTACCATTTGTATTTACAATTTTTGTTACACTCTTGATAATTTTTGCGTATTTAGTAAGTATAGCTAAAATCCAACTAATCGTTGCAAAAATTGTATATATTGGATTGATTGGATTTTGCGTGGGTGTTTTTATCTGGTTCATTACTGGCTATGTACTTATTCAAGCTCCTTGGGCACCCTTACGAATTTTGATTGGAGATCCCGTATTTAGGGGGAGAATTTTGCTTTCGCTTCTGGTACCTGCCTGCGGACTGGGTGCATTTCTAGGCCATCTAGTAGGCAAAAAAAGGAATTGGAAAACCATTTTTACTCAAAAAACTGGAAACTATTAATCTGGTGAAGTAATACCTCTAAATATAATTATCCTAAATTTATTTGGAAAATCGTTCATTCTTGAAACAACCTAAATAATAAGATTATAATTTATTATATTATCATTCCTAATAATTCAATTAGGTTAATTTATCAGAATTTAGTAATTATTGATTCTCTTCAGTTATTGCTATTCTAAATGGTTAATCTATTATGGTGAACTCGATCTCCCGTCCTTTGCTATTAAAGCATTTTATACTGCTTAAATTATATGGATAAGCAATAATAAAATTGAATTTTTTTGTCTTAAAAACATTATTGATATCAACAAGAGAAGGGTTAGGATTTCCAGAAGGATGTGAATGAACAGAACCCTGGAGAGTTGAATCATAACCCAATCTACTAGTGCTAAAAAATCCAGAAGTGTTAGAAGTAATTGCTCCTGGAGGTAAAATGAATTCTACCGCGATATCATTCTGGGTTCTTAGAAATCCTAATATTTCTCTCGGATGTTGATTTCTACATAACGAAAATAGTCCATGTAATAATTCTTTTTTGATATTAATAACGTTAGATTCCAAGTTATTAATGAATGTTAATATCTCATTGATGACATCAATAATAAAAGGAGGATGATTTTTTTCCCATCTATTTAATAAGGGGATAAGTTTATCAACTTTTCGATAATTTCTACCATCTTTACTAATGAAACTTACAATTGGTTTTTTCGGGTAATTTTTGTAATCAATTTTCAAAGAAACATTATTTTTCAATGGAATCTGAACTTGAGAGATGGAGTCTTTCTTAAAAATCGCATTAGGATAAAATTCTATTATTTTTTTGTATTCTTCTTCAACATTATTCATATTATTTACCCAAAAAATTAAATAATGAATGAGTTTTAAAATTACCTCCTTCACCTACTATGTTCATTTCTAAGTCGAAATCTCCTTGCTCTTTAAGAAAAAAGATTCGAATATTAACACAGTTGAAATTACGCCTACAGTAATGAATGCTATAGAAAATCCAAGCAAACCATAACCTAAACTTTCTACAATTCCCCCAACCATCACACCGCTTATTAATTGACCAATACCCGAAAAAACTGATAATAACCCTTGCTGAGAGGCTCTATTTACTTCTGATGTATTATTTAATACTATATAGCGTAATGGAGCTCCTAAAAGACTTATTAATCCTATTCCAATTAAAATTGTAGTAATAAAGAACCAGACATAATTTGCATTTAAAAAACCAAATAATAGCAAACCACTGATTAAAATAAATGTACCTATTAAAATGACTTTTTTCGCACCAATTTTGTCTAATAAACGCCCCGTTAAAGGTGAAATTATCGCCATAGTAATTACTAGTGGTAATAACATGAAACTCGCAGCACTTTCTGTTAAACTGAAAGATATAACACTAATGGATGGAATGAATATCAAGGTTGCTTCAACAAAACCAGCGCCCAAGGACATTAAATTAGCCAATATTAAATTTTTATTATTAATTAATTTCAAATCAATTACTGGATCTTTCGCCTTTTTTTCAGTAAAATAGAAAATGGGTACGAAAATTAAAGCAATAACTAAAAATGGCAACACTAAATATGACTTAATACTTAGTAAAATGTTACTCTCATCAATTTGATTAATTCCAAAAGCAAATGTTCCTAAAATAATTAACAAGAATATTATTCCTTTGAAATCAAAAGGTTTTTGATCAACATTCGGTCTTGATGGAAGTTTTTTTGTAGAAAAGTAGATAAGTATCACTACAATTGGGATGTTTATTAAAAAGAGGAGTTCCCAAGCAATTAAAAGCAAGGCTCCTCCTATAATTGGACCAATGATGAATGCAATACCAAATACTGCACCTATTAAACCTAAAGCACCACCTCTTTTTTCAGGAGGAAAAGTATCCCCAATAACAGCACTCGCAACCGGAAATATCCCTCCCGCGCCAAAACCCTGAATTGAGCGCCCTAATAAGAGAACAATAAATCCTAAATTAATTGAAGACAAGCTTATCTGATTAAAGATAAGAAATAATGGAGAAAATACGACCAATAATGATCCCGTTCCAAACAATAACAAATCGATATTATATATTTTTCTTCTTCCCACTCTATCACTTAATTTAGAATTAACAGGAATTCCCATAATATTAAATAAAACATATATACTAAATATCCATGCTTCAATTCTAGTTGAGAGATTAAAAGTATTTTTAATTGCTGGCAAAGCGGGACCAATTATTGCTATATCTAAAGCCCCCATTAAAACACCAAAAAATAAAATCAATAAGATTTGATTCCTTTCATGCTTATTCTCTTTACTCAAAATAATTCTTACTCTTAAAAATTTGATTTAAGGTGGAGTAAACTGCGTTCTATAAAAATAATGTGATTATGATTTTAAAGTCCTATTCAATTTTGGATAGTATCATGTTTATTACACTTTCAATTTAGTCATGATTTTTTAAGATATTACAATGTTCACTAGCAGATATAATTACATAGAAATAGAACCTTCTCGAAATCTAGTTTTCCCAATTAGTGCATTGATCAATACCGGTTTTCCCTCTTTCAATAGCTTTTTTGCCTCGATCAATACCTCTGGAACATTAGAGTAATCATTTACAAATAGTCCTTCAGCACCATAGCCTTTAGCAACCAAATGATAGTCTGAGTATCTTAATGTAGTTCCTATATCATCATTTAGATATTTGACTTGATCTCGAGTTATTTGAGTCCATCCGGCATCATTTCCGATTATTCCGATAATGGGAATATTGTGTCTTACCATGGTATCGAATTCAGCTATAGAATATCCCGCAGCGCCATCACCATATATTAGCCATACTTCTGAGTTAGGATGTGATAGTTTCGCAGATAATGCAAATCCTGCACCCGCCCCTAAAGTACCAAAAGGTCCAGCATCTATCCATCTTAGCGGTCCATTTGGTCGTACAATGTAGGAAGCAGTAGCAATAAAGTCTCCTCCATCAACGACTATAATACTCTTATCATCACTAAATTTTTCAATTTCAGCACAAAGCTTTAATGGATTAATGTATTCAGAATCTTCGTTTTCAAACTGTTTAATTTCATTCATTCTAAGCTTCTCCCTTTCCTTTAAAATAACTATCCAATCACCAAAATTTTTTTCAAAATTCTTCGCTTCTGAAAGAGCTTGAAGAAATAAAGATGAATCTGCTTGGATAGCTAGATCAGGTTTGCGGTTTTTTTCAAGTTCTTCAGAACTCCTATTGATTGATATTAGAAAGGCTTTAGGATTTATAGATCTGCCATAATTTAGCCTAAAATCTTGTGGCATTCCTACTAGGATTACTAAATCTGCTTCCTTTAATGCTGTACTACGTTTATGATGAAAATATAATGCATGCTCTTTTCCTAAAAGTCCTCGCGCCATTCCTACCAGAAAAACAGGAATCCCTAAATTCTTAATAGCCTCTGATAAGTGGTTAACCTCTTCCACTTTTATCATCGCTTGACTTCCAACGACTAAAATTGGCTTTTTAAAATTATTTATCTGTGTGAGTACTTTCTCTATATCTTCATTATTGATTAAAAATGGTTTAATTTCTTCTCCATCATGAACTTCAACTTTTTCGGTAGAACATGCAAATAATTTATCAACATGTCTTCTTAAGTACCATCCCATTATTTTATGCTTAATTGTATCTTTTTGTGGTTGAGCAATATTATACCATTCCCTCACCAGAGATTCATTGTATATTAAATCAATCGGACATTCTATAAAAACTGGACCCGGAATCCCCGACTGTGCAACAT
>CAZBPC010000139.1:0-4453 GCA_964493715.1 uncultured archaeon
ATCTTTGATTTTCCATTTATTCATGTTGAAAAGAAGATGATAGCTAAAATATTTTCCTCATTATATCCTATTTTTTCCTATATTACTGACAGTAAAACAACCATTTAAACCGACGTAAAAAAGCTTTTAAGTCTTATTAAGAATGAAGTGAATATTTTGACTATCAATGAAATGGAAAATATGTCACTTCAATGACCGGGTGGGTGTATGGGTTAAACAGTGGCTCACGGTCAAAGAAGTGGGAAAAATGAGTAAAAATGAATATTTTGAAGATAATGTATTTTTACCCGAAAATCTCATAAGAAATGCAGAGGATGAAAGAGCAGTTGTAGAAAAGAAATTTCACGACTCCTTAATACTATTCATGAAATCTATATAGATACCTTTATTAATTGAATATCCTTATTCTATCGTAATTTTTTGTCTAAAAATTAATTATCTGTGGATAATTTTGAATAATGAAATTAAGGACTTTGAAGAAACGAATGATAATAAAGAAAAAGTATCAAATTCACATAATTTAGTACTTTTTTTTATTCTAGCATTTTCTATTTCTTGGATAATATGGTTTATAATTCCGTTCATTTCTCATGGAGATATAAATATAATAACTGGTGTTGGTCTTATAGGATCATTCGGTCCTGCATTATCCACAATTATAATCACATCAAAAAATAACCAATCTGTAATTATAAATCAACATAAACAACTGAAATTCTTTTTCATTATCTTAGCTTTCATTTTATGTGTCGATTTTTTTTTTTTTATTTTCTTTACTAAATATAATTTTTTATCAACGCCATATATTATTATTTGTTCTATATTAGCAGCTTTTATTTTTTCAGGAATTTATTCAAAGAAAACGCAGGTTGCTAATCATTTAAAACATCTCAAGGGTGTTTCAGGAAAGAATAGTTATATTTTTATTGCAATCCTTTTTTTTCTTGTTATTAACTTAGGAAGCTTTTTACTTTCACTATTGAGACAAAATGAATATCCGTCTGGTTTTTCATGGTCTTCATTTCTAATTAATTTGGTAATTTCATTTTATTATGTTTTCTTATTTGGGGGTGGTAATGAAGAAGTTGGATGGCGTGGATATGCATTACCTCATTTATTACAAAAATATAGTTACTTAAAAAGTGCTCTCATACTAGGATTTTTCTGGGGGCTTTGGCATCTTCCACTTCATATAATTGGATTCTACCCTAATTCAAATGTTATAATTTTTATCGCTCAATTTTCTCAGGCCATAGCGTACAGTATCATATTTATGTGGTATTATTATAAATCAAAAGGTAATTTATTAGGATGTGTTTTCTTGCATACTTCAATCAATACATTCGCGTCATTTACAACCATATTAGTACTTTCGGAAAAAGAAACTATATTTAGAAACCTAGTTTTGAATCTAATTTTACTTGTAATTGTGTGGATTATCGTAATTTACCTTGTAATAAAAAATAAAAAGGAAAAACAATTATCAAATTCTTCCCAAATAATGCAACCTCAATGACCGGGCGGGTGTGTGGGTTAAATAACGGCTCACAGTCGAAGAAGTGAGAAAAAAGAGTAACCAAAATTAAAATTCAAAATCTTTTACTTCTTCAGCCAAATATTCGACCTTTTTTATATCTCCATTTGGGCTTAATTCGTCAGAAATGCCTAAAATTAAATGGGGATAAAATATATCAATAACTTGGTTAAAATAGTTCTTTATATAGTCAATAGAATATTCTGGTAAAAATAAGATAGAAGGAATGCCATCTAAGAGTATTTTATCTCCAATTGCTTCCTTTATTTCTTCCAAACTAACATCACCCTGAGGATAAGCAGTTAAAGCCTCAAATCCATCAAAGGGTAGATACTCTAGATATGGTAATAGATCTTTTAATGATCCATCCATATGAATATGACAATACTTCCCAGCTTGATGGATTTGCTTTACTCTCCTTTCATAATATGGAATTAAGTATTTCTCGAAATAATGAGGTGGACTTAAGTTTCCATCAATGTTTTCACCTAAGTTTAAAATTTTGATTGGTGAATGAATAATTTCATCATAAACTTTATCATCTTGCTGGGCTAAAAAGAGCATAAATTTTTCTATTATATCTGGATAACGTTTCAAGAATAAAACTGTCCTTGAAAACCCCATTAATTCTGTCACTAATTTCTGATATGGAGAATGAGGTAGATAAGTACTTACTACTCCTAATTCCCCAAATTCTTTTTCAGCCTTAATAAAGTTATTACTTGAAAAGGTATAAGTGGTATTTTCCAAAATGTATTCCATAACTTTTAAGTCATCTAATGATTTAATGGGATATTCTGTGGGATGACCACCTAACCCTCCTCCTATACTTTCAATTTGTTTGAGATTTCCTAAGGGAGTCTTATATGAAATTATTGTTTCACCTTGTTTTGAACCATAATGTCGCTCGATAATTATATTTGAATCTGAGTTCAATTTTGTCTCGATTAAATCAATATATAAGGTTTCATAGACATATCGGGGGCAAGCGTGTAACATTTTATAAATTTCCATTTGAGTTTTACCTAAAAAATGAGATGGAATGGTGTTATTTCTATGCTTTTTGATTGTTAAATACAACCGATTGCCAATATACCAATAGTAAAGCCTTGGGCTAAAAATGATTTTGTCTGTCCTTTTGTGAGCAAAGATATTTAAGATAGAATCTTTGATTGACATAATTTCTACCTAGAGACCCGCCCTGAAACATTTCCTTCCATAATTTTTTCAACTTCCTCGATGGATACTAAATTAAAGTCTCCGAAAACAGTATGTTTCAGACATGATGCCGCAACAGCAAAATTTAGAATTTTTTGATAATCATCATTGAAGGTGTGAAATCCGTATATCAACCCCGCAGCAAATGAATCTCCAGCTCCAACTCTATCAACGATATGAGTAATATCATAGTGCGAACTTACATACAATTTCTTCCCATCATATAATACGCCAGCCCACGTATTATAACTTGCTGATATTGATCCTCTTAAAGTAATCGCTATGGATTTAAGATTGGGATATCTTTTCTGCATTTCCTTAGCGACGTAAAGATATTTTTCTGGATCTATATTTCCGGATGTTATATCGGTATCAGTTGCTTTAATTCCTAGTACTTTATCTGCATCTTCTTCATTGCCTATAACATAATCACAATAATTAACTAAATTCGGCATAACTTCTGAAGGTTGTTTTCCATAATTCCAGAGCTTACTCCTATAATTTAAATCACAGGAGATAGTAATTCCCTTATCTTTTGCTACTTTTACTGCTTCTAAACAAATTTCTGCCAAATTTGGGGAAATCGCTGGAGTAATACCTGTCCAATGGAACCAATTTACATCTTCAAAGAGATCATCCCAAATAAACATATTTGGTTGAGCATTAGATAATGCTGAATGCGCTCTATCATATATAACTTTACTAGAGCGAGCAGATGCACCAGTCTCAAGAAAATATATTCCAATTCGTTCTCCTCCTCTTATAATCTTGGTAGTATTGATCCCAAATTGTTGAAGATATCGAATGCAAGCATTTCCAATATCATTATTAGGGAGTCGTGTGACATAATCAACGGGAATGCCAAAATTACTGAGAGATACAGCGACATTGGCTTCTCCTCCCCCATATGTCACATCAAAAGAGTTTGCTTGAGTAAATCGTTTAAAATAAGGAGGCGATAATCTTAGCATTATTTCTCCAAATGTGAGCACTTTTTTCTGCATCTAATTTCACTTAACTAATTATTATGTGAATTCAATACATGATAGAATTTAATATTTTATTGTTAAGAAAAAAGAAGGAGAACGACTTATTTTGATATCAGAATTGACTCCCAACTTAACGAGACTATTCTAAAAAGCCAATTAAAATAAGTATTAAAAATATTTTTTGTTTTGATTTTCTATATTTTGAACTAATTTCTAGCCATACTTGAACCACATTTTGGACAAGTTAGTTGGTTACAGGGCAATCCTACTTGATGGGAGACTATCTTTCCGCAATTTGGACAGACACATGATCCCCCTGGACCCGCTGCATTCGGTCCGCCCATTCTTCCTCTCCCTCCTTTACCACTTCTACCTCTACGACTCAATTATTATCACCTCTATTATGCCAATTATTTTTTTTTATCCACAATTTTTTTTTATTCAATTTCAATTAAATTTACATTTGACTAATAATTTCTTTCAAAATCAGCTCTCCAGCTGTTCCAGCCATAATACCATTATTAACAACAACTCTACCATAAATTTCTATGTTTTTCTCTAAGAGAATGCCATCTTTAAAAAACAATAAACTTGGCACGGCAGAGATATTCATTGCTTGACCGAACTCACGATTATTATCAATATTAATATGAATTAAATTGATTAACCCCTCCTCTTTAAATTGCTCTAAAACAGGAGTTAATAATTTACA
>CAZBPC010000140.1:0-4394 GCA_964493715.1 uncultured archaeon
GAATGTTTTTGTGAAAATATATTGGATCTTCCACATGATATCGATAATAGGAGATTTTTCCGCTCCAATTTTTGCCTCCAGGTAATGTAATTCCAAAGTAAGGTGAACAATAGTATTGTGTTGGGCACCATGCTCCACAGAAATAATCTTCAGTACCAGTGCCGTATAGGATAGTTTCATTATCGTCAATTTCAATGAAGTCATCCCCTTCTCCAGGCCAATAGTGATCTCGATTCTTCGGATTGTTCTCAGGAGTCATTAAATTGTGGATATCAAGATGACAGCCTACAAAATGCCCTTCGCCCTCTGCTTCTAAGATTAAATAATCATCTCCATGATCCACGTTTTTTCGGATGTTTAATTCAACCTTCTTTTTAGTTCCGTATTCATTTCCTTTACAAGGATTTTCCCTATTCCAGAAGGCATGAAACCTTCCATAATTTTCCTCTAAGTGAGCATATTCTTCATAATCAATGTAATAATAACACACAAGACTGATATTGGACTCATTTTCTACCTCAATTCTCGCCCGTTTAGAGAACGGCATGGGAAAAAAGCAATTAAAACCCTTTCCATCTTCAGGACCACAAGAAAAGGGCATGCTCCAGAAATTTACTGATTTTCCATGTCCAATTCCAAAAAAATCCCCTATTGGAACCTCGATAGAGGGTTCAAATTCATCATCCCACCACATTCTAATAATTATCTTCCGAAGAAAGTATGGATCTGAGGATGCCATCGTCATCCAAACATGTTTAATTATACCCGCTCCTTCAATATTACAAATCTCGTGTTTATCACGAGCAGCTATGAGCACATTATCCATATTTGCCCCTGTTCTATCATAACTAGAAATTCTTCTTCTCTTCACATCTTTCCTAATCTGGGCTAAATTTAATAAAGAATTAAATCCAAACTCCAACGTTATCCCTTTTTTCTAAATTAATAACTAAGATTATGTAAATATGAGTATTAAGGATTTAAAATATTGTGAAAATTAAATTTAAATTTATTTCTTAATTTCTAAAGTAAATGGGAATTAAATCTGAGAACAAAATAAACGTCGCAGATCGTTATTCAAATAACAAAACTGCGAACGGCCTAATTCTTGTAATTTTTATTGCGAACATGATTAGAAATTTAGGTTCTAGTATTGTTGATATAGGATTACCTAAATTCATTTTAAACTTATCAGGGACGCTCACTTCTTATGGTTTAGTCATTGGTATTTTTTCTGTTATGCAATCTTTACTTCAATTTCCAATGGCGACCATTTCAGATAAATATGGCAGAAAACGAATTATATTATTTGGAATGTCTCTCTATATCTTGGGGACCTTCCTATGTTTCATAGCACAAAATATTTTTGAACTCCTTATCTTTCGAGCAATTCAAGGAGCGGGGGCGTATAGTTCCATCTTACAAGCAATTATAAGTGATGCTTATCGAAAAGAAAAACAAGGTAAAGCCATGTCTTATTATTCATTTTCCCTAACTTTAGGGTATTTCGGTGGCATTGTAGTTGGGGGATACATTTCTACATATTTAGGTTTTCGGATGATATTTCTAATCTCAGGCATTTTAGCAACCTTCTCTGCTATATTAATCTTATTATTTTTAAAAGAGACTATTAAAGCTAGGGTAAACAAGAAAACTAAGATGAAAAAAAGAGCTCCACTTAAAAATTCAAAAATCTTTTCATTACTAAAAGAACCTCAGTATGGTTTTGTTGTTGCATTAAATAGTATCAGGTGGTTTATTTTTGGTGGAATAGTTTCGTATTTAATTTGGGTGTTACAGATCCACTTTAATTTGACCCGTATTCAGACGAGTTATTTATTACTTGTCGTTGTTGCTGTCTATGTAGTGACAATATTAATTTCAGGACGTTTAGTTGATCAAAATGGTCCAAAAAAGCTGATGTTAATTGCACAAGCAATCATTATCTTGTTTGGTTTTGTGTTTATATTTGTGAGTATTACTAATAATTTTTTATTGTTTTTAATCGCAAGTATTTGCTCAGGAATAGGATTTGCAATATTACAAACCGCCGGGAATACATTTTTATTACATATTGTAGGAGAAATAAATTCAGAGTTAAAAGGAACTGGATTAGGCTTTAATAATGCAATCGGTTTTTTCTGTGGAGCAATTGGGCCTGTTTTGCTTTCAATTATAGGAGAATATTCATTATTTTTACCGTATTATTTAATTACAATTTTAGTTTTTATCGCTTTCATTATTACTTTGAGATTCTTAAACATAGATAAACTAAAAATCAAAAATTAAAATAAAGGTAAAATAAAGATAATGAGAAATCATACCGATTATCATAAAATTTCCCTTACTTATATTAGTTAACTTGTTTATTTTAGAACGTTAGCTTTATAATCTAAAATGTTGGGAAAAATAAATTTATATTGAAATAAGAATTTCACTAATAAATGGGGAATACTAAGAGGAGACTATAATTTCTTCAAAAACAGAATTAGGAAACAATGCCAAAATACTTCTCATCGTTGTTTTCATGTCTACTGCGTTTCGAAGCATGGGCATGAGTATTGTTGAAATTGGTTTACCTTCTTTTGTTGAAAGTATTGCAGGTTCTTTGATTTCTTATGGATTGATTATTGGGAGTTTTTCTGTTACTCAATGTCTTTTTCAATATCCTTACGCTGCTGCTTCAGATAAATTAGGTCGTAGGAAAGTGGTACTTTTCGGGATGATCATATATTTAATTGGGACGCTTTTATGTTTTACAGCTCAAAATGTGTTCCAATTGATAATCTACAGAGCGATTCAAGGAGCTGGTGCTTACACTTCCATTTTACAGGCAATAATTGGGGATAATTACAAAAAAAGTCAACATAGCAAGGGAATGGGATATTATTCTTTATATATGAATTTAGGATATTTCTTGGGATTCATTATAGGAGGGTATGTTGCAAGTTTCTTGGGTTTTAGGAGCATATTTTTGATAAATGGATTTCTTATTGTTTTTAGCATGATCTTCATTTTTTTTGTGTTAAAAGAGAATACTACCCCTAAAACAATTAAGAATCATATTTTCAATATAAAAAACATAAAAATTCTCCTGAGAGAGCGCCAATACATCTATTCACTTTTAACGAATTGCGTGAGATGGTTTTTATTTGGATTTGTTACTGCTTATTTAATCTGGGTATTGCAAAACAAAGCAATGGGATTTGGTTTAGATCAAATCACTTCAAGTTATATCATGCTGTACATTCTAGCACTTTATGTTGTATCTATTTTTATTTCCAGCAAGTTATTAAATCGTTATGGACCTCGGATAATGATGATGTTAGGACAAGCAGTAGTTATGGTTTTTGGGATTGCATTCTTCTTCCGAGATTTTGCATTGATATTACCCGTATTTTTAACGGTCATTTCTTTTTTGGGAATAGGAATAGCGTTATTTGATCCCGCAGGAAACACGCTTTTATTAGAAGTAATTGAAGATATTCGACCTGACTTAAAAGGATCTGGGATCGGATTCAATAATGCAATTGGTTTTTTCTGCGGAGCTATTGCTCCAATGATTATGAGTCCTTTAGGGGTAATAGATGTTTTATTTCCATTCTACGTTGTTTTTGCTTTAATGATTGTTTCTCTCATCATTTCTACGTCTTTAGTCGATAAGAAATACTAATACTTCATGAATTTCTAATCTTTTTAATTTACTTGGTATTTTCAATTAAAACGTTTCTTTCCGTGGTTTTTAGCCTAAATTCTCTAAATAAAATCATATAATTTTCAAATCATTTATTTTTTTATAAATTTTTAAAATTTCCGTGTTTACCTTTACCTTGAATAAAACTTTGACTTTCTTCTAAATATTCTCCGCTTTCTAAGGTCATTAAACCATATTCAAATTCCTTTACCATCGCATCTTTAATATCAAGTCCAAATTGTTCATATGTGGAAAAGCGATCATTTTTCATGCAAAATTGCGGAAAAGTAGCGATCTCTCTTGCTAATTTCTCTGCTTCTATTCTAGATTGACCTATTTCGACAACTCGATTAGCAAGCCCCCAAGCAAGTGCTTCCTTAGCATATACAGGGCGTCCCGTCAAGATCATGTCCATTGCATGACTTAAACCAATTAATCGAGGAAGTCTTACAGTTCCACCATCAATTAAGGGGACCCCAAATCGTCGACAAAAAACACCAAAAACTGCATCTTCCTCCACTACACGCATATCACACCATATAGCAAGCTCTAAACCCCCTGCTACAGCATATCCTGCTACAGCAGCGATGACTGGTTTAGTAAGTCTCATTCTTGTTGGTCCCATAGGACCATCTCCATCCTTTTCTATTCTATTTCTTTTTCCAGTAGCTATTTCCTTAAGGTTAGCACCTGAACAGAA
>CAZBPC010000141.1:0-4167 GCA_964493715.1 uncultured archaeon
ACAACATCTAAAATTTTTTCTCGTAACCTATAATCTAAACTTTCATCATTAACAAATTTCTCTTTTGAGGGACCGGGACCTCCAATAAATATACCTTGCAATTGTTCCATTCCCAAAAATAATTCATTTACTTCACTAGAAATATGTCGATAGAAACTTATTTCTCCTTCTTCAATCAAACGTTCAAATCTTTTTTGTGATTGACCACCAGCTTTATGCTTTCCATGGATATTAGAAGTAAATTCTCTAACTATCTCCATATGATTTCCTCTTAAATACCCTACTGCCGACTCTTTTCTTCCTATAACTAATAATCCATAGGTCTCTTTTGTTTCCAACATTTCTTCTAAAGGCCAGGTCAGGAACTCACTAGCGCAATGGTACCTATAGGTTTTTACTTTCTCTGGAGGATCAATGATGTATTTTTCCATTCGCTCCGTACCTGGTGTATTATTTTGGGGTATTGCGCCAGCAAACATAACTATTCCATTATCAGGAACGTCATTATAATTTTTTAACATTCCTAATAGTGTTGAGATTCCATCTAATACATTTTTCCTAGTTAATTTTGATTTAATATTTTGACTTTCACTCACTTCATTTTTCAAATAATTAGTAACATCAGAAAGTTTACGATCATGAGGTATATATAATGAAATTAATTCAGTATGGAAACCTTTCTTAGATTTCAAAGTTTCTAGTATCCGCTTAACCTTGAACCGTTGAAGATCATTTCCTTTCTTTTTTTCTTCTGTATTCATGCTTATCAATTAGATAATAAAAGAATCAAAAGATTAATAGTTTTTCGTTATATTCAATACATATAAAGTACGAATACAATTGAGTTGATAATTAAATGAGAATTAATGAAAATAACCACCTAGAAGTTCCAAAGGATCATCCTCGTATCACAAGTTTAATGTATCGTCATAAAATCATCAATGGTATGAAAAATTTAGTAGTTGCAGAAGCAGGATTAATAGCTCATGGTCGAGGTGAATGTTTTGATTATATTTTAGGGGAAACAACAAATAAGATCGCATTAAAAGCCATTCATGCAGCGGTTGCTCAATTACTTCTTGCTCAACATCCCGTAATAAGTGTGAATGGAAATGTAGCTGCTTTATGTCCCGAAGATTTAGTATTACTCTCAAATACGGTCAAAGCTCCATTAGAAATAAATATATTTTATTATAAAAAGGGTAGAGTAAATGCAATAAAAAAATTATTAGAAGAAGCTGGTGCTCAGAATATTCTTGGGACTGATGAAAGCACTTTGGTCGAAATCGAAGAATTATCGAGTAATAGAAGAAATGTGGATCCTAATGGAATTAAAATTAGTGATGTTGTCTTCGTACCTTTAGAAGATGGAGATAGAACAGAAGCATTAAAAAAATTAGGTAAAACTGTTATTGCCGTTGATCTAAATCCATTAAGCAGGACAGCTATTTGGGCCGATATAACCATCGTTGATAATATTATCCGTACAATTCCACGAATGACGGAAATTGCATTAAAATATAAAAATTATACCAAAGAGCAGTTAAAAAATATTGTAGATGAGTTTAATAATAAAAAGAATATTCAAAATACCTTGGAATTCATAATTGAATATATTAATTTACAAAAAGATAAAGCTTTCAACATTTTATATAAATAAGATTATTTAAAAAAGCTTAAAAGAATCTAAAATATTATCTTATATAGCTAACTTCTTAGTCTAGGATAACTAAATTACAAATATGAATAACGATGGGAACAGATAAGGATACTAAGACAATTAATTTCAATAATATTAATGGAAATAAACCAATTTTAATTAGACGCTGTACTTTAGAAGACTTAGAAGGTGTAATCGAAATAAATGAGAAAGAATTACCGGAAGATTATCCTTATTTTTTTTATAAAAGTATTCTTGATAATTTTAATGAATCTTTTTTAATCGCTGTTGATAGTAATAATATTGTTGTTGGATATATTATGTGGCGAGTGGAAAAAATACCTGCCATTGATAGTTTGAAAATAAGTAATAAAGGTCACCTTGTATCTATAGCAGTGGTCAAAGGTTTTAGGCGATTGGGAATAGCAAAAGCCCTTCTTACACAATCGATGCAAGAGATAAAAAAGAGAATAATAGATGAGTATGTTTTGGAAGTACGTGTTAGTAATTATACAGCAATTAATCTTTATAAAAAATTTAACTTTTCAACTCAAAACATCAAATATAAATATTATCGAGATGGAGAAAATGCATATTATATGGTTTGTAAAGCTAAATGAGCTCAAACATATGATTTCTCCAACCCCTTAATAAGAAGCGTTATAATTTTGTTAAAAGGCACATTATAATTTATTTCCTCAGCAAGTTGAACGATTTTACCATTTATGAAATCAATTTCGGTGATCTTCTTTTTTAACACATCTTGAAGCATAGAATTTAAGTTATTACTGGTTTTTTCTGCTACTTGGTACATTATTCTTACATAATCTTTTTTAGGTAGTTTTATTTTTTTCTTTTTTGCTACTATTAATGCTTCTAGAACGAGTTCTTTCATTAATATTTTTAACTTCCCATTTTCTAATAATTGCCCATTTCTTAATCTAGTAATTGCTCCTATGGCATTAATACCAATATTTACAAGCACTTTTTCCCAACTATAAATATTAATATCATCTACTATCTCGGTATTTAAACCACTTGAATTGAGCAAATTTCTTAATAATTCAAGTACATTGTAAATTGACTGATTTCTTAACTTATTAGATTTAATGTATGAAAAACCAATTTTAGTGAATCCACTTCCAGCGTGATATACCCGCCCTGGAGTCTTTATAAACGCACCATGAGAGGTAACGATTCTTATTATTTTTGCATTATCACAAAACTGACCAACAATATCATCATTACCTATTCCATTTTGTAATATAATTATCCAAGTACTTGGGTCAATTAATTTTTTATATTGAATTAAAGATTTTTCTAAATCAGGAGTTTTTGTTGAAAAAAAAAGAAAGTCAAAGTGATAATTAGGGTCCTCACTTACAATTTTATCGACCTCTGTGAGATTCTCATATGCAATTATATTACCAACCTTAAAGATTTCTCCCTGCGTTTGGATCTCTAAACCATTTTTCATTATCTCATAACAATGGGCTTTTCTGCAAAAAAAGACAATCTCAATAGAATATTTTTCGTGTTTAACTGATGCTAATAAGCCACCAAATAAACTGCCTATAGAACCCGCCCCGATAAAGCCAAATCTCAATTCATTCTTAGGATAATTTAAAATATTCATTAATAAATCAACTTTAAGATTATGATAGGAATTCTTTTAAGCTTGTTTGATTTTTGGAATAAACTCCTGATTTTTTTTTAACATCTATAATCCTTACCTTGTCTGGATCATTTCTTGGATTAATACCTAAAGCTTTCATCATCATTATTGAGTTCTTTACAGCATATCCAGAATAGTGGTTATTAAAATAGATACCAATTTTTTTGACTTTCGGAACGATATTTAATATAGATTGAGCCCATTGCTGAATCTCTTGATCAGAAAAAAGATAATTAAACCAAGGTTTCTCGCCATAACCATGAAATCGCATATAGGTAAACTCATCATTCGTTACATCCATTCTAGGAGGTAATAATGGCTCAATAACCCCACAATAAACTAATTGCTTTTTCTTCAAAAAGGTGAAAACTTCATCTTCCATCCATGAATTGTGCCGAAATTCAATTGATAAATAATATCCTTCTTTTTTTGGATTAGTTGGCCAATTATCGATGAAATCCTTTAAAACATCAAAGTGATTTTGTTTATTAAATGAAGGGGGTAATTGAATTAACAATGATAGTAGCTTTTTCGCTTCAACAATAGGAGCCATTAGTTTTAAAAATTTAAATAAATCATCACTGCATTGTTCTAAAGATAATTTATAATTATGAGTAATAGATTGAGGAACTTTTACAGAAAAAAGGAAATTGTGTGGTGTTTTATTCACCCATTTCTTTATCGTCCAATCAGTAGGCAGATGATAAAAAGTTGTGTTGATTTCAGTAGTATAAAAAATTTCGGAATAAAATACTAAAAAATCTTCTTTTTTCAAACTCTTAGGATAAAAAGGACCAATCCATTCATCGTACCCCCAACCAGAAGTTCCAAT
>CAZBPC010000142.1:0-4027 GCA_964493715.1 uncultured archaeon
AAGGAAATCGTTTTCCCCACCTCCTTGTTAATCGATACTTTCGATCAGTAAGATGGCCGAAAATTGGATCATTAATCATATCCCATATTGTATAGAAAATGATGGCAACAACCATTAGATTTATAGGCAGTAATATTTCTGTTTCATAAAAAGCTGTAAATCTCGCTGTCATAATGTTTGTTACGATTGTAGTCCCAAAAATTACCGACGTAAACGAAACCATTTTACCCGTTGAATGTTTTACATTATTCATCTTAATCTTAACCTAGTTTTTTTAAAATTATAAATTTTGGTTGATTGTATATATGTTAAAATTATTAATAAATGTTAATGTTGATTTAAAAAATTTAAATGAATTTAAATTTTATGAATTAATATGATCATCAAACCACCTCCAAAAAATCAGATTGTAACGTCTTTTTTCATAGCTATCTTAAAAATTATCTCTCTAAAGTTTATTATAATACTTCCTTTTTCACTAAATCTTACTAAATGAGTAATAGCTCATTTTTTTTTGCTATATTTCTATAAAAATTGAGAAAAAATGGATTAGGTTTTAAAAATTGATTTTTGAATGAACTGCTACATTAACGAGGACCTTTTTTTCTTAATTTTGGAAAGAGGGCTCCCGTGCGTTCTTTGTATTCCGTATATTTATCTCCAAAACGCCTAGTTAAATCTTTCTCCTCGAAATGAATCATGATTGGGATATAAATAATGATGAAAACGAAAGAAATCACTACAAAAAACCACGAATTAAGCATGAAGCCAAGAGCAACAAATAATGGGAACTCTCCGAGAGATTGAGGGTGTCTAATATAATTATATATTCCTCCATACATTTCCGTTTCCTTGGAAGGTGATAATGTTTCAGATCCGGCATCAATTACTCCTTTTCCAACAAGTATTAGACAAGGTATCATCAGGCAAATCCCAATTATAATACCAACCCAGATATTAGAACTAATTCTCCACTCACTTAATATTGGGAGGGGAAACCAAATCCATAAGAATAGATTAAATACAGATACTAATTCAAAAACGCCACCCACTGCGCGAAATGTCTTACATTCTTTCCAAGCTTTATCCCCTCTTTTTTCTGCTCTTTTCATGGGCTGAAGGCTGATAATATACGTGTATCCCATTATAAAAAACGAGATAATTAATGAGGTAAAATTGATATAGCTAATAATCAATTGCATGTCATCTCCATTCCTGTTTATAATATTTTAGTTAATCTCTAATAAAATTTAAGCTATTTAAAGGTAATTAAAAGTATTTACACAAGTCGAAAAAAGTAACCAGTTAGATTTAACAATAAAATCTAAGGTCTAATCATTAATTATAAAAAGTTTTTTAACATCTCTTCGGTGTTGTCCCATAACCGTTTTTGGATCTCTTTATCATAAGTAATATCTTTAGAGGATGTTGGGCGATTATTCACAAAATATTTACCACTCACATTTTTTATTTCTGGAGCGATAGCAGCAAAAATTAAAGTACTAGCCCCTTCAGTAAGAGACGCTCCCCCCACTCCAAATGCAGATTTTAACAATTTTGTATTAATTACTCCCGGATGCAGAGCATTAATAGTTACGTTTGTGTCTCGTAATTTCTCTGCAAAATAATATGTAAATAAGATAAGAGCTAATTTCGAATTGGCATAAGCTTTTACTCCAGTATAACCCTGTTCCAGTTGCAAGTTATCAAAATCAACATGATTGGAATGAACACGTGAAGCCACATTTACTATTCGCCCTGATTGTGCATTTTTAAGCAGATCAAGTAATAGATTGGATAAAAGAAATGGGGCTAAATAATTCACTGCAAAGGTCTCTTCTAGTCCATCGTGATTAATACTTCGTTTAGATCTATAAACTCCCGCATTATTAATTAAAACATCTAATGTATCAAATTTATCGTGAATCTCACTAACCATCTCTTTTATTTGGTTGAAATTTAGTAAATCAGCATTCACATAACTCAAATTATCACTTTTAGATTCTTTTGCAATAGCGCGCATTGCTGATTCTGCTCTTTCCCTATTTCTTCCATGAACAATAATGTGATGACCAGCCTCTGCTAACTCAATTGCAGCTTGATGTCCAATTCCGTCTGTTGAACCCGTGATTAAAATAGTTTTTTTATCCATGTGTTCCCCCTTCTTAAATTGTCAAACATTTGTAATTGTATCATTAAAAAACCTATATAAAAGAACCCATAATAATTAATTAAGACGCTCCCAGCGTTCCCAAATAAGAAAGAGAGGATAGAGAGAAATTTTCCGGGAGAAAATGAGGTGATATTAATTCTTGAACGCGGATTATAGTTCAAAAAGCAAAAAAGGTGTTTATTAATAAATTTTAGAGCTGTTATTTAAAAGCATTAAAATCATTCTAATTTGAGAGAATTCCTAATTTTAAACAATATTTTGCCCAAAACCAGTCCAATATGAAAGATATTGCTGGGATGCGCGATAAATTGATTTATGCATATTCAGAAGTTGATTTAAAATTGTCTGGCTAACAATTCAGAATCGTCTTCCTCAATTAAAGTCTACTATTGAAAAATTCTTTGATACCATCGTGAAATAACACTTCAAATAATTAAGAAAGAATCATTATCTTAGGATTTAAATTTAAATATGTGTTAGAATATCTCTTATTAAATATCATGAAAATTATATTTTTAGGTACAAATGGGTGGTATGCAACAAATTTAGGAAATACTACTTCTATTTTAATAAATTCCGATGACTACCATGTCATCTTAGATGCTGGTGATGGGATATATAAAATTGACCAATATATTAATGATGAGAAACCAATCGTGTTATTGCTCAGTCATCTTCACTTGGATCACATTATTGGACTTCACACCTTTGCAAAATTCAATTTTAATCAGAAAATCAGGATTTATGGATATAAAGGAACAAAACAGGGTTTAAACGCGATCATTAAACACCCATATTCATCCCCGTTAGATCAATTACCATTAAACATAGAGATTCATGATTTAGACGAAGGGAAACATGATATCGGATTTCTGTTTACGTGTAAGCTTCTTCTACATGCAGATCCTTGCTTAGGATATAGGTTGGAGCTTGAAAATAAAATTCTCACGTATTGTACTGATACTGGTTTATGTCCAAATTTATTTGAACTTGCTAAAAATTCCAATATCTTCATAACAGAATGTTCGTATAAACCAGGTCAAGAAGAATGGCGTTGGCCACACCTTAAACTAGAGGAAGCTGCTGAAGTGGCGGTAAAATCAGATGTAAATAAATTAATTCTAACTCATTTTGATGCAAGTTATTATAAAACCCTAGAAGAGAGGAAAAAAGCTGGAGACAAGATTAAGAATATATTTCCGGCAAGTATGATTGCTTTCGATGGTTTAGAATTTGATATTTAACTATAATTAAGTCAGATATTATATTAGATGAGATATGTCATCAATACACCATAAAATTTATAAAACACTCTCTTGAGCCTTTAAATTTTAGAGAGATATCATAAGAATTCTTTTCTTTTAAAATGATTTAACGACAATTACCCAAAGTGCGTTCCACATTTATAATACGGTGCAATTTGACATAACTCATTCAGATTAAGTGGAGTTTTCCATTTGTTGCGAGATATCGTTCTGTTATCACTTTTGGATTCTCAGTTATCGTTTTCATGATTTGCTTTTCTAGCTTTCGTGTATTTTCTATAATTTTGAATGAAGGTGTTTCCCCTATTGCCATTTGGGCTAATTCCGTAATGTAATATGATTTAATGTTCCTTTCAGAGGCAGGGCTAGATAATCTTGCAAGACAACCAGTGCATATATGCGCGATTATTTCAGCATTCACGTCAACAGCTTCCAAGGTTCTCTCATTAGCTATTTTTGATGCAAGCGATCGATTCGACACGATAAGAGGCGCTCCACAACATAAAGATTGTTTTTTATTGTGCTTCATTTCTACAACCTCTGCACCAATAATCTCAAGAAATTCCCGAGGACTATCGTATATCTTCTT
>CAZBPC010000143.1:0-3943 GCA_964493715.1 uncultured archaeon
GTAATCGTTGCGATTAATGGGATGGCAATAGGGGGAGGTGTTACCATGCCATTAGCGGGTGGTGATTTAGTCTATATGGCTGAAGATGCATGGTTAGGATTTTATTTTGCAAGAAGAGCAATCGTTCCCGAATTTGGTACAACCTTTCTTTTACCATTACTGGTAGGATTTCAGAGAGCTAAAGAAATATGCTATATGGGGGAAAAAGTCTCATCTCAACGAGCACTTGAGTTAGGATTAGTAAATAAAGTTTTACCAAGCGAAGAATTGATGAGTTATGCTCGAGAACAGGCATTAAGATTGATTCCGCCGAAAGGACCCAGTTTATCGGTAAAGCTAATGAAAAAAACAATGCATTCTTATTTTCGGGATATTCTTTCTCAAACGTTAGATCTAGAAAACAAAGCGCTAAGAAAGGTTTTTGCTTCCAAGGATTTTAAAGAAGCAATGGCTGCTTTGAAAGAAAAAAGAGATGTGAAGTTTATAGGGAAATAATATCCTTCTTACTATTTTTACAATTTATTCAAAAACTAATCCATAATCAAATAATTGGTAAATTTTATATCTTTAAGGAAAAATCTATTCATTATGAGTAATTCAACTTATAACGAAAATCGAGTAGTGGGAAACTTTCCTGTTATCGTGATAGGGGCAGGATTGGGGGGTCTTGGAGCCGCTTGTCAATTAGTAGCTCGAGGAGAACAAGTACTCCTTTTAGAAAAACACAATGTACCAGGAGGTTTCGCTACTTCGTTCGTAAGAGGAAGATTTGAATTTGAAGGGGCTTTACATGAATTAAGTGACATTGGTACTGAGGGTAATAGGGGTGCTTTATACAGGTTTTTCGAAAGACTTGGAATCGTTCCTGAAGCACTTGAATTTAAAAACGTACCCGAATTTTACCGCAGTGTTTATTTAGATGGTTATGATGTTACCTTACCTCTTGGAATGGAAGAATACACAAACAAATTAATCGAGCTTTTTCCTCATGAACGAAAGGGAATTGAAGAGTTCATGGAAGTATGTAAAGCCGTGTTAGCAGGAATTGAATATATTGCATCCAAAGGAGGAAAATATAATCAAGGAGAGGTATTGAAAGAACATCCTTGGCTTCCACGGGTAGCTGGAATTACATTGTCAGATTTATACGAAAAGTTCTTCACAGATAGGAAATTAATCGCGGTTTTATCCCAATTATGGGGGTATGTTGGTTTACCCCCAGATAAAATGAATGCATACGTTTTTGTAGCAATGCTGATTTTCTATCTGAAATGGGGCGCTGCATTCCCTTTGGGGCGGTCTCATTCTCTAACAAGTGCCTTAGTTAACGCATTTGAAAAATTTGGTGGTGTCATAAGATATAACGCATTAGTTGATAGAATTTTGATTAAAAATGGAAGAACCTGTGGGGTTGAACTTCAAAATGGTGATATCTATCTTTGCAATGTTGTAGTTTCCAATGTGAATCCGATCTGTACTGCAATGAAAATGTTACCAGAAGAAGTAGTACCCGATGATTATAAAAAGAAAATCTACACTCCAGAGATAGGACCTTCAGGATTTTCTGTATATATTGGATTGAATGCATCTCATAAGGACTTAGGTTTTACCGTACATGAAACATTTATTAACTCCACATATGATATGAATTATGCGTTTGAAACATTTAGAAAATTAAAACCTCCAGAATACATGGTTGCAGCATGTTATAATCATATCTATGAAGAAATATCTCCTCCTGGAACCACTCAATTAGTTCTTACAACTCTCCAAATGGGGAAATTGTGGCAAAACATAGCTCCAGATCAATATTATAGAAAAAAAGATGAAATTGCAGACAGCATGATTTCATTAGTGGAACGTACAATCTGCCCAGATATACGAGATCATATAGAAGTGGCAGTTGCGGCAACTCCTTTAACATATTATCGTTATTCAAAAAACATAGAAGGAGCTATCTATGGTACTACTCAATCAGTGGAAAACGGACCCTTATTAAGATTAAAGAGCAGGGGGGCTATTCCAGGACTGTATCAAGTTGGTGCTTGGACTAATTTCGGGGGAGGTTTTTCGACAAGCATAGTTGGTGGAAGGATCGCAGCAGGGATGTATCTAAAAGATAAAATTGAGAAGAAGTGGTAAGAAATGATGGAAGATGTAAAGAAATATCAGCAGGCAGAAAAAACCAAAAAAAAAAGAGAAGAAGTACAAACTATCCCTTGGTATTACGATGGATTAGAAAACTTATGCAACAGGATCCATCCTACAAAGCAAATACTAAGAATCTCTGACATCAAACAACTCTCTCACGATACTAAATTATACCGATTGGTATCTACCAAGCCAGAAAAACCATTAGCACCATTTCGTGCTGGTCAATATATAGGGATTACCGTAGAAATAAATGGAGTCCGAACATCAAGACCATATTCATTAGTATCTTCTCCAAACCAGCTCGCTTATTATGAACTTGGAATACGAAAAAAAGTTGGTGGTTTTGTAAGTCCTTATTTATATGAGAGTGCGAAGGTTGGAGATATTATCGAAGCGACAGAACCAATGGGAAATCTATTTTATAACTCTCTTTTCCACGGAAGTAATCTTGTACTTATAGCGGGAGGATGTGGAATTACCCCTTTCATTTCGATGATGCGAGATATTACAGAAAAATCAATTCCATTAAAAATTTGCTTGATCTATGGAGCCCTATCCAAAAAAGATATTTTATTCAAAGAAGAATTAGAGGATATTCAATCTCGGAGGGATAATGTATCTATAAATTACGTATTATCCGAACCAGATCCAGATTGGAAAGGAGCATGTGGTTTTATCACAAAAGACATCATCTCCGCGATAGTAGGGAATACTCGTGAGAAATATTTCTATATCGTGGGTAATCGAGCAATGTATGGGTTTATTCATGATGAATTGTACCAACTAGAAGTTCCAAAACATAAAACTTATTTTGAAGCATTTGGTGTTCCTGAAGATATTACCCAAGTGATGGGATGGCCACCAGAAAGGAATAGATCCGATAAAGTTCAAGTGACATTGAAGTATAGAAATTTACAGAGAGAAGAAGAGATCGTATTTGAAACATTATGCACAGAACCTTTACTCAATAGTATAGAAAGAGTTGCTAATCAAAGTATAATGATTGAAAATGGTTGTCGATCTGGCGAATGTGCTTTATGTAGAACAAAAATGATATCGGGAAAAGTATTTGTTCCCCCTGAAGTTACGACCCGGGACATTGATAAGGATTATGGATTTATTCATCCTTGTGTTTCTTATCCTTTAACCGATCTTCAGCTCGATCTTACTTTAACTTAATTTTTTTTTATTAATTTTAATCCTTTTTAATTTAGATTAAAAAAAGATAAAGAAAAAAAACTTAATTACTTCCATTTCCATTTTGGCTCAGATTTGGTAAGGCGAGCCATAGCTCCATTAACAGCATCTTTAGTCTGGAGCAATTGCGAACTTACTAGGGTTTCTAGTTCTAACCCTAATGCGGTATCTTTACCGTAACAATCATCAATCAATTTCTTTGCAAGACCAACTGCTAATGGACCACTCGTCTTGAGTTCGTCTGTATAAAATTTTATTATAGAATCCAGTTCTTCATGGCTTTTTGCAACTTTATTTACCACTCCAAGTCGATATGCTTCATTTCCATCAAATTTCCTACCTGTTAAAACGATATCTTTCGTATTTTGGATTCCAACAATCCGAGTTAACCTTATAGTTCCTCCCACGTCAGGATTCATTCCTATCTTAGTCTCTAACATGTGGAATTGTGCTGAATCCGTGCAGAATCGAAAATCACACGCCAAAGCAAGTTCAAAAGCCATCCCAAAACAATAACCGTTAATTTTCGCAATTACCGGTTTCTCCATCTTTTCAATTTTTGTAAAAATTGGGTGAATCCATGTATTCGCAA
>CAZBPC010000144.1:0-3790 GCA_964493715.1 uncultured archaeon
TAAGAAGAATAGAAAGTCAAGGTAATAAAGTCCAAGAAGAAGCATATCACATAACAGGATGTCAAATGTGTCATGATTGCAGCAGGATTCTTAGCTGCCCCGCCATCAGGAGAGTAGAAATAGACGGATATGAGACTATGCAAATTGATGATGATCGGTGCATTCGATGCGGAGTTTGTTATCAAATCTGTCCTAACGGAGCAATACATAAATCTACCTTAAACTTATTAGGTGAGGAAGTCCCATTCCGGCATTAATAAAGTAAAATACAAAAATTTGGTGTTTGGAAAAAATGAAATTAGAAACAGATATAGTAAACATTGTAATAGCAGGAACTGCAGGTCAAGGAGTAATAACACTTAAGAGACTAATTGAGTTTGCTGCCCAAAAATCAGGTGTCGAGCGAGTTTATGGAAGCGAAATGCACGGGCTCGCACAAAGAGAAGGAGCAATAACTAGCCATACGCGTTACCAAAAAAAAATTTTTGAGGAGGAACGAAGAAATCTTCAATCACCTCTGATTTGTTATGGAGATGCAGATTTATTCATTTGTTTAGAGCCCGTGGAAACTTTAAGGAGAGGTATTTTTGCTTCTCAGAAAACTACTTTTGTTTTGAATGAACATGATATTCCAGGAGTAATGATAACGGCAGATTTAGAAGTGTACCCTCAATTGGATAAAATTGTTGAAATATTAAAAAAATATTCAAATAAAGTATATACTATTAATGCTACAGAAATTTGTCTGAATAAATTTAATTCAAATTTAATGGTAAATATTTTTATGCTTGGGTTTGCTATTCCGACGGGAAAACTTCCTTTTATTGATGTGGAAAACTATGAAGAGGTCATAAAAGAATGGTTAGGAGATCCAGATTCAAATATTCAAGCATTACATCTTGGTATAGATGAAGGAAAAAAAGTAAATCAGCTCTAATTTCTAATCAGCACTCTTGTTACTATTTGCAACTAATGCTTTAGTAATATGTGGTATGACTTCATGAGGGAAGCTATGCGCCATTCCATCCAGAATCAATAATTCAGCATCAGGTATGCTTGTAGCGATATCTTTACCCGCTTCAATAAGATTAAAAGGATCATCACTTCCATGAATAACAATCGTGGGTGCATCTATTGCAGTAATATAGGGCTTAATATTGCCAGGAAATGCCATAGCTGCTAATTGGCGAGCAATTCCTTGGGGATAATAACTGCGATCATACTCTTTTGTTCTATACTCTCTTGATTGATTCTCATCATAAGGAAATGTACCATTAATTAATCTATCGCGCTTGACCATCTCTTCAATATATGCTTCGCGCTCAGATGGAACAGGCGCAAAGAATTGCATCAAGATTTCAGGCTTTGAAGGCGGAAGTTCGGGATTTCCTGTAGTGCTCATAATTACCGCGAGAGATAAAACACGAGAAGGATGTCTATATGCTATAATTTGTGCGATCATTCCTCCCATAGAAGCTCCACAAATATGTGCTTTTTTAATATACAAAGCATCCAATAAACCGATAGCATCATCAGCCATGTCTTCTAAAGTATATGGAATCTTGGGTATTTCTCCACGAGTATATGCTGCACTAATCTCCATCATGTCTGGAATCCCTGCACTTTCAAATTTTGTTGACAAACCAACATCTCGGTTGTCGAATCTAATTACAAAAAACCCAAAATTCGTGAGTTTTTCGCACATTTCATCCGTCCAAGCAAGTAGTTGGCTTCCCAGTCCCGCTATTAATAATAAAGGTTTTGAAATCGGATCCCCTATTGTTTCATATTCAATTTCAATTCCATTAACATTCGCTTTTGGCATTGTAGATCTTCCTCATAGTTTTTCATCAAAATAAGGTTGAAATATAACGATTTTATGCTAAAAGGATAAGAACTGGTATTTTTAATTTGATAATTAATTAAGCATTAGATCTACGAATTACCTTAACCAAACCTTTTTTTCTCATTTTATCAAGCATTTTATCAACTTCTTCTATTGGCTTCTCTACGATCGATGCAACCTCTTCCACGGCGCACATTCCATCACATACTTTTAATAACTTATATTCTTCCATGCTAAGCATGCCTAAATGCACGCTCATTTCTGGTACATCCTTCACAACAATCGGGATTCTAACTTCTTTACCAGCTTGACCTGCTGCTGCACTGATATCAGACATGCTTGGAGAATCTCCAAAAAATGATTTAACACCCGTGATGTCATAAGTATCATTGATATAAACGTAAATTGCGTGTTCCTTGCCTGAAAGATCTTCTGGATCATCATAATCGGGATACTTGTTTACGTGCTTGTACTCCTTAGTATATATCCCCATTTTTAAACCATCAATAATTTCTTTCTTATTTAATTTTAACGCAACCATATCATCACATATATCGCACCAAGCCCACGCCTCAATAAGTGAGAAATATTTCTTAACTTTATTTTCTGGCATCCAGATTCATCTTAATTTTGTTAAATTATCAATTTTGAAGATTAATTCAAAAATTTATATACTTTAATTATGTTATTATGAATTTAAAGTTTAATTAACTTTTACAAGTGCAAAAAGAATGTTTGTGTCGTATAATAGCATTAAATAATTTAGAATCTAAAATCGAAAATAATTAAAGTCACATATAATTTACTAAATTATCTAATTATCTCAATAATATTATAATTATACAAAGATGTCCACATACAAAAAAAATATTTGCTTTAGTTGTAATAAACCAATTACTCCTTACGAGAATGCTGTAAGATTCCCATGTCCACAATGTGGAGATGTGACCATTTGGAGATGCGAGCGTTGTCGTACTACGGGAAATACTTATAAATGCTTGAAATGTGAATTTGAAGGACCGTGAGAAAAAAAAAGTTAATAGCGATTAAAATGGGAGAATTCGTAGCTTTAATTGATGTTATTCCAGAAGATATGGATATGGACTTTGAAGTACTCATTAAGAAGTTAAAAGCCGTTATTCCAGATACTTGTGTGATTGAACATTATGATATCCATCCAGTAGCATTTGGTCTTGAAAAAGCAAGAGTTAGAGTGCGTTATCCTGAGGAATGGGGTGGTACTGATAAAATCGAGGAATTATTCGGACAAGTAGAAGGAATACAAGGGATTGAAGGAATTGCTTTCTCAAAAGCATAAATTTACCTCAGATCTCGATAATTTTACATCCAATTTAGAAAATTTTTAAATTCTTCAAGTTCAATCTTAAATTCTTCTTTTTGATTTTTAATATTGTTATGATTTTCGTCATCTTGCAAAGTAGATTGATAAGAAGTCCATAATTGATTATCTCGTGATAATAATCCTTGAATTAATGGTATGGAATTAAAATAGGAAATATCTTTATAATTATTCTTAAAATCATTTAATATATTATGCGCTTTTTGAATCTTTTCTCCTTCTTTCAAAATTTCATATATTTGTATTCTGAGTCAGGAGCAGTTAATATTTTGTTATCTTAATTTAACATCAAAATAGAAATAATCTTATTTAACTTTTAATGTATAAATTTATACTATTCGTTTAAATAACTTGTCCATCTCTTTAAATGAAATAAATTTCATAGTGGGTCTACCATGAGCACAATGATATGGATCCTTTTTTTTAGATAATTCAGTTATAAGTTTGCGAATATCATTTAAACTCAAATCATCTCCACCTCTCACACTTTTGTGACATGCTAAATAATTGATAACTTGCTCCTTTACTTCTGAGAAACTACAATCCTTTCCAATTTCTGTAATATCGCTTACGATGTCTTTAAT
>CAZBPC010000145.1:0-3735 GCA_964493715.1 uncultured archaeon
AATACATTCCCGCCATTAAAGCAAGGGGACCTAATGCTCCTGCTAATGAGGGTCTCTCCCAAACGGGGTCGAATGCCGTGATAATTCCCGTCGTTGCGCCTCCTTCATTCAATTTTTCCCATCCAACAACAAGAACTTTATCATATATTCCTGAAGCAATATTATGGTACCCACAAATTGCTAAAGAACTTCCTGTAGTACCTCCTGTTGCAATTTTTACAACTGGTTTCAAGTAACCTGGCGCTGCATCAATCCCAGTCCATAATTCAGAAAAGTTGATTCCTTCGAAATGATCCATTTAACATTTAATATCGATATGATATCAAAAATTGCCTATTATGATAGCGTCAATATCTTTTGGTTCTAATTGAGCATCTTTAAGAGCTATATCAACCGCTTCATAGATCATTTCTGGGATATTAACATCTCGCCTTTTACTTCTAAATTTTGTTTGACCTATTCCTACTACAGCTGCATGATTTTTTGTCATTTTTTTAATCTCCTCCAAAAATTAATACACAATTTCCCTGTGAACATATTCCATTCATCCCATGTGCTAAACCGAGCTTAGCATCGTCAACTTGGCGCTTTTCAGCGTTCCCCATTAGTTGAGATGCAATTTCTGCTACTCGAATTAGACCATTTGCCATTGTCGGATTACTGGATAAAACGCCTCCAGACATGTTGATCGGAAGGTGAGATTCATAATACTCATCAATGAATTCTCCTCCTTTTCCTTGATCACATAGACCTAATGCTTCATATATCATCAATTCATGAAATGAAAAAGCATCATAAACTTCAAACACGTCGATTTCTTTTAATGGATCTGCAACTTCCGCCATTTTATAAGCTGTTTTGGCTGCTAATTCCAGACCAATAAGATCTGTCATGTTTCTATGACCTAAATAGTACGCATCAGTACAACTTCCATATCCTTTTAACCATACTGGTGTATCTGTAAATTTCTTTGCTTTCTCTTCATTTGTTAATAGCATCGCTACAGCTCCATCCGAAAAAGGTGGCAGATCCAACTCCTTTAATGGGTATGCCATCATTTTTGAATTTAGGACGTCATCAATCGATATTTCCTTTTGTAAATGAGCATATGGATTGCTAAGAGCATATTTTCTATTCTTTACCGCAACCTTGGCAGCTTGTTCTTCAGTTATTCCATATTTATTCACGTACATGTTTGCCATTAATCCTGCAGACGAGATTTGATCTAATCCCAAATGCCTTTGATAGTAGGGATCAAATATCGAATTGTTAACTAGGTATTGGTTTACCTCTGAACATTTACAATGTGAAACCACGAGAACAGTATCATAGGAACCCGATAAAATTCGCATGGCACCATATACAAATGCAAAAGCACCATCTCCGGAAACACGAGACTCTCCCTTTCTTACCGAACCCACTGCATCTTGAATCGCCATGTTTGCAATCGTTCTTCCATCATTGAAATCATTTGAACTAGTAATTACACAGCCAATATCATCATTAGAAATTCCTAAATCATTATGGAGTTGCTTTACAACTTCAAAAACTAATTCTGATATAGTTAAATCAATTTTATCTTCTTCATATTTAGTTTGAGCACAACCAACTATAGCTACTTTATCCATTTTTGATATCCATGTTTTTAATTTTTAAATTTTTATAATGAATTATTATTATATTGAGTAAATGATATTTAAATAGTTTTAAACCAATTTAGTTGATAAGTTCTCCTCCTCTAACAATGTGATCTGTTTTAAAATTTAAATAGAAAGATGATTAATTTTAATTCAATATAATCATAATTGAATATTAATTGAAAATTCAAATGAAGTGAAAATAAAAATGTCGGAATCAAATCCAGAAAATAAGTTGGTCATTTCAGCAGCTCTAGCTGGTGCAATTACAACTAAAGATAATAATCCAAGTGTTCCTTATACAGCAGAGGAATTTGGAGATGAAGCAAAAAAGTGCTATGATGCAGGTGCAGCAATAGTTCATATCCATGCACGAGATCCAGAAAAAGGTAATCCAACACATGACTTAAACCTAATAAAAGCCGTATTGGAAAATATTAAATCAAAAGCTCCTGATGTAATTATCAATTTAAGTAGTGCTATTAGCTCAGTAGCTACAGATAAACAGAGAATAGCACCGGTTCAAACCTTCAAACCGCCTTTAGCTTCTCTAAATACAGCATCTATGAATTTCGCTGTTGGAGATTACCGCACTGGAAAAGTTGGTATGGGTGCTGGTAATATTTTTGAAAATACCTTTAAAACGATAGCAAAATTTGCGAAAGAGATGAAAAAAGCGGGAACGAAGCCAGAAATGGAAATATATGATCTAGGTGGCCTATATAACATGCTGTTTCTTAACAGATCTGAAGGTGATTTTACTCAACCACTCCACTTCCAGTTTGTTTGGGGCGTACTCGGAGGAATTCCTTTCAATCCAAGGAATTTTTCCTTAGTATTAGATCTAATACCTCCAAAGGCTACATGGAGTGTTTGTGGAGTTTCTAAGCAACAATTTCAAGCGGGTTTATGTGCTGCAGCTTTAGGGGGTCATATTCGCGTGGGTTTAGAAGATAATACACGAGTAATTACAGGCGAGTTAGCTAAAGGAAGTTACGAGCAAGTAGCTTGGGCTAAGAAAGTTGCTGAGATCGCAGGACGAGAGATCGCACAAGGTGATGAAGCGAGAAAGATCTTTCATTTAAAGAAAGAACATGTAACATTATAAGAATTAGATTGAATTTAGATTCAAATTCCCACACATTTTTTTTTATCTTATTTTTTTAAAGATATTGACTACCATTAAGTGAAAGCTTCAATTAATTGAATTATGATTCTACCTAAAGAAAATTAGTTAAAAATTAATTTTCCAATAAATTTTTCTTGCGAATATATTCATCTTCTGAAATCTCTCCATTAACAAATTGGAGTTTAAGAATTTTCAATGGATCATCATCGCTTTTTTTTCCTAATCTGTCTTCAGATTGTTTCAACGATTCAGCAATAGACATCTTTATTAACATACTTAACTGATTATTTAATCCCGCTTCAAAAACTTCAAGTTTTGCGTTTAACATTTTTTTCGCTAATTTCCCTCCCCCCATTTTTTTACCCGCAGTAATCATTTCAATATCAAGATCTAACGATACTTCAATGCCATACGGTTTCTGTTCAAAAAGTACAGGAAATTTTACTTCCATGCTCGTTGCCGGTAATAACTGAAACTTAGTTTTCCTCTCTTCACGAGGACCTATTTCAATAATCTCAATAATGGCACCTCCTTCTGAAAAGGTTCGTGCTGTGAAATTCTTAATAAAATGCTCGAAAAATATGTTAAAATCCACGGGAATTTCTTTAATAGCTTCAACAATAAAAACCATATAATCACCATCATATTATTTTAAAAAATAAACACTATACTCTTATAAAAATATAACTAATTTCTCCTAAATAAAGATAAAATCATCTTAAATATCAAAAACAGATTAATTATGGTTATATACTTGTTTAAAGTGTATAGAAAATCCTTGTTTAATTAAAAAAAAGAAAATAGAATAGTATTAATATGTAAATCCTTCAGGAAGTTCTGATTCTGATGTTCCTTCAACAACGAATCTAAGGTCAGTAATTGTATAAGTAGGTGATTTGGTATTAAAAATAGGTACTACTCTTTTATCAATTTCAGGTTCTCCTACTGCTAAGACACTCATGAGGATTG
>CAZBPC010000146.1:0-3695 GCA_964493715.1 uncultured archaeon
TTGTAGATTCTAAAGATTTAATTTGGGTTTATAAACGATCACCAAGAGGAATAAAAGGGTTGGTTTATTCTTACTTATTCGCAACGTTCATTTTGAACATTTTTATCGCAGCGTCCATTTCGATCATATTCAATATATTTGCCAAACTCAATCTCATCAGTACTTTCATATTTTTTGGAGAATTTTTGATATTCTCACAGATATCGATGTGTCAAGCAATGGGAATTGAATGCAAATCGCCAGCTTATGGAGAAAAAGATTCAAATATGAGAAGCAACACCATGTTTTCCATGCTGTTATTACAACCATTATTGTTTATCCCTATCATGTTATTGATATTCATTGACATTGATTCAGTGTTTCTAAAAACATTAATTATACAAGGAATAATCTTCGCATACAATTTTGCAACTAGCATCCCATTATTAATTTATGGGATGAAAAAACTAAATAAAATCGAATAAGGAGTATTCAATTCCTCCTTTTTTTTGTTAAATATTATCAATTAAAAAATAAAAACAAATAAATGAAATTATGAGGTAAGGTGCATATGTAGTATAATACTACATTTATAAGATACAAGGTGAAATTACCATAAATAATGAAAATGAACTTGATAAACTGGAAAAAAAAGCATGGACAACTACTTTCGATGATGGAATCTTCGATATTTACTTTGGAATCTTACTTGCAAGCTTTGGGCCTAGCATTGCCCTTCACGATTTTTTACCCGTTCCTTTGAATGTATTGTTGGGACCAATCGTGATCGGAATAGGTTTAGCTTTTTTTATTTTGAGCAAGAAATATCTTATTAAACCGCGAATTGGCACTGTTAAATTTGGTCGTAAACGGAAAGTTAGAAAATTGAAAATAGTTATTATTTTATCTGTTAACGTGGTGGTCTTATTAATCCTTTATATTTTCAATCTCATTAATCCTGAAGGAAGTTTCACACTCCCTTACTTGCTAGAAGGACTCTTATTTTTAACCCTTCCTTTATGTTTTGTGGCATACTTTATCCAGTTTAATCGCTTGTATTTTTATGCGGTTGTATTCGGATGCACGTTCTTTTTAGCAGATATCTCATCCGTTATTATACCAATCCCTTTTAACTTTTTATTCTCCTATTTTATATTAGGAGGGATTTTAATAATTATAGGTCTTACCTATCTAATTAGATTTCTCAGGAAATATCCATTACCCCAGGAGGAGATAAGTAGAGATGCTTGAACACGATGATATAAAGAAAATGGAAAAAAAAGCATGGATGTCTACTTTTCAAGATGGATTATGGGATATTTATTTTGGTTTGATCATCATGGGGTTAGGTTTTCCTTGGTTGGGAGGTTTTTTTGGATTACCAGAGACCGTGGGCATGTTAGTTTTTGTTTTTACCTGGGATGGTGGAGCAATAATTATTTTTCTTCTTGGGAAGAAATACATAACTCAACCCAGGATGGGTTTTGTTAAATTTGGGCAAATACGTAAAAAACGAAATAAATTTTTAGCGCTATTTTTAGCGATGATGGTTGCTTTCACTGTAATTACATTGATATTTACCATAGCAGGAATTTTTCAAGTGCATCTACCGGGATTTCTGGTCATGTTATTGATAGGATTACTATTTATCACGTTACCTTTTAGCCTCATAGCATATTTCATGCAATTAAAACGTTTATATTTATATGCTATGTTAGGAGGTCTTGGTTTCTTCATTAGTGAACTATTAAGCCCCTTTTTTGGAGCACCTTATCAAGATATTATTCCGTTTGGAGGGACTGGGTTAGTCATTACGATCACAGGACTAACCATCTTTTTTAGATTTCTTCGAAAATATTCAATAAAAGAAGATGGGGGAGATAACTAAGTGAGTGACGAAATTGATCTAAGGGGAATAGAAAAAAGAGCTTGGAGATCTACATATCAAGATGGTATATGGGATATTTATTTTGGCATGATATTTTTAGGAATGGCACTTTTCACTATAGGAGATCTGTTTGGGTTGCCCTCAGAATTAGGTGGCATGATTATTTTGATCTGCTGGTATTCGATCGCAGTACTCTTCTTAATTTTAGGTAAGAAATTTATTACGATCCCTCGCATGGGTTTTGTTAAATTTGGTATCAAACGAAAAAAAATAAAAAAACGACTACTAGGATTTTTAATTTTTAACCTTATCTTGGCTTTTTTGTTTTTATTTGTAAATATGAGTGGAATTTTTATTTTTTTTAATATTGAAGGTATTGTCAGACCACTAGGTGTTGGATTATTATTAATAACAGTCCCTCTAAGTATCTTAGCTTATTTTTTAGAATATCATCGATTGTACTTCTATGCTATTTTTTTTGGATTGGGATTTTTCTTCTCAGAATTATTATACCCCCTGTTAGGATCTCCTCTAGACTTAATTTTAAGTATAGGTTCGATAGGGATTGCTGTCATTTTTATTGGATTAATTTATTTCATTCAATTCCTCCGTAAATACCCATTATCACAAAAATAGGTGAGTTCCAATCGCGAAAAAGAAAATGATATCAGATGAATCTGAGGAAAAGATACAAATCCTTACAGATATTAATAGGCTCATACACGAACCAGCTCGTTTGATGATCATTTCTCTTTTATACGTTGTCGAAAGCGCTGATTTCGTTTGGATTAAAGGACAGACTGGATTAACCGATGGAAATTTATCATCTCATCTTAGCAAGCTTGAAACCGCGGGTTATGTCATTGTCGAAAAACGAGTAAAAAACAAGAAACCTAACACCTTACTGAAGCTAAGCAAAGGAGGGAGGAAAGCTTTTGAAGAATATCGGAAAAACTTATCTCAAATTCTAGGACGTACAGATAAGTGATTAATACTAAGAATAATATTCACAATGTCAATTCCTATTTACAATACTAATTGTCTTCCAAATTTAATCTTTTTCTTAATTGAGCTATTAATGCTCTTACCGTCTTATCAATTCCTCTAGGATTAATATTGGGAATTAATAATTTCAATAGCACATATGATACAATTTCATGTGTATCAATCTCTCGTGGACGGGTTCCAGTAAATTTTTTAATATCTTGTAATTTCTTGCCCGAATAAATTGTTAATGCAACAAATTCTTCCATAGTGCCTAGCTGAAGTCCATATGAGCTATGTGGAATTCCAAAAATAGCTGTAATTGGTATAAAATCCAAATTTTTCCCTTCATTCATATTTGTGTTTTATTGAATTATACTTTCAATATTATATAAATATTGTCACACTATAGTTAGACCATTATATTCACAATATAACTAGAATGTAAAAACTTAAATGCGTATAAAATAATTTATATTTAAATGCCCACTGTAGAAATTAGTGACGTTGTAAAAGCTAAATTAGACGAACTTAAAGATAGAAGTGGTAGTAAAACATATTCCGACACGATTAATTTAGCTTTGACTGAAAATAACTTACTTCATGAACAGCTTAATATCACCAAAGAATTACTCATAGAATTCAAAGATATGCGAATTCGAAATAGAGCAGTAGAATTAAGTGAATTTGACAAGAAATAGAATTTAATTTTCATTAAAAAAAAGTAAAGATTAAAAATTATGAATTTGACCTTTCTCTAAAATAGTGCGTGCTTTATCCAAATCATCGACTCCAAGCACTATTCTGTTATTTTCTGCAAGATAAATGAGATCGATATTTATTC
>CAZBPC010000147.1:0-3586 GCA_964493715.1 uncultured archaeon
GCTATTACAGATGCAGTATCCGCAGAGCTTATGGGATTTAATCCTCAAGAAATCGATTATTTCATTGAATTGGCTCAAAGAGGTTTAATTCCTTTTGATCCACGCACTATACCTGTGATTGAGATGGGAGATGGACGAGCTCGTATTGGACGTCAGTTAAAAGAGAATAATCCCTTTCTTTCAAAAGGGTCTCCAATTTCTACACGACAGTGGATATTTGGGCTTTTAGGTCAAATGTCTTTCAAAGATAGGCTGCATATTTTTAGAAAAGTCATCCCATCTATTATCCGATATAAAATTGGAAAGAAGAAAAACTAGACTAATAGGATTTTTGATGAAATTATTCAAAAAAGTAAAGAAATGAAGGTATTGCAATTCTCCTTATTTTCTTACTCAATGAATAATGGAACAAATTTCTTCCATAAATTATAGATTTTTGTACGAAGCAAAGAACTTAAATAGGTTTTCTTTAACTTTAAATTCATGAGCATATTTTTAGAATTTAGAATTTTTATCGTACCACTTTATTTAATTTATGTTTTATTACAGTTATTTGTTGGAATTTATCTATTTTATCGGTTTTATAAGACTAAATTTCGAAATTTAATACCTCTAGCACTTTTCTTCATATTAACTTCTTTCGAAGGAGTTATGTCATTACTGGAATTTAATATCATAATTCAAGTACATCAATTTATACCAAACTTAGTACTTCTTTTTTTTATACAATACACTTTTTATAAAGATCGGAAGAGTCCCTTTAAAATCTTGTTCTTCTCAATCATAACTCTGAAGGTAATAAACTTTTCAATAGCACTAATCTTTCCAATTTCAATACCCATGACGGCTAGTCTAACAATTAACCAATTACCATTTTATTATATCTATTTAGTAATTGTTTTTGTAATTATTTCTTTATCAGAGTTATGGCTTGCATATTCCGCTTTATCATATTATTTTTCGAATAAAAAGACAAATTTAGAACCTTGGGTAAAAAAAAGATACTTACTCATAGGGATTGCTGCATTAATCCTATCGTTAGAAGGGGTATTATGGTTGTTCTTACCTCCATCACCAGAAGGTTTTGAAAACCCACAAAGTTTTATAATTGGATTTTTAGTAGTAATTGTCTATACACTCTTTACATTAACAAGTTTGATTGTTTGGATAATGCCTAAGAAACTTAAAAACTTCTTTAATAGGAATTATAAAAATGCTCATGATAATAAATTGTCTGAGGAAGAACTGTTATCACAAATTCGTTTAGAATTAAGGAAAAATCCTGAATAATGGACATTATTAATCATCTAGGTAATATTATATCCGAAAAAATTGAGATTAGCCCCGCAGCAGGAAGGGGCTTGATTAAATTAGCAATTAAAGATGAATTAGGTCCATTTAAATCTTTTAATAGATTGGTTTTAGAGGATCTGAAATCCGTAATATTAAATTCATTAAAGAAACGATTTATTCAACTAGAAATCAAAGACCCAGAAAATCTAACAAAGTACATGATTGAAGAACTTATACGGAATCAGTCACTCATCGTGATTTATAGAACATAATTTGATTTTTAGGGGAGCGGATAATATCATAAAATTAATGTAAAATAACTAAATTAAGATTCATTATATAATAATGAATAATCAAATTAAATAAATTCGTGTTTTGTTGTGGAATATACTATATTAGGGCGCACGGGATTAAAAGTAAGTGTTATGGGAGTAGGATGTGGCGGTCCAAGTAAAGTTGGGAAGGCAACTGGAAAAACCACTGAAGAATCTGTAGCACTCATCCGTCATGCACTGGATGCTGGTATTAACATTATCGATACTTCCGAGTATTATCGTACAGAAAGTATTGTTGGCGAAGCGATTAAGGGTTATGATCGAGACACCATAATTTTATCTACAAAAAAATCAGCTTGGCGTAATCTAACTCCTGAAAGTATAGAAAAAAGTTGTGAAAAAAGTCTAAAAAACCTTGGGACGGATTACATTGACTTATACCACTTACATGCGGTATCTCCAGAGGATTATGATAAAATTGTATCAGACTCAATTCCAACTCTTTTAAAACTACGAAATGAAGGAAAAATCCAATTTATTGGCATAACAGAAAGGTTTGATATTGATTTTAGACATGAAATGCTCCAAAAAGCCTTGAAAGATAATTATTGGGATGTAATGATGGTAGGATATAACATTTTAAATCAAACCGCGAGCGAACTAGTCTTTCCTAAAACAACTGAACAAAACGTAGGAACTCTAATTATGTTTCCTGTACGATTAGCTTTTAGTAGAAATGAACGCTTGAAACAAATTATTACAGAATTATTAGAAAATGGTCAACTCAATAAAGATAATATCGATGTGGAAAATCCACTCGAATTTCTTATTCACGATGAAGGTGCTATTGATTTAGTTGATGCGGCATATCGTTTCTGCAGATATGAGTCTGGAGCTGACATAACCCTTTCTGGAACGGGTGACATAGCGCATCTAAAAGCTAATATTAAATCTTTCTCGAGACCACCACTACCGAAAGATGATGTTCTTAAGCTTAAAAAGATATTTCAAAATGTCGATTCAGTTTCAGGACAATAGTTAACTTTTAAGTTTAGATTCTTATTTTTGAATTATTTGACTTGGTGATATTCCATGAAGTAAAGCTTGATGAAGTATTTTGATTTCGAGTGTATTGATGCCAATTTTCTCTTTTCCATCTTTTTGCAGGTTTGAAAGATGCTTTATTATAAGATTAATATCAGATTTTCCCGATTTACCTTTCAGTGATCCAAAATAACCCCCATAGGCAGTAAAAATGTTGGAAATTAACTCAATTTCATCATCATTGAACTTATTATCACATTCTGGACAAATTACACCATAATTCATTGCTAGCTCAATAAATCTATGCTTTCCCACTATTTCTTGCTTGCATATAGAGCAGGTCACGAAACTTCTATTTTTTTCTATTTTCATTTCTTGTTGATACATTATGAATTGTTATGATGATCTCTTTCTTTATAAAAGAAAAATATAAAATTAAACTCGCGAATTTTTATATTGGAAAATAATTACTCTGGAAATAGAGGTCGAAACTCATTTTTTCTTGCTATATTAACGATCTCTTCAAGTTCTTCGTTATTAAGTTTCTTATATAGCTTGACGGCATTAAATATTAAGGACCATAGCCTTACATCACAGGGCAAGGAATATGTTGTGACTCCTTCTTGTGATAATGTAAACCATACGGCTTGGTTTACCAATTCTTGTTTATCGAGAGGTTCATACCACGTGTTATATGTAGAATCCCCCTTCCATCTATGCTTAGAAATAGCTTTAATGGCGGTAACTCCAATATTTTTATCTCGAGCAATTTGAAGAATGCTTTTAAAATCATTTACGGGATTAGGGTTTACAAGCGAAGCCACATAAACCGGTAGAAGAACAGTGTCAAAATCATTTGATAACTCGAATGCTTTTTGCAATATCCTTACATCATCATGCACCGTAATGCCAATATGTTTTATTAAACCTGTTTCCTTGGCTTCTTTGAAGGCTTCCATGGCTCCATCCTTTCC
>CAZBPC010000148.1:0-3503 GCA_964493715.1 uncultured archaeon
GTTCTCCAAATTATGCAGAAAACACAGGAAAAAAAGAAGAATGAATGAAAATTTGGTCATAAATTTATAGTTTTATTATTATTTTACCCGAATAAAATATTTGTTCTTTTTCTATAATAGAGTAAGGAATACATTGTAGACTAAAATCGATGAAAATTGTTAAGGGAATCATAAAAATACTTCAAGTTTCTTATATAATCCACAATTAATCCTTGAAAAAAGATAGCATTAAAAAGGTGTCGATTCTATTTAACATTAAAGCAAATAGAAATCTGAAAGCGATTTTTTTGAAATCTAAATATAAGAGAATTATTGCTAATTTCATTAATAATTACACTAAATGAGAATTTTCTATGGAAAATGTGATATTACAATTAAATCATGTGAAGAAAAAATATCATAGTTTAGTAGCTCTTAATGATGTAAGTTTTTCTGTGAATAAACATGAAATCATCGGGTTAGTCGGTCCAAATGGTGCTGGTAAAACCACGGCATTGAAATTAATTGCTAGATTGCTTACACCAAATTCAGGAACAATCTGCATTAAAAACATAAATGGAACTCTCCAAGATATACATAAACATTCAAAAAATTTACTTGAAACTGGATTCCTAATCGATATTCCTCAATTCTATAATAGTAATATTTTACATTTACTTAAATATATCGCAAATATCAGAAATTATCCCAAGGACAAAATAGATTCAAGAATTAATCATCTTTTAAGAGAATTTACCTTATACAAATGGAAATATAAAAATATAAAAACACTTTCCAAAGGAATGAATCAGAAATTGGGATTCATCGCATCTATTATCAATGAACCGGAATTAATTATTTTGGACGAACCACAAACGGGTTTAGATCCCGAATCACGTATAAAAATTCGCGAATATTTAATTTCACTTCAGAAAGAGGGGAAGACTATATTGATTTCTTCTCATTTGCTAAATGAAATTAGAGAAATTTGTAATAGAATAGCCATACTTAATCAAGGATTTCTGGTTGGCTTTGATTCTATTGACAATTTAGAACGTAAGTTTAAGATCAAGCAATTGGTATGTGAAATTGAAGAAAAAATTGCTCCAGAAAGATTAGAAACACTGATCTCAAAGATCATTCAAAATATAACGAAATATACTGAACAAAATGAAAATGAAATAACTTCATCAAGGATTATAACCTACAATCCTGAAATTCCAGCATTCATTATTAATTACGATGGGTTGCGAGAATCAAAGAGCAAGATTTTAGAGACTTTATCCCATAATTTTAAAGATGATTTCGTGGTAAGTACTTTTTATGAACCCAAATTATCACAGATTGAAAAATTATATTCTCAAACAGCAGCAAAAGATCAAAATAAATCAACGGAGTTCAAATGAATTGGATCGATTAAAAATCAAAAAATACTTATTTAAATTGTTCAAGCCCGTTTTTCAAACTTTCAAATTTGAATTATACGTTCAAAGAATTAAGTTCATAATTTTTTCAGTAGTCAGTTTTATTGTTGCTTTTATAAGCGGTTTTATAAACAGAGTTTTACCATGGCCTCAGTATTCGTTTTATCAAAGCTCATTATGGTGGTTTGTTTTTACGATCCTATTTTCTTCATCATTCTTCTTTTCAAGTATAATTTGTTCTGAATACAAGAAAAAGACGGGTTTAATGATTATTCCGCTCATAACTAGGCAAGAATTATTTGTAGGAAAATTTTTAGCTAATTATTTGTATGTAGTAGTATTTGCTGCGATTCATTACATTATAATGTATATTCTTGCATTTGAACTTTACGGACCCCCTCTCATAAGTACTCCATTAATTAGTTTTGCTTTTGTTACCTTGTTCATTCTTGCACTTTGTTGCCTCATCTCTTTTTTTAGTTCCTTTATGCCCTCGCCAGCATATGTTATCATTATTATCATGGCGTTATACGTCTTTGGTTTCTCCATGATTCAATCAATAATTGATTCTTCTATTGAACCACTTTATTCATTTAGTTACCTTTATAAGATTATAATTGTGATTAACAATCCCGATTTCTCCGTTCTTGACAGAATTTTCGAAATTGATGGAACAATTTATTGGGACTTTCCTACCGTGGAAGGCGCAATTCTATCATTAAGCGTGTACGTTATCATATTTTTTTCTTTAACTCTATTCATTTTTAAAAAAAAACAAATTTAGGTGAAAATAAGCATTAAATATTTTGACTGGAAACAAAAGAAATTAGGAAATCACCCCCTACACAAAAAAAATATTCGAAAAAGCATGAGTTTGCTATTTATAATGGTTTTTTCTCTCACAATGGGAGTTTTGAAACCATCTTATGCCAATTCAGATTACTCTTTTTCAGTAGTACCTGGTACCCAAATATTAGAAATAGATCATTGCAATCTTCAATTATGGAAGGAAACTATCAACCATACATCAAGCCCATTAGATTGGTTCCCTGGAAATTCAAATCAAACTGGAGCACAAAGCAAAAAAACTGTAAGAATTTTAGCTTTTGGCGAATGTGACACTTATACTCTTTTTTTAATGATCTATTCAGCGTATGATATTGATTACTTTGAACTTTCTGATTATGGATACGATTCCAATTACTTGAGATTAAATTTTGCTCACCGATATTATAATTTTTGGGCATATGATCTTGCCATAGATTATTTTATGATGCCACCACTTGAAGATAATTCTTATGAATCTTCAGAAATGTATAAAATCCTGAGTCATCCATCTGATTTTTCAACATTGATTGATGATTATAATAATTTTTCTGAAACTGTAAATAACGATCCTCTAATGCAAAGTTTAAATATTTCAATACCAGAGTTTGATGGAGATTATTTCCTACAATACCTCATTTTCAATGAGTTAGCAACCGCTTTACCTTCAAATGTCTATCTGAATGAGTTAATTGATGCTCTTGGTTGTGAAAATGCGAGCGTTCAAGAAAGCTCCTTAATCCTCAACTGTAAAGGCATTTCTAATTATCAATTAGAGATTTCTTATAATGAACAAGGACTCATGGATACATTTAAAGTTAAAACCGAAGATGGAACTTTAATTTATAAGATAACCAGCTGGTATCCAAAGTATGTTGTCTATACCATTTTTGGAATTATTATAGCGGGAATAATTGGATTATCCGCAGTATTTTTTTATCTATCGAGAAAAAAAATAAAATTCTTTAAAGAAAATTAATAATTAAATAACTCAATTCAAATAAATCTGGAGATAATATTTAGGAAATCTATTATTAATTATATGGAAAAGACTTACTTTCTGTTTCTTTTACCAGAAAAGTACTAGGAAGAACCTTTTAATAAAGAAATGATTATAATCCTATACCTATATATTCCCCAATAAAATGATTAAGATGGAATTAGATAAACTGTTTAAGCCAAAATCAATGGCGGTAGTTGGAATTTCAAAGAAGAATCATTTAAGTCCTGGAAGGATCGTGATGCTCAAAAATGAATTTGAAATGCAAGTAAAAG
>CAZBPC010000149.1:0-3314 GCA_964493715.1 uncultured archaeon
GCATTTTGTGCTCATTGCGGATCTAATTTATTAAGTAATGATAAAAGTGAATAGACTTTTTTTTTCTTATTTTCATCCCTTTAGCAATTTATTAGTATTTTTTTATTTAGGTTTTTTTCTACAAGAATGAGTAAATAGTTCTTCTTCAGTAAGCTTCTTCCCGCAATACTGGCAATAAATTTCACCCCCAGAATCTTTTTCTTTTAAGGAAGCATGAACTTGTACCTGAGATGCCATTCCAAAATCTTCAGGTGGATTTGGAGGTTTGAAAATGTATGGATGGGGAAATTTAACATCATCATCATCATCCCCTTTTTTCGATAAAAAATTTGATGAAATTTTATTTGCCATATCAATATTTACTGTTAGATGAAATTCAGCAACTCTAGTTTCTTCGGAAATATCATAAATAAATATAACTCCTTTGACAATCCTACTATATATTGGAGGTATAATCTTAAATACTTCCTTACTCACACTTTTCCAAGTCTTTAAGATGTCTACTACATTATCGACAACTAGAATCTCAGTTTCAAATTCTCCCAAAGAATACTTCTGTAGAAAATCAAATACAGGTACTGAAAAATCTTCGCCAATAAGAATCGTGTTTTCATATTCTACATGAGATTCTATCTCAAATAAAAAAGTTTTTGTTAAAAATTTTGGAGCATTATCAAATCCATCTAATCTTGGACCATATAGTAATAGAATTTTCTTTTCCTCGTGCATGAAAATGAGCTCCTTCTATGGATTCTAAATACACATTACACTTACCTAAAATAATTAAGAATATTTAAGAATATAAATTTCATAGTCCGAGAACTTTCATTTTAAAAAAAAAAAGGAATAAAATAAAAAAATAGCCAATGGAAAATTAAATAATTACTCAACAGTAAAATTGAGTTTTTCAAGGAGTTTATCAATTTCTTCTTCTGCTAAAATTCTGGTAATTTCCTGTAATTCTCCCAAGACATCTTCCATTTTTGATGTTTGATGGTTGCTTATTCTACGACTCGTCACTTCGAAGGCTGTTTGAGCCCATGATTTTTCGTTATTGAAGCTAAACCAAATATCCCTGTAGGCTCCTTCTTGACCACCATCTCGCGCTAATGGTTTTTTTTCAATCGGAATGTCCGGATCTTGCATGTAACACCAATCGAGAATTACCCACTCTAATTTTCGTTCAGACTCTGGCCGGTCTGCCAGGTATATACAGTAAGCATGACCCCCTAATTCTCCTTCATCATCAGCAGGAGCAACGATAGGATCTGCCATTACTTGAGCAGCACATACTTTTACCCGCCAAGAAGGAATGCCCGCATTAATGAGTAAGCTTGCGATGAGAATTGCACCATCTTCACAATCCCCTACTTCTGATTGAATGGATTCAAATGGAAACAACCAGTATTCTGGACAATCGACCGTGACATCATCATCAGTGTACTTGAGGAAGTCACACACGAATCTTTGTATCATCCACGCGGTTTCATTAGCAGTGTCTTTATAGAGGTCGATTTGGGAGATGACGTGTTTAAGTATCGCATCATTATGTTTAATAAAAACCTTTACATCAGCATCTATTTGTCTGTCATAAGATTGCCCTCTTAGTGCTCGACCCGTATAAATTATAGTAGCTTCTTCCCACTTATTGTTCCAATATTCTGGACCAAATTCTCCATAATCCTTATCAAAAGGTTTGATTTCAATTAATTTTGGTTGTACGGGTAACTCTGAGGAATCTTTTGGTGGTTTTTCCGGAGTTTTCGCGGGTGTCTTTGGCGTTTTTGGCGTCTTTGGTGTCTTTGGCGTGCTGGGTTTTTTGCTGGGAATTCCTTCAAGTTCTATAGCCTGATCTTTCCATTTCTGCACTTCTTTTTCTGTAGGGACTTTCGTTAATATTTTTGGGTTTTCTGATTTCAATTGCTTGAGCTTATCAACGGTCGTTTTTGCATTCCGTCGAGCAAATTCTTTTACCGAGTCGATTCCGACTAGGTTTATTGCGTTTGCCAGTTGGGGGGTAACTCCTTCAATCCTCATTAAATCCGCGTGTTCTTGCCAAGTATCAAGTGTTTTAACTGATACACCTATAGTTCGGGCCATTAGTTGTATTTGGTAATAAGTTAGAGGTAATAGATCTTCCGTTTCCCTAATTCCTGCTTTTTCAAGAAGATCAGCATGTTTTTGTTCTAATCCAATAATTTCAGTTAACTTCATTTTCATAAATTTGTAAAATTGAATTTGATTAGTAAAAGTATTGAAAGCTTAATATTAAATGTTTATTGATATGATAAATCCAGTTTCCACTAAATTAACTAAATTAAAGGTAAAAAGTCGAATTCAAAACATAGAAAATGATATTATTATTAAGGAAAATGTGTTCTGGGCAACAAGAAGATATCAATCAAAGTTAATGAAAATTATAGCCTCCCATAAGTTAGATTAATTAATAGGTTAATGGTTAGAAATTTTTAAATTTAAATTATGATTTGTAATATGCATGGGAATTCAAAATAGTGAACACGGAAAAAACACCCTTAATTTCTCGGAAAAAATTTTAGTATATTCATTCTATGAAGTTCATTTTATTTATCTCCTAATTATCTGGATTTTAAGTTGGAATAGGATTTTGACAGATATCTTTCCTAATGAACTTATTTTTGCACTATTTTTCTTTATTTGTATTGGAATTTTTTCCATAATTATAACTTATAAATATATAATTCCTGAAATGATGAAAAAAGATGATGCCCACAGTGCTTTATTTATCTTACTAATGGTATTAGTTGTTGGATCTGACGTTCCGTCGCTTTTAGGAGTAATTTTTGCTGTGTTTGCGTTAATAATTTTCAATACGATTTATTGGCAGATTGGTTTTTTATTCATAATACTCGGGTTTTCCCATGCAATATATCTTTATTTCTTTAAAATTCAACCCTTTTTAAATAATCTCAAAAACAAGTAAGAATTTCTATTTCATCTTAAGTTGCTAAACCACCGTTAAGAAAATTTAAATTTCATAGGAATTTTTTATTCTTATAACTTCTAAAGAAAAATCTTGACCTTTGTCAAGAACTCATAGTAGGAAGCTTGTAGCCCCTGTATATGATGAGCTGGAGGGGTACCCGAGGTTATAGAGCCAACACGACTCTGAACGGAACTCTGGTCAAATATTCCGATACCAGGTATCATAGGCCTTAGGATTCGCTTGAAAAATGGGTCAAGACCGATCATAGGGGCTGGACTTAAGATCCAGTGGTAGAGGCCTTCGAGGGTTCGAAGATCTTGCGGTTTCCGCGCGAATCGAAAATCCCTCC
>CAZBPC010000150.1:0-3129 GCA_964493715.1 uncultured archaeon
TGGCAATACAAGAAGCACGAAGATGCTTAAGTTGTAATCATTTCTGTTCACATTGTCAAGATTTTCCCGCTATTTATTCAGATCTTACTGCTGGTGAAGTTGGTTCAGAGAAAGGATACACAACAGTAGTCGTTTGGACAGAAAAAGGAAAAAATCTAGTTGATAATGCATTAGCAAAGGGATTATTTGAAGAAGGGAAAGTGAATGAAGATGAACTAAAGATTGCAATAAACCTTAAATCAAAACGAGAGCTCAAGGATTTCGAGAAAACCCCACGAAGACAAGTATTAGATTATGTAACCCTTCAAGGCCCAAGCACGATAAGTGAAATAGTAAAAAATACTGGACTCGAACCAAAAAAAGCGAGATATGAAGCTCTTAGATTGGTTCAATTAATGGAATTTGAGATGAAAGCAGAACCTGAAATGGATGAACCTCTGTTTTCAATAGTATGTGATTAATAATAAAAATATAAGGAGAGAATGAAGCATGAATTTTGACCAAGAATTAAATGTCTGTGGGTTAGTATGTCCCGTTCCAGCTCTCAAAACCAAGAAACAATTAATGAAAATGAGACCTGGGACCGTATTAAAAGTAATAACCGATTATAAACCCGCAAGTGAATCTGTTCCAAGAGATTTGGCAAAACAGACCAAGCATAAACACTTAGGAACGGAATTCCTCGAAGATGATGAACAGTGGTATATCTATTTTGAAGCTGTTAAATAAATATTAATTTTTTATTTTTTAATTTTCTTTTTTTTTAAATCTCTTATTATAATTGTTTAGAGAAGTTCTGAAACATTAATTATTGCTATTAGCTAAAAAATAGATATTGCTTAACTTTTTGTGTTGTTTAGGTAGAGTTTTTTTCACATTAATTTGCACAATAATATTAAAAATTTTATAAGAGAATCCATTTTAAATTAATAATGAAGAGAAAAATAAATCGAAATCCCCATAAAAGCAATGACCAATATATACTATCACATTTAGAATTTTAAGGATTTAGGGACTTCATAAAATGTCGATGAGTCCTGAATTATCAAAAAATCTTCATAATTAAGATTTTATAGTAATACGAGTTGAAATCTCTTTCACTACTTCTTTGTAATTTTTAATAAGGATCGTTGGAACAACAACTTTCTCACTTTTTAGCTGCAAAATGAGATATGGATGGCGCTTTCCTTCTAAATGAATTTCAGTTATCTGACTGAAAGGAATGAATCTCGTACGAATATAGTTAAATATGCCATTGCTTCTCACTTTAATTCCGTTTTCATAAATTTGAATGTAAGAAACCAAGGTTTTCATTCCAAACCAGAAGAAAAGGAATCCCGCAAATAGGAAGTATTCCGTAAAATTAAATGGAAAATAATGCTGTGAAATTAAGAGAATTTTTATGCCTAACCAACTTGTCATTAAAAGAATTCCCCCAATAAATAGACCCATAAAAGTCCAATGTCGTAGAGGTTTTCCTTTAAGGATTTTTTTACCAGTTTGACTATAATAAAATAGATTCATAATTTTTTTTTTGCATTTATGTTTTTTATTTATAATAATTAAAAAAAAAGAAATTTAATTATTTTTAATTTCTCTTAAACTTTCCCATCCAATCCATATTAAAATGCCACCAACAACCATGCTAATGACTCCAAATGCAAAAGCAACGATTGACTTTTTACTAGCATTAAACCCATAGTTACTAAATCCATAACCCATCCCAACTTTAGTTGGTCTGTCCTCATTCCCACCAAACAGTGTCAAGCTAATGGCTAAGAGAATTAAAGAAACTATAGCTAAACCACAACTAGCTAACATAACGCCGAATTTAAACGATAGAGTGTCGTCAATTTCGTTCCAATCAATTATATCACTCCAATCTATAGCTAACATCGTTAATTATTTATGTTAAGGAAAAATCAAACATTTTACTTTCGATAAAAGATTCAGTCATTAAGTCTGTCTTTTCAATTAGAAACTTTTTTTTTATCTGTCTTTGTTTTTAGAATTATCTTTTCTTTTTTAAATTTCACTGCAAATATAGGCACTATAATTATAAAAATGTATTGAAGCAAAACGGTAATATTCCAAAAATAGACCCATCCAAAAATATAATACCATAATACAAACTCTATTGCAAAAGTAAACAGTGCTAACCAGAGTCCCAGGGTAAATCCTTCTTTTAAAGGAGTTTTTGGCGCTGTTGGGATATACCATTTAGATACCAACAAATAAATGGATAATATCGTCATTACCAACCACGTCACATCAAATAGTCCGAAAACAATGAACGAAATAAAGATACTTACTAATAGTACAATTATGTAATTTACTACGGAAATTAGTCCCATTTTTTGAAACTTATTATTCTTCATAATACTATCAAAGCTTAGATTCAATTAAATGTTTGAGTTCTTTCAAATTTAATATAAAATAAAAAAGATTTCAAAATTTTGATATCATTAAAGAATCAAAATTTGATTTTTATTGTTATTTTAATTGTTTAGCTCTTTCTTCTAGCAGAATGCGCGTTTTTTCATAATCTTTGGGATATGTTAGATAGACGAATGAATAGAATATTAAGCAAAGAGTCCATGGTATCAAAGCGACTAAAAACATGCCCCATGCTAAAGCGTTCATATTTGCGATTCGAAATACATAAGTACTTAAATCTTGGTCGATTGGAGGGGTGACATATCCAAAAATAGTTGCAACAAGACTCACGAATACCGTACCTAAGGCAGCAAAAGCACCTTCAAACATTCTATCCACTGAAAAAACTGAACTCCTAATTTCAGGTTCAAATAATTCGCTGAAAATTGGATTATTGGTTCCTCCAGAAGGCCAAGTGATAAGGAATCCAGTTATAGCTCCAACTATTATATACATTACCATTGAATCGACTGTCATTGGTATCAATAAAAATAAAACCATGGTTAATGGAATTCCTGCGAAGACCGATATCTGTGCAATCAATATTCTTCCACGATTAGGGCTCCATTTAGCTGCTTTATCACCAAGCCATCCGCCAAAAAGGCTGCCTATTGCTGCGCCTATAGCAATAACAGAAAAAATTAGTCCAGCTGTTAATGGATCGAATCCTATATATTCAAACCAAATAATCAT
>CAZBPC010000151.1:0-3099 GCA_964493715.1 uncultured archaeon
TTCATGTTAGCTTTGCATAATCTGGATGCTCCATCATTTAGACCAGAAGAAAAAATGAACTGAGATGTTCTTTCTAATAATTCTTTCTTTGGTAAATCTAAAACCTTATTGGGAGAATTAGCTAAATTCATCAGATTAGCAATTTAACATTAACTATACTGAAGTAATAAATAATTATAATACTATTGATATATAATATTAATGCAACCTTATTCGTAACTACATTTTTATTTCACATATCTGAGTAATTTTAAACCATTATGAACGATATAAACGAAATTGTATTGTATGATTTGGTCCAAGGTATCATTAAGGAAGGAGATTTTGTGGGATCTATTATAACCAAATGTAAGGATGACCATAAATCTGTCATCTTTTCAGATAAAGTTAGAATATCTAAAGATAACGGGTTATTTCTTGAAATGGGGCTAAATATTGGGTTTGAAATTCTCAATCATAGGTCATCTGCTTTTTCTCGTAGATTAAGCAATTTTTCAATTAAAGATTTATCCACAATTGAGTATTGTATAAAAATCCCCCCTGATATAATGTTATTGTATGATGAAGGTCAGTTTTCTGATGCATTTCCATTTACTATAAATTTGTTACATACTTCTGGATTATATTTAAATGATTATAAGTTTGGCATAAACCATCTTGATTTTGTTCATGGCGAAATTCTTAAAAACCCTATTTCCCTAATTCATAATGGAATCATTCTTGCAGATCGTTTAGTCATTGATGATCACGGAGATCCCGTGTTTTATGATTGTTTAATTGTCGGAAGGGATGAGAAAGAGAAATTAAAAGTGAGTTATGAACCACTAACTAATGTTGATGATAAAGTTGTTGAATATATTATCATTTTAGGAATAGAAGAACTAAAAATTTGAGTTATCTATGTTACTTTATGAGAATAAAAAAGCTGAATTGATTAACATTTTAAAAATTGGTGTAAATCCCTTCAAGAAATTCGTAAGTACGGGAGAAATCAAGGAAGATTTGGGATTAGTTAAGTCCCGTAAATCCATAATACAACGTATTATTACTATTATCAAAGAAGAAAATAATTTTATCCTTCCAATTATTGGGGACGTTGGAATAGGCAAAACTCATTTATTTTGGACATTAAAAAATACACTCTATTATTATAATACCATTTATATTTCATTAGATATAGTATTTAAGAAATTCTTCTATAATACTTATTCAGAATTTATTGATGCTATTGGAGTTGAGCCTTTAAGATATATTATAAACCAATTATGTGATGAATGGGGAGCACTTGATAAAATTTATGGTTTTTTTCACGTAGCAGATATCGAGAAAGTGAAAAAGATAGGCTTTCAAAAATTAGAGAGTAAATTTGAAAAAGATGAAATAGATGCTCTAATCGACGTTATAAATGGAATTGCTACTCATCAACTTGACCCTTTTAAAAAAATCGAAACAGAAGGATGGTTACTAGGAGAATTAATGAACATAAGAGAATTATCACGACTAAAACTTAGATATGATTTAAGAAAAGGTAAAGCGGCATATATCATGCTTAAATTACTTATTGAGAATTCTAAATTAGGAACAGTTCTATTTATTGATGATTTTGAAAAAATAATTTCAATCATAAATCCAAAAGATGAGGATGCTGAAGAAGTGTTCGATCCAAGCTGGTTATACGGACAAAGTCAAAATCCAGAAGAAATAAGCTCACAAAAATTATTACAGAAAATCATAAAATTACAATCCATTAATGGATTACGCTTAATAATTACTCTAAAATTTGATCAATCTCTTGAAGAAATTAAAAATCGCTTTCAAGAATTAAGTAAAGATAAAATAATTACGTTTATTGAACCGATCTATATTGAAAATTTCACAGAGGATGATATCTTTGATTTTTACCTAAGTAACATAAAACACTTTTTAGAAAATATAGGATTAATAAAATTAGCGAATGAGGATTTTGATTATTTTCCTCTAAATGAACAGATTTTAAGAAGAATATATTCCCGTTCTAATGGAAATCCACGTGAAATTATCAAAATTTTAATAAAAATATTTAACGAGATTATTTTTTCAAATGATGATTTAAATACTATATTGGGAGAATATGAATCTTAACAATTATAAAGTCCTTTGCTTCATAATTCTCTGATATGTTTTAATTTCAGAGATTAAAGATTCCTTTTTGGATATATTTAAATCAGATTTCACAATTTTTTCCTTAAAATCTTCTACTTGATCAATATTATTAAAAAAAGTCATTAATATACTCCTCAAAATCTGTTTACTATATAGATTAATAATATTGTCCTTCATTAGGATATTATAAAGCATATCAATTGATTCCACGTGCTTTCTTAAAACTCTTATAGATTCCTGAACGATCATGTGATTTTTTGATTCTAAATTTTTAATAATCTTCGGGTAATAACTTTCGGGAATTCTTTTGACATAATATACTACAGTAAGAGCATTAATTATTATGGGATCATAATCATCAACTAAAGCAAATTCTATAACATCTAAAATTCTTTGAAACAAGTCATCAATTCTTATTGATTTTGAGAATGCTAACAAAATTTCATTGCGTATCCAACGATCAGATTTAAAATATGTCTCAATCAAGAATTCTATATAAAAATCAGCCAAAAAGTGATTTCTACTTATTTCACCTAAAATATATATAAGATTTATTGCAAAATGATAAAGGAAAGAATCTTGAGAGTTACTTATAAGATATTCAATGTCCAATAAATCTTTAAGATGAGGATTTTTACCCACTTCAATCAAATATTCATTGATTGCATCATGGTTCTCCGATTTAACATAATCTTCAAGACTCTTATTATGAACATTCATGAGATATTAAAATATTGGTTCCTCTTGAGTATCATTTTTTTCATCCAAAGTGACATTGTTCGCAATTACATGAGGAGGAGGAAGATTTTCTTCCTTAATTTTTTTCTTTTTTAAAAACTGATTTATCTCTCTCTCATTAACTTTTTTAAATTCGAGAGCTCCTGTATTTTCCAAATAATCCTTGAAGTCATAAACAATTTGAACTACTTCGACTTGCTTAAAATTTTTTTTGAAAAT
>CAZBPC010000152.1:0-3027 GCA_964493715.1 uncultured archaeon
CCTTTCAATTTCAATGTTTCAGGAAGCCATCCTTCATCGAAATAATCATGGAAATCTTCGATGAAATCTTTATCGAGCCTGTTTACTTGAAATTCGAAAATTCCGACCATGAGTAAAGCATTTCCATAGTAATTTTGATCCCCGTCTCTTTTAGTCATGATGAGACCTTTTTGACCCATTTCATCTAGTATCTTTCCTAATTCTTCTTTTGAAAACTTGTTGTCAACATTTCGGTCATAAATTGTATCTAATGTTTCAAGGTCTCTTTCCCAGCCAAATCTTAAAAATGTAGCAACATTCGCTTGTTCAGGAGTAAAAAGTTTTCTTAATATACGAATATCTGAGCCAGATTTTGTTGTTGGAAATCCAATGGGCATTTTATCGAGATGCTCTTGTAATTTTCGATAAACATCAATATCTTCAACACTAAAAGTCATATCTCCTTGTCATATCCTTAATTATTAATGCATTGAAATAAAATTAATTAAATAATGGATACTTTCCAAAATTAATTAAATTATGGTTCTTCAAATGAAAGCAGAAGGTTGAATAAAATTCGAAAACGACTTAATGAAGGCCTTGTTCAAGTTTATTTTGGACGCGGTAAAGGTAAGACTACTGCAGCACTTGGTCAAGGATTTCGAGCAACTGGTCACGGATTCAAAGTATATTTAATTCAATTCATGAAAGGTTGGGATCAATACGGCGAAGTAACTGCCATAAAAAATACTCCCAATTTTGAAATAAAGCAATTTGGGACTCCAGAACTTATTGCATCACCTGGGAACATTGATTTAGAAGAAGGCAAGAAGGGGTTAGAATTTGCAGAGAAAATCATTACCAGTGATGAATATGATCTTGTTATTCTTGATGAAATTGGGGTTGCTGTAGAATATGAGATAATTACAGTAGAAGATGTGTTAGAACTAATCAATAAGAAACCAGAGAAAGTTGAGCTAATTTTAACAGGCGGACCTAAAATGCATCCCAAAATAAAGGAACGTGCAGATCTGGTTACAGAAATGAGGATGATCAAGCATTATTATTCTTCAAAAGGTATAAATGCAAGATATGGAATAGAATATTAAATGTAAAGGAGATTTTTAAGAATACGATATGTTTTAGGTGTAAATTTTGGATGACAAGATGAACGTTTTATTCATAATAACAGATGCACAGCGTGCGGATCATTTGGGCTGTTATGGTAATTCAATCGTTAAAACTCCTAATTTAGATCGATTAGCAAGTGAAAGCTTACGATTTACAAATTATTTTTGTACCAATCCAATCTGCATGCCTAACAGAGCTACATTGCTAACTGGTTATTATCCAAATGTACATGGTGTACGTAGTAATGGTATGATTTTATCTAAGGAGATACCCACAATAACTCAATCATTATCGCAACAAGGATGGCATACCGTATCGATTGGCAAAATTCATCATCAATTTTGGATGGCTCCATTTTCTCATAGGACTAAATCAGCTGAAGATATAGTAAATTGGTCAAAAGATGAACCTGGTAAAAATCCCGTTAGAGAAAATTTTCCCCTTCCCTACTATGGTTATGATGAAGTGGATTTAGTAATTGGTAATGGTAGTATTTGCTCGGGTCACTATATAGAGTGGTTGGAAGAGAGAGTACCATCTATTGCTGAGGATGTAAAAAAGCGGTGCCTGAATTATGATTATCTTTTTAGCTTATATTGTGATGAAATTCCCGAAGATCTATACAATACAACATATATTAAAGAAAAAACCTTATCCTTCTTAGAAAGGTTTTCTAGTGGTTATTATGGCGAAAAACCATTTTATCTGCACTGTTCCTTTCCAGACCCTCATTATCCAATATTTCCCCCGAAAAAATATCAAGATATGTATAATCCTGAAGATATGAAGCTTCCTCCAAGCTTTAATGATATTGAAAACCTATATTATCATGAATATTTAGCTAGACACCTCAAAAATCCTCCATTTAAAAACGCATTTTTGAGAGAAAGCACGGAAGAAGAAATAAAAAAAATTACAGCATTAACTTATGCCTCAATTTCCTATCTAGATGCATGTATTGGTCAAATATTAGCATCATTAGAAAATCGCGGATTAATTGAAAATACAATGATAATATTTTCTAGTGATCATGGGGATTTGATGGGAGATCACGGATTGCTATTTAAAGGACCTTGTCCTTTTAATGGTGTATTACAACTCCCCTTAATTGTTAAAGTACCTGGAAAGACAAAACCTGGAAGTATATCAGATTCTTTAGTTAGTTCCATTGATTATCCAAAAACACTTTTAAATCTTCTTGAAATTAAAGAACGGCATCATCCCCCAGATATGCAAGGATTTGATTTCACGCCTATTTTGATTGATCCAACATTTAAAATCAGAGACAATTGTTTTATTGAAAATGATGAAGAAGTCGGACCTCTAACATCAAGATTGCGACATTTAATCACTGAGGATTATAAAATAACAATATACGAAGGATTAGATGATTTTGGTGATATTTACAATCGTAAAAACGATCCCTATGAATTAAATAATTTATGGCATGATAAAAGTTTTCGAGAAAAAAGATTTAAGCTGGTCTATAAATTATTACAGGAGAATTTGAAAGCCCAATCTAAATATCCTAAGAGACTTGCTGGTACTTAAAAATAAGGTTCATTTCTATTTTTCATTTGAAATAAATGTTATGCAGATGCGCAAGGCATTTTCTAATGTTCCCTTTTTAATTTTATCCGGCGTGTCTGTAGATTGATGATAATAGCTCGATCTAGTTTTCCAATCTGCGGAATTTAAAAATGCTGCCTTAATATTTGCTTTTGAAAAAGCAGCAGCATCAGAACCTCCACTTAATCTACCAACTGTCTTTTCTAATTTACCTGCCCCAAATCTTTTTGCTTTAATGCCGTTCATTTCAGCTGCTTTTAAAATTTTTTGAACTATTTCTTCTGAATGTTTAGTTCTAGTAGTAGGTTCATATTCAATAACGGCAAATTTATCTGGTGTTTCCAAACC
>CAZBPC010000153.1:0-2931 GCA_964493715.1 uncultured archaeon
CAAACGGATTTGCAGTAACAGCAGGCGACATCTCAGTTAAACCATATGCTTCTCGAAGCTTTGCTCCTGTAAGATCTTCGAATTTTTTCCTTACATCATCTGGAAGCGGACCCGCTGAACTCAAACAATACTTAATACTCGATAAATCATGATTTTTGATCCCTTCATAGATATTTAGATTATTATATATTGCCGCTACACCAGGAAAAACTGTCACTTTAGCTTCTTCAATGGTTTCAATGACTTCGTGAGCTTCTCGAGGATTAAAAACGCAAGCGAGTTTCCAACCATTATGAATGCACATATTCATCATGAACCCCATATAGATGTGATAAAATGGTAAAGCTGCAAGTAATACTACTTTTCCAAATTCTTTTTCGACAAACCATGATTCTGCTTGAAAGACATTCGCACCAATACTTCCATGTGTTAACATTGCTCCCTTTGGAAAACCTGTTGTTCCACCCGTGTATTGTAATTGAGCTAGATCCTCCCTAGTAATTTGGACTTTTGGAGGTTTTGGTTCCGTATCTCTTATCATATCTTCAAACGTAGGTTCTCCGCCCATTTCAAATTCGGGTGGAGCCATCGGATCAGGAGTTAAATAAGGAGAAAGATTACTATAGAACTTATGCTTCACTTTTGTTTCATTTATAATTGGATCAACTAAACCAGAAAAGCCTTCCCACCCAATATACATCTTCGCATCACTATCTAATAATTGTCGTTTTATTTCTAATTTTTTGAACAAGGGGGAGATTGGTGTGACTACAGCTCCTATTTTTAGAATGCCATAATAATAAGCTATAAATGCGGGATTATTAGTAAACTGGATTGCAACCGTGTCACCTTTTCTTATTCCAAGATCGTTGAGTTTAGTTGCTGTACGATACACAATATCTAATAATTTTGTATATGAAAGTTCAAATCCCATAAAATAAGTGACAATATTGTTAGGATAATTTTTTTGCGAATCTTCAAGAAAATCAATCAAAGTCTTATTTGGAATATTTATCTCTTTAGGAACTCCTTCTGGCCAGTATTTATAAAATATTTTTTGATCAGACATATTATGAACAAATATGAAACATTTTAATTATTAATTTTCAAAACGTAATTCATAATCATAAGATTTTTTTGTTCTCAGCAGTTTTGAATAAATAATTTTAGTATGTTTTTAAGGTGCAATTTCATGAGAAGTGACACAAGATTTACCGATGAACAAGGTAAAGTGCTCATGCTTGGCAATGAGGCTCTAGTGAGGGGTTGTCTTGAAGCAGGAGTATCATACATATCTCAATACCCTGGTACTCCCACCAGCGATATTGGTGAATATTTTCATCTGGTTCTAAGACAAAATCCTGATTTAAAGGAATACTTGGTACATCAATGGGCTGTTAATGAAGCAGTAGCCACATCTTCATGTGCCGGAGCCGCTTGGACTGGAGTTCGAGCATTTAATCCCATGAAGCATGTTGGTTTAAATGTTGCCAGTGATGCTTTAAGTGTGATAGCTTTAAATGGGCCTAATCCTGGAGCTTTAGTAATAGGGGTCGGTTCAGATCCTGGTTCATTGGGCTCGCATCAAGAACAAAATGAGCGATTTTATGCTTGGATGCTTCACATACCAACAATAGAACCCCATACGCCTCAAGAATGTAAGGATTGGGTTAAATTGGCTTTTGATCTGTCAGAAAAATATGACTTGGTTATCAATTTAAGAACATCTACAAGAAACGCACATTCTAGAGGTTTTGTAGAACTTGAACCTTTAAAAAAAGGTAAAGAAAAGGGTGAATTTATCAGAAACATACCAAAATTCAATTCATTACCACCTCACGCTATTAATAATCACGTGAGATTATATGAAAGGATTGAACGTTTAAGGGAAGCCATTCCTGAATTAGGGCTAAATAAAATCTTTCCTGGCAATAACAAAATTGGCATTATCACGAGTGGTACCCCATTTGGATACACAATGGAAGCTTTAAATCAATTACAGCTCTATGACGTGCCAATCTTAAAATTAGGGATGATTTATCCATTAAACTATCAAGAAATTACTAATTTTATCCAAGATTTAGAAAAAATAATAATAATCGAAGAATTAGAACCTTTTTTAGAAATAAAAATTTCTGAAATAGCTCAAATTAAAAAAATAAATGTTGAAATAATGGGTAGCGAGTATTTCCCTAAATATGATGAATTTTCAACTGGTTTGGTAGCAACTACTCTCGCTAAGATTTTTCATAAAAAACCAAATGAACAGATGACTAAAGCAGTAGATTATTTTAATTCATATGAAGAAATCATCCCCAGTAGATTTCCTACGTTCTGTGCAGGATGTCCAGAACGTGCTACACTTTATTCCATTCTAAAAGCTACTAATCACCTAGAAAATACAGTAGTTTGTGGAGATATAGGATGCTACGTGATGTCTTTCTTTCCTCCTCAGCAATGTAGTGATCTAATCATTTGCATGTCGGGAGGATTGAGTGCAGCTATTGGAATGTCTACAAAAACCGATCAAAAAGTTCTTGCTATGATTGGTGATTCAACTTTCTTTCATACTGGTTTATCTCCACTTGCAGAAGCGATTGGATATGATTCAAATATATTATTGATCATTTTTGATAACGCATGGACAGCTATGACGGGTCACCAAAATGATGTTCTTCGATATTTAATTGAAAAAGATTTTTCTATAGAAAAGGTCTGTAATGCTCTTGGAGTACCTTGGTTACGAGTAGAGGATTCATATAATCCCAAAAAGTTAACAAAATCTATCGAAGAAGCATTAAATGCCAAAGGTTTAAAAGTGATTATTATCAAAAGGGAGTGCGGTTTACAAGCAAATAGATATAGGATGCAAGAAGTAAGAAGAATAGAAAGTCAAGGTAATAAAGTCCAAGAAGAAGCATATCACATAAC
>CAZBPC010000154.1:0-2805 GCA_964493715.1 uncultured archaeon
CCCCTTTCTTGTTCTTCTGAATGTCTATCTGTCCAATCACCGGTAAGGGCTTTTACTAAGGTAGTTTTTCCATGATCTACATGTCCTACTAAACCAATATTACACTCTACTTGCTTTTTGATTAGGTTCTTAAGTTCAGAAATCTTTGCTGTATCGTGTTTTATCTCTGGTTTTTCTTTTTTAGGTAAGGGAGTTTTTTGTTTTGGTATACTTGATTCATCGGGTATATTCTCATTAAATATAGTTTTAGCGCTATTTACATATTTCAATGCTGTGGAATCCCCAATTCCTTTAATTCTAAGTTCAATTAAATCATCTACCTTAATAGTAGCTAATTTTTCAATCGTTTCGATCCCAGCAGCTCTTAATCTATCCGCAGTTGCCTTTCCTATTCCCGGTACATCTTCTAATTCCCTTGCCATTATATTCCATGAAAATTTAAGTTTTATGAATTTGAATAAAGTACGATCTTTATAAATTCTCTACGTAATGTAAAGAATCCTTTTTTTAATAAATTAATTGTCAAATATAAGATTTTATCTTATCCAGTGGTCTCTATGGTTTTTATTCCCCCCGGTTTCTTTTCAAGTTCTTTATAAGAAACCCTCAGAAGGCTGTCAACAAAAAAAGTAGATAATTTACCACAAGATTCATCTTTATGAATTATGTAGACTGGTGCGGGATATTGGGAAGGATCAATATCTTCCATATCTATCCTAAATACAATTCTTTGTTCGCAATGAGGGCAAGTATTGAATCGGAGTGGCATAATTAACAAGAATTTTACTTTAATTTAATTTTTTATTAAATTAGAACTTATTTTTAATTAGTTATAATATTTAAAAATATATTTTATTCTCTACCAATTAATTTATATCAAGATATTTTATATTGAATTAGATGAAAAATGGATAAATTTCAAATTAATCGCATAATTCAAGTTTTCTTTCTCATATTTATTTTCTCACCATTTATCATCACAATCAATTTTAAGACCGATATACCGACTTCATCGAGTAAAATAGAAATGAATGATGATTCACCTAGTATTGATATTTCGTCCATACCATCTCCGAATTTTGAAGAGCTTTATAATAAATGGTACAACTCTAATATAGAAATGATAATTGTTGCTCCTAATGATACTAATTTTATCAAAGAGTTAATGCCATTAATGGAATGGAAAAATCAGAAGGGTGTTAAGACTATCATATTGAGTAACTTCTCTGAATATACAGGATCTGATAATGCAGAAAAGATCAGAAACATGATTAAAGATTATCACGAGAAGGAAAATATCCAATGGGTCCTACTTGCAGGTGACGCACAAGAAGATTTAATTCCAATCAGATATACTTATAATCCCGATACTGTAAAATTTAACAGCTCGGAATATTCAACTTGGAATGAATATTACAAACCAACCGATTTTTATTACAGCGCACTCAGTGGTACGTGGGATGATGATGGTGATGGGAAGTGGGGAGAAAACCCTGAAAACAATGGGAATGGCATTGATGAAATTATTTGGAGTCCTGACGTTTATGTTGGAAGACTTCCCGCTAGTAACGCTAATGAACTTCAAATAATGGTAAATAAAACTTTAAAATACGAGAGTGATCCTCAAATAGGGTCATGGATGAACCAGATGCTATTAGCAGGAGGTGTTTCTTCTTATGAACCCTATCCAGATCCAGATGAAGATGAAGCACGCTTGACAGAGTACATTTGGCAAAATTTTGTCCTTAGTTATATGAATTTTACTCATCTTGTCAGGACTAATACAGATTTTTCAGCCTCCATCCCACCAGAGCCCAACATTTTAGATATATTAAATGACACTTCCTTTATTAATGGTGTAAATAAAGGATATTCAACGATAATAATAGCGGGTCATGGTAATCCTATTGAAATCAACGACGCAAGTCAGATTGCTCCGTTGATTTACTCTAATATTGATGCGCTCTCAAGCTCTAATTATAACATGCCTTCATTAATATATGCTGATGCGTGCACTACTTCTTCTTATGATCAAGGAGATTCTAGCATTGGAGAAAGATTGATAAAACGATTAGACGCGGGTGCAATAGGTTATATTGGGGGACTTCGAGTTACATGGTATTTACCAGGAGATACTTATTTAGAAAAATTAAATCGAGGCAATGCAAAGTTATTTTGGAAACAATTTTTTGAGGAAATGGATTTTCAACAAGGAAAAGCATTATATGACTCCAAAGTCGCTTATTTAAATAGCGATTACTTTCAAAGGGGAGAGACATCCATTAGTTTTGAATACCAAAGAAAAAACATCTTGACTTATAATTTATTGGGTGATCCTGAATTAGATATATATACAGATATTCCAGTTTCTGTACCGAATTTCTTTATCTCCCCCATCTATGAAGGACAACTTGTTTCCTTCTCAGTTATCGATAATAGGGGCCAAACTGTACCAAATGCTAGAGTTCACCTCACATCCTTGGATGGTAAATATTTTACAGCTTATGCAAATAAAGATGGAATAGTAAAATTCCGTCTACCAGCTCAATCCAACGAAAAATACAACGTGACAATTACAGGTCATAATTTAATTCCGTCATATTTCAATTTCACCACAATTGAAGATTCCTATTTTCCTGAATTGAGAAATATTGAATGTATACCTAATACTCCAACAATTAACGATCATATCCAATTTAATTTTGAAGGATATGATAATCAGTCGGGAGTGGAAAGTATTACTGTTCTTCTTTCTCAAAACAACTTTAATAGTTTTGAATCCTATCAGGTTTCAAATGGAATTCT
>CAZBPC010000155.1:0-2703 GCA_964493715.1 uncultured archaeon
GATACAGAAGTGATTCAGATATAGATTTTCTTCCCTTGATCTCTTTCTTCATTGCTCTCGCTTTTTTCACGAATTTTGGAATCTTTGCTTGTTGGATTACTCTGTAACCCACTAGTGATCCAACTACAGCAACCACACCAACAACAATGATTATGAAATAAAACATTGGAAATCCAGGGAAAATCTCTACCATGCCAACATTAATCGTAAGATCGATCTCTTCACTCTCGTAATTTGCTAGAGTAATTGTTATTGTCCCTCTAATAGGTATAGGCATGATGAATGCATCAGGTAAATCAGAGATTAAAACGGAGTAAGTTCCATCCCCATTGTTAGTGAAATCATAGGTATTACCTTGAAAGCTCAAACTAACATCGCAGTTTACCAATGCGCTATTGTTTAATAAATCTTTAAGAGAAATATCGAATGTCAATTCTTGACCGGATATAGCTGGAATGATTTTATCAGCAGTAGGTAATGTAACATCTATTACTCTTTCGACTATGTGTAATATAATAATGCCACTTCTACCTGCATAGTTTTCTTTTTCTAAATTAAATATTAGAGTATAAGTTGCAATCTCCAAAGTTTCTGTATCAAAATCCAATGAATACATTCCACCACCAATTTCGAATAATGTTCCAGCTCCGCTATCTACAATAACATCCCCAATTTCTTTAGTCCATTCGTAAGTCTTTATATTACTCTCTGTTAAGCCTTCTCCTGTACTATCTACTGTATAATTAAAGTGAAAGATTTCTGATTCCCTGAATGGTACATCTATATCCTCATAGATTCCAACTGATCCATTAATCGCTGATTTAATAGCAAAAATTGTAGCTATTATGAATATCGTTTTTTCTTGGTAATTTTGTTTGGTTGCCGTGATTTGTATTGTATAAGTACCACTTATTGAAAAGTCGGTTGTAGGTATTTCAAGTAGGTACTGTCCACCGGACCCATAAGCAGTTAAGAATCCGACAACGGAAGGAACTCCAATTGCAGCATACTGAACTGAAGCTCCATCTATTGCTATATTCCCTCCAAAACTGATATCTGTGTATGTCACGTCTAAAACTAATATCTCATTCCAATAGGCATTAATCTGAGTATCACCAGCAACTAATGAAGCTGTTCTGTCTAAAAGCGTAAATGAGATGGAATCTGATTGGGTAATATATCCAGGTTTACTAGCTTGAACCTCAAGTGTATATGATACGCTGGATAACCAGCTGACACCCCCTGTTTCTACAGGATTATTTGTATTAATCGTTAGATTATAAAGACCCGATCCTATTTCGATGAATGATAACGTATGCAGATTAATTAACTGTGAACCTATTTTGATATTATAATTAACATTAGCTCCCGTTAGAGGTGATTCTATCGTACCATTTTCGATCTGTGTAAAATTTACTTGAAAGTGAACTAAATCTCCAAGCATTTCTGTTTCAGTAGGTACTTGCGTGAATACTAAATCCGTATCAAATGATGAACCAAATGTTACATTTACTATAGCAGAATGGGCTTGATAAAAGTAATATGTTGCATTCAAAATACTACTACCCATATCTAAATCTCCTGGAGCATCAACAACTCCAGCAATTTCAAACCATTCAACTCCAAAAGTAACGTTACCATCACTTGGATTAGTAAAATTTAACCATCTAAATACGACATGTCCATTCACATCTGAATTTTCTGATCCTATCAACTGAGATCCACTTCCATCATCTATCCAGAATGTAACTTTAGCACCATCTAAAAGGCCTTGGTAATCACCAGTACTATTTAATCTATTTAATGTCAGGTCCAGCGAGGTTAAACTAACATTTATAAATGATATTTCACGTAAACCAGTACTATCCACAGTTCCATCATTAAGATCTATAATTTGAGGCGTTGTGATAACTAAAGGCGCTTTTCCATACATCTCATAAGTAGTATTAACAACATAAGTTCCATTATTTAATCTCGTGAAAGTAGCTACACCATTTTCATCCGTATATGAGGTACCAATCTCGGTCATATCCGTATTATTCCATACAGTAACTTTTGCATCTGGTACTAAGTTTTGATCAATATCAGTTACATTTACTTTCAAATTATAGAATTCACTATCTTTTTCGAATATATAAATATTCACTGGATTTTTCAATGATGAGTACATGTCTTCAAAAAGTAGTACCATTCCCGCTTCATTAAGTTTAGGTGAATATGCTGTATTATTAATATGGTCAATAAATTCCCAAAATTCAATGTGAAGCTTATTAGTTGGATTGGCATTATTTTTAAAATCATTTATTGATCCAGGATTGTACATTACCATATCATTACCACTATCATAGGAAAATGTGCCCTTTAGATAAGAGATTTCGCTAAACGCATCTCCTGACGCATAGAAATTGGGAACAAAAATCCCTAATGTGTTTTTTGTGGTTTGATGAATGGGATCATGAATGATAGTGTAATTTTCGACTGTATATCCATCATTGTTCAATCCTTTTACTAAATTGCCATCATAAATGTAATAAAAGTCTTCGCTTTGGGTTACAGCAGAAAAGTCATAATAAGTATTTAGGGATACCATCTGGGAAGTAGTTTCTTCACCATTAAATTCATTATCGAATGATATTGTACGATTGATGTTCCATAAATTATAGTCATAATAGAATGTGCAAATATCTGAAACATGCATATCGA
>CAZBPC010000156.1:0-2677 GCA_964493715.1 uncultured archaeon
CTATATGCATATCAACGTGTGCTAAAGTATCCTAAACCAGTTCGAAAAGTCAGAAAATATTCTAGAACACTTGGAAATACAAAAAATCCACGTATTGATATAAAGGAGCGAGAAAAAGCTTTCAATAATGAATATCAAAGTGAATTAAAAAAAACAACCAAATTATTAAAAGGAAAACCTGTGGAACAAGTTATCAAACCAGAACAAATAACAAAGAAACCCATTGAAAGTCCTAAGAGTTAAAACTCAAATTAATTTTAAAAATTATAAATTTCATTATTTTTTGTTTTTCAATTTTTCATTTTATCATAGAGACAAGTTTTATTTCTCCCAAGCAGAGTATAGTGAAGTTTGATACCATTCCAAGATCGATAGGTAAACATCCCATTTTGAAAGCTCATAAAACTAGGTTTTTAATAGTGTCTTGTTTAGTGTGCTCTAATAAGCTATCACTAGTCTGATTTAAGTTGCTAACTGTAACAACTCTTTCTGTTAATTAATTATAAAGAATTTATCATTATAGCTTAATTGTATTATTTCTTAAAGAATGACAATTATAAATAATATTAGATATATTTAAACCCAATAATCATTTAAATTTTTAATATTGAATTAATGAAATTCATAAAAAAAATAATGAGTTGATCTTTATGAAAAACATTTTAAACCAGAGAAGGAAACATAAAAGAAATAAGATTAGAAGTTTAATTCTTTTTACGATTATCATTCTTATTTTAATACCAATATTGAATAACATTTTCTTCCAGCCAATTATTATTGAAGATTCTACATCCATTAAATCTGCTAGAGCTGTCAATCATGAAGGTAACTTACTTATCAATCCGACCTTTAATAATCCCATCGAACCCACATGGTATCCTACAATTAATGGGGACTTATCAGATGTCCAAGCAATTACAAGCACAAATCAAGTAGGGTATAAAATCGTGGGAGATTCTAAAGAAAAACAAGTTCTTCTTGATAGTTCAACGTATATGAATTGGGAAGCTTTTAATAAGACGGAATTAACTATTGTTCCTCAACGCGCTTCTGTTCCTTATTATGGCGTTACTGCTGATGGAGCATGGTGTAGTCATTGGTGGAATGAAGCTGAAGGAGGTGGTCAACCTAAAAATACTCCGCGCATGCATTGGAGAACAAACGTAAGTTTACCAGTTGATATGTCTGACTATATCATAACGGCAGTGAGTTTTACATCAATAATAAATGCAAGCGTTAATATAAATGTGGATACTCCTGGTGATACAGCTGGTATCAATCAACACCAAATATATGATTATGCTCAATTTTATGTAGAAATCACTACTTTAGATGTTGATGAACTTAATACCTATAGGATCGCCTTTAATCAAACTAGTTTATTAGGAAATGACGCTCTTGCATTATATGATATAGAAGGAGAAATCGGAGTATTTGAAGATCAAGCAATAATTGATGCGTTAAATAATGTATTAGCGATTGATCCCGGGCACAATAATTTTACAATTGTTTTAGGAATATATATGTATTGTGAAGATAATAATTCTGGTACAGATCACGATTATTGGAATGATTTGCGCTTTAAAACGGTTAATCTAACACTCAATTATGAAAAGCGAATCAATCAATTTACAACTGTAGCTTGGAATCAAGATGTTGATGAAATTGATGGAACTAATGTCCGCATTACAGATGCAAATCTTAAGTTTAAGTACAAAATTGATCAGAATTGGACAGAAGCATCCCAGAATTCTCAGATCAGAATTTTCATTAATGATAGAAAATATGAGCAAACAATAAGTCTAAATGATTATGTATATTCACCCAATTTTCAAGAAGCGAAGAGTGATGGTTATGATATTACTTCAGAGATTCTACCTTATGAAAATTTTACCTTCACGATTGAAATATATTTAGCGGAAAATTTCGGATTGGAACAGAATATTACTATATCGATTACAGATGTTTATTTGTATGTTTCCTGGACTGAAACATTTACGGACACAATTCCTGAACCGTGGTTATTTCTGGGGTTATTCATAATAGCGTTAATGGCCGCAATTGTTATAACAGGATATCTTATAGCATATCAAACATACTTGAAATATCCCATCCCAGTGAGGAAAGTCAGAAAATATAGCAAAACATTGAATGATGCCGATAATCCTAAAGTACCAATCTTACCCCGAGAAAGAGCCTTTAAATTAAAGCATGGAAAATACTTGAAAAAGACAGAAAAAACTTTTAAAGGAGTTTCAATGAAACCAAAACCAATTCCAGATAAAATGATTGAAACTTCAACCATTAAAACTGCAGATTCCCTGAAAGAATAACCATTAAACAAAAAAAAACGATTCTAATTTTATTATCCTCCTTTTTATAATATATAAAAAGCTTTTATTTAGAGATTTATTTAGTAAGATATAAAGTATCTACTATAAGTTATAAATATCAAAATTACTAATAAAGACTTAATCTGTTTAAAAAAATATTCATATTTAATGCAATGGGGTTAGTGGTTAATGTCACGAAAATTGTTAAAAGAAAAACGTATTTCAATTATTATTTTGATATGTTGCTTTTCATTATTTTTTATCCTTACAGCTTCAATTAATCAAGCAAATTAAATATATATATTATATCCTAATAAAAAACAATAGAAGCGGTACATGAAAGA
>CAZBPC010000157.1:0-2676 GCA_964493715.1 uncultured archaeon
TTCATATATATATCACATAAAACTCTATTTAAATCGCATGAACCACCTACTACTCTAATTTATGAAGGAATTCTTAGTAGAACTCGTAATCCAATGTATTTTGGCATATTATTGATATATGTCGCGTGTATCTGTTTATCAATATCATTAATTAGCCTTGTTGCATTCATTCCAATCTTTTTGGTATATAATAAAATGGTAATTTACGAAGAGAAAATTCTTAAAGGATTATTCGGAAAGCAATTTCTGGATTATAAGAAAAATGTTCCACGTTGGTTTCCAAAACTAATAAAATAATAACCTGCTTTTTTTTCTTTATCTAAGAAGATATATTAGTTTACTATTCTTTTATAAAAACATTATGGAATCGAAAAGACAGTCATTTTTTATCTATTTCTTAATACTTCTATCGATATTGGTTATTTTTTTAGCACCTTTTGGATATCATATAGATTTAGGACCGGGTCCAAGCTCAATTATTGCAATGCTTTGGGAATTTCCAAGTTATCCAGATTCTCATCCCCCCTTTTTCGTCTTACGATATTTTATGGAATTTTATATATTTCGATTCGTAATATTATACGCGATAATTAGATATCTTCAAGGAAAATTCTCAAGAAAATGGCTCATAATTTTGGCGATAATCGGTGAATTAATTCCGTTAATAATTTCCATTCCTGCATCCCTTATACTCAATTCTCAAGGTGAAAATCTATCCCCAATAGTGATTTCTATACCTATATTATTATTATATGTTATTCTAACAGCGCAAATCTTTCTAAAAAGAAAAAAAAAGTTATAAATTTTTATAGAGCCATAATTTTGGCTAATTCCTGCATTTTTTTCGCACCTTTAACCTTCAACTTTCCCGTGAGCATTTTTATTAACATTGCAGCCTTAGAGATCTTTCCTCCAGTGAAATCGAAAAATAAGCTTGCAGTACAAGCAATTGAACCATCAACTTCAATGTTTTTTATATCATCCTTATCATTTTCAATATGCTTTATATCTAGAGTTCCATTTTCAATTGTGATTAACGCACTATACCGTTGGTCTGTAAGATTGTAAAGAAAACTCATTTTCGCATCGGCATACTCTTCCTTAAATTTTTCATTTTTGTTTATTGATCCTAGCTGTTGCCAGAGTAATCCAGCAAGACCACATCTCTCTTCTTCAGCTTCTTTTTTTATTTTAGCCTTTACAATAGATTCATTTTCAATTCTCCATTCTTTGAAGGATTTTTTCGTCGGAATTTTTAATTCAACATCATCTAGGTTGTCTGCTATAGGGAACTTTCCATATGTATGCGCTGCAGCTACAGCTGCATGAATGTGTTCCGAAGGAGTATCCGCGGGAACATTTGCTAAGAAAATACTTAGGTCATGATCACGACCAAATGCATCAATGAATCTTTTAACATTATCAACAATTTTCTCAACAGGTCCATCTCGGAGCAATCGAGCGTTTATACCTGCTGTAATCGAAACACTTTTTCCTTCTTTTCGATATTTTTCAGTATAGTTGCGTACTGCTTCAAGAGGGTATTCATGCCATCGACCCATAGCTAAGAATAATGCGAGATTACCACCAACACTTGCAACCTCCACATCAAAACTATCATGAAGTATTTTCTCGTCAAATTTATCTAATCGTTCTTCGCAATAGTCCCCAGTCACGTTCATCGTCACTACTCCAAATTCTTTACATTTTTTTTCGAGTCGCTGATTATAAGGGACAATCCAGTCCATCATTTCTTTGGGGGATAAATTTGGTACACTAGCCCAAGCATCAGCCCCTATCCCTAATAAATTACCCATTTTCTCATTTTGAATCCTAATCCAAGGAGCTAAAACGTCATCAACAACGAAACTCATAACTCCATGATATAATTTTGGATCCTTTTTCATTGCTCTAATGAGTTTTGGAAATCCCATCAATCCAACTGCTAAGCTAAAAGGTGAGCAAAATATACAATTACCACCAACCATTGAGCCAGAAGAATTTAAAATCATTGGAAAACGTCCAGCATTCTGAAAATCAATTTTTTTATTTTTTAATTTTTCTAAATCCTCATAGTTCTTAATCAACGGCTGACGAAAATCAATAGTAGGCATAGAATTTTCGCCATAAATTAATTTACCTCCTAACGCTTCCACTTCGATGTTATAAGCATCATGTCCTCCTGCTGAGCTATCTAATTCATAATATTTTCCTACTAATCCACCTAGTTCAAAATTAAAATTTAAATCGGTGTAAAACTTATTAGCAGGCGCTTCAGCAAGGTACATGACATGGTCATGACATTGAGCTGCAATATTAACATAGCCTTTATCTCCACTTGAGAGAACACTTCCCAAATCTTGTTTTACTTCAGTCAGTTTATTGCACCCCCATTATCATTTTTGCTTTTTCTACTGCATCAAAAGCATCTTTTCCCCACACATCGGCATTTATTTCTTCAGCAAATTCCTGAGTACAAGGAACACCACCGATCATTACTTTTAATTTGCTTCTTAACCCTTCTTTTTCAAGTCGTTTGATGATCTCTCTCATTTCAAGCATTGTTGTTGTCATGTAACATCCTAAACCTAATATATCAGGATTAAATTCTTTAATCTTCTCAATAAAGGTATCTTGTGAAACATCTTCTCCCAAATCAATTACTTCAAATCCTCC
>CAZBPC010000158.1:0-2627 GCA_964493715.1 uncultured archaeon
ATGTCAGCAGTTTTTACAGGAGAAACAATCGATCCTTCATTAAATTTAACAGAATATTATAACTTGGGATATGATACAGTATTCAATGATGAAATGCTAGTAGATTTAATAAAAATTGCTGCAGATATTTATGGAATGAGTCTTTCAGAAGTTTGCACATTTTTGAAAGAGGCTACAGAAGGTGTAGTGCTAGAGGAAGTAAATACATATACATACCGTACACCATATTACCAGCTTTCTGGAGTTCAAGATCATCAGAAAGGAATGGGAGGATATCAAGAGCATATATGGCAAGCTTCTTTAGATGAATATGCTTATATATTCACCAACTCACATGGAGGATTTCGAATGGAGGACTATGTGGGTGGATTTAAACCACGAGCAACATTCCATGAGAATGTTGGTGTAATTCAATATGATCGTCTTTCTCAATCTTTAATTTTGGAACTAGTATATATGTTTTTAGAATTCGAACCAGTAATTCAAGCATATTTTCCTCGTTGGGCATTTGATAATGTAATCCAACAAGGCAAATGGACTTTTGGAAGCAGGTCAGGTGGTTATATCGCACTGTATTCTGATGAACCTACCTATTGGGAAAATGATTATGAACTTCGATCATCTGGTAAAACAAATGCTTTTATTGTAGAACTTGGAAGTGTTGATGATTATGGTACATTCGAGAACTTTACATCTTCACTATTAGCAACGAGAGTTACTGTACAACATTTGGCTGTTGGATATAATATTGAATATGTGTCTCCTACTCAAGGTTTAGTTAAAGTCGCGTGGAATGGACCCATGACTGTCGCTGGGGTACCTGTTGATTTAGGATCTTATGCTAAATTTGACAACGATTTCTGCCATCAAGAATTTAACACGTTAAAAACTACTATAGAATACTTGAACATGAAATTAGTGCTGGATTTTGAAAATGCTACGAGAACATACACAGAAATATAATAAAATAAGGTGATCAAAATGAATAGAAAAGACTATATATATGGAATGAAAGTTTTTAATTGGATTAAGGGAGGTGTTTTAGCATTCATCGGAACACTTATAACACGTTGGGGAATCGGAGTTGGTCGTTTCACTACAAATATTTACTTTGGGATGCCCATCTACTTTCTAATAACGTGTTCAGGAATGTTAGTGGCATTAATTCTCAAGATTGAAGAATCATCGGATGAGAGAAAGACACTAAAATCTAAAAAGTTAGAAATAAGTAGTGCAGTATTATACGTTGCAGCATTTATCACGTCAATAGTCCATACTATTTACTATAATTTAGTAGTTTTGAATGTATTCCTATTAGGTATTATTGGTGTTGTCTGGTTCCTTTCAATATTTTACGGTAAAATATGGTATAGAAAAATCCTACTTGCTAATATTCTCATAAGTTTATCTTTTTCATTTGGGATTATTTATGGAGCAGCAATTAATAGTAGTATTATACCATTCTCGATTTTTATATTCTTTGGAGCTATTTTTCTATTACAATTCTCCAAGGATTTGATAAATGAAAGTAAGAATAAAGAAAAATACGAAAGAGCAGGTGCAATCTCTCTTGCTTCTTCTTTAGGTGTTGAAAAAACTCAGAGGATTTCATTTGTCTTAGATTTGGTAGTTATACTCTTAATCATTCTTCCATTCATCCCAAATTTCGTGTATATACTAAGCTTGATATTTTATATGATTCCAGTGACTATAATCGTCATTCTGCTTGGGATAGCTATGCTTCTAACTTATAAAATGAAAACTGAAAAAACTTATTATAGAACTATTAAAATTCTACTAAGATTCGGAATGTTCTTTCTATATATAGGTTTAATATTAGCTTATTTCTAACTCAATAATTTTTTTTTTTATTATATTGAAAAATATACTTATTTTATATATATTAGGGATGTCGTAACTTCATTTTCAATAAGAAAGATGTTCAAAATTTTGAACATAATAAAAAACTTAGATTCATTAATTTCTTAAAAATTTTTTATAATTATTTATAATTTAGAAGGAGGTTGATTTTAGGTATCATCATATTGTTTTTTATCTAACATTGTTTTGCTCTTTTTAGATTCAAATCTCTCTACCTTTTGGTCATAAACTTTTTCGAGTTTTTGCTTTCTAATTAAAAATTTATTTGTTTCACTATCAATTAATTCATTCAACTTTTTTATTTTTTCGGAAAAACTAATACTATGTACTATTTTGATTGGTTCTGGTTCTTTATTAATGATCTCTCTTAAATCTTTAGAAAAAGAATTAAACACAGCGATATTTGCATACCATAATTCTTGGTTATATAAGTTCTCAAACCTTAATTCAAATTTTTTACCGATTCTATCAATTAAACCGCTTATTTTCGTTTCCTCAAAAGATATTTTGTCAGTTATCGATATTACCAACATGATATGCTCTAAAAAAGTAAAAAAGATCTTATGATTTGATAGCTTTATATATTTTAGCTCATCTGCAAACACTTCACCAGCAAAACTAACTAAGGCTGAAAGAAAATTTAAAATCATATCTGTTGATATTCCATATTTTGTTATATCATTATAAATTTCTTCATAAATAACGATTCCAGTTTCAATTTCTAATATCCAGACACTATCAATAAA
>CAZBPC010000159.1:0-2555 GCA_964493715.1 uncultured archaeon
GTTTCGACCTTTTTCGTTGGGATCGTGGTATTTCGTTCTATCAACTTGGTAAATACGCCACCAAGAGTTTCAACTCCAAGTGATAATGGTGTGACATCTAAGAGTAATAAATCTTCTACTTCACCAGTTAACACGCCTCCTTGTATGGCGGCTCCCATAGCTACACATTCCATTGGATCAATGCTTCGTTCTGGAGTTCTTCCCATAAATTCTTCAAATATATTCTGAACACTTGGCATTCTCGTAGGACCCCCAACAAGTATGACTTTATCGACATCTCCTTTTTTTAACCCTGCGTCCATTAAAGCTTTACTGATTGGTGCTTTTAATCGTTGGAGTATTGGATCAATAAGTTGTTCCAATTTCGCTCTAGTTAATGTCATAGTGAGATGTTTAGGTCCCGCATTCGTAGCTGTTATGTAAGGCAAGTTAATATCTGTAGAAACGGATGTAGATAATTCTATCTTTGCTTTTTCAACAGCTTCTCGAACTCTCTGCATTGCCATTGAATCGCTTGCTAAGTCAATACCTTCTTGGTTTTTAAATTCACTAACCAAGAACTCTACTAGAATTTTATCCATATCTGTTCCTCCTAATTGCGTATCTCCTGCAGTAGAAATTACTTCAAAGACTTGATTGTCCATCTCCATTATGGTTACATCAAACGTTCCTCCTCCAAGATCTAATACAGCAATCTTTAGATGTGCATCCTTCTTATCCAAACCATAAGCTATAGCTGCGGCAGTTGGTTCGTTGATTAAACGTTTAACATTCAATCCCGCGATCTTTCCCGCATCTTTCGTGGCTTGTCGTTGGTTATCGTTAAAGTATGCTGGTACCGTTATAATGGCTTCAGTAACTTCTTCACCTAAGTAAGCACTGGCATCTTCCTTGATCTTTCTTAGAATCATGGCAGAAATTTCCTGCGGAGTATAATTCTTTCCATCAATTGTGACTTTATATGATGTTCCCATTTTCCTTTTAATTGCAGTAATTGTCCTATCAGGGTTCGATATAGCCTGCCTTCTCGCAGGTTCTCCTACTAACCTCTGATCATCTTTCGTGAAGGCAACTACAGATGGAAAAGCTTTTCCTCCTATTGTATTACCCTCAGCACTAGGTATTATTGTTGGCTTACCACCAATCAATACAGCCGCAGCTGAATTTGACGTGCCTAAATCTATACCAATTATTTTTCCCATATTTTTCACCTATCTGTTTTAAATTAAATTTATTTTTTTTTATTCTGATTTTAATTTTGATACTTTTACCCCTGCGGGTTTTAAAATTGCATTATTAATAAAATAACCTTTATCAATTTCTTCAATTATGGTATTTTCGGGAATATCATCCCTTTCCTCCACTAAAAGTGCTTCTTGCTTGAAGGGATCGAACTTTTCTCCCACACAATTCATTGGTCTTACCCCTTCTTCTTCAAGAATTTTAGTAAAATTATGCAAAATCATTTCGAATCCATTCTTTATTGAACCAGCAATATTAAGGGTTTCTAATACTTTCAACACTCTTGTTAAATCTTCAACATGTTTAACTAACTTTCGCATGATTCTTTCTTGAGCCTTCTGTCGGTAGTTCTCATTATTTCTATCAATCGATCTCTTGTAATTTTCAAAATCTGCTCTCGTTCGCAGCAAAGAGTTTAGCATTTTCTCGTTTTCCTCTTCTAATTGCTTTAATTTGCGTCCATCATTCTTTAGAAGTTCAATTTCTTGTTCTAGCTGACTTTTCTCTGTCTCAATACGTTGAAATTTCTTTAGCAAAGTTTCGTATTTGGCTGCTATTTGTTGAAGTCTTTCATATTCACTCTTCGAAATTGCAATTTTTCGATAAGGATCTTCTAATGACTTGCGAACATTAAAGAAATCATCTTCAAATACCATATTATTCAACTCTCTCATAGTTATCAATCAAATTATTTATTTAAATAAAATTGACATAAATTATTATCTAACCATGTCAATGTTTTTATGTCAATCAATACTTTACATATATTAATTGACATATTTAAAGGTATCGTTTTCGAATTATTAGTCACCAGATAGTAATAAATTGATACTGAATCACTGAATTGGATATAATTCTCTAATAATAATAGTTTAAAGAAATAAATTTTAGAAGAAAGTGTAAATAAGGTAAATTGGATAAATTATAAATTGTTTTCTGGCTGAAAGCCAATTCAGTATTAATACTATATACGCTTACTTAAACTTTTCAGAAAAAATTAAATCTAATCCTATCATCATTATTCATAAATTGAATTTCAAATTCTAGAATAATACATTACAAATAAGATGTTTAATCATGTTAGAAAATTCTAAAGTGATTGTAGATATTGAATCTTGTACAAGATGTAAAGCTTGCGCTAATGAATGTCATTATTATTACTTTGATTCAGATAAAATGCATTTTCATGAAGAAATGGAAGAATATTGCATAGAGTGCGGAAAATGTGTTGCTGTATGCCCCGTTAATGCCATTAGATTGAAAAGTCATCAAAATGAGATTCTTATTGATGCCCCAACTAATGAGGAATTACC
>CAZBPC010000160.1:0-2527 GCA_964493715.1 uncultured archaeon
TAGTTGAAAAGTACGATGAGTGAAGATACTAAACCAACAAAGAAGGAAAAAATCATTGGAATAGATTTAGGCACTTCAAATAGCGCTTGTGCTGTCCTTAGTGCAACAGGACAACCTGAGATTATTCCTGCTGCTGAAGGTAGAACATTAGGTGGAAAAGCTTTTCCTTCATATGTAGCCTTTGATGAAAAAGGACGAAAAATAGTTGGAGAACCAGCACGACGTCAAGCAGTATCAAATCCTGACGGAACGATATATGCCATAAAGAGAAAAATGGGGACGTCATACAAAGCGAAAGTAAAGGTAGGAAGTGAGTGGCAAGAATTCACTCCTGAAGATGTGTCTGCAATGATCTTGAAGAAGATTAAAAATGATGCTTCAGCATATTTGGGCGAAGAAGTGAAAAAAGCAGTAATCACGGTTCCTGCTTATTTTAATGATGCTCAAAGAACATCTACTAAAAATGCAGGAGAGATCGCAGGGTTGGAAGTAGTTCGGATGATTAATGAACCCACCGCTGCGTGCTTAGCATATGGTCTCGATAAAGATACCAAAAACAAACTATTGAAAATAGTCGTTTTAGACTTGGGTGGTGGCACTTTTGATGTTACGCTCATGGAATATGGAGAAGGTGTCGTTGAGGTACTTTCAACCGCCGGAGATACTCAATTGGGAGGTACTGATATGGATAATGCCATTATCGAATGGCTTGCCTCAGAATTCGAGAAAAAAGAAGGAATTAATGTTCGAAGTGATAATAAAGCAATGATTCGGTTAAAAGATGCGGGAGAAAAAGCCAAAATAGAGCTCTCGACAACCGTCTCAACACAAATTAATCTTCCCTATCTTACTCAAAAAGAAGGAGCTCCTCTTCATTTAGAAGTGGAATTGACAAGAGCAAAATTAGAACAATTAATAGAACCAACGTTAAAAAGATTAGATCCAATCATGGCAAGAGCAGTAAAAGATGCTAAGATCTCAACTGCTGAAGTAGAAAAAGTAATTTTAGTTGGTGGGCCAACAAGGATGCCTTCGGTCCAAGTTAGATTTAAAAATTTCTTTGGTAAAGAACCTGAACATTCAGTAGATCCAATGGAATGTGTTGCTATTGGTGCTGCAATTCAAGGAGGTATTATAGCGGGAGATGTAGAAGATCTCCTTTTACTAGATGTTACCCCTCTTTCATTAGGAGTGGAAACTCTTGGCGGTGTATTTACCAAGTTAATCGAACGAAATACCACAATACCTACAGAAAAGAAACAAACCTTTAGCACAGCAGTTGATAATCAACCAGCAGTTACGATTAATGTACTTCAAGGAGAACGTGCAATGGCTAAAGATAATATTACGCTTGGCATGTTTCATCTTACAGGCATCCCTCCAGCACCACGAGGTATCCCTCAGATTGAAGTTAAATTTTCCATTGATGCCGATGGTATTGTTCACGTAACTGCTAAAGATCTCGGGACTGGAAAAGAAACGGGTATTACAGTCACGGGAGCAAGGGGGCTCTCAGAAGAAGAAATCCAAGAGAAAGTTCGTAATGCAGAAACTTTTGAAGAAGAAGATAAAAAAATAAGAGAATTGATTGAAACAAAGAATCAAGCAGATTCAATGATATACCAAACAAGAAAATTAATGGAAGATAACAAGGACAAAATTGAAGAGAAAGAAAAGACAGAAATCGAAGCAGCGATTAAAAACTTAGAAGAAGATGTTAAAACTGAAGACCTTCAACGAATTAAACTTGGTGTGGAAAATCTACAAAAATCAATGTATGGTTTCTCTCAAAGAATTTATGCTCAACAAGCTGAAGGAGATGCATATCAACAAGCTGCAGAACAAGCTCAAAGAGCAGCAGGAGGCATGGGTGGCATTCCCCCAGGTGGTATGGGTGGTGTTCCTCCAGGAGATATGGGGGACACTGGGGCGGGAGGAGCATCTTATAAGTCTCAAAAGGGCGATAAAGACAAGGACAAGAAAAAGAAAGTCGTGGATGTTGAGTGGGCTGAGGAATCCGATGATTAGGATTAATTTGCTTAATTAATTGTCATATTTTTTATTTTTTACTCATTTTTGATTAAATTAAAGATTTAAATTATGTGGATTCAATTCGCAAAATTCTGTAAGCCTAAAACTTAATAATTCTAGTATCATAGAAAAACAGTTAAAATTTATTGACATCAATTATTTTGTCGAAATAACATGCATAATTGATTAAAAATAGTTCATGAGAGAATTTATAAACCCTACGAACATAGAAAATGAAATAATTAACACAATAATTGTGACAATGCATAACCAACACCATAATGTGGTGATATCTTTATTTTTTTCTTCTATTTTACTTTCAAGCTCTTTTAACTTTTTCTCTAAATCGTTCTCAGCTATTTAAATTTTCGCACTCCATTTGTTTAAATTATACCCTAACCTTATTTTTCTTCTAATTTAAAGTATTCTCCCTTCCATAGATATTATAATTAATTTTAAAAGAGATTGCAAGGTAGAAGAGTATGTTATGTAATAA